>CAIKND010000046.1 GCA_903828675.1 uncultured Acidobacteriaceae bacterium
GAGAAAACCCAGGCCAGCTACAACGGGCTCCTATCCCTTGCCGCCGCCCTCATCTGTTGGAGAAAGACCGTTTCTATTTACGGATAAGCTCTAAAGCCGTGCCCTTTCAAAACAGCGGCGCAATAAGAGTTTTTCCGCAGCTTGTAAAGCCCCACATTGATTTCGCTGGGCTTATGCACGGGCTGAAGGCCGTACCCTCCACTTCCACCGATCATCAGGCGTTTTTCAACAAGTTCCTAGGTCTTATGTCTGCGCTGGCGGGACTACCGATGTGTCTCGCTCCCAGCCTTCGTTCTGAAGGGTGATGCGCTCGATGAGCACCGCTGCGACGTTGGCATCGAGCGGAGCCATTGCCTGGTACTCGGACGGCCAGCAGCGGTAGACCCTGTAGGCGCGAACCATTTGGCCGGCCTCGTTGTAGAGTTCGATGGAAATATTCTTACGGAACTCGTTGAGCGAAGACTCCACGCCGAAACCCGCGCCGAACTGCCACACCAGATTGGCCCAGCTTTCGAAGGACGGATCATCGGTGAGGCCTCGCTCGATGGTAATGGGCTCGAATCCGGTGAGTCCGGTGGATTTACGGCTGTTGCTTGGATCGCCGCTTTCGCGGCTCACCAGCACTTCAGTTGTACGCAACAGGCCTGAGACCCGCACGATAGCTGGAATGTACTTGCCATCCCATTTGACCCGGAAGTTGAAGTTCTTGTAGGGATCGAAGCGCGCTGGATTGGTAGGAAACTCTGCCATGCGTGGAAGCATAGCACTGAAATCATGGCGAGATGAACTTGAATTTTGCGATGGATACGCGGTTCGAGGCTGCAAGAGGCGGATTGCGCCTGGGTTCACAGCTTCATGTGGGTCAGGGAGGGGGGGTGGGTAGGGAGGGTAGGGAGGGGGGTGGGGTGGGTGCTTGCGGACCTGGTTCCGGTGACGGCTCGAATGGGCTCGAAATCTCCGGCAGTGCAATGCGGCTTCATCCCTGTTTAACCTCTAGAACCATTGTGCGCCAACGGAGGGATATCTTATGCAAAAGTGCGGAAGGGAAAATAGGCAGTCTTAGAGCATAGCTATGCTGGATAATAACGTGTTTATTTTCATATATTTATTGAATTTATGAATCGCGCGCCGACAAGGACATGGGCCCCATTGGGCAGCGCGTTGAATAGTCCGAGTGATGCGGTTGAAGTAGAGGCAGCGAGTCAGCCCCTGCTGCGCGGGGTTAGCAAGTTAGCGAGTTAGCGGGTGATGCTCGGCGACGAACTTCATCCCCGCGCAGATCGGCTAGGCCGGTGGACGACCAGCCTGGGATCAATTCAGGGGCATGAATGCCCCTGCTCCCTCCGGAAAGACGGCCATATCGAGAGACATTGAGATTCGCGAGGGGAGCTTGCCGGTTTATTCTTGGCACGATGCCCGAGACGATTTCTGTTGTTCTGATTACGCTGAATGAGGCGGCAAATTTGCCGCGCACGCTGGCGAGCGTGGGTTTTGCGCAGGATCTGGTCGTCGTGGACTCGGGGTCATCGGACGAGACGCTGGAGATTGCGCGGAGAGCCGGCGCGCGGGTTTTCGTAGAGCCGTGGAAAGGGTTTGCCGGGCAGAAGAACTCGGCTATTGCCTATGCGGCTGGGGACTGGGTGCTGTCTCTGGATGCCGATGAGGAAGTAAGCCCGGAACTAGCCCTGGAGATCGAGTTGCTGCTGGCTGGCAAGCCGGAGTGCAGCGCCTATCGGATTCCGCGGCTCAATCACTTTCTGGGCAAGCCGCTGCGCCACGGCGGCTATTGGCCTGACCCCAAGTTGCGGCTGTTCCGGCGGGGTTCGGCGCTGTTCAAGGAGCGTGCGGTCCACGAGACGATGAAGGCAACAGGGGCGGTGGGCACGCTGAAGAGTCCCCTGCTGCACCACTGCTACCCGACGCTCGAAGAGTATGTGGAGCACATGAACCGCTACAGCACGGTGGCCGCGCGGATGATGGTGGAGGCGGGCCGGGCTCCGAGGTCGGCGGCGGGGCTGGCGTGGAATGGGCTGCTGAATCCGGCGGCAACGTTTATTTATAACTACATTTTCCGGTTGGGGTTTCTGGATGGGAGCGCTGGGCTGCTGCAGCATCTGAACCACTCGGTCTATATCCACTGGAAGTTTGTTAAGGCGTGGCAGGCGGCGAAGGGCAGGCAGTCATAGGCGGTGATGGCCGTGGCCCGCTACGAAGTTGATCATGCGCAGCAAGAGGAGCAGAACGGCAAGCGCCACGGCGACTGCGATGAGCAGGCTGTGTTTGCGCGGGGTTGGTTTGGGCTTGCGGGTCATGGTGCGGGGCGGGTTCGTTGATGACGTGATTTTACAGGCGGGCGCTGGGGTGGGTTTCGGGGCGGATGGTTTGGTCCGGTGCGGATTGGATTCTGTGAGAAGGTGACTTCAGGGTGGGCGTTGATACGCCTGCGAAACAACAATTCGTCCGTATCGGGGAAGTTGCGACATAATAGAAGCTCTCCGGCGAAATTCCATGAGGCATTCATGAAGGGATTAGTCTTTGACTTCGCTCGCGGACCAGCCGCACTTCTTTGGGTGTGCTTTGTTGGCCCATAGATCGCTCGTTTGTGTGGCATCCCAGTACGGGCGGCATTCTGGACAATGGATCGAGAAGGCCATCGCCTCACGCGATTCCAATTCGTCTGGGCATTTGGGGTGCTGGTAATTGGCCTTGGCTTGTTCATATTCAATTTAGATTCTGACGTCATCCAACGGGTTCTTCAGGAGGAACGGTGGAGCGCGAAGTTGGCCGAATTAGGATTCTTGCTCGCACTTTCCGTTTTTATGGGTGTCGTGATCGGGCTCTGGTGTGCACCAACGCAGATTGGCGAATCCCCAGTCACAGAGCTTGACCTATCTCGTCGAAAGTGATCGCTTTCGCGTAGATCAGGCGGTGGGACAACCATCATTTGGATTGCGTCTGCGGATTCCGTTTGTATGGTCGCCTATTCGGATGTAACGATCCTTTGAAACTCTCAAAGGCCGCCGCAGATCTTCACTACGTTCAGATGACACTGCTGTGGGTAGAGGATGATGGCGCCGGACGGGCATTGTGGTCGGATGGTTGGCTATTCGTCCCCAACCCTTGCGGCAGAGAAGAACCGCAAGCAAGGTGCACGGGGAAGATTTGGGATCGTACTATTCCAGGTCCCCAAAAGCGAGGGACCCGGGGCACCCGGCTTTCCCACGATAGTGTTCATTTGTCATGCTTCGACATTGCAGCTTCTCGTCAGCCTCCGGGTTGTGGTTAATCGTCGGCAAACCGGAAGTAACGCCAATTTGAATCTCAACGGCAGCCGCAGATCCTTCACTTCGTTCAGGATGACAGTTCAATTTTGTGGGTGGGGTAACTGCCGGATTTTATGCTTCACTAAAAGCGCGAGGGTTAGTTTGTTGCTGTCCCACCCATTCGCAAAGTGCGCGAATGGATGGGGCACGGGGCTTGGTTGGGACTGGGAGATAGAGGGGCACGGGGCGAGGGCGTGCTGCCCTCGCCCCGGTTGCTTTATGCGGTGATGGTGCGGGTTGGTTTGGATCCCCAGAGGCCGTAGTAGGCGATGTAGAGATAGCAGATGACCGGGATCACAAAGGAGTGCTGGATGCCGACCTTGTCTGCCAGAGCGCCGATGAGATAGGGGATGACGGCTCCGCCGACAACCGCGGTCATGATGAGGCCTGAGCCTTTGCTGGTCATGGGGCCGAGTCCGGCGATGCCCAGCGTGAAGATGTTGGGGAACATGATGGAGTTGAAGAATCCGCAGAGAACCAGGGCCCAGATGGCCACATTGCCCGAGGTGAACATGGAGACGGCAATGAGGGCGGCGGCGGCAAAGCCGAAGATGCTGACCAGCTTGCCGGACTTGACCTTGGTGAGAATCCAGGAGCCGAGGAGGCGGCCGACGAGTGCGCCAGCCCAGTAGAGAGAGACCAGGAAGGACGCGGTCTTGAGCGAACTCATTCCCTGGGTCTTGAAGTAGTTGACGGCGATAGAGGCCAGGCCGACTTCCACTCCCACATAGAAAAAGATGCCGAGCGCGGCGAGGACGGTGTGCTTGTACCTCCAGATGCTGCGGCTGAGAACGGGATCGCCCTGCTTGCCGGGACGGAAGGAGACGGTCTCGGCGATGGCGGGCAGATGGGAGAATGCAACGGCTACTCCCAGAACAAGCAGGGCGGCGGCGATGACGATATAGGGTCCGCGCACGGTGTCAGCAATGCCGGCCTTGGTGGAGAACTTTTCTGGATCAGTGAGGATGAATGCTCCGGCAACGACGGGGGCCAGGGTGCCGCCGAGCGAGTTGAGGGCCTGCGCCAGGGTAAGGCGGATGGGAGCGCTATGCTCTGGCCCGAGGATGGATACGTAGGGATTGGCGGAGGTCTGAAGAGCGGTGATGCCAGCACCCACGACGAAGACGGCGGTGAGAAAGAGCGGGAAGCTGACGAGCTTGGCGGCGGGGACGAAGAGCAGGCAGCCAGCCACCTGGATGAACAGCGAGACCACCATGGTGCGCTTGTAACCGATGACCTCAATCAGCTTGGACGTGGGGGAGGCGAAGACGAAGTAGGCGAGAAAGAACGCCGACTCGGCCAACATTGCCAGCTTGTAGGGAAGGTCGAAGATGGAACGTAGATGGGGCACGAGCGCCATGTTCAGGTTGGTGATGAACCCGAAGATGAAGAACAACGCGGTGACGGTGATGAAGGGGATCAGGTATCCGGGCGAGGTGAGCGCCGCCGACGGTTTGGATTGTGCAGCCATAGAACGTTTCTCCCTGCATGCTCAGTTGGAATTGCCGGTTGATTCTGTGTTCTCTTGCCTGGGGCAGACAAACGCTTGCCGTGCCCGTTCCACGTTTCAAGGGGGAAACGATTGGCAAGTACGCAGACAACACTATACGGCAGACCGCACTGCTGGAAAGTGATTGTGCCCACCGGCAACTGCCCGGCTACCTGCGGAGGCGCGATTTCCGTTATTCTCAGGGGACAGGCGAGGAGAAACAGATGGCGATTGCAGTGTTGAGCGGCGCAAAACTGAAGAAGGTTCTGGCTGCCCTGGAGGGCAACTGGCAGGCGGAGATCGAGGCCTTCCACACCTACCAAACGCTGGCTGACCGCGACACTGACCCGGTGCGCGCGCAGGTGTTGCGTCACCTGGCCGGGGCTGAATGGGAACACGCAGCGTTGTGGCACGGGCGCATCCTTGAGTTGGGCGGGCCGGAGCCGGTGTATCACGGCAGTCCCGGGGGCGAGGCCGATTCGCTGGCGAATCGCGCGGGCGGCGTGCGGATGGCGCTGCGACGGCTGGAGATTGAAGAGAGCCGCCACATTGCCAGCTACGGCGAGCAGTTGAAGGCCCTGGGCGACGAGGGGTCAACCGCGATTCTGGACCATGTAATTGAGGACGAAAAGGACCATTACCGCGAACTCGGGTCGCTGCTGCGGGGGCACTATACGGCTCCGGCGGGAGCGCCGCGGATTGACGCCAAGGCGGTTCTGGACGAGATGCTTGCGAAGCGGGCGCAGGGACGCAAGCAGCCGGGCGCGTGGATTGGGGACGCTATTTATGGCGTGAACGACGGGCTGGGCGCGATTTTCGGTATCGTGTCGGGCGTGTCGGGCGCGACGGCGGGCGACAGCAAGTACGTGCTGCTGGCGGGGCTTTCGGGACTGATTGCTTCGGCGCTTTCGATGGGTTCGGGGGCTTACCTGGCGGCCAAGAGCGAGCGGGAAATTTACCATGCGGAGCTGGCGCGCGAGCGCGAGGCAATCGAGATGAACGGCCCGGAGGCGCGCGAACTGCTGTCGCTTTATTACCAGGTGAAAGGCTTACCGGAGGAAGACGCGCAGAACATGGTGAACCACATCGCGAGCGATCCGGAGCAGTTGCTGCGGGTGTTGGCGAGCGAACGGCTGGGCACCAGCGAGGAGGCGCTGTCGAATCCACTGGTCTCGGCGGGGTCGGGCGCGCTGTCGACGGCGATTGGGGCGGCCATTCCGATTATCCCGTTCTTCTTTTTGCAGGGCATTGAGGCGGTGATTGCAGCAGCCGTGATCTCGTTGCTCGCGCACTTTGCGGTGGGCGCGGCAAAGAGTCTGATTACGGTTCGGTCGTGGTGGTCTTCGGGAATGGAGATGACTATTGTGGGCGCGCTGGAAGGCGCTGTGACGTACGGAATCGGCGTTTTGCTGGGCAAGGGCGGGATGTAAGGGGTAGTCAGCCAGGAGGGCGCAGGCGCCGGCTGCCCAAGCCTGTCGCGGCCTTTTGTTCCGGCCCATAAGGAGTGATGAGCCATCCCACCCTTGCGCCAGAAAAAAGGCGCAAGGATGGGGCACGGAGCTGCAGTATTCAAGGGCCGGATGATTAGGGCGGCCGATAGCTGTCTCGCCCGGTCTACCTGTGGTGGTGCTTCTTCTTCTGCGGGACGCTCGGTTTATGCTCCTTGCGGGCTTTATGAGGGGTGATCACGGGTTTGGGCGCGGGAGGCGGCACAGCGGAACTGGCAACGTCCGAGACCGCTTTCCAGAGGCCACTGGCCATTTTGCGATAGACGGTAACGTAGCTGCCGTGGTCGTTGATGATCTTTTTGGTCTGCGGGTCGGTCACAGTGAGCGTGTAGGAGCCTTGCGTATAGGCCAAGTCTCCCGCCTTTGACACTTCAACCTTGGACGCCTGAAATTTCAGCGTCATGGCGGGATCGGAGACCATCTGCTCCAGAGCTGAGTGGATGGCGTCACGGCCTGAGGTTGGCGGCATTCCCGGAACCATGAGGACCGCGTCGGCGCCATAGTGGGCCGCGATTTTATCCGCGTCTTTGGATACGTAGTCCTGGTTCCATTGCGTTTCGATGGCCTTGATCGTCTGAATTTCGGCATCGTGCGTACTGGCGGACTGGTTGCAGGCGGCGGCCAGAAGCGCGATGACACTTGCCCCGGCGAGAACGACAAATCGTTTCATTTTGACTTTCCTCCATTGGGGGTTTCAGGGATTGGGGAATTAAAGGGGATCCTGGAGTCCATGGCGGGCTGTGTGGGCCTGGGCGAGATAGGCTAGCCAGTCGTCGATGCCCGCGCCGGTTTTTGCCGAGGTTTCGAAGATGCGGATGCCGGGGCGGATTTCATTGATGTTTTTGAGGGCCAGCTCGCGATTGAAACCGCAGGGCTCGGCGATGTCCATCTTGGTGATTACGGCTGCGTCGGCGGAGTTGAAGAGGGTGGGGTACTTGAGGGGTTTGTCTTCGCCCTCAGTGACACTGAGCAGGGCGACGCGGATCTTTTCGCCGAGGTCGTAGCTGGACGGGCAGACGAGATTGCCGACGTTCTCGATGAACAGGTAGTCGAGGCCAGCGAGTTCAACGCCTTCCCAGCCTTCGAGATGCTTGTTGATCATTTCGGCGTCGAGGTGGCAGATGCCGTGGGTATTGATCTGGCGGACCGGCGCACCGCTGGCGGCAAGACGGCGGGCATCGTTGTCGGTTTCGAGATCGCCGACCAGAGCGGCGACTTTCGCTCCACGAGCGCGCAGTTCGCGGAGAGTGTATTCCAGGAAGGCGGTTTTGCCGGTGCCGGGGCTTGAGACCAGGTTGAGGACGAGCACGCCGGCATCGACAAAGCGGCCGCGCAGGCCCGCAGCCAGTTCGTCGTTCTTCTTGAGTATTCCTCGCCGCAATTCCACAATTCTGGTTGTCATATCGCCTCCTCAACTTCGTCGATCTCGATGGAATCAATTTCCAGTTCGCGGCCCTGGCGCAGGTCACTGCACGGCTCGCCGCAGCGGGGGCAGCGGAAACTCTGCACCCCTTGCAGTTCAACATCCTGAGCACAGGCCGTACAGTGCATGACAACGGGCAGGGTCTGCACCGTCAGCTTCGAGCCTTGCAGCGGCGTGCCTTCGGTGGTGATTCCCCAGCAGAACTGCAATGAGTCTTCGATGACCGAAGCGAGCGCGCCGACTCTCAAACGTACCTCAAGAACGCGCGCACCGGGGTAGGCCGCTGCTAACTCGGTTACCGATTCGACGATGCTGGCTACGACGGAAAGTTCATGCATAAAAGGCTAATTTTACGCTTTGTGCTGCTGCGAACCCGGGGATACGAAGGGCCGACGCGCTGCCATGCGCATAACCCCCTTGCAATCAATGGGCGCCTGGGCATTGGAAGTGAATGGCCGGGGTGGGAACGGGGGTGCCGGTTTCAACTCCAAAATGTACTATGTGAGGATAAGGACCTTCCCCATGCCCACAGTACCAACTTCTTCCCGACTTGCCCTCAGCCAACTTGCCCCCGGCGCTTTTCAGTCGGAGATTCGCGCAATGACGACCGAGTGCGACCGGATTGGCGGGATCAACCTTGCGCAGGGTGTGTGCGATACGCCGGTTCCGGGGATCGTGCAAGAGGCCGCGATCAAGGCCATCCACGAGGGGCACAACATCTATACGCGCTGCGACGGGATTGCTCGGCTGCGGCAGGCGATTGCGGAAAAGCAGCTTCGCGACTATGGGCTGCGGTACGACCCGGAGTGCGAGGTGATGGTGGCCTCAGGGGCTACCGGAGGGCTGCACGCGACGGTGATGGCGCTGCTGAACCCCGGCGACGAGGTGATCCTGTTCGAACCGTTTTATGGATACCACGCGGTTACGCTGCAATCGATGCGCGTGAAGCCGGTGCTGGTGGCGCTGGCGGAGCCCGACTGGTCGCTGGATACGGAAGCGCTGAAGGCGGCGGTAACGCCGCAGACACGGGCGATCCTGCTGAATACGCCCGCCAACCCGAGCGGCAAGGTTTTCACGCTGGCAGAGACGGAAGCGGTTGCCCAGCTTTGCATTGAACACGATCTGTTTTTGATTACGGATGAGATTTACGAGTACTTCATCTACGACGGCGCGCGGCATGTTGCACCGGCGACGCTGCCGGGAATGCGGGAACGGACGATTGTGCTTTCGGGATTTTCGAAGACCTATTCGGTGACGGGATGGAGGCTGGGCTATGCGACTGCCGATGCGCGCTGGATGCCGGCTATGTCCCACTTTCATGATCTGACGTATGTGTGCGCTCCGGCGCCTTTTCAACACGGGGCGGCGGCGGGACTTGAGTATCTTCCTCCGAGCTTTTATACGCAACTGGCTGCGGATCACCAGTCCAAACGGGAGCGGCTGCTGCGTGCGCTGGAGGCGGCGGGCATGGAGTCCTCGGTTCCGTCGGGCGCTTACTACGTACTGGCACAGGCTACGCGGCTGCCGGGAAAGACGGGCGCGGAGAAGGCGAGGAACTTGCTGGCGACGACTGGCGTGGCGGCGGTAGCGGGGTCTGCGTTCTTCAGGGCGGGTCGGGGTGAGGATTTGTTGCGGTTCTGCTTTGCCAAAAAGGACGGGGAGTTGGACGAGGCTTGCGATCGGTTGAGGAGGCTGTGAGAGGGCACGGAAGGATGGTTCTGGGTTTTTGATGTGGATGGCTTTGGCTGAAAGGCACTCTTCCCGGAGCGACTTTTTTGGGGATCTGAATTGCTTGGGTGTTTGTGAGCTCAGTCATCTTTGGAAGGGATAACTGCTTGGTAACTTCCGGATTGGCGACAACTCGTCCAATACACGAACCGTAAGCACTACACTGTCTGGAAGAATCTTTTTGAACAAACGGAGCACCTCGGCGCGTTTCGACAATATCGAATAGGGGAACCCAGTTGGCGTTCATGATTTGCTTCACGGGTGAGCCAGACGAATACCTCGGCGACGACCCTACCATCCCGTTCGGTGTAGGGCGAATTGTTGCGGGGAAGCTCGATGAGAACTTTGTCTCCAACCTATACGAGTGGGACAAGCGGGACTATGAATCGCAGTGGCTAAGTTCTCTTGAACAAATTCTGAACGGGGATGAGAAGGCTGTCTTGCTTACTTGGTATGTCAATCCAAGGGAATCATCCAATTTGGAATGGTGGGCGCTCTATCGTGGGGAGACTGGAATTGTGCATGTGCAGAACCACCTTCCGTTCTACGACAATCTTGACCCACAATTCACCGTCGAGCACGCGAGCATTTCTTTGCGGGATCGAATAACGGTAAATGAAGATGGGAACACCCTCTCGGAGTGGGATGTCCCGATCAAAGAAATTGAGCTTTTCGTAGAACAACTCAAGCAGAAGGGTGTTGACTCCAAATAGGCGGCTCGAAAGACATTGGTCTGCAAAGCCCGGCGATCTCGAAGTTGCGTTCGTGTGACCCGCTATTCGGACATTATGCATTCCCAGGTCTGAGAATCCAGACCTGGGGCACCCGGCACCCGACGGAAAGCGCAGACGCGGAGGCTTCATGAAAAAGTGGCTTTGGTTTCTCGCAATACCTGTGTTGCTAATTGGATCATTGATGATGATCGGTAACTACACGGTGTACTCCGAAATCCGTAACAGTCCGGAATATATCCTTGGAATGGATACTTTTCGCTCCTCACCGAAGGCACGTGAGTTGCTTGGAGACCATCTCGATGCCGCCGGCGGGAATCCCAAAGAGAAAGCGTACTTAGTTGGCAGTAATGGAAGTGCAGAGTTAGATATTCCTGTGTCTGGGACGATCCAAAAGGGCACTCTCTACATCAAGGCCACAGACAAGTCCGGAAAGTGGCATGTGGACGAGCTTGCTGTCCGTTTAGAGGGTCAATCAAATTGGACTGGGCTTTTGCCTTTAGCCTCTCGTTAGAATGCCATCCGTCTGCACCCCATTTCTCAGTCGCGGTCGGTGCATATCGGTTGCACGAGCATTCTTGCGAGTGCAAACAACGCCAGGAACAACCGCAGATCTTCGCCTGCGGCTCAGGATGACAGATACTTTTTTGGCAGTGGTCAAGTAACCAGCAAACCGGAGATTATGCAATCCCAGGTCTGAGAATCCAGACCTGGGTCAACCGGTGAAGAGCATGAGGTTATTTCGCACTAGAGCCACAGGCCCGCGGGCTCGGTCATAATGGAATCGCATATCAATAGTTGAGAGGGAATCCGCATGATCCGCAATCGCAATTCTTGGGTTCGTCCCTGCTTTCTCGTCCTCGTCCTCGCACTGGTGGCGTCCATGGCTGCTGCGCAGACCGCCGCGACCCTGGCGGCGAGGCCTCCGATGGGATGGAATAGCTGGAATCACTTCGCCGAAAAGGTGACGGATGCGGACGTGCGCGCCACCGCCGATGTTCTGGTGTCGAGCGGGATGCGCGATGCGGGCTACATCTACGTGAACGTCGACGACACCTGGGAAGGGCAGCGCGACGCGGCGGGCAATATCCAGGCCAACAGCAAATTTCCAGACATGAAGGCGCTGGGCGATTACGTCCACTCGAAGGGATTGAAGTTTGGCATCTACTCCTCTCCCGGACCGAAGACTTGCGCCGGATTCGAGGGCAGCTATGGGCACGAAGAGCAGGATGCCGCCACATATGCTTCGTGGGGGGTGGACTTTCTGAAGTACGATCTGTGCGGCCTGCGGGACGTGATGGACATGAAGAGCCCGCACTACGATCGCGTCAAGGGACAGGCGATGATGGTGGATGCGTATGCCCGGATGCACAAGGCGCTGGTGAAGACCGGGCGGCCGATTGTGTACAGCATCTGCCAGTACGGCATGGACTCGGTGTGGGAATGGGGCGCACAGGTGGGGGGAAACCTGTGGCGGACCACGGACGACATAAGCGACAGCTTCCGCAGCATGGCGCTGATTGGTTTTTCGCAGGCCGGACTGGAAAAGTATGCGGGGCCGGGGCACTGGAACGACCCCGACATGCTTGAGATTGGCAACGGAGGCATGACTGCCGACGAGTACCGGACGCAGATGAGTTTGTGGGCGATGCTGGCGGCTCCGCTGCTGGCCGGAAACGATCTGAGCAAGATGGATGAGACGACCAAAAGCATCCTGATGAATGGGGAAGTGATTGCGGTGGATCAGGACGCGCTGGGGGTGCAGGGCTCGCGCCTGGGGCCCCCGCAGGTGTGGGTGCGGACGCTCTCAGGAGGCCAGAAGGCGCTGGCCATCTTCAACTATGTGACCGACGATGTGCCCCAGCCGGTGACGGTCACTTTGAAGGATCTGGGCTTTGCGGGTCCGGTGCATGCGCGGGATCTGTGGGCGCACAAGGACCTGGACGTGGTGCGGGATTCGTTTACGGCGACTCCGCCGAAGGGCGGCGTGGTGATGCTGCGGCTGTGGCAGTGAGAGGGGGAAGAGTCGGCGACGATACGACAGAAACCACAGAGTTGTATCCTACTCGACACATGGACGGCCTTTCGAAATTGCATGACGCGACCCTTGAGACCTTCGCGCTCCATTGGGCAGAAGGAATCGCGCGAATAAGGTTGAGCACAGGCGTGAACGGCACAGGCGTGGTCATCCTTGAAGCGTCCGGCGTGCTCCGTGCTGTTTGCCCCCGGGTCTTTCCTTGGGGAGAGAGCGACTCAGTCAACGAGGTAAAGCTGGAGAAAGTCGACGATGGATGGCTTCTTTCCATTGAGATGCAAAGTGGTGATGTTCTGGAAATCTGCTGTGGAGAGGCGTCGATCAAACAGGGCGCAGAATAACATTCGAGCATTGCCAGCTCATCCGAACAGTATTTAGTTGCCAGATCTATAGTGCCGTTTCGGCGCGGCGACCCTGAGAGTACCCCGGCCGCACCCTTTCAAAGCGTTGTTCGTTCGTAGCACGGCTGAAGCTGTGCCATAAAAGGAGGCTGGCTTTTGGCTTATTCGCCGTTGCGTTGGAGGAAGATGAACGTCCGCGCCTGAAGGCGTGTCACTCATAGGCTCGATTCAGGGGCATGAATGCCCCTGCTCCCTCCAGAAGGACGAAGAGGCTGGGCTTGCACGTGGATTGCTTTACCCTGATGCCCGTCCAGTAGACTGGGAGGGTTATGAATAAGGTGCAGAGATACAGGCGGTTTGCAGGGTTGGGTGCTTTGGCCGCCGGGGTGGCCCTGTCGGGTTGCGGGATGCCGGGAGCGCCGCAACCGCCGTCGCTGAACCTGCCTGATCGGGTGACCGATTTGGCCGCCTCGCGCGCGGGGAACCAGGTTTCCTTGACCTGGATGATGCCCAAGAAGAATACAGACAAGTTGGTGCTGAGAGACAAGGTGGCCGTTTACGTTTGCCGCCGGGAGATTCAGGGGCCTTGCGCGGCGGTGGGGACCGTGGAAGCGGCTCCGGGCGGGGCGGGGTCGTTTACTGAGACGCTGCCGGCGGAACTGGGCGCTGGCGCACCGCGAATACTCACCTACCTGATTGAGCTGAAGAATAGGAACGGGCGCTCGGCGGGCCCGTCGAATGCTGCGACGGTATTGGCTGGAGAAGCTCCGGCGGCGGTGGCAGGGCTGGACGCCGAGGTGAGGAAGAGCGGCGTGGTGCTGCGTTGGACTCCGGTTGCAGAGGAGCCGGTTGCGACGGCAATCCGGTTGCACCGCAAGTTGCTGACTTCGGCGGCGACCAAGCCGAAAGAGGGACCGCTCTCTCCGCAGCCTGAACCCACCGAGCAGAATCTGCTGGTGGAGGCGAGGGCGAAGGCGGACCGGGCTCTGGACAAGGACATTCACCTGGGCGAGACCTATGAGTACCGCGCCCAACGCGTGGCCCGCGTAAGCGTGGATGGCAGAACGCTGGAACTGGATGGCCAGATGTCCACGCCGGTGAGGGTGGAGGCCAAGGATGTGTTTCCGCCGGATACGCCAACCGGGCTGGCGGCGGTGGCCACCGTCGGCGAGAATGGCGGTGCGCCCGCGATTGACCTGAGTTGGCAGGCGGGGACCGAGGCGGACCTGGCGGGGTATGTCGTCTATCGGCGTGAGGGAGATGGGGGTTGGCAGCGGATTTCGCCAGCGCAGCCGGTGGTGGGCCCGGCCTTTCACGATGGGCAGGTGCAAGCGGGGCATAGTTATAACTACGCTGTAAGCGCGGTGGACCAGGGCGGACATGAGAGTGCACGGTCCGCAGAGGCTGAGGAGACGGTTCCTGGGCCTTGAGGGTGCGGGCCAGGTAAGGAGACTTCCCCGATGAAGTATTGCAGGTTTCTGAAGGATGATAAGACGCACTATGGCGCCGTGGAAGAGCGCAACGGCGAACTCTGGATTACGGGGCCCGCAGAGGCGCCGGAGGAGGACCTTGCATTCAAGCTGGCGCTGAAGACGATGGGGGATGGGGCTTTGAACTTTGAGCCGATGCCGCTGGGCAAGGCCGAGTTGCTGGCTCCGGTGACGCCGTCAAAGATCATCTGCGTGGGACGGAACTATCGCGACCACGTAAAGGAGCTGGGCAATGAGATGCCCGCGGAGCCGCTGATTTTTTTCAAGCCGCCTTCGTCGCTGCTGAAACCGGGAGGGGTAGTGCGGCTGCCGAGCGCCTCAGAGCGCGTGGATTTTGAGGGCGAGCTGGCGCTGGTAATCGGCAAGCGCGCGCACAAGTTGAAGCCCGACGCGGACTTGAGGGGTGTGATCCGGGGTTACACCCTGGCCGACGATGTATCCGCACGCGACCTGCAAAAGAAGGATGTGCAGTGGACCCGCGCCAAGGGATTCGACACGTTTTGCCCGGTGGGGCCGCTGGTGAGCGATGAGGTGGATCCGATTGCGGGCGTGACGATTGAGACGCGCGTAAATGGGGAAGTACGACAGCACGCATCAACGCTGGACTTCATTTTTTCGATTCCGAAGCTGCTGAGCTTTATAACGGCGGCGTTTACTCTGGAGCCGGGAGACCTGATTCTGACCGGGACCCCCGCCGGGGTTGGAGCGCTCAAGGCTGGGGATTGTGTGGAAGTGTCGGTTGCCGGGCTGGGCACGCTGACGCACGGAGTGGAAGCGGACGGAGATGAAGGCGAGCGCCGAGGGATGCACCGCATAGCGTGCTTTCGCATCTGAATAAGCGGTACACTTAAGCCAAACGGGCAATAGTAAACGGGGACCCCTTCCCCAGGAGGAATCATGCCGCAGAATTTGCTTAAGCAGTTGCGCAAGTACACGGTTGTAGTCGCCGACACCGGCGACATTGAGGCGATGGAGAAGTTTCGCCCGCAGGACGCCACCACCAACCCCTCACTGATTACAGCAGCGGCACAGATGCCGCAGTACCAGCCGATTGTGGACGGCGTGCTTGCCAGCGCGCGTAAAGAGTTGGGCAACGACGCGAGCGACGAGACTGTGGCGAACCTTGCCTTCAAGCGGTTGGCGATTGAATTCGGGAAGAAGATTCTGGCGATTGTGCCGGGCCGGGTTTCAACGGAAGTGGATGCGCGCCTGTCGTACGACACGGCTGGGACGATTGCACAGGCACGCGCCATTATTGCCGAATACGATGCGGCGGGGATTGGTCGCGAGCGCATTCTGGTGAAAATTGCTTCGACGTGGGAGGGCATAAAAGGCGCCGAGGTGCTGGAAAAGGAAGGCATCCACTGCAACCTGACGCTGCTGTTTGGGTTGCACCAGGCGATTGCGGCAGCCGAGGCTGGGGCGACTCTGATTTCGCCGTTTGTGGGCCGCATTCTGGACTGGTACAAGAAGGACACGGGCAGGAGCTATCAAGGCGCAGACGATCCCGGCGTGCAGTCTGTGACCAAGATCTACAACTACTACAAGAAGTTTGGGTTCAAGACGCAGGTGATGGGCGCGAGCTTCCGCAATATCGGCGAAATTACCGAGTTGGCCGGGTGCGATCTTCTGACCATTTCGCCGCAGCTTCTGGCCGAGTTGGAAGCGAACGAGAGCGAGCTTCCCCGCAAGCTGGACCCTGAGGTTTCCAAGGCGATGCACATTGAAAGAATCGTGATGGACAAGGATGTATTCGAGTTCATGCACGACGGGGACCGCATGGCAACGGACAAACTGAAGGAAGGCATTGAAGGGTTTTCCGCAGCGTTGGTGAAGTTGGAGGCGCTGCTCTCGAAGCGGCTGGCGGAACTGGAATTGCGCACGCCTGCAACTGTGTAGTCTGAAATTTCCAACTGATGCAAAGAGGGCAGCCCAAAGTGGCTGCCCTTTTTGCATCGGGCTGGAATTTGTTTTGCAGTCGGCTTGCCACTCTGCCAACAAAGTCGGGGGCGCCCGGCCGATTAAAGAATCATTGCGGTATACAGCCTCGTCAAAGCAGGCACAGGTGGGTGTCGTAAAAGGCACTTGTTATTACGCAAAGAACGCCCGGCAAAAGCGACCTTAGATGGTTGTATCTCAAAGACGGCGTGATGCAACGCGCCGGCGAGGCAAGTTGAATTGGATAGCCGCTCGATCGCTTACGAGCAAACCGGCAACGCGCGTTGTCCCAGGAGGTGTGTATGCAGGCTCAGACTCATCCACTCGAACCCTTCTTCCAACAGGCAGTCCGCAATAGCTACGAAGGCAGGCTAGGCCTGAACGATCCGGATGTGACCGGCTATGTGGCGCACATGCTTTGCGAGTTTTCCGATGCCGACAACCTATACAGGGTGCGCGACGAAGCAGGGCGGCCTATCAAAGAACTGACGGAGATGATGCAGGCCTCGGACCCTGTGCATGGCACCGCGACTTCGTTCGATGCGGAGCGGGCGTTGCGGAAACACATTGGCGACTACGCGCTATTTGTCGCGGGCATGTATCCCGAAGCGATAGGATCTAGCCGGCGGCAGCGGAATCAGCAGCCGAGTCTCGGCGAGCTGATCCATGCGGGCAAGGAGAGCTACTTTATCGTGAGCCAGTTCAACCTGTTCGAGTATGAGCAAGAGGCCCCGATGTTTGCGCGGCTCTCGGACCGATTTGAGAAGTGCATTCTGGGGCTGACTCTGGTACGCGAGGAATTGGGTCGGCACCAGCCGTTGATGCTTCCGCGAAGGGTGAATTAGGGTCTGCTTGAGTTTGGTCTTTTCCCAGGTCCGAGAGTCCGGACCTGGGGCACCCAAAGTTTGGTCAAGGGATCATTCTGACCAGACGCCGAGGACATTTCCGGCACCGTCGGAGAAGTGGAAGCGACGCCCGCCGGGAAATGGAAATGTGGGCACAACTATGCTGCCGCCTGCCGCTACAATTGCGAGTTCCGTGACCTCGAGTTCTGAAGAGTAAAGCACGACAAGGGGCGCGGACTTGGGCAGAGCCGGCAGGGCTTCGCCGCGCGCAAAACCAATGGCGACGCCGGAACTGGCCGCGTTGGAATCGATGTAGTCCGGACCCCACTCTTTAAAAGTCCAACCGAAGACGGTTGAGTAGAAGTTCTTGGTCTGCTCGATGCTGGTAGTGGTGAATTCGACGTAGGTGATCTTGTGGTGCTGCGCAGGATTGGCCATATCACTTCTCCCTTTGCGTATTGCTGCATGGTTTGGAAGTTGAGGTTGCGCGGTCGAACCGCGTATCCGCGGCCGAAGGAACTCCTGTGCTAGAGAATGTACCGGCTCAAATCCTGATCGCGGACGATGGATGCGACCATCTGCTTCACGTAGGCGTCGTCAATGAGGAAGACTTTCTCTATGCCGGAAGAGGTGGTGCGTTCCAGATAAGGGAGAGGCGTGGAGGACTCGCTCTTGATGGCCTCGGATAGCACTGCGGCGGCCTCTTCATCGGGGGCCTTGCGGGCTACGTCGGGGGCCAGAAAGCTGACGTCTTCAAGCACGCGCTCCATGATGGTGTGGAGACGGCGCGCGCCGATGTTCTCAGTTTGCTCGTTGACCTTGAAGGCGAACTCGGCCATCTCGCGGAGGGCTTCGGGAGCAAATTCCAGACGGACGCCTTCAGTCTCTAGGAGCGCCGAGTATTGCTTGGTGAGCGAGGCTTTGGGTTCGGTGAGGATGCGAAGGAAATCGTCGACGGTGAGCGACTGCAGCTCGACGCGGATGGGAAAGCGGCCCTGCAATTCGGGAATCAGGTCGCTGGGCTTGGAGACGTGAAATGCGCCGGCGGCGATGAAGAGAATGTGATCGGTGCGGACCATGCCGTAGCGGGTGTTGACGGTGGTTCCCTCAACGATGGGCAGGATATCGCGCTGGACGCCTTCGCGGGAGACGTCGGGGCCGTGACCGCCCTCGCGGCCTGCGATTTTGTCGATTTCGTCGAGGAAGATGATGCCGTTTGACTCGACGCGCTCGACAGCGGCGCGGTTGACCGAGTCCATATCAATGAGGCGGCCTTCTTCTTCCTGCACGAGGTAGTCGAAGGCATCGGCGACCTTCATTTTGCGCTTTTTGGAGCTGCCGCCAAAGATGTTGGGAAGCATATCCTTGAGGTTCATTTCCATGTCCTCAAGGTTCTGATTGCTGATGATACCGAACTGCGGAGTGCCGCGGTCGCGCACGTCCAACTCGACCATGCGATCGTCGAGCTTGCCCTCGCGGAACTGCTGGCGCATTTTTTCGCGTGAGCGCTGATAGCTCTCGGTGCCGGGCAGAACGAGCTGGCCTTCCTGTGCCGGAGGCGCTGCGGGCGGAGGAGGCAGCAGTACGTCGAGGAGACGCTCCTCGGCGTTAATTTCGGCGCGGTCTTCCACTTCTTCGAGGCGCTCTTCGCGCACCATGTCGATGGCGATTTCAACCAGGTCGCGGATCATTGACTCGACGTCGCGGCCCACGTAGCCAACCTCGGTGAACTTGGAAGCCTCGACTTTGAGGAAGGGCGAATTGGTGAGCTTGGCGAGGCGGCGCGCTATCTCCGTTTTGCCGACACCGGTAGGGCCGATCATGATGATGTTCTTGGGCATGATGTCGTCGGCAATGTCGGGGGGCAGCTTTTGGCGGCGCTGGCGGTTGCGGAGGGCGATGGCCACGGCACGCTTGGCGGCGCGCTGACCGACGACGTGCTTATCCAACTCGGTGACGATTTCACGGGGAGTGAGCTCGTCGAGCGCGAGGTCTTGTTCTTCAGCGGAAGCGGGAAGATAAATGGCCATGAATTCAAGGGGCTGGCGGCGATTTTCCGCTAACCCTTCAACTCCTCGATAGTGACGTGATCGTTGGTGTAGATGCAGATTTCGCCGGCGATTTTCATGGCTTTCTCAGCGATTTCGCGGGCGGACAGATCAGTGTTTTCAATGAGCGCGCGGGCGGCGGCGGTGGCGTAACTTCCGCCGGAGCCGATGGCGGCGAGCGCCTCGTCGGGATCGATTACATCGCCGGAACCCGAGATGAGGAAGGTCTGGCCCTGGTCGGCGACAAGCAGCAAAGCCTCAAGGTTGCGGAGCATCTTGTCCGTGCGCCAGTCCTTGGCAAGCTCGACGGCGGCGCGGTTGAGGTTGCCGGCGTACTGCTCGAGCTTGGACTCGAAACGCGCAAAGAGCGAGAAAGCGTCGGCGGTGGAGCCAGCGAAACCGGCGAGAATCTTGTCCTGATAGAGGCGGCGGATCTTTTTGGCCGAATGCTTGAGCACGTGGTCGCCCAAGGTGACCTGCCCGTCGGCGGCCATCACCACCTGGCCGTTGCGACGGACGCAAATAACGGTGGTGGAGCGAATCCGGGAACGTTTTACTGGGGCGCTGCTCTTCTCCGAGACCACGAAAGACCTCCGCAAACAAGGGCGGGCAGGCCGGGGCTTCTGCCGCCACGCAACCTAGAGTATAGGGCATTTACCCGCGGATTGAAGGTATGAACCGACCGTCGGCAACACTGAGATTATTGATCCGGCAAGAAAACAGTGACATCGCATTCCCACCCATTTCCGCCAAAAGCGCGGAAATGGACGGGGCACCCACACAGTACTTAGTTGCCGGATCAATAGCGAAGGGCCGCGATGGCGCGTTGCAGAACGACGCCGAGGCCTTGAGAGCGGTCGTAAAACTGGAACTGCGAGGCGGCGGTGGCGCGTTGGCACTCGTTGTAGACGCCTGCGTCAAGGGCAAGGCGGCGAATGGCATCGGCGAGGCTATCCGCGCTGTCGGCTTCAATTTTGATGGCGGCGCGGCCCAGAACCTCCCAGGCCGGGACAACGCTGCTGACAACCACAGGGCGGCCAGCGAGAACTGACTCGGCCGCGGTCATGGCCAGGCCCTCAACGAACCGAGAGGTGGTGGGCACGACCATGACGTGGGCCCAGCCGAGCGTTTCCAGGGCCTTCTCCTCGTTGAGGAGGGAACCGGGCAGTTCCACAATGCCGCCCAGGTTTCGAGTGCGAATCTGGCTTGCAACGGCTTCAGATGCCGTGCCGGACCCGACGATCTTCCAAATGAATTGGCCGGGGAGTTCCTTCTGCAGCCTTTCGGCGGCGGAGAGGATGAGAAAGACGCCTTTGAACTCCTCAATCCGGCCCATGAACAGCACCCGGAAAGGGCGGGCTGAGTGGTCTGAAACTGGCGGCACGCGGCTTAGAAATTCCTCGCGATACTGGGCGCGGCATTGATAGACGGGGCCTTTGGGGGTTCCGGCGAGCGCGCGAACCTGGCGCTCGCACTCGGGCGAAACGCAGACCGTGGCCGCGGCAACGTGGCGGAAGAACCAGCCATCCAGCGCAAAGATGAACTGGTCACTGCGCCGCATGGAGGGAAGGCCTGCGGGCCAAAGGGCGTTGTGCAGAACGGCGATGACCGGGATGCGGAAGAGAGAGAGAATGGACAGCACGATCCAGTGGGTGGTGCCTGAATCGGCAATGACGACAGTGGCCCGATTTCGCACCGCCTGGGCCACCATGGTGAGTCCATAAGAGAGGACACCGAGATGATGACGCAGACCGCCGGCGAAATATAGCGCGCTTTTGGGCCGGTTTTCGACGCGATGACGGCCGAGGGGAAGTGCGTCGCGCCGGGTGTGCCACGAGATAAGGTGCACTACAGCGCCGGAAGCGTCGCAGGCGTCAAGAAACTGGTGGGAGAAGGACATGGCAATCTGGAACGGCGGTTGTTTGCCCTGGAGCAGATCGCGATACTGACCGACGACATCGCCGGGGCCGGCGGCATAGAGAATCCGTGGCGGCGGGGCTTGAATGAGGTCGGGGCTGCCCGCGATGTCAGGATCCGGATTGGCGTTGGCGCGAGCCAGGAAAACCATGGTTGGTCAAGCCTCAAAGCTGCATTGGAAGTGAGCACTTTTATACTATTCCTGGGGCGGACTTTCCCACTTTGAACTGGCCCAGAACCAATTTCATGTAAACACATAGAACAGGCGCACAGCCTTCGATTCACCTGCGTTATGCTCTAGATGGGACCACCTGGGGTCGGGCCCACCTCAAATGAACCTTCTTAACGATGGTGATTGGCAGATTGCTGCCGGACTGGCCTTTATTGCCATGCTGGGTGCGCTTGCGGTGTGGCTGATCATCCGCAAGCGGACGACGGCTGAGGAGTTGGAGCGAGCGCGACGGCGGTTCCTGGTTCAATCCGGGCGCCTGGTGGACGGAATGTTGCTCGACATTTGTGAAGTGAACGCCGAAGATGGGCGCACGCTGACCATGCTGCTTTTCAGCTATCGCATCGCGGGCGTGAACTACGAGTGCTCGCAGGACATAACCGATATGCGCGATGTGGTGGACGCGGCCCAGGTGCGCGTGGGGTTTCCCTGCACGGCGCGGTACCAGCCGGGCAATTCGCAGAACAGCATTGTGGTGGCGGAGGGTTGGACCGGATTGCGGGCTGGGCTTCCGGTGCTGCGTGCGTTCGAGGATGCCGATCCGCTCGATTTCAGCCATCTGCGCCCGGGCCGGGGCTAAACTCGGGCCCTGACTGACAATGGGGGTGTCGCGATCTGCCTCCCCCGGATACACTTCCCTTATGCATGTGCACGCAGCGCCCACAGGCAAAGGCGCAAACAGGACAACTTCAGTACTGCGCTTTTCGCTGGCGGCCACGCTTGCTTATGTGGTGGTTACCTTGGTCGCGGGGTTGCGTGCTCACTCGCTGGCGCTGCTGTCGGAGTCCGGGCACAATGTATCGGATTTTCTGGCCCTGCTGCTGAGTTTTGCCGCGGTCTACTTCCAGTCGCGTCCTGCCGACCACTCGAGGACCTTCGGATACCAGCGAGCCGGCGTCCTGGCTGCTTTTATCAATGCAGGCACATTGATTCTGATCTCGCTGTGGATCGCCTTCGAAGCGGTTCACCGGCTTTCAAACCCTGTGATTGTGCAGCCAAAACTAATGATGATTGTCGCTGTGGCCGGAGTGGTGATGAACGGCTTGATTGCCGCACTGCTGTGGGGTGTGGCGCGCGACGTGAATCTTCGCTCGGCGTTTCTGCACATGGCGGGCGACACGCTTTCGACGGCTGCCGTGATCGCCGGCGGCGCGGGAATTTTGCTTACAGGCCAAAACTGGATCGATCCAGTGCTTTCGCTGGTGATTGCGGCCCTTATTCTCTGGTCGAGCGTAGGCATAGTCCGCGAGACGCTGAATATTCTGCTGGAGGGCACGCCGAGGGGCGTATCGCTAACCCAGATCCGCTCGGGGATGGAAGAGGTGGAGGGCGTTGTGGACGTGCATGACCTGCATGTGTGGAGCCTGGGCTCGCAGTCGCGCGCGCTGGCGTGCCACGTGACGATTGCCGATATTCCTCCTTCAGAGAGTGCATGCATCCTGGTGAAGCTCAACCATGTGCTCCACGACCACTTTCACATCAGCCACACTACGATTCAGTTCGAGCATGTGGGATGTGGGGCGGTGGAGGGCTGCGTGGTTCCGATGGAAGAAATGACCGGGGGCCACGAGCATGGCCACCATGGGCATGCGCATTAGTACCGCGACCGCGTGAATCTGTAACCTCCCGGGTCTCAAAAGCGAGACCTGGGGCACCCAAACCATCATGATCGAATTACACAATCACACGGTCATGGTACGAGCTCGAGTCTCAGGGGGTTCTCCAACTTGAATTGCCGCCGCGCGATGGTCGCCGTTTTCAGCTTTGCATTGCTTTCAGCCGTGCCCGGATTTGCCCGGACAGGTTCACAGGATGCGAAAGATGTGGTGCCGCCGGTCCATCAACTTGAGGCCCTGGCAGGCGAGTACACCGATCCAGACGAGCCCGACACACCGCTGAGTTTTTATGTACGGGACGGCAAATTGGTTATCGAGTCAGAGCGCCGCCTGCCCAGAGAGCTAACGCCTGTTTCCGCGTTGGAGTTCAGCTTTGGCCATCCTGAGGTTATTTTCCGCTTTACCCTGGATGGAGCCGGGCGTGGAGAAACACTGACCTTCCCGAACGATCCGCAGGAACATGTACGCCGGCGCACGGGCCACCCCGTTCACCACATCTTTCACGACTACCAGCGCACGGAAGTGATGATTCCGATGCGCGACGGCGTGAAGCTGCATGCAGTGGTTTTGAAGCCGGCCGACATTGCTGCACCGCTGCCTTTCCTTATCCAGCGCACTCCTTACGGAGTGGATGGAACGGATCGAGCCGGGTTTTTCGGGAGCCGGCCGGAACTGGCGCGGGATGGCTACATCTATGCCTGCGAGGACATCCGCGGACGCTACAAGAGCGAGGGCGAGTTTGTGATGAGCCGCCCGCTTGCCGACCATAACGACCGGAAGGCTGTGGACGAGAGCACCGATACCTACGACACGGTGGCATGGCTGCTGACCAACGTGGCTGGCAACAACGGGCGCGTGGGTTTTGTGGGCACGAGCTATCCGGGGTTTCTGGCCATGATGGCCGGGATCGATCCGCATCCGGCGGTAAAGGCCATCTCGCCCCAAGCGCCCATGATCGACGTGTGGATGGGCGACGACTTCTTCCACAACGGCGCCTTTCGCCAGAGCTACGGTTACGACTACGTGCTCTCAATGGAGTCCAGCAAGGAAGACACCCGCGTCGAATACGGCAAGGACAAGAGCGGCAAGCCGGTGGATGGCTTCGATTACTTCCTGAAGCGAGGCTCCTTTGCAAAGGACGTGAAAGAGTCCGGATCGAGGGTTTTGCCGACCTGGAAACTCTTTCTGGAGCACCCTGCCTATGACAGCTATTGGAGTTCGCGGGGCGTGGAGCACGCGCTGAATGAGGTGACGGTGCCGACTTTAACCGTCGGCGGCTATTACGACCAGGAAGATATGTACGGGCCGCAGGTTGAGTACTCGACGCTGGAGCCGCATGACGCAAAGCATGAGAACTTTCTGGTGCTCGGGCCGTGGCGGCACGGGTACTGGTCTTCGTCGTCGCGGCACCTGGGCAACCTGGAGTTTGGCGAGCCTATCGGGAAGGAATTCCGAAGCAATATTGAAGCGAAGTTCTTTGCACACTATTTGAAGGACGAGGGCCGATTCGACCTTGAGGACACAGCCAGCTACCAGACGGGTTCGAATACATGGAAGCGCTATGCGCAGTTTCCACCGGCGGAGTCGCGGCCGACCAGCTTGTATCTGCAGGGAAGTGGATTGCTGAGTTGGACGGGCTCGACAACTGAGGCGACGACCAGTTATTTGAGCGACCCGGCCAATCCGGTTCCTTACCGCCATCGGCCGATTCAGCCCACTTATTCGGATGGCTCCGCGTGGTTCAACTGGCTTACGGAAGATCAGCGCTTCGTTACCGAGCGGAAGGACGTGGCTGTTTGGAAGCTGCCGTCGCTCGCGAAAGACCTGACGGTCACCGGGGAGGTTGTCGCCGACATCTTTGCCGCAACGACAGGCACGGACAACGATATGGTGGTCAAGCTGATTGACCAGTATCCGGAGGACGATGCCGACCTGAAGATGCGCGGCTACCAACTGATTACCAATGCCGAGATTTTCCGCGGGCGGTATCTGGACTCGCTGGTCAAGCCTCAGGCCTTGAAGCCGGGATCAGTACGCGAGTACAAGTTTTCACTGCACGATGTTGACCACGTCTTCAAGGCCGGGCACACAGTGGTGGTGGAGATTCAGAGCACGTGGTTTCCGCTTTACGACCGCAATCCGCAGACCTTTGTGCCCAACATCATGAAGGCAAAGCCTGGGGAATACAAGCCGGCGACGATTACGATCTTTGCCGGTCCGGGGCATGAGTCGAGTCTGCAGGTACCGGTGATGGGGCGGTGAGTTCGGGGCAAATGCCGCCCGACCCCATTTCGCGCTAAAATAGAAAGCGAAGTGACGCTCCATCAGCCCATCCCGGCCCTTCTCTAGCGGCGCCCGCCGCCAAATACTGCTTCTTGCCCATTTTTCCCATTTGCAATTGAATAGTCGAGAACTTCGCCCCACCGAGTGGAGGTTTTGCCGTGATTGATCGTTTGGAACAGATGGAACAGCGGTACGAGGAGCTCTCAGCGCAGCTCTCGTTGCCGGAGATTGTCAGCGACCGGGAGAAGTACCAGCAGGCTGGGAAGGCGCTGAGCGATCTGGAAACTCCGGTGATGAAGTTCCGCGAATTGAAAGAGGTTCGACAGGGGCTGGCCGAAGCGCGGGCGATGCTGGCCGAGAGCGACCCGGAACTGCGCGCGATGGCAGAAGAGGAAATTGCCTCGCTTGCCCCCCGCGAGCCGGCGCTGGAAGAAGAGATCAAAGTGCTGCTGCTGCCCAAGGATCCGAATGACGACAAGAACGTGATTCTTGAAATTCGAGCAGGGACGGGCGGGGACGAAGCGTCCCTGTTTGCCGCCGAGATCTTCCGCATGTACACGCGGTTTGCCGAGCAGCACAAGTGGAAGGTAGAAGTGCTGTCGATGTCGGAGTCGGGCGTGGGCGGATACAAGGAAGTGATCGCCATTATCGAAGGCGACCGCGTCTACTCGCAGATGAAGTGGGAGAGCGGCGTCCATCGCGTGCAACGGGTTCCGGCAACGGAGACGCAAGGCCGAGTGCATACGTCGGCGGTGACGGTGGCGGTGCTGCCCGAAGCCGAGGAAGTGGACGTAAGGATCGAAGCCAAGGACATCCGTATCGACACGTTCTGCTCGTCGGGTCCGGGCGGTCAGTCAGTGAATACCACCTATTCGGCGGTACGCATTACGCATATTCCCACCAACACGGTGGTGAGTTGCCAGGACGAGAAATCGCAGATCAAAAATCGCGAAAAGGGCATGCGCGTGCTGCGGTCGCGGCTTTACGAGCAAGAGATGGATAAGCAGAATGCCGAGTTGGCGAAGGAGCGGAAGCAGCAGGTGGGTACGGGCGATCGCAGCGAAAAGATCCGCACCTACAACTTCCCGCAGAACCGGCTGACCGACCACCGGATCGGGCTGACGCTGCACCAGTTGGACCTGGTCATGGAAGGGCGGCTGCAGCCGATTGTCGATGCACTTATCACGCACTACCAGGCCGAGCAGTTGAAGGCCGGCGCACCCCAGGCGGCCTGACGCGTGACTCTTCAGAGCTGGCTGCAGAATGGCGAATCACGCCTCCGCACAGGACCACACGCGGAGCGCGCGAGACGCGACGCGGAAGTGCTGCTGCAACATCTGCTTCACTGCGACAGAGCTTTCCTGATTGCGCACCCGCTTGAGATTCTGACCGCTGAAGGCGCGGTCCGCTATTATGCGCTGATTGAACGGCGGCTTGCGGGCGAACCCGTCCAGTACATAACCGGCGAGGTGGAGTTTTACGGATTGCCGTTTCACGTGACCCGCGAGGTGCTGATTCCCCGCCCAGAGACCGAACACCTGGTCGAGAAAGTCCTCTCGCTGGCCGCGCTTTTTGAGCAGCCGCGCATTGTGGATGTGGGGACTGGCTCAGGCGCTATTGCCGTCGCGTTGGCGTACAAGATGCCGAGTGCGAAGATGGCTGCGATTGATTTGTCAGACACCGCACTGGAACTGGCGCAGGGAAACGCCAAGAACAACGGAGTGGGAGAGCGCATTCGATTTCTCGCAGGAGATTTGCTGGCTCCGGTTGCTGCTGAGCGATTTGAGATTGTCGTCTCGAACCCCCCTTATGTGGCTGAGAGTGACCGATCTTCGCTGTCGGTGGAGGTTCGCGAGCACGAGCCGGCGATGGCTCTCTTTGCGGGCGGCCATGGTCTCGACATCTATCGCCGCCTGATTCCCGAGGCGTACGACGTGCTTGTTCCGGGCGGATATGTCGCGCTGGAAATGGGGCACGGCCAAGCTGATGCCATTGGCGGGTTGCTCGGCGATGCGGGCTTCAAGCAGATTGAATTCACTCCTGACCTGCAAGGTATTGACCGCGTGGCGGTTGGCTTGCGGACGTAGTTCTGTTGTCGTTGCAGAGAAAGTGCGGGTATTTGGCCACGCCCGAAGCAGCATTTACTGGTCGTTCTTGTTGTAGACTCTTTTCCTGAAAGGAATCCTCATATGCCCTCGTCCAAAGGCTACGCATCAAACGATAAACAATCCCCACTTGCACCCTTCACTTTTAGCCGCCGCGAACCCGGCCCCACTGAAGTTGCCATTGAAACGCTCTTTTGCGGCGTATGCCACTCTGACCTGCACATGGCTCGGAACGAATGGGGCCAGTCTATCTATCCGATGGTGCCCGGCCACGAAATCGTCGGCCGCGTAACAGTGGTGGGCAGCGATGTAACCAAGTTCAAGGCAGGCGATATCGCCGCCATCGGCGTGATTGTGGACTCATGCCGCCATTGCGCTCCGTGCGGGCGCGGCGAAGAGCACTACTGCGCCGAGGGCGCCACGCTGACCTACGCGGCGACGGACCGCGTGGACGGCACGATCACCATGGGCGGCTATTCCAACAATTACGTAGTGGACGAGCGTTTTGCCCACACTGTTCCCGCGAATCTCGACCTGGCTGGCGTTGCGCCGCTGCTTTGTGCGGGCATTACAACTTACTCGCCGCTGCGCCACTGGAAGGTTGGCCCAGGGATGAAGGTGGGCATTGTCGGACTGGGCGGGCTGGGACACATGGCTCTCAAGTTCGCGCACTCGTTCGGGGCGCATGTTGTGCAGTTCACAACTTCGGTGAAGAAGATAGAAGACGCGACGCGTTTGGGCGCGGATGAGGTGGTCGTCTCGACGGATGCGGCGGCGATGCAGGCACATGCTTCCAGCTTCGACTTTATTCTGGACGCGGTTTCTGCGCCGCACGCGCTGGAGCCGTATCTCGCGCTGCTCAAGCAGGACGCGACTATGACGCTGGTGGGCTTGCCGGAGATACCTCCGTCGATCAACGTATTCTCGCTGATCACAAAGCGCATTTCAGTAGCGGGCTCGATGATTGGCGGCATGCCGGAGACACAGGAGATGCTGGATTACTGCGGCAAGCACAACATCACGGCGGACGTTGAGGTGATCCCGATGCAGAAGATCAACGAAGCTTTCGTGCGCATGTTGAAGCAGGACGTTAAGTACCGGTTTGTGATCGACATGAAAACTCTGGGGTAGAGATGAAGTATATGGGGCAACCTCGCTTTGGCCGAATCAAGGCTTGAGCGAGGTCTCTCCGGTTTTGATGTTCAGCTGCCAGGGTTGTGGCGGTGGCAGGTGCATCGAGCCATCCTTCATCTCAAGCGGCATCCAGAGGTAGCGTGAGTCCCATAACGCCGTCGGCTTCCAGATGTCTCCCATAAAGATGACTGTTGTCTTCTTCGATCCGGCAACCTTCACAAGCATGGTGGATTGTGACTCGTAGTTGTTAGCTTCGGGCGGAGCGAGGTTCTTGAACTCCGTCCAGGGTCCGGTGATGGAAGGCGCGGTTGCGTATACGTTTGGATTCGGACTCCAGCCGGTCATGTGCGATCCGATGACGTAATAGAGGCCGTCCGCGTGGACCAAAGCGCCACCTTCGAGAGGCGCTTGAATGAAGGCTGTTTTCTCGACGCTCATAAAGTCGTCCGACAGCTTGGCGAGAAAGAAGCCTTTGGTTGGCCGCGATTCGAAGATGAGGTAGGCCGAGCCGTCGTCGTCGACAAACTGGCCGATGTCGCGGCTCTCCTGGTCGAGCGGGCGAAAGCTCTTTACATACCTGTAGTCGCCATCGATGGTATCGCTGACCGCGATCATGACGCTGGCGACTTTGTAGCGTGCGTCGTCGAGATGGGCGTACAACACGAACTTGCCGGTGCGCGGGTTGGCGAAGACTTTAGGCCGTTCGAGCACCCATTTCGGTCCCAAATGCTCCGGGTCTGCAAGAGCGAGCACCTGGCGGCGAAACTGCCAGTGGACAAGATCCTTCGACGAGTAGCAGGCGACATAGCGCTTTTCGGGATCGTTGGATTGCGTACGGTCTTCGCCGTACCAGTAGTAGGCGCCCTTCCAGACCGTGATGCCGCCGCCGTGGGCCTGAATGCGCTGGCCGCGGTTGTCGAGCCAGGGGGCTCCTGGCTTGACGGCGGGCGGCGCGGCAAAGAGCGGGGCGGCAGCAAGGAAGAGAAACAACAAACTGTTCGTGCAAACAACCAGACGTCTCACTTCGATCCCTCGTGAACTTGCTGCGGTATGCTTTCCCAAGTCCCAAAATCGGGACATGGGGCACCCCATGTTGGTGCGACGGTAGACATTCAGAAACCTAAACGAGCTCGTAACCGGCGAACCAGTAGCCGATTTCAAATGCGGCGGTGTCTTCGGCGTCGGAGCCGTGGATGGCGTTCTCCTGAATGGACCCGGCAAATTGCTTGCGGATGGTTCCATCTTCGGCGTTGGCGGGGTTGGTGGCGCCCATCAGCTTACGCAGGTCGGCTATGGCGTTTTCCTTTTCAAGCACAAGCAGGACCAGGGGGCCGGAGGACATGAATGTCGTGAGCGCGTCGAAAAAGGGCTTTCCTTGATGAACGGCGTAGAAACCCTCGGCTTGCGGCTTGGAGATGGATAGCTTTTTGATTGATACGATTTGGAAGCCGGCCTTGCTGATTTCGGCGAGGATGGCTCCTGTGAAGCCCTTGCGGACTGCGTCCGGCTTGACGATGCTGAAGGTGCGTTGAGGCACTTGAGTAAGCTCCTTGGGGAAAATATTTCCGGATTTGATTGTAATTGGCGCGGTGTGCCGCTCCCTTATCGGTGCGGAAATCTGGTAGAGTTTCCGCATGTTGCGGATTTCTTTTGTACGTTGCCAATTCCTCTGTGCCCTCACTGCTATTCTGGCTGTTGCGCCTGTCATGAGCCAGACCGCCGCACCGTCCGCGCCTGAGCTGCGGGTGTTCGATTCGTCGCTGGTGGACAAGACCGTGGACCCCTGCGAGAACTTCTATCGCTTTAGTTGCAACGGCTGGTTCAAGCGCAATCCGCTGCCCGCCGACCAGGCGGCCTACGGGCGATTTACCGAGCTGGCTGAGTTGAACCGGATGCACCTGAGGCAGATTCTGGAGACGGCTGCGGTACCTGCGGCGACGCGGACCGTGAACGAACAAAAGATCGGCGACGAGTACACAAGCTGCATGGATACCGCCGCCGTGAACAAGCTGGGGCTGGCGTCGATGAAGCCGGAGCTGGACCGCATTGCCGCGCTGGGATCGGCTGCGGCTCTGCCCGCGCTGCTGGCGCATTTGCATGCGATGGGCGTGGGCGCATTTTTCGGTATGGGATCGAACCAGGACTTTGCCGATTCTACCGCGGTGATCAGCTTTTACGGCGCGGGCGGACTTGGGTTACCGGAACGCGACTACTACACGCGGACCGATGCGAAGAGCGTGGAGCAGCGGCAGCAGTATGTGACGCACGTGCACAATATGTTTGTTCTCGCGGGCGAGCCGGAAGCTCAGTCCACAAAGGACGCTGAGACCGTGCTGGCGATTGAGACGCGGCTGGCCAAGGCATCGCTGACCATTACCGAGCAACGGGACCCGCAGAACTTGAACCATCCGACAGATGTAGCCAGCTTCTCGAAGGAGCTGACGCATTTTTCGCTGGCCGACTATGTGGCTGCGGCACACGCGCCCGCAGCCGGCAAAGCTAACGACATGGAGCCGAAGTTCTTTGCGGAGTTCAACGCGGTTGTGAGCGATACGCCGATTGACCAGATCAGGACGTATTTGCGCTGGCACCTGCTTCACGCCTATGCGGGAACGAGCTTGCCGGAGAGCTTTGACCACGAGAACTGGAACTTCTATTCGCACATTCTGAACGGCGCGGAGAAGCAGCAAGAGCGCTGGAAGCGCTGTACCAGCCGCGTGGATCGTGAACTGGGCGAGGCGCTGGGGCAAGTGTATGTGGCGAAGTATTTTCCGCCGGCGGAGAAGCAGCGCACTTTGGACATGACGCTGGCCATTGAAAAGGCGATGGACAAGGACGTTGACGGGCTGGAGTGGATGAGCGCCGAGACCAAGGTAAAGGCCAAGGAAAAGCTCCATGGAGTGATGAATAAGATCGGCTATCCGGACAAGTGGCGCGACTACTCGAAGCTGGAGATTGTACGGGGCGACGCGCTGGGCAACCAGATGAGGGCGCGTCAGTTCGAAACGGCGCGGGATCTGGCCAAGATTGGCAAGCCGGTGGACAAGGGCGAGTGGCAGATGACGCCGCCCACAGTGAATGCCTACTACGATCCGCAGATGAACAACGTGAACTTTCCGGCGGGATACCTGCAGCCACCCTTCTTCAGCGGCAAGGAGGACGACGCGGCCAACTACGGCGATATGGGTTCGACCATTGGGCACGAGTTGACGCACGGGTTCGACGACGAGGGACGGCAGTTCGACAAGGATGGGAACCTGAAGGACTGGTGGACGAAGGACGACGAGAAGAAGTTTACGGAACGGGCCGATTGCATGGTGAAGCAGTATGACGCCATTGAGGCGGTGCCCGGGGTTCACCTGAATGGCAAGCTGACGCTGGGCGAAAACCTGGCCGATCTGGGCGGGCTTTGGCTGGCCTGGCTGGCATGGATTGACAAGGCGGAAGCCGCGCACGTGGACATGGCAGCAACGACGGAGGGCTATACGCCGGATCAGCGGTTCTGGATTGCGTATGCGCAGCAGTGGTGCACGCAAACGCGGCCGGAACAGTTGAGGACACAGGCGCAAGGGAATCCTCATGCGCCGGATGAGTACCGGACGAATACCGTGTTGCAGGATTTGCCGGAGTTTGCGAAGAGCTTTAGTTGCAAGAAGACCGCGGCGATGGTGAAGCCGGATCCATGCAGGGTGTGGTGAGAAGCAGTTGTCAGCTGTCAGCTTCCAGCTCTCAGCTTTTCATGCTGGTGTTGGCTGGTTGCATCGGTGGCAAGTGTCTAGTGCATCGTATCCCAGGTCCCGGTTGGCGTTGTGAAGTGAATTGCCCGGAGCGCACGAAGGCCCACCATACGGTGGGCCTTCGTGGTTTGAGCTAATGGCTAGAAGCTCGGAGCTACCCTTTGCCGATGACGCGGGCGAGGGCTGCGCCGATTTCCGCGGGTGAGACGACGACGTGGATGCCGGCGGCGGTCATGGCTTTCATTTTGTCCGCTGCGGTGCCCTGACCTCCGGAGATGATGGCTCCGGCGTGCCCCATGCGGCGGCCCGGAGGCGCGGTTTGGCCAGCGATGAAGCCAACCACCGGCTTCTTCACATACTGCTTGACGAATTCGGCTGCGGCCTCTTCGGCGGAGCCGCCGATTTCGCCGATCATGATGATGGCTTCGGTTTCGGGGTCGTCGTTGAGCAGGCGGAGCGCGTCGATGTGGGTGGTGCCGATGATGGGGTCGCCGCCGATGCCGATGGCGGTTGACTGGCCGATACCGCGCTGGGTGAGTTGGTGGACGGCCTCGTATGTCAGGGTGCCGGAGCGAGAGACGATACCGACGGAGCCTTCCAGGTGGATGCGGCCAGGCATGATGCCGATTTTGGCCTTGCCGGGAGAGATGACGCCGGGGCAGTTGGGACCGACGAGGCGCGAGGACGAGTTCTTGAGCTTGGCCCAGACCTTGATCATGTCGAGGGTAGGAATGCCCTCGGTGATGCAGACGATGAGGGGGATGCCTGCATCTTCAGCTTCGAGGATCGCATCCGCGGCGAACGGCGGCGGGACGAAGATCATGGTGGCGTTGGCGCCGGTCTTTTCCACGGCATCGGCCACGGTGTTGAACACGGGCCAGCCCTCGTGGGTGGTGCCGCCTTTGCCGGGGGTGACGCCGCCAACCACGTTAGTGCCGTATTCGGCGCAGCCTTTGGCGTGGAAGGTGCCTTCTTTGCCGGTCAGTCCTTGAACGATCAAACGAGTTTCTTTGGATACCAGAACCGCCATCTTATGCCCCCGCCTTTGCTGCTGCGACCGCCAGGTCCGCAGCTTCTTTCATGGTTGCGCCGATCTGGAAGTTCAGCCCGGACTCTTTGAGAATGATGCGGCCCTCTTCGACGTTGGTGCCTTCAAGGCGCAGGATGATGGGCACTTGCACGTTGAGCTTGCGGGCCGCGGCCACAACGCCGGTGGCGAGGCGATCGACGCGGAGGATGCCGCCGAAGATGTTAATGAAGATGGCCTTCACATTGTCGTCGGAGAGCAGGATTTCAAAGGCGTGCTCGATCTGCTCCTGGGTTGCGCCGCCGCCTACGTCAAGGAAGTTGGCAGGGCTGCCGCCGGCGTACTGAATGATGTCCATGGTGGCCATGGCCAGGCCGGCGCCGTTGACCATACAGGCGATGGAGCCGTCGAGCTTGATGTAGTTGAGCGCGTACTTGCTGGCCTCGACTTCAAGCGGATCTTCTTCAGCGGTGTCGCGCAGCGCCTTGATGGCGGGATGGCGGAAGAGGGCATTATCGTCGAAGGTGATTTTGGCGTCGAGGGCGAAGAGCTTGTCGTCCTTGGTGGTGATGAAGGGATTGATTTCGACCAGCGAGGCATCGGTCTCGACGAAAGCCTTGTAGAGGCTCTGCAGAAATGTGACGGCGGCGTTGATCTGCGTGGGCTTGAGGTCGAGCGCGAAGGCGAGCTTGCGCGCCTGCCATGCGCCGAACCCGATGGCGGGGTCAATGGTCTCTTTGAAGATGGCCTCGGGGGTTTTGGCGGCCACTTCTTCAATCTCCATGCCGCCGGCCTGGGAGGCCATGAAGACGAGTTTGCCGGTGGCGCGATCGAGTACGATGCCGAGATAGAGTTCGCGGTCGATATTGGCTGTTTCTTCAATGAGCAACCGCTGTACTTTTTGGCCGGCAGGGCCGGTTTGGTGCGTGACCAGCGTCATGCCGAGGATGTTTTTCGCATGCAGTTCGGCATCTTCGCGGGTACGGGCCACTTTGACGCCGCCGCCCTTGCCACGGCCACCGGCGTGAATCTGCGCCTTGACGACGACGCCCGAGGCGCCCTCGGCAAAAAGTTTACGGGCCACCGTAGAAGCTTCTTCCAGGTTGTTGGCCACTTCACCCCTGGGCACGGCAACGCCGTACTTCGCCAGAATTTCCTTTGCTTGATACTCGTGAATCTTCAAGGTCGGAACCGTCCATACCGCTGTTGTTTGAGGGGATTTGGGACCGGGGCCGGTGAATTCCGGGCCCGCGATGCAGTGCCAGCAGTATCCAAATATTATCTCTCCCACCATTGGAGCGGCAAACCGGCCTCGCGGCGGGACGGCGCATTTCCAAAGGCCACGGCTATCATGGAGGGTATGAGTCTTTTGAAGGAATTGCTGAAACCTCTGGCCGAAGACGGCGCTGCCTTGACGCGCGAACAGGCTGCAGCTGTGCTGGAAGAGATCCTGACGGGCGATGTGCCAGAGGTGGAAACCGCGGCGCTGCTGACCGTTCTGGCTACGCGCGGCGAGCAGGCGCCGGAGTTAGCCGGGTTTGTGGATGTGATGCGCGCGCGTGTGACGCCGGTTCCGCTGACGGACGAGGAGCGGAGCGAACTGGTGGACGTGGTGGGTACCGGGGGCGGCGGGCCGCTGACCTTCAACATCTCCTCGGGCGCGGCGCTGGTGGCGGCGGCGGCAGGAGCCAAGGTGGCCAAGCATGGCAATCGCGCCGTAACCTCGCGCTGCGGGGCGGCCGACGTGCTGGAGGCGCTGGGAGTGCCGGTGATGCTAGGGCCGGAGCAGGCGGCGGAGTGCCTGCGCGAGACGGGGTTCATGTTCCTGTTTGCGCCGCTCTACCACCCGGCGATGAAGATGGTGGGGCCACTGCGGCGGGCGCTGGGTTTCAGGACCATCTTCAACCTGTGCGGGCCGCTGACCAACCCGGCAGAGGCGCGTGCGCAGGTGATTGGCGTGCTGGCGCCGAGCAAGGTGTTGCTGGTGGGCCGGACACTGGCTGCTCTGGGAGCGAAGAAGGCGTTTGTGGTGCATGGGACGGACGGGATCGACGAGCTGACAACGACAGGCGAGTCCGTGGTGGCGCGCGTAGAGGAGACCGAGACAGGCGAATCAAAGCTGAGAGCGGCGCGGGTGACGCCGGAGATGGCGGGGTTGCCGCGCACGACGCTGGACCAGTTCATCGGTGGCGATGTGGCGACCAACGCGGCGCTGCTTTATGACGTGCTGACCGGCATTCCCGGAGCGCGACGGGACATTGTGCTGCTGAACGCGGCGGCGGCACTGGTGGCGGCGGGAATGGTAGTGGATCTGAAAGAGGGCGTCACAATGGGGGCCGAGGCTATCGACTCCGGGCAGGCGGCGGTGACGCTTGAGAAGCTAAGGCGGTTTGGGATGAAATACACGGTGGTGCAGTAATCGCGGTTTAAGGCTGGGCCGAGACCACGTGGGTATGCAGTTTCCCAGGTCTCAGAAGCGAGACCTGGGGCACCCAGACTTCAAGACGAGTATGGCTGTTCTACAGCCATCCGGACTGCCCGGCGAGGCGGCGGGACAGGAGCCAGGAGGCCAGAGAGAGGGCAAGCGCCAGCGCAATCCAGCCGACCTGTTCGAGGGGGCGCTCGACGGTGACAGAGAGGTGGAACTGGCTGAACGCAAGAGCTTTGACGGCTGGAATGGTCTGACGGACGAGCTGGACCGCACCCCAGCCGAAGACGCCGACGGCAAGCAGAATGCCGGGGATGGCGCGCTTCCACGGAAAAGGGATGCGGGCGGGGGTGCGGGCCCCTTCCTGGACGCTCTCCATGACCGAGGCCAGGAAGCCGGAAGAAGGGATCAGCTGCTCTTCGGTTGCCAGGATGTGGTCGATGGCATCGGGGTTGATTCTCGGGTCATTCATCTGATTTGGGTTCATCTTCAAGCCTCCTTTCCAGTGTTGATTGCGACGAAGTCCGTTTCAGAGCTCTCTTGATTGAGATGCGGGAAACGGCTTCGGAGTAGCGCCCGGGCGCGTGAGAGACGGGCTTTCAGGGTGCCTTCCGGCAGGCCCATGGTGCGCGCCACCGCAGCCACGTCCATCTCATGAAAATAAAACAAAACGACTGGTTCGCGATAGCGGTGGGGCAGGGCAAGTACAGCCCGGCGGACCAAACCGGCGCTGAGTTGAGCTGCCAGTTCGGGGTGTTGCGTGGCGGGGCCGGAGGGTTCGGGCGCATCGTCGAGGGGCAGGTTGATCATGGGAAAACGCTTGAGCTCGGACCGAAATACATTGGCAGCGAGGGCAAAGAGCCAGGTGGAGAAACTGGACTCGCGACGCCAGTGGGCGAGACCTCGCCAAGCGCGCAGGAAGGCTTCCTGCGCCATCTCTTCGGCACGGCCACGGTCACGGCAGTAGCGCCAGGCCATGTTTACGAGCGGCGACTGCCAGCGGCGGACGATGCCCTCAAAGGCGGCGACATCGCCAGCCAGGACACGAGTTACGTCGGCCAGGTCCTCGGTCGCGCTGCTGGGGGTTGCAGTCAAGCTAGATGCTCTCCGTGGAGTGAGACAGGACAATCGCGCGCGGGGTTGCATTTTGTTGCTGGAGCCAGGAGCTAAAGAAAATGCAACCGGGCGCGGTGGTCTCCGGTCCCACCAGTTGCAAGGGAGAATTGGCCCGGCAACTGAATTAGGAGGATTGTATGACGAATCTGGCAATGTACATGTTCGACGCGGATGCGAGCGGCTATGGATTGTGGATGTTTCTCTCGATCGGCGCGGTGGCGCTATTTGTGGTATTCCTTCCACTCACATCGTGGATTGACAACCAACGCAAGGAGCGTGAGGCGTTCTACAGGGCGGAGACCATGCGCCGGCTGGCCGAGTCCTCGGGTGAAGGGGCGAAAGCTCCAATTGAATTGATGCGGGAACAGTCCCGACAGGAACAGGCTAAAAAGCGTGAAGGGATGATGGTAGGCGGATTGATCAACATCGCTGTAGGCGTGGCGCTGATGATTTTTCTGCGGGCGCTGGTGGGAAACCAGCCTGTCTACCTTTGCGGTCTTATTCCCGGACTAATCGGCGTGGCGTTGCTCACCTACGCGCTTCTTTTAGCCCCTAGAGCAGAGTAGGCAGAAGGTTTGAATCTCGGCGGGGCTTGATTCATCCAAGTATTAGTTGTTGCAACAACTATTATCCCGGCTCGAGTCTTCGGGCCGGGACGCACGGAGGATGAACTGATGACCGCAAACACCAAACGCCAACCCACAATCTTTCTGCCTCATGGCGGGGGGCCCTGCTTTTTTATGGATTGGACCTGGGGCCCCGCAGACACGTGGAATGCCACACAGCGTTTTCTGGAGGGACTGTCCGACACGTTGCCTGAACCACCGAAGGCCATCGTGGTGGTGAGCGGGCACTGGGAGGAGCAGGCCTTTACAGCGAGCGAAGCTGCCAAGCCAGAGCTGATTTTTGACTATTCCGGCTTTCCCGAGCAGACCTACCGGCTGACATGGCCTGCTCCGGGGGAACCGGCGTTGGCGGCGCGTGTAGCCGGATTGCTGGGCAAAGCTGGACTGCCTGCTGCGCTGAGCGCGGACCGCGGATTCGATCACGGAGTGTTTGTACCGCTTAAGGTTGCATTTCCTCAGGCAGAGATTCCGGTGGTTACGCTGTCGCTGGTGGGGAGTCTCGACCCGGCACTGCACCTAGCTGCCGGGCGGGCGCTGGCTCCGCTGCGCGACGAGGGAGTGGTGATTGTAGGGAGCGGCATGAGCTTCCATAATTTGCGGGGATATTTTCGAACAGAGACGCAGGATCGGGCGCGAGCGTTCGATCAATGGCTTACGGAGGCGGTGGAGAAGCCGGCTCCGGAGCGCGATGCCTTGCTGACAGCTTGGCGAGAGGCACCGTTTGCGGCCTATGCGCACCCGCGCGAAGAGCACCTGATTCCGCTGATGGTGGCCGCCGGGGCGGGTGGAGCGGCGGCGGGAACGCGCATCTTTTCCGACGAACCTATGGGAGCGGCGATCAGCGCTTACCGGTTCGACGGATAAGACCGTCGGCGCGTAGAGTGGCACCCGCGCCGCGCTTTGTTGTCAAGTAAAGTCCACGTTCGACTGTGTATATTGGGTTGAGCGTGGGCGGCAGGCAGAACCCGCGCTGTGTGGCGGAGAATCCCATGCAACGGCGCGACGTTTTAAAACTCGCAGCTCTGAGCGCAGGTGAGTTGGCACTTCGCCGGTCCGCGGCGGCACTCTCTCTTTCTGCTCCGAGCCCCGCATCTTCCACTGTTCCGATCATTGATGCGCACATTCATCTTTTCGATCCGTTGCGTCCAGGGGGCGTTCCGTGGCCGGAGAAGAGCGATGCTGTTCTTTACAAACCGGCGCTGCCGGCGCGCTATGGAAGCGAGAGCGCAGCCCAGGGGATAGTGGGCGCGATTGCCATTGAAGCGAGTCCGCTGGCAAGCGACAACCAGTGGCTGTTGAACGTGGCGGCCAACCACCCGGTCATTGTGGGCGTGGTGGGAGACCTGATTCCAGGCACACCCAGCTACCTGGGCGACCTGGAGAGGCTGCACGGGGATTCGCTATTTCTGGGCTTTCGCTATGGGAATCTCTGGAACCGCGACCTGGCGGAGGACCTGGAAAAGCCGGGGTTCGTGGACGGACTTAAGGCGCTGGCCGCTGCCGGCCTGGTCTTTGAGAGCGCCAACCCCGACCCGCGCTTGATCGGCGCCATTCTTGAGGTTGCGGAGCGGGTTACGGATTTGAGGATTGTGATCGACCATTTGCCTCACGCAACCGTACCCACGGAACAGGCGGCGCGGGAAGAGTATTGGGCGAACCTGCGCGTGCTGGCGGGGAGTCCGCGCGTGTTTGTGAAGCTGTCGGAGATTCCCCTGCGCGTGAATGGGAAACTGGTGACCGACCAGCACGCTTACAAGGCCCAACTGGATGCTATCTGGGATGTGTTCGGAGAAGACCATATCCTGTTCGGCAGCGATTGGCCTAACAGCGATCACGTGGCCACTTATGCGCAGACACTTGGGATCGTACGTGGATATATGGCAGGGAAAAGTGCGGGGGCGCGGGAGAAGTATTTTTGGAAGAACTCGATTGCGGCTTATAAGTGGCGCGCGAGAAGGACCGATCAGCCCACGCTTTGAACGGTAACTCTGATGGCCGAAGACATTTCGAGTTTCCATCGACAGAGGTAACGGAATTGCACGAGATTTCATCAGCCAGCGTTCCGACGCCAGATTCTTCACAATACGAACTGGACTGCGGAATCGCGCGGGCGCTCAAGCGGCTGACGCCTTTTCTGATGATGATGTACGTAGTCTCGTTTCTCGACCGGGCAAATATAGGTTTTGCTAAACAGGCATTGCAGGCGTCGGTTGGGATTTCAGAGAGTACTTATGCTTTAGGCGCGGGACTTTTCTTTATAAGTTATTCTCTTTTGGGGTTTCCCAGTAACCTGATTTTGCACAAGATTGGCGCCAAGCTGTGGATTTCATCCCTGATGGTGAGTTGGGGATTGGTGTCGATGGGAACCATGTTCGTGACAGGCAGCACATCGTTCTACCTGCTGCGGTTGCTGCTGGGCGTGACGGAGGCAGGCTTTTTCCCTGGAGCAATTCTCTATCTGACTTACTGGTTTCCCAACCGCGTGCGCGGGCAGATTCTTGGCCTGTTCTATCTGGGCGTACCTCTGGCACTGATTTTCGGCGGTCCGCTCTCGGGTTTTCTGCTGGAGATGCATCCACTGGGGAGTTTGCAGAACTGGCAGTGGATGTTTGTGGTGGAAGGGTTCATGGCAGTTGCGCTGGGGCTTGCGGCGTTCTGGTTTCTGGATAACAAGCCTGCCAACGCAAAGTGGATTCCCGCCAACGAGAGACAGGCGCTGGTGGAGGCTCTGGCGCAAGAGGAGAAGGAGCGCCGCGCGACCGGGCCTGCGCAGCTTCTGCCCATGCTGCGCGATCTGCGCGTGATGGAGTTTGTGCTTATCTACACGCTGATTCAGATGAGCGTGTATGGCGCAATTTTCTATTTGCCGGCCGAGATATCCGCGCTGATGCATAAGCCTGCCGGTCTTGAGGTGGGACTGGTTACGGCAATTCCCTGGCTGTGCGCGCTGTGCGCCGTTTACTGGCTTCCCAAAGCGGCCGATAAGTGGAACATACATCGGCCATTGGCATCGCTGATCCTGCTGGTTGCCGGATGCGCGAGCTTTGCATTTCCCACAGCGGGACCGCGGGTTGGCCTGATGGCGCTGTCGATTGCCGTTTCTGGATTTATCGCAGTGCAGCCACTGTTCTGGACGTTACCGACGGGATACCTTGCCGACAGCGCAAAGGCAGGCGGCATTGCATTGATCGGCGGGGGGAACCTGGGCGGGCTTCTTGCCCCCAATGTGAAAGTCTGGGCCGATGAGTACTTCCACTCGCAACGCGCAGGCCTGTATCTGCTGGCAGGGATTACGGTTTTGAATGCGGGCTTGATTGCGGTGACGAAGACTCGGCGGGCGGCGAAGGGCAAAAGCTAAAACGCTGTCGATCTGGGGCGATTGGTGGCGGGGACGCGGCCGGTGAGCGCGACGGCTGAATCTGAAATCAACCCACGGGTATAATCGATTCCATGGCGGCGAGCGCACAAGCGAATCATACGGAAGCCGAAGCGGCGGAGAATGCAGCGCAAAAACTGCGCGCGCTTGAGGCACGGCTGGAGCAATTGGGGAGCCTGATGGTGGCATACTCAGGCGGCGTGGACTCGGCATTTCTGGCGGGCACGGCGTATCGCGTGCTGGGCCAGAAGATGCTGGCGGTTCTGGCCGACTCACCAAGCCTTGCGCGGCGCGATATGGAGCAGGCCTGCGAATTCGCCCGCTCGCTGGGGATGGGGCTGCATGTGGTGGCAACCACGGAGTTGGACAAGCCAGAATATGCGCGCAACGATGCCAACCGCTGCTTCCACTGCAAGGATGAACTGTTTGCGGCCATGGAGACCCTGGGAGGCAAGCTGGGGTTTGCTTCCATCGCCTACGGCATGAACGCCGACGACACCAGGGATTACCGTCCCGGACAGCGCGCTGCCGAGCAGCACGCCGTGCTGGCTCCGCTGGCAGAGGTGGGGCTGACCAAGATGGAGGTTCGCGCGCTGTCAAAAGCCGCTGGCTACCCGCTGTGGGACCGTCCGGCAGCGCCGTGCCTGTCGTCGCGCGTGGAGTACGGGCGCACGGTCACGCGCGAGGTTCTGGAACAGGTAGAGAAGGGCGAAGAAAGCTTGCGGCAGTTGGGCTTCCGTGAGCTGCGGGTTCGGCATCACGGCGAGCTCGCCCGCGTGGAGATTGCACGCACCGAGCTGCCCCGCGCGCTCACGATGGAGATGCTGGATGCGATTACAGCGGCTCTGAAGCAGGCCGGCTTCCAATATGTGACGCTGGATTGCACGGGATTTCGATCAGGCTCATTGAATGCGATATTGCCCGTAGAAGTGCTGGCGCGACGCGGCGCATAGAGCTAAACCAGAGTCACTGTGTCCCATTCGATGCACACGAGGCCGCCCCTCCCTGAGGGTCGCGTCGACTTGGATGAAATCCTTGCGGTATATGCCAACTCTGGTTTTGCTTTAGCCGAGCAGTTTAAAATCACAACGCGATGCGAATTGGATATCTTGAATGTTTTTCAGGCATCAGCGGCGACATGCTGCTGGGAGCGATGGTGGATGCGGGCGTTCCGTTTGAGTCCCTGGCGGAGATTGCGGCTGCGCTGAACGTGGGTGCGCGGCTGGAGATGCGCAAGGTGAGCCGCGGCGGGCTGGCGGCTACAAAAGTGGATGTGCTGACGCCTGAACAGGCGGCGAGTGAACCGGCTCATTTGCATGAAGCCCATTCACATGAGGGGCACTCGCACCAGGCGCATACGCACGAGGCGCCGGCGACACCAGCGGCGCAGGAGCAGCCGGCGCACACACACGCGCCGCATCGTCATCTGTCAGCGATTCTGAAGATTATTCGCTCTGCACCTTTGTCTGAAGGCGTGAAGGAGCGTTCATGCCGCGCGTTTCAAGTGCTGGGAGAGGCTGAGGCCGCAATTCACTCGATTCCGATTGAGAAGGTGCACTTCCACGAGGTGGGGGCGGTAGACACTATTGTCGATATCGTCTGCTCGGCGGCGGGTGCGGAGTTGCTTGGCGTGGAGCGGTGGCTGGCATCGCCGCTGAACGTAGGAAGCGGGACGGTGAAGTGCCAGCACGGCACACTGCCGGTGCCGGCTCCGGCTACGCTGGCCCTGCTCGGCGATGCGCCGGTGTATGCGGCCGGACCGCCAATGGAGCGGGTGACGCCGACCGGAGCAGCCGTGCTGCGAATGCTGAATGTGTGCTACGAGACGCTGCCTCCCATGCGCGTGAAGGCTACCGGGTACGGAGCAGGGGGACGGGATACGCCGGGAGAGCCTAACCTGTTGAGGGTGCTGGTTGGCGAAGTTGCAGACAACGGCGCACAGTCTTCGGGTGCGGAGCCTATCGCCGTGATTGAGACGGTGATCGACGACTCGACTCCGCAGGTGATGGCGTTTGTAAGCGAACAGTTGCTGGAAACTGGAGCCTGGGATGTGTATAGGACTCCAGTTCAGATGAAAAAGGGGCGCACCGGAGTGCAGTTGACCGTGCTGTGCCACCCCGATCGAGTGGACGCGATGCAGGACCTGCTGTTCCGCGAAACCACGACTATCGGCTTGCATTGGCGGATCGAAAACAAGCGGTCGCTCACCCGGGAGTTCATTGAAGTAATGACAACCTGGGGCGATGTGAAGATCAAGGTGGCGCGCTTGCCTTCCGGCAAGATTACCAACGCTTCGCCCGAGTATGAGGACTGCCGCAAGCTGGCCACGCTGCATTCAGTTCCGCTCAAGCAGGTGATGCATGAGGCCATGCAGGCCTTTGCGGCGAACACGGAAGCTGTCTCCGAGACGGAAAAGGAAGGATTCTGATGGATCGCTTGCGCCTGGAAGCGCTACTGAAAGAAGTTCACGAAGGCCGCACCAGCATTGATGAAGCGCTTGACCGCCTTCGCGATCTGCCCTTCGAAGACCTTGGCTTTGCCAAGTTGGATCATCACCGCGCACTGCGCACCGGCATGCCGGAGGTGATTTTTGCCTCGGGCAAGACTACTGCGCAGGTGACCGCGATATTTGCACGCATGGCGAATGCCGGCGGTAACGTACTCGCGACGCGCGCCTCGAGAGAGATGTATGAGGCGGTCTTCGCTGTAGAGCCGCGAGCCGAATTCCATGAGGCCGCCCGCGCCATCACGCTGACCCAAAATTCCGCCATCGCTCCGGGAAAGGGAACTATCGCCGTAGTCTGCGCCGGGACCAGCGATCTGCCGGTGGCCGAAGAAGCCGCCGTGACCGCGCGACTGATGGGCAACGATGTGGAACTGATCGCCGATGTGGGCGTGGCGGGGATACATCGCCTGCTGGCGCAACGGACGTCACTGCAATCGGCGCGCGTGCTGATTGTCTGCGCGGGTATGGAGGGAGCGCTACCTACCGTGGTGGCAGGGCTTGTAAATGCGCCCGTTCTGGCGGTGCCGACCAGCGTGGGCTATGGCGCGTCGTTTGGAGGCGTTGCGGCGCTGCTGGGCATGTTGAACACTTGCTCGCCCAATGTTTCGGTGGTGAATATCGACAACGGGTTCGGCGCGGCGTGCATAGCTTCGCTCATCAATCACCTTTGATTTGTGTACTTTGGTTGTTGCGGTTTGAATAGACTACAACTCGGGCCTACCGACCTTTAGCATGAATCCGTGATGTGTATCACTGTCCCATACGGGTCCGGGAACGAATCATTCTCCATATATAGCTGGCGCTCGCGCACGCGGCGTGTGGAGGAGTTTGTGGCCCGTTCCAAGTTGCCGGTCTTACGCAGGATTTCGCAGATCTTCTTTCTGATCCTGTTTCTTGCGCTGCTGGTTTTCACGTCTCTGCGCCCCACACCGGGCGGCACCAGCGACATTCATCTACGTGCGCCTGTACGTCTGTTCTTCGAGTGGGATCCGCTGATCGCGGTGACAAATGCCATCGCCAGCCACGCGCTGTATCGCGGACTGCTGTGGAGCCTGATTATTCTGCTGCCGACGCTCTTTCTGGGGCGGTTCTTTTGCGGCTGGATTTGCCCGATGGGCACGCTGCAGCACTTTGTAGGCGACATGCCATCGGAGGCAAAGCGTGGCAAGCAGCGAATCGAGGCAAACCGATACAAACGCTGGCAGACGGTGAAATATGTGGTGCTGATCGCCGGGCTGGTGGCGGCGGCCTTTGGCTCGATGGCGATAGGCTGGCTGGACCCTTTCAGCCTTCTGGTTCGTTCCATCGGCCTTGCCATTCTTCCGGCGTTCAACTTTGCAGTGCGCGCGGTGCTGGCGCCGATGGAGCACAGCCATATTGCCGTCATCAAGGCGACTGGTGGGGTAATCCATGCAGTGCTGCAGGCGGTGGTGCTGGACTTCCGCGAGACGCACTTTGCGCAGGGGTTGTTTCTCGGTATCTTGTTTGTCGTGATTCTGGCAGCCAGTTTGCGCGTAACGCGGCTGTGGTGCCGCTCGATTTGCCCGCTTGGCGCATTGCTGGGCGCGGTCTCGCGGTGGAGCGTGCTGGGGCTGCACAAGGACGCCGATAGCTGCAACAAATGCAACAAGTGCCTGATGCACTGCCAGGGCGGCGACGATCCAATCGGGGGCGTGCCTTGGCGCAAGTCCGAGTGCCTGATGTGCATGAATTGCGTGGGCAGTTGTCCGCATAGCAGCCTGGAATTCCGGTTTTTCAGAAACGAGAAGGAAGTTGCCTCGCCCGATCTGGGCCGGCGCAGAACGCTCACCGGCATCGCTGCCGGGGCGGTTGCGGTTCCGCTGATGCGCGCCAACACGGGCATGGGCAAGAGCCGTCACGAATTGCTGCTGAGGCCGCCGGGCGCGCTGGACGAGCCGGATTTTCTTTCCCGCTGCATTCGCTGCGGCGAGTGCATGAAGGTGTGCCCGAATAACTCGCTGCATCCTACGCTGGACCAAGCCGGCCTGGAAGGACTGTGGACGCCTACGCTGGTGCCGCGCATCGGATACTGCGAGCCGAGCTGCGTGCTCTGTTCAGAGGTGTGCCCTACGGGGGCGATATGGCAGATTACGCCGAAGGAAAAGGGGTGGGTCGCAGGCTCGGCGCAGAGCCTGCCGGTTCGGCTTGGCACTGCGTTCTACGATCGTGGGCGCTGCCTCCCGTGGGCAATGGCCACAGAGTGCATCGTTTGCGAAGAATGGTGCCCGGTTTCACCTAAGGCAATTTATATTCAGGAAGCTCAGGTGATCGATTCTGCCGGCAATACCAGGACGTTGAAGCAGCCACGCGTCGATCCAAGCCGCTGCGTAGGTTGTGGCGCGTGCGAGTACGCATGCCCGCTGCAGGAGCATCCCGCGGTGTATGTGACCAGTATTGGGGAAAGCCGCTCACCGAGCAGCCAGATACTACTTAACCGGAAATAGAGGAGAAAGTTTGAAGATGTTGAGATCACAAAAATTGATTTTGGCAACCATGGCAGTCATGATTTTTGCCGCAATATCCAGCACAGGATGCAAGAAGAAACAGGTCGATGCTTTTCCGGCATCGGGAGCGATCTCGGGCTGGCAGAAATCAAGCGATACGCGCGTGTTTGCTGCCAAGGATCTGTGGCAGTATATTGACGGCGATGCCGAGCAATACATTGCGGCGGGGGTGGTGTCCACGTCAACCTCCGACTACAAGTACCAGGGGCAGTTAGAGGCGGTAGTGGACGTTTACACTATGGGTGATTCGTCGGGCTCGCGCAAGATTCTTGAGACAGGGCAGACCAAGGACGCCAAGAGCGTTCAACTTGGCGACGCAGGGCTGGCTCTGGCGCAGAGCGTCACCTTCCGCAAGGGCCCGTACCTGGTCCGCATTGTTGCTTATGAGTCCACACCGGATGCGCCGCAGGCTCTGCTGGCACTGGCGCACGGGGTGGAAGCGAAACTGTAGCGCACGAGGCCGATTGCCGGACTGCGTGAGCGAACACGAGGATTGCGATGCCGCATTGCCCGATGAAGTTCCAATATGTCCGGCGCAGGCTTGCGCAGACTGGGCTGCGGATTCTGGATATCGGTTGCGGCAATAATTCGCCGTCAACGACCAAGCGCTGGTTTCCGGGCTGCCACTACGCGGGCGCGGATGTTCAGCAGTACAACAACAGCGACGAAGACGTCGCGGCCATGGATGCGTTTTACCTGCTGGGTACAGACGGCTCAGGGTACTCGGCGATTCCCGAAGGCAGCTACGACTTGGTGATACTGAATCATGTTTTGGAGCACATGATGGAGCCGGCGCCAATTTTAGCTGCTGTTTGCACCAAGCTGAAGCCGGGAGGATACATCTGGATTGCGTTCCCCTCGCTGCGCAGCTTGTCGCTGCCTGCATCGGAGGATGAGACGCTGCAATTCTGCGACGATCCGACGCATGTTTACCTTCCGGACCTTCGCGAGGTTGCCAATGTTCTGCTGGCGAACGGGGTGAAGGTGCTGCACGCGGGCCGGTCGCGAGAAAGCTTTCTTACGACGCTCGGCGACGTGGTGAAGCTGACGAAGAGGCTGCTGAGAAAAATATTGACGGGCAGGTTTTCCGGCAGAGGACTCTGGTATCTGCTGGGATTTGAAGATCACGTATTGGGTCAACGCCGGCTCGGTTAAAAGCGGGCCCGGCTTTTTGAACAAGGACGAGGACAGAAATGACAAGCCGCAGAGATTTCCTGAAGGAAGCAGCGACGGGCGCCGTGCTGCTGGGTTCGCAGAGCAATCTGGGATTAGCTGGCGTGCTGAGTCAGCACCCGGATGCAGGCAAGTCACGGGTTGTAGTGGCCAGGGACGCGGGGCTACACGGCGCAGGGTCGCAGCCGGATGAGAAGCGTGTGCTGGCTCTGCTTGACCGGGCCATGGCCAGCTATACAGGGCTCGCCAAGCCGGTGGAGGCCTGGAAACACATTGTTCCGCAAGGCAAGGTGATTGGCATCAAGGTGAACGGCCTGGGCGGCAGAGGGATTTCGACTCACGCGGTGCTGGTGTTGGCTATCTGCGAGCGACTGCAGCAGGCCGGCGTTGCAGCGGGGAACATCGTGGTGTGGGACCGGAATGCCCGCGATCTGCAAGCCTGCGGCCTGACGATCAGCACCGATCCGGGCAAGGTCCGCTGCTACGGCTCCGACGTGGCTGGATTTGAGGAGCAGCAGGAAGCGTGGGGTTCGGCGCGCATCCGGCTCTCAAAGATTTTGACCCGCGATTGCGCCATGATTATCAACGTGCCGATTCTCAAGGACCATGACATGGCGGGTGTCACATTCTCGATGAAGAATATGTATGGTGTGGTCGATCGTCCAAACGCGCTGCACGGCAACAACTGCAACCCTGGAGTTGCCGATCTGAATTGCATCCCGGTGATTCGCGAGAAGGTGCGCTTTACGATTGGCGACGCCATGTCGTCGGTGTACCAGGGCGGACCGGTCTTCCATCCCGAGCATCTGTGGCATCCCAACGCGCTGATTGTGGGCGAGGATCGCGTGGCGGTGGATCACACAGCATGGCAGATGATTGAGAGCAAGCGCAAAGAAGCAGGCCTGCCCACGCTAGAGGCCGCGGGACGCGCCCCGCACTACATTGCAACCGCAGCCGATGCCGCTCACAAATTGGGCGTCAACGATCCTCAACGCATCAAACTGATGGAAGTTTGACCGGGAGAATGATGATGGCCGGGGAAACCGAACCGACGACTGCCGGGAACAGTGCGCCGCCCGCACCTGAAATGACGCGGCGCGATGCGATGCTGCAACTGCTGCGCCTGGGTGGCGTGGCCGCAGGCGCGGCAGGCATTGGCGTCTGGCTGAGCGAGCACAGCTTCCGCCCGGTTCCGGCTAAGGCAGAACAGGCTCGCCGCGATCATCGCACTGCCGCTAACTCTCTTTTTCCGCACATGTCTGTGGTGCAGGGCGGCGAGCCACGCGCACTGGTGCAGCGGGCGCTTGAAGATCTTGGCGGCATTCGGCGCTTTGTCGGCCGCCAGGACGTGGTGGTGCTGAAGCCGAATATCGCCTGGGACCGCACGCCGGAGCAAGCTGCCAATACCAATCCCGAGGTGGTGGCCGAGGTGGTGCGGCAATGCTGGCAGGCAGGGGCGAAGCGAGTAATTGTGACTGACGTAAGCTGCAATGAGCCGCGGCGCTGCTTCCAACGTTCTGGAATTCAGGCTGCGGCGCGTGCTGAAGGCGCTGAAGTGATTCTCCCCAATCCAGATCTCTTCCGCGAAGTGGACATGGGCGGCGTGGTGCTGAAAACCTGGCCTGTCTTTACGCCGTTTCTTGAAGCGGACAAGATTTTCAACCTGCCGATTGCCAAGCATCACGGCCTGGTGGGCGTGACGCTGGGGATGAAGAACTGGTACGGCATTCTGGGCGGAGAGCGCAACCGGCTGCACCAGGAGATTCACCAGAGCCTGGTGGATCTGGCGAACTTCATGTTGCCTACGGTGACCTTGTTGGACTGCTACCGGGTGCTGCTGCGCAATGGCCCGACGGGCGGTAACCTGGAAGACGTGGCAGTGAAGAAGACGATGGTCGCGGGAATCGACCCGGTGGCGATCGACGCCTATGTCGCGAAGGCTTATTGGGATCTTGACCCCGCGCATCTTCCTTATCTTCAGATGGCTGCCGCACGCGGACTGGGAACGGTGGACTTCGCCTCGCTGGCAGTTAAGACGAGCCTGTTGGGATAGAGATATCCGAGAACTCAGCCGCCGTATGGCATCGGAGGAACCTTCCCGAGCAGCCGTGAGTAGACGGTCAGGACGCCACGGTGATGGGCGGTGTGTTCGACCATGGACCACACGATTTCACTGACCGGCAGACCGCCCATGACTGGACCTGGCGGAAGTGGTTGAGCGAGATCCTCTGGGCTGCGCGAGCGCAAGAACTCGATCGCATTCGCAAAGGATGCGTCCAATATCTGGCGAGCTACTGCGAGAGAGGTAACGCCAGCGGTTGTCCTGGCGTGTGTCTCAAAGTCGAGATCAAAGCCCTCAGGTCGCGAGGCGCCTTCGATGAACCAGTCAAGGGTTTGGGCCGTGTGCGCTATCTGCTGCGCGACGGTCATCACTTCTTCCCGCGGACGGAATTCAGAATCAGCCTCTTCAAGGATTCTGGTGGAGCGCTCAAAGAATTCCTTGCTCGCGAGCAACTGTTTGGCAAAGTCATAGGATTGCTGTGCTGGATTCATGCGCCAAACTATATCAGAATCTTGGCGATAAGTGGACGATTGGTCTCCTATCGTTGCGCCGTCTAGATGGCGCAACGATGGGAAGCCGACACTGCAAAAGTAGATCCCGGCGGATGGACTGGCTTTCAGGGCCTGTCATAGAAGCGGAAGAAGAGCGAGGGCTTGGAGACGGGCTCGGCGCGCGCAACGACTTCAGCTACCTGACCATCGCTGAGGGGCGTGAACTCCCGCGCCAAATGGACATTCTCTTCAAGCTGCGCGATTGAATCGCAACCGATGATGATGGTGCTGACGGGACGCGAAAGGGTGTAGTACATGGCTTCGCGCATGGTAAGGGTGCCGGGGGTGGGTGCGGGCACCATGCCTTCCCACATCTTTTTCTGCACTTCGAGGGGCTGCGGGGTCCAATTGGAGAGGAGGCGGCCGCGGCCGGGAATCTTCATGCCGATGATGCCCATCTGCTTTTCGACGGCGAGGGGCAGCAGTTGCTCGTTGAAGCTGAAGTGGTGCGGGTCGGCTGCACTCATGGCCATGAGCACGGTGTCAAAGGGATAGCGGCGGATGCCTTCCATGAGGGCGTCGGGCCGGTAGTGGCCGGTGAGGCCGAGATGGCGGACGACCTTCTGCTCCTTCATCTCGATCAGCGCTTCCATAGCGCCGCCTTTGGCGAAGACCTGATCTACATCGAAGATGGTGCCGATGTCGTGCAACTGCCAGAGGTCGACATGGTCGGTCTGGAGCAACTGGAGCGACTTCTCGATCATGCGCATGGAGTCGTCGCGGGTGCGTTCCTTGGTTTTGGTGGCAAGGAAGGCCTGATTGCGACGGCGTGCCATCACTTTGCCGACATACTGCTCGCTCCAACGCGCGGGGCCACCGTAAATAGACGACGTATCGATGTAGTTGACGCCAAGATCGAGGGCGCGCTCGATAATAGGCACGGCAACTGCTTCGTTATTGGGCATTTCGAGAGCTGCCTGTCCACCGAGCGAGAAGATGCCCACTTTGTAGCCGGTTTTGCCCAGGTTGCGCGTGGGCATGGCCGTTGGGGTCAAGGGATTCGAGGGCAGAGCCGGCAGCACCTTGGGCACCGAAGCCATGGCGGACGGAGCGAGCAGTGCGGCGGTGACTGCGCCACTTGCTTTAAGGAAATCGCGACGCCCCTGGTTGCCGAGGGTGGAATGGTTATCGCTCATTTGAACCTCCTGGTGGAGCTGCAGCTTTTGGTTTCCATCATAGACTGCCACGTGACGGCTGGAAAGCAGTGGAAATAGACACGCAAAGTGACGAAATCACAGATTCACAGGGCGGGAGGGGGGGTGGGTAGGAGATCGGAAGAGCACACGTCTGAACTCCAGTCACTCCGCGAAATCTCGTATGCCGTCTTCTGCTTGAAA
>CAIKND010000047.1 GCA_903828675.1 uncultured Acidobacteriaceae bacterium
CTCATCGGCTTCCAAAATCCTCACCCGCAGATCGTCCGAATAGGCTCGTCCCATCCTCGTCATCGCGGTCACTTCGTCAGAGATATACAGAATTACTCGTAAAATCGCCGCTGGGTATAGCTAACTTGATTCTGCTCTAATCTCGACCGGCACTGGCCGTGAATCCCGCTGGGTATGCAAGAAATACCCGGACAGGTGCTCTCAATTTGGTTCTTTGGGCATGCGGGCGCCTTGATGCTCGAGTTTGCAAGGGCATTGGTTCAGCGTCAGTGTGGATCGAACGATTCACGACTTATCCGGCAACCGCAAGATGCACGCAGCCTATTGGTCGCATACGGAGTTATTCATGAGTCACATACATGGCGAGACTACCCGGCAAGACACTCAACGGAACACACTGCGCGGAGTAGCAACCGTAACGGGAAAGTATGCCTGGCGATGGCGCAGGTACTGGGCGCTGATCCTCGGAGCGTTGTTCTTGGCAGCGGGTGCGCAGGGGCAAGGTGTCTTTGCCACGCCGCAGCCGGTTAACGTAATGTCGGGCGAGCAGGGCGTAACCGTCACAGCGCAAGCCGCGGGTGCAGTGAAAACCGTGCAAGTGCTAACGCTCGGTGCCCCTGGTCTGGATTACGCTGCCGGCGCAGGCGTGTCCACTTGCGCCGCGGCTACCCTTATTGTCGGCGGAACTTGCACTGAGTCGATTACCTTTACACCCGCGAATCCTGGCCCCCGCATCGGTGCGGTGGTGCTTCTGGACAACAGCGGCAACGTCCTTGGAGCCACGTATCTTTCCGGGACGGGTCTGGGCGGACTGGGCGTGCTGGTTCCCGGCAACGTGGTTCCGGTCGCCGGCAACGGCAACTATCTTGGCTCCGTCCTGGACGGGAACCCTCCCACGGCGGCGGAGCTTTATCTGCCCAGCAGCGTGACGCAGGACGGCGCGGGCAATCTCTACATTGCCGACACCGCGCACAATCGGATTCGCAAAGTATCAGCTTCCACCGGCAAAATCTCGACCATTGCCGGCAATGGCAATCCGACATACAAGGGCGACAGTGGTCTGGCCGTCAATGCGACTTTGAGTTCTCCAGGCGGCATCACCCTGGACGGCGCGGGCAATCTCTACATCGCTGACACCGGAAACAATGCAATTCGCATGATTACCGCCGCTACTGGCGTGATAACAACAATAGCGGGCAACGGAACGCAAGGGTACGCAGGCGACGGGCTTCCGGCTACATCGCCCTCGGTCGAGTTCAGTCAGCCTGAAGGCGTGACTTTGGACGGCAACCTGAATGTGTACATCGCCGATACAGCCAACCATCGCATCCGCATGATCGCCGCCGCTACCGGCGTCATTTCGACAATCGCGGGCGACGGAACCACTGACCCGAAGACTGGCGTTGGTGGATTCAAGGGAGACAACGGACCGGCGACCGCGGCAGAGCTGAATTTCCCCTACACCGTGGCATTCGACGCTTCCGGAAACATGTATATTCCCGACTCGGCGAACAACCGCGTGCGCGTAGTTGCTGCTGTCAATGGCGCGATCACCCCAGGCAGTGTCATTTCAACATTTGCCGGAACAGGCGCGGCCAGCTATTCCGGTGACGGCGGGGCCGCCACCAAGGGGACCCTGTGGGCGCCCTCTGCCCTGGCTGTCGATGCTGCGGGAAATGTCTTCATTGCCGATACCCAGAACAGCGCCATTCGCAAGGTGAGTCCCGCTACCGGATTCATCTCCACCGTGGTCAAGAACGCCATCGGCACCTTCTACTACGGCAAAGCTTTCAACAAGGTGGCCTTCTATGGGCCCACCGGACTCTATCTCGATGGCACGGGCAATCTCTACATAGCCGACACTCTGGATATGGTTGTTCGGGAGATTAAGGGCAATTACGCCCCGTTGAGCTTCACCATAGCCACGCGGCAGGGCTCCAAATCCTCACCCAAGTACCAGACCGTTGAAAACGATGGCAACGCAGCGTTCGATCTCACTGCGATTACTCCCGATGCTAATTCTTACATTGAGGAGGACGGCACGACCTGTACCACCGGTGTCCCCTTCCTCGCCGTGGACACCAGTTGCACAATTGCCGCCGTGTTTGCGCCAACAGTATCCGGCAATCCGCTCATTGCCAACATCAACGTCGGATCGCTGGGCGACACCATAAACTCGCCGCTCGACATTCAATTGATTGGGGTTGCAACCGCCGTCAATTCAACCACGATTAATGTTGCTTCCAGTCTCAATCCCTCCGGGTTCGGGCAGAATGTAACCTTTACCGCGACCGTGACTACAGGCGCAGGAACCAGCAATCTCACCGGCACAGTAAGCTTCTTTGATGGAGCCACAACTTTAGCGTCTGGAATTGCGCTAGGTACCCCAGGCACCACCGCGACGGCAACCTTCCAGATCTCTACTCTTGCTGTTGGACGGCATTCGATCACTGCAACCTATAGCGGCGACACAACCCACTTCGCCAGCAATTCGACTGACAACTCAACTTCGCCCCTGACTCAGACTGTGATGGAAGCCACAACCACCAGTCTCGCTTCCAGCGTCAACCCGTCTGCCCTCGGTCAGAGTGTCACCTTTACCGCTACCGTCGGAATCCTTGGTGGTGGTGGCATGACCCCGGATGGCAGCGTCACTTTCTACGACGGCGGCACGTACTTGGCCATCGTTCCACTCATACAGAACGGCTTAAGCGGCACCGCGAGCTACTCGACCGCGGCGCTCACGCAGGGCATTCATTCGATCACGGCCGTCTACAGCGAGGACATACCCAACGAAATAGTTGGCAGCACCTCCACAGTATTAATCCAGAAGGTGCAGGCTGCGGCAACCATCGCGGTGGCCTCCTCACTGAATCCGTCGAATTACGGAAATCCGGTTACATTCACCGCAACCATCACGCCCGGTGGAGCTTCGGCCGCTACTGGTTCGGTAAACTTCTTCGACGGCGCCACCAAAATCGGGACTGGAGTCCTGGTAGGTTTGACGAATCAGGCCTCTTACACGACTTCCACCCTCATTGTCGGCAGCCATTCGATTACCGCAATCTACGCCGGCGACAATAGCAATGGAGCCGCTACCTCCGCGGCAATCACCCAGACCGTAAACAAGACGCAGACCTCCACCACGGTCAGTGCCGCTCCCAATCCCGGGATTGCGGGAGCGCCAGTAGCCATCTCCGCAACAGTGAAGGTAGTTACCGGCTCGGCCACCACGACAGGGGCGGTTACATTCACGGATACTTTCAACGGTTCCACCGTCACCTTGAATGGCGGTGCCGTTCAACTCGTTTCTGGTGCGGCAACCATCAACCCCGTGCTGACGCCGGGATTGCACTCGATTGTGGCGACTTATGCCGGCGACTCGAACGATGACGTCAGCACGTCAGCCGCCCTGCCTCTTACCATCAACCAGGCGACAACGCAGACGGTTGTCACCGCAACGCCGAATCCGGCTTTGGTGGGCGCAACGGTGACTTTTACGGCCAAGGTCACGGGTAACGGCGGAACCCCCTCCGGTACCATCACCTTTAGCGCCAACGGCACTCAGATCGGAACCCCAGCCACTGTTGATGGAACAGGCTCTGCTACGATCACCAGCTCCACCCTCGCTGCGGGCAGCTATACCGTCCTCGCCACCTATAGCGGGGATGCAAACGACCTCGGGAGTACTGGAACAGGCTCGCCTCAATTGATCGTGGGCAAGATCCCAACCGTAACTGACCTGGGCAGTTCCACAACGACGGGCGCAAACCCGCAGGTGATCCTTGTGGCTGCGGTTCTGGGTGCCAGCGGACCAGTACCCACCGGAACGGTTGTCTTCAACAACGGAGCCACACAGGTGGGAGCGGCCACACTGGATTCAAGCGGAGTGGCGACGCTCACACCGAATCTGCCTACCGGCACCTACAGCATTGTTGCCGTTTATAGCGGAGACTCGGTGCACACTGGTTCCACGTCTCAGCCCACAACAATCTCCGGCACCGGATCCAGCTTCGACCTCACCGTAACTCCGGCCGCCGTTTCAATAAAGAGTTCGCAGAACATGACGATAACTGTGAAGCTGGCCTCCAACAATGGCTTTGCAGACACCATTGGGCTCGGCTGTGCGTCGCTTCCTGCTGGGGTCACCTGCCACTTCTCGCCCATCAGCGTTCCACTCAAGGCGGACAGCACAGCCACCGATCAGCTTACGATCGATACCAACGTGCCCATCAGTGGCGGCGCGTCGGCAATGAACAAGCCCACGGGAAATCAGGGCACTTATCTTGCCGGCCTCTTGTTCCCCTTCAGCTTGTTCTTCGGATGGACCTTGTGGCGCTTCCGCATGCGGCACGCAAGGGTGATAACCATGGTGCTGGTCATGGTTGTCTCTGCCGCGGCATTGCTCGCCACAGGCTGCAGCGGCTTTACGCTCAGTAGCGCCCCGGCGGGCACTTACGTGATCCAGGTAACCGGCGCCGGCGTTAACAGCAATGTGATTCACTACCAGAACATCACGCTGACAATTACGAAATAGGGAGCCGCCTCACAAGCTGCTGCTTTTTAGAGCGTGTGCGACTTTAGCCGCGCCGTGAACACCGCAGAATCAACGTACGCTGAAATGGGGGTGGCTCCCCCCATTCATCTCATGAGTGAATAATGCAGCATACATGAGAGATTAGTCAGAGGCTCCATGAAGCGGAAGTCGTGGTTTACGGCGCAGGAGAGAAATGAAGATTTCGCATGATTTCAGTGAATTGTGGAGTGAAGCGCCGGGGCTTCGTCGCTGGAGTGAAAATGCAGCCCTTGCAGTCGCTATTTTTGTGGCCTTCCTGGCCTTGGCGGGCAGTGCGTCCGGGCAGGTTTCCGAGTCGGCGAACAGAGGTGGACTCACCATTGCAGCCGGCGCCACTGGTTCCGGATTCGAACTGCAGTTCGGCGACCGCAAGATGCTCGGCATCACCGGATTTGTAGATGTAGACTCGCGGCGGCGTCTCGGGTTGGAAGCCGAGGGTCGTTGGCTCGAGTTTCACCAGACTGCCAATGTCCACGCCGAGACCTATTCGGTGGGCCCCCGCTACCACATGAGTTTTGGCAGGTTTCAGCCCTACGCCAAAGGTTTGATCGGGTTCGGAGATTTCAATTTCCCCTTTAACGGCGGGCATGGAAGTTATCTGGTAGTGACCGGCGGCGGCGGTGTGGACTATCGCCTCAATCGCAGAATCTCCATCCGGGCTGCCGATTTCGAGTATCAAAGTTGGCCGCAGTTCACCTACGGCGCAGCGTCTTCCATCGCAATGTCTTCGGTGGGTGTCAGCGCAGGTATTCGCGTTCGAGTCTTCTAACGAGCCTCTGATGAAGTCGGTGTTTTGAAAGTGCGCGACTTCACAGGCTGCGGAAAAACTCATCGCTCGAAGTCCACTGGCGAGCTTTGTGTCAGGGCACGACTTCAGTCGTGCCGAAAGTAGTTAAAACACACTTGGGCATTACAGGCTGCGGAAAAACTCTTATTGCGCCGCTGTTTTGAAAGGGCACGGCTTTAGAGCTTATCCGTAAATAGAAACGGTCTTTCTCCAACAGATGAGGGCGGCGGCAAGGGATAGGAGCCCGTTGTAGCTGGCCTGGGTTTTCTC
>CAIKND010000048.1 GCA_903828675.1 uncultured Acidobacteriaceae bacterium
AACTCCGCGATCCGCCGCTTCTCCGATACCGATCGCCACCGGCGAACGCGACGTCCAGTTCCCGCTTCCTCTTCATGAACCATGACGACATCGTCGTCTTCATAGCCGAAGTCACGCCAGAGGGGAACTCCGGACGCTTACGTTCCACAAGGTGGCTTCATAGTTGTGCCGGGCCTCGTCAGTTGACTGCATCTTGAAATTGCCACGCGCTGCCAGCCACTGGTTGATTGCTGTGGCGAGTTCGGGGACAGGACGAGCATTGATGACGTGTAGGTTTTGGGGGCTTTCCATGGGCGGGTCTCCTGCTCATGGTTTTGGAAGTCGGCATCTATTTGAAGGCAGCTTTGCTGTTCCCTCTGCAAGGTGAGACCTGACGGGCCAGAACTACCCTACCAGTCTTCACGCTCTGCGACCAATCTCATCGAGCAAAACATCATCTTTACCAGTTTCGCTCATATCGTCTTTTTCAACAGACTTCCCCAGTAATATCCCTTGTGATTCTCCGAGTAAAACGTGTTGTAGTATTTTGCATTTGCATTTGCCTTGGCATAAGCCTCGCATGTAACGTAAACATCCAACTGAGGCTCCGATGCATCCACAACTATTGTCCCAGCTTGATTGTTGGTAATAATGGGAAGTTTCCTGTTGCTCCATGCCGAATAGGCTAAATGACCTGACTTTGCGTTACCGAAAAAAGTCAAACGTGGATTGACGACATCAAGAAACTCCCAATCGCGGTCAGAATGGCGACCGTGGTGTGGAGCAACGAGAATGTCAACATCAGTAACATCTTTCACGTGGTCGTTGAGAATGTGCTCCCAAGTCGCATCATGAGAGTCTCCAGCAAAAAGAATCTTGTAACCGCACGTTAGATACAAAATCACGTATGAGGAGTCATTGTAATCTTCATTCTCACATGCAGCAGCGACAAGCTGCTTGGTGGGAGCCAAGACGTGTAGGCCGTCCCCGCCACCTTGATTGTTATCATTCTGGTTGTAATACTGCCCTCGCGCCCCAGAGTGAAGTGCCAAACGCTTTGGGGAGTTCTCCAACTTTCCGTCTCTTAGTTTCTTGTAAAACTTCCAGTCGTCTTCGCAGAAGCCTCCGTCGTTACCGCCCCCAAATTCCTTCTCTTCATCATTGTCTGTATCCCAAAAGTTTGTCGGCTGGAACGCATCAAAAAATGCCTTGATTCCGTCCATGTGGTCCATGTCTGGGTGGGTCAGAATGAACCGGAACACGTCCGTATGTCCATGGAGTCCCATGTAAGAGATTGGGTTGACGGGATACTTCTTCTGGTTGAAATTGCCCTGCACTGCTCTTTCCTGTGCCGCAGCCGTCTTCCGTCCTTTCCTTGAAGGCCGTCGTTATACAGAGAATAGTGTCCGAACCTACGTTGACAACCAGCGCGCCCTCCTGAAGGCCGCCATGTGTCATGGCTGGTGCCCCGATGGCAATGCGACTGCAGCCTGGAAGCCTCTGTTGGAGCTGGCCGTCGAGGAACATCTGACAGATGTTACTCGTCATTTCTCCCGCTCCACTAAGTCGCCGAATGAAGTCACGAAGGAGTCTGTAGATTGCTGGGGAGAAGCCAGAATTCGTGATGGACTGATGTTCACGACAGTGGCTCAGAAAAAGAATGAGTTCTGGCGCCTTCTGAAGAAGACGGGGTGGATCGCCAAAACGCCAGACCATTTGTTGAAGTTCGAGTACTTCGGTATCCCCCTGAAGGACCTCCCGCCGCGCTTGCGGACCGAAGCCGAGGCGCTCCTGAAATGGAAGGTCGCTCCGTTTGCTACGAATCGCCCGAAGAAGGGAAAGATCCGGCCCATAACGGCGAAGGGACTTCGGTTGACCATTAGCCAGCTCGCTAGTTACGTGATTAATGTATGCGGCGGCGCCCCAGAATCCTTGAAGGATCTGTTCCAGAAAAGCAACATCGAGGGCTTCATTGAGTGGGCGTTCAACGAGCGTCATGTCAAGGGCCGCACCATCCAATTGGCCATCGCCCGCATCGCGGCATGCGTGAAGTATCACCCCGCGTATGCTGACCGCGACTGGTCCTGGCTGAAACCCCTGACTGACAGCATCCCGCTCGAAGACGACTCTGAGATCAAGAAAAGGAAGGCGGCCAAGTATATCGATTACGACGAGTTTGAGGCCATCCCAACGCAGATCCGCGGCTTCCGCGAGTCCTACGAGAAGAAGCGGCACAAAAGCCAAATCCGCGTGGCTCAACTTGTCGAGGAGGAGTTTATCTTTCGCTGGTTTCTGGCATTTCCTTGGCGGCAGCGCAACCTGCGCGAGCTGCGCATCGGCGGCTCGTCGCCGAATCTCTTCAAGGGCCGAATTCCCTCACTCAGCGACATCGACAAGCCGGCATGGATCGTCGAGGAGGAAGCCCAGAACCCCGGCGCCGAGTTCTGGATGATCAGCTTCGCACCCGCCGAAACCAAGACCAACATCACTGTCGATCTGCTCCTTCCGCGTGCGCTCGTCGAACCGCTCGAAGAGTATATGGCTGTGTGGCGTCCGCTCCTGCTGAACGGCAAGAATCCTATCACGCTGTTCGTCACGCCCCGCGGCAAGGCGATGCGCTCGGATCAGGTTGGCAAGGTGATCGGTCACTGGTCGAAGACCTTCGCCAGCAAGCGCACGACGCCCCACATGATCCGCGATTCGGTTGCCTACAAGTGGTTGAAGACGCACCCCAAGGATTACTTGACCTTGTCGAAAATCCTCTGGCACAAGAACGTGCAGACCACCATCCGCATCTACGGCGCTCGCTTCAACGAGTCGTCCGGCATGTGCGCCATGGAAGCCTGGCGCGACCTGCGCGCCGCCGGCCAGAACTAGCCCCATTTTTACAGACGCATATTCACCAACACTTATCTGTTGTTTGACTGACCGAGCGAATTCTGCGCGTTATTCCGCCAGAAGGATCGCGACGACCATGTTCGCCGGCCAACGAGAATGCTGCCAGCCAAGAAGTATGAAGAGGAAACCATGAAACAGAATGAACATTTGGAAATAGACCCAAGGCCCCTTGACGTCAGTGAATTGTCCGCCTACTTTCGCTGCGATCCGGAAACCGTCAAGCGCCATGCACGTAGCGGAAAACTTCCTGGCTTCAAGTTTGGGAAGTCGTGGTTCTTCCGTCTCCGGGACATCAACGGCATGATCGATGCCGCTATCCACTCGGCCGACCCGGCACAGGCATGACGGCGACGCAGGATCGCCGTCTGCGCTACCAGAATGGCACTCTGGAGCGCATGGCCAGAAAGAACGGTCCCGATATCTGGACGTACCGCTGGGTAGAGCGGACCGACGGTAAACGGCGCAGGGTCCAACTCGGAACCGTAAAAGAGCTGCGGACCATGCAGGCAGTCAAACAAGCTGCAGATGGCTATCGCCTCACTGCAAACCGCGAAAGCGATGTCGTACGGAATGTCACCATGTTGGCAGTTCTCGACCGGTACGAGCGAGAATATCTGACTCCGTACGCGGAACGGCCTTTGGGCGCCGTCGACGATGGAAAGATCAGTGTGCAAACTGCGAAATCCTACCGATCATACATCCGCTGTTGGATTAGACCGCGCTGGGAGAAATATCCGATCGCCGAGTTCACGAAGCCTCCGCTAAGGTCAGCCATGGAGACATGGCTGGCAGACTTGTGCGAGTCAGAAGAGCTGGCGCCGAAGACAGTCCGCAGCATCGGTTCACTGATGGGATTGATCTTCAAGCGCGTTGTAAAGTGGGGCTACCTTGCGAGTAACCCGATGGACTTCGTCGACCTGCCCGAAGGCTCAACGCGCAGGAAAGAGAAGCCGCGATCTTTGACGCCGGCGGAGTTTCTGGCGCTGTTGAAGCTCTTCGAACCCCGTGAGAGGCTTGCTGTGGAAATTGCAGGATGGCTGGGCACACGGCGCAGCGAAGGGTTCGGCTTGAAATGGCAGGACCTTGATCTCGATGGCTGCGTGGTCACATTCTGTCAGGGCTTCGTCTCCGGCCGTATCTCGAATCTGAAGACGGAGGCGTCGCGCACCGACATTAGCCTTCCGGAAGTGGTGAGGGATTCCCTGGTGGCTTGGAAGAAGTTGACGCCATACTCGGCGCCGGAAGATTGGGTGTTCGCCAGCCCTGCGACCCATGGGCAGCGCCCCATGTGGCCCGACTCAATGCTGGCTGACTACATTCGTCCGATTGCAGAAAAAGGGGGCTTTGGTCATATTGGCTGGCACACCTTCCGGCACAGCCTCACATCCTGGGGCAAGCAGGTGCTGACTCTTGAGGAGACGAAGGAACTGGTCCGTCATGCGAACATTCAAACCACAAGCGACATCTACGGCGGCCTCTCGCTGGACGCCAAGCGCGCAGCGCAGAGCCGCCCCGCGTTGTGGTCGCTGGAAGAACGGAACATGTATAAGCTGCTGACCGAAGTGCAGGTGGACGGCAAGGCGGTTGATCGCTACGAAACGGCCTTCGGCATTCGCTCCGTCCAGTTTGATGCGCAACAGGGATTCCTGCTGAACGGCGCGCCGGTAAAGCTGAAGGGCACCTGCAACCACCAGGATCACGCCGGAATCGGCGTTGCATTGCCCGACGCAGTGCAGGTCTACCGCGTTCGCAAGCTGCAGGAGATGGGCTGCAACTCGATCCGCACCTCGCACAACCCGCCCACGCCGGAGCTGCTTGATGTCTGCGACCAGTTAGGCATGCTGGTGATGGACGAGACGCGCATGATGTCGTCCAATCAGGAGGGCCTGAGTCAGTTTGCAGATCTCGTGCGCCGCGATCGCAATCATCCCAGCGTCTTCATGTGGTCGTTGGGCAATGAGGAATCCACGGCTACCAACGCCAAAGGCGCTAACATCGTGACCGCCATGCAGCAGGTTGCCACGCGTCACGACGGATCGCGCCCCACAACGATCGACGGCATGATCAACGGCGAGGCAGCGGGCAGCGGTACCGGAGGCCTGGCGGTTTGCGATGTGATTGGATATCACTATGCCGACCAGCAGGCCGAGGCGTTCCACAAAGCGCATCCTGAAAAGCTGGTGCTGGGTACTGAGACCGTGAGCGCCGTCTGCACGCGCGGCATTTACATTACCGACAAATCCAAAGGCTTCGTAAGCTCCTACGATCCCTACACCACCTCGGGCCGCGCCTCCGCCGAGGGATGGTGGAGGTTCTGCAACACCCGCCCGTGGCTCGGGGGCGGTTACGTGTGGACCGGCTTCGACTACCGTGGCGAGCCCTCGCCCAACGGCTGGCCCAACATCAGTTCGCAATACGGCATCATCGACATGTGCGGCTTTCCCAAGGATTCGTTCTTCTACTACCAGTCCTGGTGGACCGGCAAGCCGGTGCTGCATCTGTTTCCGCACTGGAACTGGCCCGGCTACGAGGGCAAGAAGATCGCCGTCTGGGTCTACTCCAACCTGGACAAGGTTGAGCTGTTCCTGAATGGCCAAAGCCTGGGCGCAAAGGATGTGCAGAAAGATTCGCACGTCTCCTGGGTGGTGGAGTATGCGCCCGGCTCCCTGGAAGCGCGCGGATCGAAGGATGGCAAGCAGGTGATGACGAAGCGCCGCGACACCACCGGTCCCGCCGCCAAATTGGTGCTTCGCCCCGATCGCGACTCGTTGTTGGCCGACGGCGAAGATGTGGCCATGTTTGCTGTCGAGGTGCAGGATGCAAGCGGGCGCACCGTCCCTGTCACCGATCATCTCGTCTCGTTCCGCGTAACGGGCCCCGCGCGGCTGATCGGCGTAGGCAACGGAGACCCCACCGACCAATCGCCCGACAAAGCCACCTCGCGCAAGGCGTTCAGCGGTTATTGCATGGCTCTGGTGCAGACCAACAAGGCGACCGGAACCATCACCGTCGAAGCCACATCTGCGGACTTGACCTCCGCCTCTGCGACGGTCACCAGCAATCAGGTAGAATTGCGCCCGCAAGTCGCCCTCTGGCAGCGGCCCGTTCCCAAGGGGACTGGCATAACAGGCCTTTGGCTGGCAGCGCTGGAACCCGGCGGTGGCATGGCGGCTTCATTCCTCGGCTCGCCGCGAATCTTCACGTTGACACAGCAGGACGGAAAGCTGACCGGAACCGTCGAAGGCCCGGGCGGTTGGTTCGGCGGCGACGATGCGCCTGTTGTGATCGTTGACGGCGTCGTCCAAGGCGATCGTGTGGCCTTCAAGTCCGGCATCAATGTCTTCGAAGGCAAAGTCAAAGGAGATCAGATTGAGCTTCAGCGCTCCGTCAAGATACCGTTCAGCATGCCCACGCCCCAGAAGGAGGACCCCAACGGGCCAGCCATCGGCCCGGCGCCTGACGGTTCCGATCCTTCAATCGACTTCTCCGATTTTGGAAATGTCAGCCAGTCGATGCCGGTGGTGTTGACCCGTCTGGTGGAGTTCGTTCATGCGTCAGGGGAAAAGGCGTCGGAGGACATGCAATCGTAATCTGTCCTCAACTGTCCTTTTTGTGGGCCTTAAAGAACTCTCTAAGTTATTGATTTAGTTTGGTTGCGGGGGCTGGATTTGAACCAGCGACCTTTGGGTTATGAGCCCAACTGAAAAATGCTAAGTCCTATTGATTTCAATGCCTTTAGCTCATGCAAAAGTGGCAAAAACCAATCAAATTCACCCAGTTTTGGACCCATGTTGGACCCTGGCGTAGCCAGGGCAGATTTAAAGGTAGCGATTCCAAAAAGCGAATCCCGTCGTGATCTGAGCGGAATTCCTGGCCGTGTCGCAGAAGGCCTTCGTCGTCTCCACCTTCGCCAGACACTCAGCGAGGACGTAGATCCCTGGGTTCTGTGGGCTCATGCACACTAAAGTGATCGAAAGACATATCTGCCTGGCCAATACTTTCGGACGAAATTGCGAGATTGAACCAACGAGATCCCTGGCTCACACCTCGGTTAGACCGCAGCCGGGTACACGGACTTTGCGTTTGCTAGCAGATTTGAGCCATTAGCAAACTCGACAAAATGGATTGATTTGTCGAGTTTGCGTCCCAAGCGGCGAATTGGAAGGGAATTGACGATTTGTGATGATGCAAGGAATCCCAGACCCTGGGGCGTATTTCAGGACCGATCCTTTGAAGGGGGCCAACATTCAATGAGCGCATTGTTCTGTTGGCAACAGTTGACACTCGCTTCGCAGGGAAATCCCTGCACACTGGCCGATTCAACGGGAGTGATATCGTTCCGGGCATCAGAGCGAATCCCATCTTCTGTCATGCCCGACGACCAAATGCAAGGGACCGGGGGACCCTCAGTTGCATATCTGCCGCTGAGATCGTGGCCACAAGCCCATCGCTTGCATCGAAATCACATTGACCACTGGAATTCGTAAATCCACGCGTAGGTAGTGTATTTCGCGGGCTGTGGATGACCTGTCGTCCCGAACGTCTTTTCGCCCCGGCGCTCGCCGCAACGGCAAGTCAGCCGAAAGCCATCGCCGAACACCACGGGATCCTCGTCGTGGTATCGATAGGCCGAGAAGGAATGAGTCGTTTCATCTTTATGAGTCAAACCGGCTTGGGGAAGGTGATAGAGACCGCGATTGAAGTAATAGGTTCCGAGAAAGTAGTCTTCCAACCCGGAGGAAAGGAACTGCGGCTTCTTGTCTGAGCCGAAGTACGCCCGCATCTGTCCTTCCAGAAATTCGAAGTTTGTGCTTTGGGCGGCAATCGTCACCTGAAAGAGCAGCCCGGCGCCTACCCCGTGCGCGAGTTCGAACTCTTCCAGTGGCTGAACTTCCCGATCGACAACCTTGTGCAGCTTTAGCCGGGCAGTTGAGGGCAGAGAAAACCCGCACACTTGGGCCACGCCGTTCTCCAGCCCGCGGATGATCCACCACAGGACCGTGTCCCTCGGAACTCCGGGCGGCAATTCTGCGGTAACTCGAATGCTTCGGACATATGGAATGCGATGGTTGAAGTAAACTCCGCTGGGCTCACCCGTCACACCCCCGAAACGATTGCCCCACGGAGCTGCCGGGTCCTGGAACCCGACGCCAACACCCAGACCCAGTTCCATGTCGATCGACGGAACAGCCTCTCCGTCGACGTACACCCGGATTCTGAGTCTCTTGTAGTCTTTGAACGCGCCTCCAAACCACATGTGATCCAGATACCCCGACCCTGCCTGCCAAGCCAACTGCGCCTCTGGGGCTTGCAGAAAGGGCTGCTCTTCCTTCCCGGTGCAGGTAAAAGTGCGCAGGCCCGGCGGCAACGGGGAATGATCGCTCCGAACCGGAGGTTCGCCGGTAAGTGCCGTCGAAGTAAGCGGCCATCCAAGAACACTTGTCGCAAAAACTCGTCGATTCATCTGCATTCCTTCCGCGCGACGCGATGAGCCAATTATCGCCGAGTCACTCGTCTACCAGAGATTTGTACCGAGATGCTGGCATGACGACCGAGATCTCACGTTCCGTCGTCGAGATGGGGTCCAAGGAGAATTCCGGAGCCTGGAGCGTTTGGGAATCGATCCCCGAAAAGAGCCTAACTGTCATGCAGCGTGTGCTTTGGCCTATTGGCGACAGTTGAGGGTTACTTCCTGATGGCCGTGATACAACCGAGGAAAGCTACCAGAAGTGGGTTGCGACAATTTGCGGCGATGAGGGGGTTGTTCCGTTGATCGAGACGCGGATCACAGCCTGAAGGTTCTTCGTCTCCCAATCGATGGGCGCTTTTTTCACCACTTCGGCAAAGGAAGCGGGATCGAAGAAGACGCAGGCCGCAGCCTCTGTTCCAAAGGTCGTGATACCACCGGCGAGCAGAACGATCTGACCGCTGGCAGCGTCGAAGAGCCGGCACAGAATTCCGTAGTCCTGATCTGCGTATCCATCGGGCTTTGGATTAACCGCCTGCCAAACCTGCTTTGTCTGCTTGTCGACGAGCACCAGCCCATCGACCAGTCCCCGGCTTGTGAGCGACTGTCTGTCCCCGCCCTGATTATTGACGAAAGTGAAGCGCAGGTCGCGCGTCATTTCGAGTGTCCAGATGGAGGAGAAACCACCCAGGATGAGACTGGGCTGTTCGCGCAACTGGGCATAGGTCAGGTCGGCTCCGAAGCGAAGGTGGTATGGATAGTTGTGCTTGGTCAGGAAGTCGGCCGCCCGCCTGAGTGCAGCCGCAGGCCCAATGCCGACCCGATCGCTCAACGCTCCGTCGGACCGTTCCGACAGGATGGGAATGAAGACAAGAAGGGGAGTCTTTGTGGCAAAAATCGGCTTCCACAGCAAATCGACCGGGGGGCGTTGGAAATGAACCAGAGGGACAATCGACGCCGCGCCCAGTATGCCAAGCGATCCGCCGACTATCCAGGCGAACCGGCGCCTGTCCAACGGCTTCCTGGCGGCGTTTTCTTGACTGCTCCGGGGCTGGTTCTTCGTCGGCACCCGCTCGATAACGTAAATCCGGGGAAGATAACCGCCGAGCGGCATCTCGACGAGGTAGGGGCTTGAGGGTGCGGAATCGTAATACTCAGCGAGCCGCTTTCTTACCTCGCGTGCCTTGACGCGCACCAGAGAGTCTTCGCCGGGTTCGAAGTTGAGGCCCTTGCCAAAGACCTCATGGGCGATGTTGCGCTCGTTAATCGAGTCACCATGACCGTCGACTGTCTCTCGAACGATATAGCGTAGAAAGTCCTGACTGCGCCTGCTGGAGTTGAACGAGGGGCTTTTCAGCACCTCGTCCAGATGCTCCAATAAAGCATTCTTCGAAGCTTCATCAGCCAAGTTTGCCGGAACCTTGTTCAGAGAGACAAGCTGAGTAGCATCCTGTCCTGCCGAAGCGCTATTCCCCACCGCAGGCACATGAGCGGGCGTGGGAGGATGTGCTGTGTCGGACAGCGACTGTATTCCACCCCGTCCAATCTCCTCTTGCACGGACGTGTGCTCTTTGCTCATCCTGATTTTTCCTTTAGCGCCAGCCTACCACCTACGGGCACGGGACACGAGGACTTGTCCCATGCCTGTGATACTTCATTGCCGCTAGTTTGCCTCGACCACGCGATCAAGAACGACTGGTTAATCGACCCTGGCTCGCTGGGCTCTTTTTAAAGGGCGTATAACAGCCTGTTACACGCCCCATCACAATCCAGGGAGCATGACCTATCTGTTTGATAAGACAGCCTTCTTCTGACAAGCAATCGAGATAACGGTTATTCACGCATGTGAAACTTGACTTCACACTCGCTCAAGGCAGAGCATCCGCGACAGATTTCCACCGATCGGAAGTTGGCTGCAATTTCAGTCGAAGCGGGCGGCGAAGAACCATTCGATCCGGCTTGCCAAAGCTTTCCGACAGACAAGAACCAGACGACGCCGAAAAGCACATTCGGATATAGCCGTTTCCGATTGCAAAAACCAAGGCGTTCAAAACTTCGGAGGAACTGAAAGGGCTGAAGATGAAAACGTTTCAACAGATCAGACGCAAACTGACCACCGGCTTCCGTAACAAATCCGCCTCCACTATCGGAACAAGCGGCCGCCTGACCTTCCGACCCGGACCAGGCGGAATCGCCTGGCGGTGTCTTGCCTTTCTCGCCCTCCTCTTGGCCTTTACGGTCGCCGCGCGCGCTCAGGTGGATGCAGGATCGGTCCAGGGGCAGGCAGTCGATGCCACAGGTGCCGTGATCCCAAATGTACTCATCACCCTGAGCAATGAAAACACGGGTGTCGCAGCCTCGATGCACACCGATGGCAAGGGCGAATTCAACTTCTCTCCCGTGCGCGTCGGCATTTACACCATCACGGCAGAGATGCAAGGGTTTAGACGCGAAGTGCGGCAGCACGTCCACGTCGAAGTACAGCAGCAACTCGCTATCCCTCTCACCCTCCAGGCTGGCTCCACGCAGGAGTCCGTTGAAGTCAATGCGGAATCGGTTCCGCTGCTGGAGACACAGAACGCCTCGGTGGGTCAGGGCGTCAGCGCCCAGCAAATCAACAATCTGCCACTCAACGGACGTAACCCCTACTTCCTGGCCCAAACGGCTGCCGGCGTCACATTTGCGCAAAACGGATCCAGGGGCGAGAACGGAAACGGGCGCTTTGTCGCCAACGGCCTCCGCGCCACACAGAACGACTACCTGCTCGATGAAATCGACAACAACTCCTCGATTATCTCCATACAGAACGGCAAAGACTTCGTGATCCAGACCTCCGTCGATGCACTGGCCGACTTCAAAATCCAGACCAATAACTACAATGCGGAATTCGGAAGAGCTGCGGGCGCTGTCCTGAATGCAACCGTGAAATCTGGAACGAACGGGTTACATGGCGACGTATGGGAATTTCTTAGAAATGATGTTCTCGACGCGAACGACTATTTTCTCAATCATGCCGGAAAACCCCGCAACAAGTTCAAGCGCAATCAGTTCGGCTTCACGTTAGGTGGGCCCGTCCTGCTTCCGCACATCTACGACGGTCGCAACAAGACTTTCTTCTTCGGTGACTATGAGGGAACCCGATCGAGCCAAGGGAACGCGATCACAGGCACCGTTCCTACCGCTCTTGAACGGAGCAGCGGCTTCACAAACTTCAGTGAACTGATCAGCCTGCAAAGCGGCAACAACAAGGCCGACGCCGCAGGAAACGTCTATCCGCTGGGCACCATTCTTGACCCGGCAACTACAACTCCTTTCGGGTCGAGTTACGTGCGAACACCCGTCCCGGGAAACATCCTCCCGGCGAGCCGAATCGATGCGAACGCTGTTGCCCTGCTGAATCTTCTGCCACCGCCTACCTATCCCACGCTGTTGAACAACTACATCATCGCCCCCACGAACGTGGATACCTACAATAACTTCGATATCCGTATCGACCAGGTCATCGGCGGAAAGGATTACCTCTTTGGCCGCTACAGCTACAACGCCCACACGCAGAATCACCCTGGCATCTTCACGGACTACCAGAATGGCTATGCGGACGGTGGGAATTCTTCTTCTCTGAGTCAATTCTTTGACCGCGCACAAAACGTGTCGATCGGCGAAACGCACACCTTTAGTCCTAGAATAGTCAACGATCTGCGCATCGGCCTGAATCGCGAGCACGTGCTCTGGCTCCAGCCCAACGGCAATACACTCGGCGTTCCAGCCAAATTCGGAATTCTGGGCGTGCCGCAGTATCCTACCAACGGCGGCCTACCACAGTTCTTTGTGGGTTCTCTTAACTCGTTCGGTTCATTCAACTCCCTGCCCAGCAACAAGTACGGCACCACACCCCAACTCAACGACGACTTGACAATTGTTCGCGGTGCACACACGATCAAGGTCGGCGTTGAGCAGCAATTCATCCGGTTTCCCTACACACAGCCGCCCCAGTCGCGCGGTTCCTTCACCTTCGCGGGCACGTACACCTCAGTCTATGGACAGACGGACAGCACAACCGGCATCGCGCAAATGCTGCTCAATCCGACATCCACCTCCCAGCTGGCCGGTGCGAATGCGATTTCAATGTCCACTTTCGTCGAACACGGCCTCACCCACAAATACACCGGTGCCTATGCCCAGGACGATTGGCGCGTGACCCACAGGCTAACCCTCAACCTGGGCTTGCGCTACGACTTCTACGACTTTATGCACGAGCAGCATGACAATATCGCCAATTTCATTCCCGGCCCTGGGCGCGTGGGCGGTACCTTCCTGGCTACCCAGAAGGTGTACAGTCAGTTGCCTTCGAGTTTCCTGACCGCACTGTCGAACGAAGGGATTACAGCCCAGTCGGTTGGCCAAGGCTCGCTGGTCAACGTGCAGCACTTGAACTTCGCGCCGCGCATTGGCTTCGCCTACCAGGCAACCAATCGCCTTGTGGTTCGCGGCGGCTACGGCATCTTCTACGGAGGTCTCGAGAACATCGGCGGGAGCCCGCTGGTCAGCGAGAACTTCCCTATCGAGTACAACATTGCACGCACAGCTTCCAACGCAGCCACACCGCTGGCAGCCGACAACTCGCTCGGCCTGCTTGAAACTAGCTTCGTAAATCTTGCGGTCACACCATCGACAGTGAACCCCGCAGGCCTGGCACTGATCGGCTTCCAAAAGAATGCCAAGACATCCTATTCGGAAGGCTACAACCTCTCACTCCAGTATCAGTTGAACCAGTCTATGGCATTGACAGCGGACTACGTAGGCGATTCAACGCGCCACATCGAAACTGTTCTCAATCTCAACTCGGTTGGCGAGCTGTTGCCGCCCACAGCGACAGCCACGCCCTACCTTCCTTACCAATACACCTCGGTTTCCGGGAACAATCTGACGTTGACGGGCGCAAGCAGCGAATTCAATGCTGGGCAGATCACACTTGAGCAGCGGCACGCCCACGGCCTGACGCTGTTGACCAACTTTGCCTGGCAGAAAACCCTGACCGACGCCCGCGACCCACTCGAAGGAACCACGGGAAGCTACCGCGCTCCATTCCTTCCGAATTTTGGGATCCAGGCAGACAAGGAGCACGCTGACTTCGACGTGAAACGTATCTTCCACTTCAGCGGAACCTACGAACTGCCTTTTGGCGCCGGCAGAACTTTCGGCGCGCATGCACATGGTGTCGAGCAGGCGACTTTGGGCGGCTGGAGCACAAATTTCATAGCCACGGCACAGGACGGCCAGCCCTTCACGGTCGCCTGCTCGGTGACAACCGCTGCTGGCGCTGGCTGCAATGCGCTGCTGGTTTCCGGCCAGAGCCCTTACGCGAACAGAAGCGTTGCGCATTTTGTAAGCGCAGCGGCGTTTGCCAACCCCGCTGCCGTCACTGCCGTCGGTCAGAGCGATTACTCGCCCCTGGGCGGCCGAGCGACGCAGGTCAGCGGCCCCCCATTCCGCCGCATAGACTTGGCCTTCTTCAAGCGCTTCGACTTCACTGAGCGCTTCTACTCGGAGTTCCGCGCGGAGCTGTTTAACATCACCAACACCGCCAACTTCGCTAACCCATCAAGCTTGAATTTCTCCAACACCACCAGTTTCGGACAGATCACGGCGACCCGCGACTCACCCAACGACCCGCGAGAGGTTCAATTTGCGCTGAAGATTTACTGGTAATCGAACAGTGACATAGGCGCTGCCCAAATCCGGGCAGGTGGCGGACTTTCAGCGACGCGGAGACGATATAGAAGAATCTTTCTCCGCGTCGATTTTCTTTGGGCAAAAACTATAGACTGGCGCAGACAGGTGGAAATTGTATGAAACACAATCGCAGGCAGTTTCTCGGTGATTTGGCCGGAATCGCCGGATTGACGATGCTTCCCGGTACTCTGAAAGCTGCGGCAAATGCTGCTACGAAGCCGAATATCGTTCTGTTTCTCATTGACGATATGGGCTGGGGCGACTTGGGTTGCTACGGCAATACCTTCAACGAGACCCCTAATATTGACCGGCTGGCGCAGGACGGTGTGCGTTTTACCAATGCCTATGCCGGCGCGCCTGTCTGCTCACCAAGCCGTACGGCGATTCTGACCGGCAAGGCGCCAGCTCGGGTGCACCTGACCCAGTGGATTCCAGGAACGATCTATCCGCACAAGAAGCTAATCGAGGCACCTACTCCACTTCACTTGGACTCAAACATCCCAACACTCGCGGAATTGCTGAAAAGCGCAGGCTACCAGACCGCAGCCATCGGTAAGTGGCACCTGGGCGGCGAGGGCTACCTACCCGAGAACTTCGGCTTCGACGTGAACATTGCCGGCGACGATCATGGCCATCCTCCCTCCTACTTCGGGCCCTTCAGTTTTCATAATCTCTCCGGCTACTCAAAAGACGACTACCTTACTGATGTGCTTACCGATCGCATGGAGGCTCACATATGTGAGGTCGCACCCAAAGGCCCCTTCTTCCTCTACATGGCCGAGTATTCAGTGCATATGCCGCTAGAGGCCAAGCTGGCGATGATTGAAAAATACAAGCGGAAGAATGGCGGCAAGGACGAGCCCGACCCGGTCTACGCTGCGATGATCGAGAGTGCCGACACGGCACTAGGCCGGCTGCGCGCGGCATTGGAACGCGCCGGAGTCGCAGACAACACCATCATTTTGCTCACATCCGACAATGGCGGCGTCGGCTTCCAGGGGCGCAGCTTACATCGTATCTCCGGCAACGGCGGGCTGCACGGCGGCAAGGGATATCTCTACGAGGGAGGTATCCGCGAGCCGATGCTTGTGCATTGGCCGGGCGTAACGCGACCGGGAAGCCTGTGCACAACACCGGTGATCGGCATGGACTTTCTGCCTACGCTGGCGCGGGCAGCTGGCGCAAGCACCATTCCGCTACCTTGCGACGGGATGGATATCAGCGGATTACTGCGCGGTGAGAATACGCTGCAGCGCGAGACACTCTATTGGCACTACCCGCACTACAGCGACCAGGGTGGTACACCCTCTGGGGCCATCCGCGAAGGGGATTGGAAGCTGATTGAGTTCTTCGAAGATGACCACATCGAGCTTTACAACCTCGCACTCGATCCAGGAGAACAGTACGACTTTGCTTCCAACTTCGCCCCTAAAGCCGAAGATCTGCGAGCCAAATTGCACCAATGGCGAAGGAGCGTGGATGCTGTCATGCCGCAACATAACCCCGACTCCAATCCTCGGCTGGCCGAGTTGCGCCAAGGCCCCGCAGGGTGCAGTTGGCTGCCCTCCGCCGCCTGCCGCGAGGACTGACCAAACATCTTCTCGGGTAAGGAATTCGGCTGGAACCACAGTGAGGAATGGCCCGTGATGCTAAAGACAGCAGCAATCGATTGTGAACGGGCGGTTTATGCGGTGAGAAGAAATTCTGTTTCGGTCTTCCTTGCCATGTTTTTTGCGGCAGCCTGCTGCGGAGGCGTCTCGGCATCTGCGCTCAACGGAAGTATTGTCCCGACTCGGCTTCAAATCGATCACCTAGAAGGACCGATCGGACTTGATGACGTCCAGCCTCGCTTTCAGTGGAATCTGCGCGCCACCAACGCGGAGCGGCGTGGGCTGAAGCAAAGCGCCTATCGCCTGATAGTCGCCTCGTCCACGAAGCTACTCGCGAAAGATCATGGCGATCTCTGGGACACAGACCGCTTCAACTCCGCCAGCCTGCTCGGAATCGTGTACGAAGGAAGACCGCTGCAATCCCACACAGAATACTTCTGGAAGGTCAAGGTATGGGACCGGGATGGACAGGAATCGCACTGGAGCGAACCGGCGCATTGGGTAACTGCCCTGCTGCATCCGGAGGAGTGGCAGGCCAAATGGATCGCCGCCGCGCCCGACACGGCGCCGGAGCCCCAAGCCCGCGAACATGTCGGCACTTATGTAGAAGCCACCGCGCCATTGCCCATCTTCCACCGCGAATTCCAGGTGACGAAACCGATCCGCAAGGCATTCGTCTTTGTCACCGGACTCGGCCAGTATGAATTGCATCTCAACGGGGGCGAAATAACACGATCGGTTCTCAACCCCGGTTGGACCAACTACCGCAAGACCGTTCTCTACGACACATATGACTTGACCGCCGTGATGCACCTTGGAGTCAATAGCTTTTCTGTGTTCTTAGGCAATGGCATGTACGACGTGCCTGGCGTGGAGGGACGTTATACAAAGTTCATCGGTTCCTTCGGCCAGCCGAAGTTCATCCTCCAGATGCACATTACCTATGCGGATGGCAGCGAGGAGACACTTGTCAGCGACAAGAGCTGGAAGACGGCACCCGGTCCGATTACCTTCACCTCTATTTACGGCGGTGAAGATTTCGATGCCCGTAAAGAGCCGGTGGACTGGGAGAAGCCCGGCTTTGACGAGCGTACCTGGGAAACTGCCATTGAGGTTGCAGGCCCAAACGGCAACCCAGTTCCTGGTAGCGAGCTGATCGCGAGCCGCCTGCCCCGAATTGCCATTGATCGCATCTTCAAGGCGGAAAGAATCACCCATCCACGCGACGGAATCACCGTTTATGACCTCGGTCAGAACTTTTCAGGGTGGCCGATATTGCACGTCCGCGGTGAGGCTGGCGATACGGTCACCCTCATTCCTGGAGAGTTGCTCGATCGCGCTGGACTTGTAAGTCAGACCAGCGGCGGAGCCGGTCCCGGGAATCAGAATCGCTTTACCTATACGCTGCGTGGTGACGGCTCTGAAACATGGCATCCCCGCTTCAGCTACTGGGGTTTCCGCTATGTGCAAGTTGAAATTAGTCCTCACAACTCCTCCGTGAGCAGCCACATCCAAGTGGATGCTGTCGAAGGTGCATTCATTCACGCAGGCGTTGAGATAGTCGGTACCTTCAGCACAACGCAGCGCCAATTCACCGCTATTCATCACCTGATCGGTAACGCCATACTCAGCAACTCCATGAGCGTGCTCAGCGACTGTCCGACCCGTGAAAAGCTGGGATGGCTGGAACAATTTCATTTGGCGGCGGCTTCCATCCTGTACAACTTCGACGATGCCAACCTCTACGAGAAGATGGCCGGCGACATGCGCGATGCTCAGTTGGCCAATGGTATGGCCCCAGCCATTGCGCCGGAGTATGTTGCATTCGTCAACACAGCTGGCATCAGCACAAACTTTCGCGATAGTCCTGAGTGGGGAAGCGCTATCATTCTTAGTCCCTGGGCCGCCTACCAATTCAATGGCGACAAAGAACTGCTGTCGCGCAGCTACGATGCGATGCGCCGGTACGCAGAGTACCTCAAGAGCCGCGCTCAGGATCACATTCTTTCCTATGGCCTAGGCGACTGGTTCGATATCGGCCCCGGCCGTCACGGCGAATCGCAACTGACCAGCAAGAGCTTGACTGCAACCGCGTTGTATTATCAGGACTTGTTGGTACTCACGCGGATTTCCCGTTTGCTCGACAAGCAAAGCGACGTCGCAGCCTATGCCGATGAAGCTTCGGCCACCAGAGAAGCCTTCAATCGCCTTCTCTTTCACGCCGATACACAGCAATACGACCGTCGTAGCCAGACCGCCAATGCCATTCCGCTTGCCTTGGGGATGGTCCCTGAAGGCTCGCGCCAGGCTGTGCTCGAACATCTGGTCCAGGACATCCGCGCCCACAACAACCATGTCACTGCGGGCGACATCGGTTTCCATTATGTTGTTCGTGCCTTGATCGATAGCGGCCGCTCCGACGTTCTGCGCGATATGCTGCTTCGCAACGATCCACCGAGCTATGGTTTCCAGCTCGCCAAGGGCGCTACAACGCTGACCGAAGACTGGAACAGCGGCCCCACGAGTTCGCAGAATCATTTCATGCTTGGCCATGCTGAAGAGTGGTTTTACCGCGGCCTCGCCGGCATTGATTTCGACATGAGTCGCCCACAGCAGAATCAGATCACGATCCGCCCCGCATTCCTTTCTGGCATTGGTGAGGTCTCAGCGAGTTATCAATCCGTGCTCGGTCTTATCGAGAGCAGCTGGAAGCAGATTGCAGGGGGTTACCAGCTCCAACTCGCCATCCCGCCAGGGGCACAGGCAACCCTTTTGCTGCCTGCGACCGCCAGCCAAATCCTGGAGTCGGGAAAGCCGCTGGATGCAACCTGGATTAAACCGTCCGCCGATGCAGAATCAGGCACTCATCTGCTCCTGGGGTCAGGCGCATTTCGCTTCCAGTTCACGGTTCCACAAAACGAGCGCAACTGATTCTCGGTGGCTACCCAGAATCAACTTTAGTGTTTTGTTAACGATTGCAAGGGGGAGTTCCCATCGAGAGGAAATTCCAATGTGACGAACCTAGCAGTGCTGTCAGGCAGTGTGCGGGCTTCGTAATCCACCTCTCTACTTTTGGATATCTAGATACCATGTCAGTCTGTAGTTCACGACTTTAAGTAATGTGTCCAAGCCTGTTGCCTCTTGCCGCCGGTCCGCTTGGCGCGACCAGCTTAGCGGATCAGCAATGGGAAAAAGTCGCTTCGCCGAGGGGACTTCCGGCGTTACCCTAAGGTACTCACCGATGCAGGATAGGCCTTCGCAAGTCGGCAAGGGTCAGCCGATTTGCTCGGCGCAATAACCTCAACTGCCGCCAACGAGCCCTCCCGGCGGCATCAGCGTCGACCAGACTCTACAAAGTGGTTCCTATTGTCGAGAGATGAGCAAAATCAGGAAGTCAGGGTCTGCGGCTCTAGGTGGAGGGAATGGAATCGAAAAGATCTTGCTGGCGGTCAGGGCCCGGATCCGATTCTCCTTTGCGTTGAGTCGGAATCGGTCCAAAGGCGCTCATCAGACGCAAGGTTTGCCGATTGCTCTCAAAAATAGCCTGCAGTTCGAGACAGCGGGGACAACCACCCTTGATGGCGCCGATTCCGTCGGCCTCGGGATTAAACATGGGATGGCGCGAACACTTGCCTTGCCATTTCGTTTTTTCAATCTTCAGCATTTCTAGGCAATCATAACGCCATTGAACTCGGCCAGAAGCTCCCTAACCTCACTCTAGCGGCCTGGTTGTTGGGGTGGTAAACCCAGGTGATTAGATCCAATGCTCTTAGGATGAGATCGGCAAGTGGCGACGCGCTCACATCGTCGGGGAGAACGCTCTGCCCGTCATCAGCATCCTCGACGCAAACGACCTTCTTAAAATTAATCGTCCGTGGGACATCGACCGAGGAAATAGAATTGGGCCGAAGTTCTGCTACGCCACTGGCTTTTGTTGCTGAACGAGGCACCCGAGGCGCAGCGGCCAGATTGGAGCCTGATTCAAATCCGAGCGGAGCAAGAAAGAGTCAACCGATAATTTCCAAGCCATCGATTCAAGACCAGCCAACTCCTCCAAGCTAAAACTTTCGCATCTCAACGCCTCAAGAGGATCAATACCACAGCCAGAGGAGTAGCTTTATCGAGCAATCCAAGATCATCTTCCAGAAGAGAAAGCAGCGGTGTTACGAGAGTCACATCGCTCCCGTCCAAACAGACCGACGGTATGACCAACGGAGAGCCATTTGGAGGGATTCTTGAGCATATTTCACATCCTTCAAAAACGGAAAATGCTCACTTTGATGATTTCTTCCTATAATGCGACGGCGCTTGTCCCCTAAAACCCCCAAAAGTGTGTCAAAAGTATCAGTACTCGATCGGGAACTGTGGCAGTTCCCGGGGTTGCGCATACAAAATCAAAACCGACATCCGGAGGCGAAAACCGGCTAATTTCGAGAAGGCATCTCGAAAGTAATCATAGCTGCTTAGTGGTAACGTCGACGGCAACTTCCGGCGCGCGCATGAGTCATTTCGGTTCCCGCTCCCGGCCCATTTGAAAGTGGATTCACCATTTTCAGTGAACTGCATATAACCGATGCGCATGAAGAAGCTGATAGGAAATACGGCCATCCTGGTTGCCGGCTCTATCTTGATGATCGGCGGCATGATTGCCGTGGCTGTTCTCTTCCTCGGCGCCACACTGATTGTCCTGCTTCGTAAGCTGAGTCCACGCTACGCTCGAGCAAGCCTGAACGGAACAACAAGAACCACGTAGCCCTTTCGAAGTCATCGGATCGGGGAAGACCTGCATCTGCCTCCGGCGACGAGAACTGGAACTTCATGGCCGGGCATACCATCGACATCTTCCTTTCATGCTGCAAGCAGCAGGCATACCGGATGGGCGGCGAGCCTGTCCGCGGCAGCAGTCTCCGGCGCGCGCGCGTGAGGTGTTTTGTGTCCGCAAGGACGGAAAGACCTGGTATTCCTGCAGGTCACCGCGTCGGCGGTCCACTTCCTGAGCCACTTCGCTACGCGACATGCCGTTATGCTCGCCCAGAATGCGTGCCGACATATCGGCGGCGCTCATGCCCACGGAGGAGAACTGGAAGCGGCGTCCGGGATATTCATTGAACGTGATGCCGCCTGGGGAAACCTCATCGACAGTTCCGGATATCTCATCGACCGGGGCGGTGAAGTGGCGATCGCTCATCCTGATGACTGATTCCCGGGTCTGTTTTACCCGGCTCAGGATCTTCTCGTACTCGATCTCCAGTTCTGTATTTCCTTGAGCTTGTTGTCCAATTCGCTGGCGTACGTTGTGATACTCGCGGGCGATGAGTCGTAGTTTTGGTGCCGGGCCCTGTTGAGTCCATACTCACTCTGAAGTCAAAACCAGCGCACCTCGGTCCACTTGACAGGGTATGCTTATCGGGAGTAATGAGTATATGAGTATGATGATTCGCAATCAACACGACCTCAGCCTGGCCCGCCGCCAGATCTGGGGCCGTATGTTCGGCCTGTTTATCCAGAAGGGCCGGGAGAAGAAGGGGTATTCGGTAGAGCAGGCGGCCCGCCTGGCTTGCATGGAGCCGGCTGTGTGGACTGCCTGCGAGGCTGGGCGGGTTCCGGAGACCGCGGCCGAACTGCGGTCGATGGCCCGTGCACTTGAGTTCAGCGAGGTGCAGTTCGACAACGTGCTCCGGCTCTGCCGGGATGCCTGGGAGGGTTAACGCCGTCTTGCCGCCGCCCCGGCTTGTCCGGGGTGGTGGCCTCAGCTACTCAAAACCGCATACACTCACTCTCAGAGGAAGGGGGTGAGACCGATCAAGCAGAAGGAAGGAACAGGGATAAAAAGAATGAACATCAACGTCGAAGCCAGTTTGCACAACGCCTTCAAGGCCGCAACCGCGGCCAAGGGCGTCGATATGACGACCGTGCTGCTGGAGTTCATCCAGAACTACGTTGGCAAGCACGAATCCGCTACGCCGAAGAAGAGCAGGCGCGCATGAAGCGCGCCGCCCTTTATATGCGAGTAAGCACCGTTGACCAGCACCCCGAAACACAACTACTCGACCTGCGTCAGATGGCCGCCCAGCGCGGCATCGAGATCGTCCAGGAGTACACCGACCGGATATCCGGCACGAAGGCCAAACGCCCAGGGCTCGATCAGATGATGTTCGACGCCCGCCGCGGCCGCTTCGACGTCGTTCTGGTCTGGGCATCGGACCGGATCGCCAGATCGGTGAAGCACTTCCTCGATGTCCTCGACGAGTTGAACCGGCTCAACATCGAGTACATCAGCTTCCGCGAGCAGATCGACACCGGCGGCCCGCTGGGCCGGGCCATCGTGGTCATCATAGGCGCCGTCGCTGAACTCGAACGCAATCTGATCATCGAGCGGGTGCGCGCCGGCATGCGGCGCGCCCGGCTCGAAGGCCAGCACATCGGCCGCAAGCCGCTGACACTGGACAATGCCGCCATCAAGCGCGATCGTCAGCATGGCCAAAGCCTGCGCCAGATCGCCAGAGGCCATCGCATCTCGACGGCCACGGTCCAACGTGTGCTCCGCGAGCACGCCCCAGCTACTCAGGAGCATGCCGCATGACCGACCAACTTCATGTCCTGCTAGTCTGTCTGGCCGTCATCGTAGTGCTGGCCATCCTTATATATGTCTCCAGCCGCAGTCAGGCATCTGCGTTGGCAGGCATCTACGAAGTTCGACTGACTCTGCAGCAGATCCTCGTCAACACCCAGCAGATCGACCGCTCCCTGAGCGACCAGCGCCGGGTTCTCTACGACGCCCACAAGCGAATCTGCACTGTGACAAAAGGGGTCAAAAATCAGGCCTTGTAAACCCAATCAAATCAACGGCCGGATTTAACGATTCGGCCGTCTGGAAAGGTATGCATTTGCGCACACGCATGCGTCTACAAACAACGAAACAGACTGAAACGTAGGAAATTGCATCGATACGTATGAGTTCTTGAATGAGACGCAGGGTGAACCTGAAAGTTCACCCTCTCGCCTACCAATTGAGTGCCAGCTGAATATCTTTTAGCGTAGCAGTGCTGAAGCCGCCCAAAGAACTGCGGCTTGGCCGTGAAAGTCCCCCGTAATACGCTTGCGTGCCAGGTAATACTCCAGGTCGTTTTGCTTTCCCGTGCCTTCGCATACGCTGGTTAGGTTGTTGTTCTGGTCGATGTAGCCGGCCACGGCGATCCAACCCTTTCGTGCGGCAGGCCCATAGGTGGTCGCCTCCAGCCAACCATTCTTGACGCCGGTAATCATTGCGAACGTGAACATTGCCGAACTGGAACTCTCGGGCCATGCCTCGTCGTGGTCGATCAACTCCCGCCACATCCCGTCCTTCCCCTGGTATTTGAGCAGCGAGGCCATCATTGTCTTGTAACCCCTCATAATCCGCGCGCGTTGCGGATGGTTCGCCGGCAGATCGCGCAGTATCTCCGCCATGCCGGCCGCCACCCAGCCATCTCCGCGCCCCCAGAAAAAGGGCACGTCGGGGGCATGGTAGAAGAGCCCATTCGGCTGTTGCAGTCTATCCAGGTATGACGCCATCTCAAGGGCATCCCGGTCCAGATATTTCTTGTCCCCCGTGGCCCGATAAGCTTCCAATTGCAGGATCGTCAGCATATACATATCGTCAATCCAATAGCGCGTCTCCCCTGAGAGTCCGTCCGGCTGCGGGCTTTCCCATTGCCGGTCTGCCCAGGACTTCCCATAGGCCAGAAATTTAGGATCCTTCGTTTCAATCCCAATCTCCTGGGCAATGATGCCAAATATCGAATCATCTACGTGATGGCGAACGGGTATCTTCGCTGCCTCGGCCCCGCCCGGCATCAACGGCTCGTACTTCTTGATAAGTTTTGCGCGCAGACCCTCGTCATGAGTTAACTGAGAAAAAGTCAGTGCCCCATACCACGTAGCTGCCTCGGAATAGTGTATGGTAGGGCCGTACTGATGCGCACTGAGTACGAAGTGTTCGACGAGTCTTTTGCCAACCTCCTGCGGTGCATTCCCTGCAGGCCAATTGCTGAAGTAATTAGGTTGGGCCGCCAAAGTGGCAGCACTGACACACAATAGCAAATTAAGCGCAACAGTCTTCATTGGGACTTTCATATTGCTCTCCTCAATTCCTCGCTTCGTAATTTGTTCAGCTTGTAGAAAGGCCAAGCCCACGCAAAGCTTCAGCCAAAGTCTTTTACCGGTCAGCATCAGCTTTGAGATCTAGTCTCATTTTCGTGATACTGGGATATATGAGGTCGATCATGTTGTCGGTCACTTTGAAGTACTCGTTGAGCGAACTGTCTGCCTTCTCAACTTTGAAAGTGCCCTGCGGATCGGCGGCAACGGCAACATGCAAACCGGGTAGTTCCCAGACAGTCTGGCTCACCTGCGAAGCAACAAGTTCCTTCGCATGAATGCGCAGGCGGATCGTTCCTGTTGTTGAAATCGTCAGACCCTGCTTGTCCGCAGTCGCATCTATCATTGGCGATTGCACAACCTGCACCCATCCAATTTCCCCTGACGGCGTTCGCCACTGAATCGCAACCGGATGAAACTGCGACTTCCTGCCTACGTCTTTCGTCTTGTTCGTCGCTTCTCCACCAAAGATCAAGTGCTTGCCGATCCACGCCGTTGCAACTCGCTGATCTGAAATCTGCCTTCGCACCAGGTGCTCACCCTGGAAACTCTGCAACTTCACCAGCGCATCCCGAGGAATGTGGGTACCGAGAATTGCCATCGGGCACGAGAAACCAAATCCCGTATGTTTCGACTGAGATGGCAAAGGTGCGCCGTGCTCATCGACGGCATAGCCTGTCATATCCACAACGCCGCCACCTCCGCCGCCACCGGGCATCTCTGTGTCCATGCCGTACGAACGATCATATGGGCCTGCCAGGTTGTGTAACTCCGGTTGATAGAAAGCAGCGATATCTCCCCACAAGATCGTCTCCATCTCGCTTCCCATCGCCCGTATGTGCTCGGTCGATCCATATTCCCGCCAAAGGGCAAGCGCAAATAGGTCAACTCCGTAATAGGTTGGTGAGTTGTACTCATAAAAGGAGCTATATTTCTTGAATAAGCTGTAGACGCTCTCCGTCCAGGTTTCCGATTGTTTCTGCCATTCGGCATTCTTATCATGGACGGCTGCAAAGTCCCACAGGCTGCCGTACATCAGCGCGGGATTTGTGTATGAGGGCACTAGCCTCCCCTCGGCCAATTCACCTTGAACGGCGAGATCGATCGACTTGTATAGCCGCTGCGAAAGCTCCGGCGAAATCCGATCCGGAAATTCAATCAGAATCATCTCAAAAGTGGTCCCGATGAACTCTCGCCAATTTGGATCATAATCTCGCCACATCACAGCATTCGCAGCCGGATCAGGCTCTTCCGGCGATCTCTTGAAGGTGCCGAACCATCGCCCCTCGGGCTTGATGTACTGCTGTTTCAAAACTGACTCGAGAGCTTCGGCAGCTCTCTGCCGGTCGCCGGGAGCGTCTCGATAGAGCAAAGCCAGCGCATAGCCACTTGTCTCGCGGACCTTTTCGCAGCATTTTTCAAAGTAGTGGAAGTCTTCCAGATAACTGCCTGGATAGCGGCGGCCAGCGACATATTCCGGAGAATGGACAAGCTTCAGGCTCGGATCCCAGAGCTTCTCGTTTGCACCCATCCATTGCTGAAACTGCGCCTGCACTTCGCCGCTTTGCGAGGCAGCGCTAGCGTGGTGCGCAACGGGCGAGGGCATCCCCGGGACCGCAATCAACACCGATAAAAGACCAATTGCATACCGTCTGATCATTTGCTTCCTCAAGTCATCGCTCTCGTGGCGCGGAGGCTCACCGTACCTGTGGACGGGGTCAATATGTGCCTGCATGGTTGAGCGCCGGATGGCTTCCCAAAGATATTGTATCGACCCAGTTCGCAGCGAATATCTTGTAACTCCCGCTCTCCGTTCGTTCGATGCTTAGGATCGCGCGCGCACTCTGATGCGGCTCGATGACAACGGCAAACTGCGCCTCAAGTGCTTTGCGCCGCGCGATCACATAAGGTGCTGGGATCCTAAGATCTGGACCAGGACCATCACCGGTGATGACTCGCGTGTTGGGCTCTGCCACCATCACGAGGTGCATATTGCCCGCGCCTGCAGATGTAGTCGCGGCGACATGAAACTCCGCCTGCCACATACCATTCGCAATCGCACTTTTGTTGTTTGTGAGATGCTGATAGCCGCTGGTTTGAGTGAAACTGGACCATGGCTGCAGCGGAAGTTCAACATCCTGCTTGCCGAAGTTGTGATAGACCCAATCGAATGTATGTGGCCGCCCGTCTGTGGCACGGGCGGTCGTGACCTCGAATATGTAGTGCGACGTAAGTACAACGCGCCGCGTAAGACTGACGTTATTGTAGACCGGCCCTGCGTCCGCCTTAACCGTAGTGAACTGCGGCGTGACTTGCCAGTCGAGCAACTTTCCGGTAGCTTCAAGCTGCGTAGTTTCGTCTACTACAATCGTGTTGTGCGCGACTGTCTGCTTGTCCCATGTTCCATGCAAAGGGAGGCCATATGCCTGGGTTCCAGGGTCGACGCTCATAACCCGACCTTGCGAGTAGATAACCTCGCCCAACTCGTCGAAGTGGCCGTGCACGCCACCGTGCGGGCCAAATTTTATTACCTCAGTCAGGTCGCTGCCGGCAGTGGCCAGCCGTCCATAACCCATCTCGCGGAACAAGGTGCTCGACGGTTTTGATATGTCCTCTTTGGGAAGGTTCGCCACCCCGAAGAGAAGCGCATGCTCATTGTCGCGAGGAGAAGACGCGAGAATGGCGGCGAAGACTGGATCCCTCGTCGCGGAGTATGCCGCTTCGTATAGATATGCCTCTTCCTGTATGTTGTGCGAGATCGAATCGTTGAATGCCGGCAATTCATGGTTTGGCAACATCATGCCAACGGGCGAGGCGAAGAGTGCCATCAGTTTCGGTTCTTCATGCCATAGATCGCGACCGTGCACGTGAGACATCTGCGCCAGATCAGCTAATGCGGTCATCGTATAGAACTGGTAATGCCAGCTACCCTCGATCCAGAAGCCATCGACAACATACCTCCTCAAGTAGGGCACCACCCCGTCTGGCGCATCAATTGCCGTGGCGATCAACCGCGGATCGCTGAGAACGTATCCGACAGATGCCAGCGCAACGTCATCCCATATTTGCCAGTTGAGCGTTGGAGCCACCGCCCGGCTCACCACATCCGCCGCCGGGCGCAAAAGGCCATCTTCGATCAGTCTGCGGTCCGTTGCACTGAGTACATCGGAATCCCGCACAAGATCGTAGGCCCACGCCATTTGAATCAGCCAGACCGATTCCTCCAGTGTCTGCTCGTACACTCGCGCGCCTGCATCTGCGTCGGCATTCACAAGCTGCACCGGCTCGAGCGGATGCCCTGCCTGATCATAAACGCGTGCTTCCTCAGCAGTTCCCATGCGCGTATGGAGCTTGTAAGTGAGGTAGCGTTCACCATACGCTTTGAGAATGGACGCAGCTTCTTCTGCGTAGTGACGCTTTCCGGTAATCCGGTAAGCCAGTGCGAGTGTACACGCATGCCGAGATTGGTGGCTGGCTTGGTATGAAAAAAGGGACGGTCAGGGTTCGATACATGCGCGCAAAGAGAAAACTCGATATAGCTGCCAGCCAGTCAGAATTTCTCAGAGTCGCCCCCGCGCTGGATATTGAGGAATCGGGAGGCGAGCATGAATGAGAAACGGTTGAAGATGGGTTTGCGCCGGTTGGCTAATGAAGGATACTTCGCAGTTAGTGTAACCGACGAGCTTGTGGAGAGTCTTGTCCGATGGTGTGCTCCCCCTTCAGATGAGGTCAAGCAGCGCTTTCTGGCAAAGTTCCGTGCTTGCCTCCAGGATGCTGTCCTAGATGGGGCATCCAGGCCTATGAGCAAGCAAAGGCCTCCGCATACAGGACGGGGGATGTAACGCTCTTTCGTTAAATGAAGTAGAGATAAGGTTTTTGGTCAGAGGCTCTCTGAAAGAGAGAGCCCGGGCCAAACCAAGGTATAAGCTCGTGAAGATCTTTGCGTGATGGCCAGTATGAATTTGGCTGTCGGGCTTGGATCGAACGATCTTCATAAGATCTGCTTCCTAAAACTCAATAACGGCAAGTGCATCGGAAGCTCAACCCGGCAGTTGATCCGATTTTGAGAAGGGGCTGAACCGGCCCCCATTAGAGACATAGATAAGAAGCCGACACAGTCTTCATGGATGTGGTCCGAAGGCCTTTCGGGGAGCGTGAACAAGCCGCCGCCGATCGAGACCAGAGTCCCGACCGCCATGAAAGGCATATTGAGTCGCTCCAGTCACAACCTTACCGGTGGGAGGCGCAAGGCAGCTTGTGCCCCCAAATCTATCCGGCCAGTGGAGCCATATGGCAACCATGACGCAATTCCGCAACCAGAATCCTCTGCTTCGTCAGAAATCTCAAACCTCAGTTCCATCTCCCCATCCAACTGTAGATCCAAAGACATCGCTGCCGGTGGGACAATCCGCCCAACGGCGCACCCTGATTCCCGCCATTTACTTGGAGGTTGAACGAGCACCGATTTCGACCTACGACGACAATCCAATCTTTAATGAACACGGTGCGGCAGCATTCCTCGGGCTGAGGTCAGAGACCCTTAAGAAGTGGCGGCAGCGCGATCAGGGTCCGGACTATATCCAGTACGGAAAGGCCGGTCCAGTTCGCTACGAGTTGAACACCCTGACGGCATTTCGAGCAGCCCACAGAGTCCAGGTTGGGGTCTAGCGATGGCCGATACAAGCTCTGCCGTGACAGAACTCCGATCCACATGGCATGGCCTCCCCGATCTTGATCGTGCACAGGCCATCAAGTCCATTCATCAATCTGGCGTCAGACTTGTGGAGCTGGCCTCTATGTTGAATTGCTCACCATCCTTGTTGACGCATCTCCTGCAAGCCGGACAGGCTCCCCTTGAAGATCGAGCCCTCGCTCGCCAAGGAGTTCTGAGCACACGAGCGCTTGTGCGGCGCGCGAAGGCGGTTGGGATTCGTCGAACCGCCCTCCACCGTGAAGAAATCGCCTATGAGAGGGAACAGTTGGCGATGGCAGAGCGCCTCCCAATCTAGCAGTCGTCTGGCGAGCGCCTTACAAGAGCAATCCGTGGTTGATTGAGACCCGTTTGACTGCGTGGGCACCCGCGTGACAAAAGTCCCAAGAAGAGCTCCTTACCACAAGCCGCACGAGTCATACAGTCCTCCCTAGATCTCATCCAAGAAAAGTCGAATCTCCAGCTGTCCAACCAACTTCGCCAAAGCCGTCTTGTCCGATCTCCACGTCTCCAGGTAACTCTTATGCAAGTCGAATCTCAACTCAATCGAACACCGGTTTTGATGCCACCGCCACTCCTGACCGAGGAGGAACTGGCATACGCCTTTGGCGCAACGGTCGAATGGGTACGTGCCCACTCCCACCCAACCGTTCCTTCGCGTACAATCTCGACCAAAGGCATTGCAGTCAATGGGCAGATCGGAAAATCGATGGCCCGAAGACGATACCAGCAAGGCCAACTCTCATCAGTCAAGGGGAGTTGGATCGCTCGTTGGCGTGAAGACGTGATTACCAGCAGCGGAGAGGTGCGGCGCATCCGCAAGAAGGAGGCAATTGGAACCCTGAAGCAGTTCCCGACCAAGCGGCTGGCACAACGAGAGCTTGATCGGCGCTTGAAAGAAGTGAATGCGGAGGATTACCGGCCGAGACCGCAGGCGACCTTTGCAGAATTCGCCGAACGATGGATGGAAAGCGTTATGAAGCAGCACAAACCTAGCTCGCAATCCTCTGAGAAGTCACACATCAAACGCGTCTTGATTCCACGTTTTGGCCCTGTGAGCCTAAAGGACATCAACGCCGAGGCCGTGCAAGTTTTCGTTTCCTCGCAGCAAGGGGCACCGAAGACCGCGCGCAACCTCATTTGCACAATGCGAATGATGTGGAAGACGGCTAAGGACTGGGGATATATTTCGCACGATCCATTCCTGAGCTTGCGGTTTCCAGAGAAATCGATGGGAAACACCTACAACTTTACCGTCGAGGAATCGCTGGCGATCATTGAGGCAGCAACGGAAGATTGGAAAGCATTCTTCTGGCTACTGGCAGAAACGGGAATGCGGCCCGGGGAACTCGCCGGTCTCAAGGTGGATGGCGTTGACTGGCAGGCCGGCACAATCCGTATTGAACAAAGCGTTTGGCAGGGAGAAGTGCAGACACCAAAGAGCGCTAAGGCAATCCGGACTTTTGCAATTTCATCAGGACTGGTGAAACGCCTGCGAGCGTATCAGCGTGACTGCTGGATGAGAAACGATCTTGGACTGATGTTTGTCTCGCGAAAGGGAACCCCCCTGAGCATGGACAACTTCCGCAACCGTGTGCTCAACCCCATCCTAAAACAGCTCAAGATCGATAAGAAGCTGAAAGCGCTGGGAATCAAGAGATGCGGTAACTATGCATTCCGGCACATGAATGCAACCGTGATGGATGAAATCGGCACTCCGCTCAAGACAAGGCAACACCGACTTGGGCACGCGCAGATTGAAACCACCATGAATCACTACACACACAAAGTAGACGCTGATGACCGACAAGCCGCCGAAACTATCGGGGGTATGCTGTCACCGACAGTCAAAACGGCAATTATGTAAGGGAATTCTGGACCCTAGTTGGACCCTGGAACGTCAAGGATTCAACTGGAAACTCAGCAAGTTGCTGATAAGGGTGAATTTGTTTGGTTGCGGGGGCTGGATTTGAACCAGCGACCTTTGGGTTATGAGCCCAACGAGCTACCGGGCTGCTCCACCCCGCATTTACAGTTTAGCAACCTACATGACTGGGGTCAAATGGTTGGCAATGCAGCGCCTCCGCTCCATCCGGTACACTGCAGGAAACCCTGGTTACACCAGCGAGGAACTCCACGGATGTCACCACTTTACGTCGCAGTCCTGGCAGTTATTGTCGTTGCTCTGCTGTCTGTCTCGCTTTATCGCACCTCACAGGTTAAGACCAAGGCGGACTACCTGGTAGCCGGGCGGTCTCTGCCTGCGATAGTTCTGGTGCTCACGCTGCTTACGTCGTGGATCGGAGCCGGATCGCTGTTCGCGGGGGCGGAGAACGCCTACAGAAACGGCTTTGCCGCTTTATGGCAACCTGCTGGCGGCTGGTTGGGATTGCTGCTCATCTACTTCATTGCGCCTCGCGCGCGAAAGTTTGCACAATTCACGCTGCCTGATCTGCTGGAGGCCCGGTACAACCAGACAGCGCGTGTGCTGGGCACATTTGCCATCCTGTTCTCGTATGTGGGAATCACCAGCTACCAGTTCAAGGGCGGCGGGAATGTGCTGCACCTGATCTTTCCAGACGCGGTAACCCCGGAGCTGGGCGCCTATATCATCGCGGCCTTCGTAATTCTCACCACGGCGTTGGCAGGCATGTCCTCGGTGGCCTATATGGACGTGGTCATCGGCTCCCTGGTCACGGTCATCTGCATCATCGCCGCGCCCATGCTCTTCCTCAAGGCGGGCGGGTGGGCCGGGCTGCACGCGTCTTTGCCGCCCGAGCACTTTCAGGTGCTGGGCAACCTTACGCTGGTGCGCGCACTGGAGTTTCTGGTTCCCACCATGCTGTTGATGCTCGGCAACCAGGTGATGTATCAGAAGTTCTTCTCAGCCAAAACCGAGAGGGACGCGCGCATTTCAGTCATTGGCTGGATTCTGGGAACGCTGCTCCTGGAGACGCTGATTGTGTCCATCGCCGTATTCGGTTCGGCGCTCTATCCGACGGGCGAGGTCTCCCGGCAGCCATACGAAATTATTCCATATACGGCGCGCCACGGGCTGCCCGCGCTGATGGGGGCTCTGCTGCTGGGCGCGGTTTTCGCCAAGGTCATATCGACAGCCTCGAACTACCTGTTCTCACCGGCCACCAACCTGGTGAACGACGTTTTTGTCCGCTACATTGCTCCGGGCGCCTCAAACAAGCGGGTGCTGATTGTGTCGCGGCTGGCCGTGGTGCTGCTGGGCTGCTGGGCGCTCTATCAGGCGATTTACGCACCCAGCATTTTGCAAAAGATGCTGTGGGCCTACACCATCTACTCCGCGGCGCTGACCCCGGTGGTTCTGGCGGCGTTCTACTCGAAACGCGTTACGGCATGGGGCGCAGTTGCGGCCATTGCCGCCGGCACGGTTGTCACGCTGGTATGGGATGTACCGGGTGTGAAGACGTGGTTCCCGCAACTCCTGGCTCAGCGCGACGCCATCTTCCCGGCACTGTTCGCATCGTTGGGCGCAATGGTGGTGGTAAGCCTGTTTACGCGCGCACCGGTACCGCAGCAATTGGCGAAGTTTTCCGATTGAGTCTCTGAAAGCGGGGTCGGAACTGAGTCCTGCCGAGGTGCTCCACCCAAGCCGCAAAAGCGAGATCGCGGCGACAGTGGGGCACCTGGCATTATGCGTTCACTTTTATTCGCTGGCGCGCTGCGCCACCAGCATCGAATCCAGAATCTGCGCCGAAATGTCCTTGACGGCCGCCGGAGAATGGGCCAGAAACAGCGTGTTGGTCTTATCGTTTTCGCCAATGGATTTCAGCGTGTCAAAGTACTGAGTAACCAGCACCAGTTGCATGACCTCTTTCGACGAAGCGCCTTCAACGGCCTTCTGAAACTGTTCCACCGAAACCTGCAAGCCTTCAATGATCGCCTTCCTCTGGTTGGCGATTCCCTGGCCCTGCAGGGCTTTGCTCTCGGCTTCGGCTTCGGCCTTCTTCACCACCAGAATCTTCTCTGCCTCACCCCTGGCGTTGGCGGCCACCTGCTCGCGCTGTGCGGCGTTGATGTCGTTCATAGCCGACTTGACCTTGGCGTCGGGAACAATATCGGTCACCAGCACGTTGACGATCTCGTAGCCGAAGGTGGCCATGTCCGCGTCGAGTTCCTGCTTCACGGCCGCGGCGATAGACGATTGCGTGGCAAATACCTCGTCCAGAGTCATTCCCGGCACATGGCCCAGAATTACCTGCTCGACGTAGGACTTAATCTGCGCCACCGGATCGGACAGCTTGTAGAACGCGTCGTACACTTTCTCGGGCCGCACGCGATTCTGCACTGAAATCGGAATGGTGACAAAGACATTGTCCTTGGTCTTGGTCTCCATGGTCAGGGTGATCTGATTCACGCGCAAGCTAACCATGCCCGCCACGGAGTCGAGGTACGGCATCTTCCAGTTCAGCCCGGCCTCGGCCACGCGCAGAAATTTGCCGAAGCGCGTGATGACCGCGACCTGCGCTGTGTTGACCGTGAAAAAGCTCCCCAGAACCAGGGAGAGAACAATGATTGCGGCAATCGCCAGCAAAACCATGAATACTACGTCCATTCGAGTCCTCCGTCGCTTCGTCGGGAAGCAACGCCCGATTATATAGTGCCTCTGAGTAAGGGGAGTTACAGCCTGAGGATCGTAGCTGGGCGGTACCACCCTGGAAGCAGGTAACTTGCGCCGCGGAAATATTCTTCCCGAAAGCAGCAAACGGGCTTACACTGGCGAGGTAAATTCCAGTGACGCCATGCCCGTCGCCCAGTTGACTCTAGAGATCCGCATCGAGCACGCCCAGTCTCTCAAGGACAGGCGTCAGGTGGTCCGTTCCCTCAAGGACCAGCTAAAGCAAGGGTTCAATATCTCTGTCGCGGAGATGGACGAGGCCGTCACCTGGCAGTCGGCTACCATCGGAATTGTGGCCATCTCCCGCTCCCGCGACTATCTCCACGGATTGATCGAAGAGGTGGAACGGGCCGCGCGCCGGATGCTCAACGAGCTGGGTGCGGAGCTTGCCGACTCCTTCTGGGAATATCTGGAGAGCTGAAGCGCCGCCGATCCCTTATAGATCCGGCAACTAAATACTGTTCGGGTGCCCCACCCATTCCCGCGTATTTTGCGGGAATGGGTGGGAAGAAGATGCCAGTGTTTTCTTGCCGGATCAATAGTTGACGATTCACAAGTTACATCTGCAATTCTTTCTGCTAGGCTTGCTGGCACGAGTTCCGGTCAGAAGGCCTCCCCCGTCAATCGTCTGCCCCATTCGACAGCTCCCGCAGGATGACAGGGCTTCCTGCCTCGGCACCGAAGAAACGGAGGGAATATGGGAAGCGACCCTGTAAATTCATGGACAATCTTTCTCACCACGATGATCGGCCTCAGTGTGGCCACTGAGCGCGTAACCGAAACCGCCAAGCAATGGCTGGGCCCTTGGCTGTCTGCCGGTTTGGGAGCGGCTCGCTACAGCGCCGCTGTCCAAACCATCGCCATCCTCAGCGGCATCCTTGTCACCGCGGTCAGCGGGCTCAATCCTATCAACATCCCGCAGTACAAACCCTTCGACTGGGGAAACAAGGCCGACTGGCTCGCCTGGCTGGTAACCGGCGTCCTGGTCTCAGGCGGATCGGCCATCTGGAATCACCTGCTCGACATCCTTCAGGCAACCAAGGTCCAAAAGGAACAGACGGCAACCAATGCCGTCGCGGCCGGCAGTAGTCCGGCGGGCACTCCATAAGACAGGCCGTCAGAACAAGCAGAACAGGCGCCAGCGGGCGCGCCATCCATTCCCGCGCATTTTGCGGGAATGGGTGGGAAGAAGATGACCTTGTTTTCTTGCCGGATCAATAACCTCAACTGTATGGAGCCGTACCAAAAATGCTCTGATCTTTATACAATGTGCAAGTCTGCAAGCAGGCCGAAATTCAAGGAGGTCTCCATGGGTGTTCTCGATAGCTTTCCCCGCATTACTCCTTTTCTGTGGTTCGACTCGAACGCGGAAGAGGCGGTTGAATTCTACCTTTCCATTTTCAAGAACTCGCAGAAGCTCGGCGAGATGCGCGTAGGCGGTGACGGCAACGGACAGAAGGGCCACGTCGTCACCATTGCTTTCGAGCTCGACGGCCAGAGATTTACCGCGCTCAACGGCGGCCCCGTGTACAAGTTCACTGAGGCCATTTCATTTGTAGTGCGCTGCGACACCCAGCAGGAAGTGGACGACTACTGGATCAAACTGACCGACGGCGGCGCTGAAATGCAGTGCGGCTGGCTGAAGGACAAATTCGGCCTTAGCTGGCAGATCGTGCCCGCCCGCCTGCCCGAGTTGGTCAGGCATCCCAAAGCGATGGAAGCCATGATGAAGATGAAAAAGATCGACCTGGCGGAGCTGGAGCGCGCGGCGCAATTGTAAGCCGCGGCTATCTCCCCGGCGCAGCCGGCATCGCTACACCCTTCGCCAGGAAAAGGCGAAGGATAGGGCACCCTCGGATTCGCTGGGAAAGTGTGGGGCACCCGGCGGTGCGATTAGGAGGATTCCAATACTCTTTGAGAGTTCTAGCGGTCATCCTAGGCTTCATTGTTGCTTGTTAGCGTTCTCTGCGGGAATTACGGTTATTTCAAGTGCATTCGAATAAACCTTTTTCGTTTCTCCGGCAGTGTCTGATGCGTATCGCGATACCCGGATCGTGTATTTGCCGGGATGATCGAACCGGTATAGATCACTGACAGTCGAGTTGCTCGTTACACTCTTACCTGGATCAATCGCTCCCTGCGTAAAGCTCCCAGGCAATCTAGTAGGCAGCTGCAGCATTTGTCCATTCGGGAGCTGTTGAAATCGCGGTCCTACCTCAGCAACCGAATCACCATTTTCGTTTCGCACATCATACTGGTAGAAAGAAGCAACGTTTCCATGATTCCCAAACAATAGCGTAATTGGCTCTTGAGAGGTATTGGTCAGTTTGATTGTAATGTCAATGTTTTCACCTAACTTGATCTCGGATTTTGGCACCTTCAACGTTAGTGTTAATCTCGGAGGTGTGGCTTCTTGAGCCTTAAGGCCGATCACCGTAACGCTAATTGCTAACAAGCCGAATACTAGACCCTTCGCAAGCCTTTTCATTGCTCGTCCTCGCTTTCTAATTCCGTCATCATCTGTGCCGTTGTAGGACAACTGAATGTGGCCTTAAGGGACCAAGTGGGATATCCGTAATGCTTTTGGCTCGGGTCTACCGGAACAAATTGGCCGTTCGGTCCGTGAAGAGTCGAGATCGGGTCCGTCCAGTTTTGGCCTGTTGGTGCGCCGGGATTCGAACTGGTTTCTTGCAATTGCCACTTCTGATATCCGATTGGGACCGGAATAGAGTTTGTTTGGTTGGATGTCCACATCAAATACATAGTCGCTGCAAAGTTTCGCCGAACTTTCTTCATGAACGGATCAAGCGGGACATTTGGCGAATCTGATGTAGTACCGGAAGTACTTGGGTACGGATAGATCCCGTCCAGACCAGATGCTGTTGTGCAGGTTAAAACTCCGCCTGATTCAGTGAACGATTCCGTGTCATGATTGACGATCTGCACAAAAGAGTATGTTCCATCTGACGATGTAGTCGGCGCTGTGAAGCTGATGCCCGATGCACCGACTGAACCACCCATGTTTGGGCACGAGTCGCTGACATAACCGGTGTAATTGCCGTATTCCATGAACGATTGTAGGTCCCCGGGGCCGCATGGATTAACGATTAGATTGTTAATGCTGAATAACCCGGAATCGAACGTAGTCGGTTGGCCATCACTAGGTCCTGAAATGTCAAACGTCACTTCTGCATCTTGGCTGCATGGATCTGTAAGATCACTCACGCCGACGCAGTAATGGTATTTGATCTTTACGCCTGATTCCCCATAGACCCAATGTGTCAGTAGAGAGGCCTGTGTGGTGTCGGTCTTTGTGACAGTAGCGGATGATTGGTCAGGAGACACATCATAGCCCCCAATATGTGTTCCGCCCACACGCCATGTATTTTGTGTGATAGCGATGCCAGCTGGCGGAGGCCCCATCACATTCGTGTTCAAGTTGATCGGCAGACCCACAACGACAAGTTGGGTAGTAGCATTGTCACCGCTGAGCTGGTTCCCATCCTGGTCGTAGATGATCGGCTTTGGCAGAATTGGCTCCGAAGCCTCTCCCGATCCTGGGTTTGCTCCCGTCGCAGGGTTGGTCGCCTTCACCACCGCCATACCTGCGTAAAGGTCCTTCGCCGGTTCGACCGCGGCAGTGATCTGTGTGGCGCTCACAACGACCAAGTTCGAGATTCTTACATTGCCACCGGGGCCTGTGATCTTCAATTCTGTCGGGCCGCCCGGATCGGATGTTGTCAGGAAGTTTGTGCCCGTGATTGAAATATCGTAAGATCGGCCCGCGAACCAGGCGCTCGGGCTGATTGAAGTAATGGTAGGACCGGGAGCGGTGATCTGTACCGGTCCGCCAACTGTGGCTACCTCGCAGCCGTCGCAGTCCAGAACGAGGTAGACATTCGCCGAGGGGTGTTTCGCCGCTACTTTGACCGTGAGCGTGGACTGCGTCGGACTGAAGGTCCCTTTCGGGAAGCCATCTTTGTCGGTTGTTATCTTAACGAGAGAATCCGGGTCTCCGCCTGCATTAGGGGGCGCATTCCAAACACCGTCGCCCTCGTTGAGTTCGCAACCGGGCTGATCGCCGTATGGAAAATCGCCAGCTACGGTAACCTGGATTGTCTGCCCGGCGGGCCAGATGCTGGGAGTTATGGAGGTGATCGTTCCGGGACCAGCATACCAAGGCATGCAGCGCATCATTGGGTGGATCTGCCCCCACGCATTGTGGTGCGAAAAGGGCAAGATAAGCATTACGGCGTAGAGGATATGGGGACACACTCTCCAGCAGTAGTTACCCAAGAACTTTCGCATGGGCAATTCCTTTCGGATCTGGACAATCCGCTGGAAGTTTAGCATGTTCCTCACATGAGCCATCGCCGCACTCAGAAACAATAAAAATGCTGCCAATTATCGCATTGCTGAATTTAAACGATTTAGCCGCACTATTCGATGCAGATAATTACCCTCTCTTGGCGCACAATCAATAGAAGCAATAAAAAACAGGCCGCGGAGGGAGTCCCCGACGTGACCAGAACAATTCGAACCCAACCCGCACGCACGCCCGACGCTGCAACAAGGAAACATAACCCGTTCATCTCGTGGCATTTAGTTTTCAGGACGTCGCTCGCAGACGTGCCAGCCCGCTGGCGGGCACCGGTAGAAATGGACCAGAACGCCCTCACCGCCACCCCCCTCCCTACCCTCCTCCTCCCACCCCCCCCCTCCCCACCTCCAAACCACCGCCCTTCCAAACCGCCGCTCTCCTGAGAACGGAACAAGGTTGGTTTTGAACCCGGCGCTCCTCTGCTATGCTGAATGGTTTAACCGTACAAGGAGGAAGCCATGCCGGAGCATCGAGCAAGGAAGCATCATCAGGACCGGGTGGCGGAGACGCTAAGAGTCGAGATTGGCGCCATGATTGAGGGCGAACTCTCCGATCCACGCATCGATTTCTGCTACGTGACCGAGGTGGCATTGAACCCCGGCGGCAAGTCCGCCAGGGTTTATGTGGCCGTTGACAGTTCAGTTAAGGACATTGTCAAGGCCGAGGAAAATACTGTCGCCGGCCTCGAAGCCGCCAAGGGATTCATTCGCTACGAGTTAAAGCAACGCATGGGTGTGCGCTACGTGCCGGAACTTAGCTTCCTCGCTGACCGGTCCGGTCGATTCCAGGCGCGCATTGTGGAGTTGATGGACCGCTCGCGCAAGCGGAAGAAGGTAACTCCGGAGCAGATAGAACCCACGGAAAAGGCGGCCCCGACCGAGTAAGATCCCATGAATCCCTCGCCACCGAATCCGGTTTTCGATGAGCGGGCCCCAAGGCTCGATGAGGCGTCTGCACCTGCACCCGAAGCCGCCGGGGCATGCTCGACGGACCCCTGACCCGCGCGCTCCGTCAGATTCTGGTGGATTTACGCGGCAGCGTGAGCAATTTCAGTGGCTGAGGTTCATTGAGAACCACGCGAATCTGTTAGCCTTGTCCCTATTGAAGCGTGAGCGTTTACTTTGCGTCTCACCAGAGCGCTATAGATATGTAAGCCAGGCCGTCTCCCCCAGCCGTCCTGAGTAAAGCCGAGACAGTCCTTCTGCGCCATACGGGCAAGGGCTCACTCGCTGGAGAAAAGCTGGTGGTGGAAACTACTTTGGAATCACCTGCCCCGGACCCGCCCGAACACCGGCGCTTGCGGTTGCCCCACTGGGCCACGGTGTGCGAAGTTGCCGTGTTTCTCGCCTTTACCGTCTTCTTTCTCGTTTACGGACTTACTCCGTCTTTCGGCGGCGATGGCCTCGGACTCGTGGGCGCGGATGAGCCGCGTTATGCCCAGATCGCTCACGAAATGCTGGACCGGTTTGACTCCGCACATACCCTGAAAGGCCGGCTGAGCGCCTGCGTCACCCCTTATCTCTACGGCCACCCCTGGCTTGAAAAGCCCGCGCTCTACTACTGGCGCGCCATGTTCCTGTTTCAAGACTTCGGCGTCCACGACTGGAGCGCGCGCCTGCCCTCCACTACCTTCGCCTTCATCATGGTCGGCCTCATCTACCTGCACATGCGACGATTCCGTCCCGGCGGGCATTTGGACGCTGCGCTGATTACGGTCGCCTGTGCCGGCATCATCGGCTTCTCGCGAGGAGCTTCGACCGACATGCAGATGGCTGCGCCCCTCGCCATCGGGCTGCTAGGCTGGTACGCCTGGTATGAGACCGGCTCCAAGTTCTGGCTCTACGACATCTACTTCTTCACCGGCCTGGCCACTCTCGCCAAGGGGCCGGTTGCGCCGTTTCTGGCCGCCGTCATCATCTGCGCTTTTGCCTTGCTGCGCAAGGAATGGGCAATCGTGCGCCGTACGTTCTGGTGGCCGGGGATTGTGCTCTACTTCGCCATGGTGCTGCCCTGGTTCCTTGCCGTGCAGCATCAAAATCCCACCTTCTTCCGAGAGTTCTTCCTGGAACACAATCTGGAGCGCTTTGCCACCGACCGCTACCAGCACCAGCAGCCGTTTTGGTATTACCTGGTGGTGGTGCTGCTGGCCATGATGCCGTGGACGGTGGTTGCGGTACGGGCCTTGGCAGACGGTGTACTCACTTCGGTGGCTGAGTGGCGGGTACGTCACTCCAAAAAATGCAAGCCCTGCGCCAACCGCCCCGGCGACGCCTTTCCTGAGTTTCTGGTGCTGTGGGCGCTTATTCCCATCCTGTTCTTCTCGTTCTCGAAGTCCAAGTTGCCAGGGTACATTTTGCCCTCGATTCCTCCCATTGCCATCCTCACCGGAGACTACCTCTTCCGCCGCCGCCAACCTGGACTCAACCGGTGGATACTGATAAGCCACGCCATGCTTTGCGGAGCCATGACCATAGGCACGCTGCTGCTGCCCTGGTTTGTCGCCCACGGCGCCCAGATGCCGCCCGTCCCGGCCGTCGTTGCCTCCGCGCTGGCTGCGTCCGGCGCTGCTCTGCTCATACTCATCGTCGTCAAGGGCTTCGGAGTGGCCCGGCTTCGCCTCGTTACTTGCTCCGTGCTGGTGGTTCTGGCTGTGTTTCTTTACGGCGTTGGCCCGTTCTTCGGCATCGCTGAAGTTGCCGCTTCAAAGCGCGTCATTCAACTCGTGGATCGTTCCTACTCCGCTCGCCCTCTGGCTGCGAAGCTGGCCACCCTGGGTCCCGGAGATGAGACCGTCGCGGTGTTTCGCGTTCGCCGCGATGTGGAGTATGGGCTCTCGTTCTATCGCAACCGCGAAGTTGTGAACTACGAGCAAACCGGCGTTCCCGATCAGCAGCACCTGCTGGTGGTGCGCGTGACCGGACGCGGCGGAGTTGATCTGCACACTTCCGCGGCATTGGTGCAGTACCTGGATGGCCGCCACTATGAACAGCTCTTCAGCTGGCCGGAACAGGGATTGCAAATCTACCTGGTAGGCAGCAGGTAACCTGGCGCCAGTTTGTATTTGCCTGCAACTCGTGTCACAGTGTCCGGAAGGGCCTTGCGAAACGCAAAGTTGCAAAATCTGGACTTGGGCCGCGGCTAAACCGCATCCAAGTCAGTATTAGACTGCGACCAGCCCCTATAAACGGGAGAAACATGGCGACAAGCACTTCCATTGAGATCCTCGACTTGCGGCACTTTCCGGCGGCGATGCTGCGCCCCGTGCTCGAGTCTGAAGGCGAAATCTGGAAGCAGAGGCTCCATTGGGACTACCGCACGTCAGCTCGACTCTTGATGCAGTACCTTGACAACCACATGCTGCCCGGCTATGCGGCGGTTTTGGCTGAACAGGTCATTGGCTATGTTTTCTGCGTTTACGAAGAGACCAAAGCGGTTATCGGCGACGCATTTGCCATGTGTGGACAGCCTGACAGCTCACCCGCCAGCTCCGCCCACGAAATCGAAGAGGAGCTGCTCAAACACCTGCTCGAACTGCTGCTGAACTCGCCGCAGGTTGACCGCATAGAGTCCCAGTTGCTGGTGCACCCCTCGGGCTCACACACTGCCCTCTTCCGCAAGGCCGGATTCGAGATCTACCGTCGCCTCTTCATGGTTCAGCGCCTCGAGGGCCTCTGGAGCCCACCCCTCGTCGATTTGCCAGTTGAACTCGAGATCCGACCCTGGCGCGACGAGGACCTGGCACCCACCGCGCGGCTGATTTCAGAAGCCTATCGGGGTCACCCCGACAGCCTGATCAACGACCAGTACCGCTCCGTTCACGGCTCCATGCGCTTTCTCAACAACATTGTGCGCTATGCCGGATGCGGCACCTTCTCCGCGCCCGTTTCACACGTAATCGTGCATCGCAGCAGCCGCGAATTTGTCGCGGTCGTTCTGGGCTCGCGCGTAAGCCCGGAAAGCGGCCACATTACCCAGGTCTGCGTCCACCCCGAATACCGGCGTCGCGGGCTGGCCCGCATGATGCTCTCCGTTGCCGCCTTCTGCTTTATGCGCCAGGGCGCAACAGAAATCTCCCTTACCGTGACCGAGGCCAACGCACAGGCCATCGATCTCTATCAGGCCGAGGGGTATAGCTGCTCGCACAGCTTCGACGCCGCAGTGTGGCAGCGAAACAGGGTTGGTTAGCTTCAGGGCGACGTCAGTTCGCGTGGTGTGCGTGCTTGATGGTGTTGCTGCGTATCAGCAGACTCCGCGGTGTTTCACGGCAGACAAAGGGAGTCTGATGTTTCTTGTGCCACTCGATCTGCTGTTCCCTGGTTGTTTTGGGCGACATCTTGATTTCGGAATGCCAAAGCCTGTTCAAGGGACCTACCGCGCGATCAGGAACATCACCCAACTCAGCAAAATGGCCGAGCCGACAAACAGTGCAAAGCAGTAGAGTCCGTAGCGGATCATACGCCGCGGCGTCTCACGCTGGGTGATGCCAAAGACGATTGAAGCAAATACCGCGAACAACAGGACAGCCATGAAGTGAGAGGGCCGGATCATTCGGGCTTCCTTCCGGTGCGCAGATTGTGCGCGTCCACTGCGGCAATCACATTTAAAAGGCCTGCCACCACGATGAACTTGGTGCCGTAGTCGCCTGTGGTTACCTGTACCTGGTCCGCGCCAAGGCCCAGAATCCGGCTGACGACAAAGAGCAGTCCATTGCCCAGATCGCCCACCAGTCCAAGCATATCCAGAATGTCCTGCGCTCCTGTGTAAAGCTTGCCCTGCATAAGCAGCCCGAGCACAAACATGCCGAGGATGGATATGGCGATGAGCGACCCACGCCCCCATTTGCGCAGCAGAAAATGTCCTGCGCCGGGCACGAGCCAGCCAGCTATCAAAGGGAGATAGACGAATCCTTGCTGCGAATCCTGTCCCGCCACGATCTTGTTCGGAGTTGTTGCCATTCCTTTTTGACTATAACTCACCTGACAGAGATCAGGGGGCAGAGATAAGGGATCCGGAGTCAGGAAGAAGCAGGAAGCCCGGTGGCCAGGCTCCTGCCTCTTCAGATTCGCACCAGTTCGCGCTGGGTCCTGCCGGTGACCCAGGCTTTGCCGGGAGCGGTCAGCATATCGATCTCGCTGCGGACGCCGAACTCGGGAAGATAGATGCCGGGTTCGACGGAAAAGCAGGTGTTGGGCAGGAGCCGGCGCTCGTCGTGAGTTTCAAGATTGTCCAGGTGCGCGCCGGGGCCGTGAATCTCGTGGCCGATATTGTGGCCGGTGCGATGGGTGAAGTATTCTCCGAAGCCGGCGGCACGGATGACATTGCGAGCTGCATCGTCGGCCTCGAAGCCACGAATGGGCCGGTTCTCGGCAAAGGCCTGCTCGACGGCGGCGATAGCGGCGTCGCGAGCGTTGCGCACCGTCTCAAAGACCAGTTGTTCGCGTGCGCTGGGCTCGCGGCCCACCACGCCTGTCCAGGTGACGTCGTAGTAAACCGTGGCAGGCTTGTTGACGCGCGCCCAGATATCGATCAGCAGAAAGTCCCCGTCGCAGATCGTCGCGGTCTGCTGGGCGGTGGGCTCGTAGTGGGAGTCGGAACAGTTGGCGTTGACGCTGACGTTGGGACCGTCGTCCCAGACCAGGCCCTCGCGGCGCATGGCTTCGCTGAGCCATTGCACGTGGTTGAATTCGGTATAGGGAAGCCCTTTCCCCTGGGCGGGGCGCAGATGGCGCGCGATTTCAAGCCAGCCCTCGGCGAGAATCGCGTCAATGGCGCGCTGGGCGAAGGAGTGGCTGGCGATCTGGTCCTCGCTGAGGACGGCTTCAAACTGGCTGACCAGATCGGCGGAACTCACGATCTGCTTGCCCATCGCGCGCAGAAATTCCACGGTGCCGGCATCGACCATGGAGACGTACATGATGTCGTTATTGGGCGAGTACTGCATGGCCAGCCGCTTGGCGCCGGCCAGCATCGTATCCAGCCCGGCGGCCAACTCCTGCCAACTGGAATAGAGCGCCTTGGTGCCGGGCAGCGTGTCAAGCCGGCCCTGCTCGATGCGGTGCACCAGCTTGCGCGGCTCGCCGGACGCTGGGACGAAGTAATACCAGCGCCGGGTGATGTGGGCCTTCGGATCGAGTCCGAGGATGCTGGCGGCAATGGGGTCGCGGTGATGGTGGTCGTAAAAAAGCCAGCCGTCGTGGCCAGCCTCGCGCAGAGCGGCCTGAATCGCATCGATGTTCATAGGGGTCATGATAACGCCAAGGGGATCCGGCGGGTTACAGCGCAGCCATCGCCTCAGCCTGCGTGGGGAAGATCCCAGCGTACTTGGTGATGCCCACCATCGTGAAAACCTTGGTGAAGTGCGCGGAGAGGCCAAAAGCGTACACCTTCTGGTCGGCATTGGCGGCTTCAATCAGGAGCTGGATCACCAGGGCTATGCCGCTGGAGTTGATGTAGTCCACCTTGGTGAAATCCAGCAGGATGAGTTTTACGTCACTCTTGGGCAGCGCCTGGTATGTGCCCAGGACGGCTTCCTTTGAAGTGCTGGCAATATCTCCCTCGAAGCGGAGGACAGTCACCGGATGTCCGGTTGGGGATATGAGCTGGTCAACGCGCGACTTGGTTTCGCTCTGCACGATCGTTTGATCTCCGTATTCTCTTTGGTTATGCCCTATCGGAGGGCCGATGCTGCTTATGTGTCCTGTTACTTGGCCAGTCATTTATCCAGCCGGATCACCAGCCGGACATAACTGCTTTTTCCATCCAACCCGGCAACCCACTCAGCTTCGTCCACCAGCGCCTGAATCAGGAACATGCCCATGCCGCGCGGGTCTTCCTGGCCGTGCATCTTGCGATCGATGTCGGGCTTTGACGGTTGCGTCTTCATGCCCTTGCCGTCGTCGATTACTTTCACTTCAAGCGAGTCCCTGCCGGCTGAAAGCACCACGCCCACCGAAAGCTTCTCGTTGAGCCGGTTGCCGTGCTCGATGGCGTTGATGCAGGCCTCGGCCACAGCGGTCTTCAGGTCCTCGATACGGTCCTCGGGGAAGCCCATCAGCTTGGCCACCGCCGACGCAGTACTCATGGCCACTTTCTCGTAGCCCATGCGCGAAGGCAGCCGTACCTCCACCGTGGTGGATTTTGACTCGCTCATGCGGGCATCTCCGTGGAGTTCATTCCGCGGCACAGCGCCAATGCGGTCATGTCGTCTCCCTGCGGGCTGCCTTCTGAAAACGCCTCGATGGCCGTCCACAATGCATCGAGAATACCATCGGCATTCTCCAGCGGGCACGTAGAAAATTCACTCATAAGGCGTTCTGGCCCAAACTCCTCATCCCCCTTGAACACCTCGGTCAGCCCGTCCGTGTAGAAAAGCAGCCGCGCTCCCGGTATGAACACGCAACGCTCGCTGGAGTAGCGCATGCCAGACAAAAGGCCCAGCGGCGTGCCTGTTGCGTCAAACTGGTGGGGCTTCTGGCCCGGTGCAATCAGAAATCCGGGATTGTGCCCCGCGTTGACGACTTCAAGTTCGCCGGTGTCCGGATGCAGCCTGAGAAAGATGGCGGTTACATAGCGGCGGCGGGCTTCTTCGCCTTCGGTCCAGTGGTGCTGGTTCATGCGCGTCGCCAGCTCGTCCAGCGGCAATCCGGTCACGGCCATCGCCCGAAAGGCCGAGCGGAAACTCGTGGACCAGATCGCCGAAGCCAGTCCCTTGCCGGCCACATCGGCCACGGCCATAAGGATGCTGCCGTCAGGTTGCGCCACAATATCAAGGTAATCGCCGCCCACTTCGTAACAAGTGGCGGAGCGGAAAGCCAGCGAATAGCCCGCAATAGACGGCAGCTTTTGCGGCAGCAGCGAGCGCTGAATCAGGCGCGCCGCATCCAGGTCTTGTTGTACGCGGGCAAACTCCACGTTCCGTTTATGATTGCGGGCATTCTCGAGCGCCACCGCGGCCTGCAGCGCCAGGCCTTCAATAAAGTCCGACTCGTAGATGGTCAGTTCGCGCCCATCGGGAGAGGCCACAACCAGCTCCGCCAGGCGGCTTCCGTCCCGGGCGTCAAGCGGCCAGCTAAGCTGCGATCCGGTGGAGGCCGGGTCGTCGCCATAGATAAGCCCGGCTGAAGGAAAAGCCGCACCGGCCATCTCCAGCTCGCGCACCACGATGCTGAGCACCTGCTCCAGAACTTCGTTTTCATGGATCGTGGAGTGAACCTGCCGCGAAGCCTCAAGCAGCGCCTGCAACCGCGCCACCTGCTGCTGCAAATCGATCGTCTCACCACTGCCCGGAAGCTGAATCCCCGCCGCCATTACATCCTCCGTGGAATTTCACTCTAGCACGATGGAGCCACGCTATCGCCCAGGTCCCAAAATCGAGATCCTGGCGCCCCATATATATTTCTTGATCAAGCGCCAATCACCGCCCGAATATCCTTCATCTCCAGGATGCGCTTCTCGTAGCCGTGTTTGGCAACGGCCAGCATCGCCTGGCCGATCTGTCGCGTGGTGACCACCGAATTCGGCAGCAGGCGACCAAGCAGGGGCAAAAGCGGCCCGCCAAATTTATAGAATGCCCGATACGCCGGCGTCTTCGACTGGATGCCGTCGAGAGGCTGGATGATTCCGGGACGGAACATGTAGGCCTTGAAGGGAAGCCGCAGCAGCGCATTCTCTGTCCGGCCCTTGACGCGCGCCCACATCACGCGGCCTTTTTCCGAACTGTCGGTCCCCGCGCCGGAGACATAAATGAAGGTCATTCCGGGGTTGAGACGGCAGAGTATTTCCGCGGCTGCCATCGTAAGCCCATACGTGATCGGCTCGTAGTCTGCCTCTTTCATCCCGCTTGACGAGACGCCGAGCGTGAAAAAGCAGGCGTCGAAGCCGGTCAGTACACTCTCAAGACCCGCGTAGTTTCCCAGGTCGCGGTGGATGATCTCCCGCAATTTGGGCTGACGCAGCTCGGGACAATGCTCGGCGGCTGGGCTTCGGCCGATGGTTGTCGCCAGCTCAACTTCCGGGTCGCGCAGGCATTCGCGAAGCACGCCTTGCCCCACCATGCCCGTAGCTCCAAAGACCAATACCTTCATTTCTTTACCCCGCATCCCTGGCCAGGTGGCACCCAACATGCTGCCCGGCCTTCCCAATATCGACTTTGATGCCGACATTCAAGCGAAGTGAGTGCTGAGAGGCCTCCCACCACGCCATTACACCGGTATTACCCCATTCGCTTACAATGATTTCGTCTTCATTCTGGGAAACGCAGCGTTCATACAAAGCCTCGAATCAGCGCCCTTTGATCTCCCTGGCGTAGACGAAACCTTTGGTCAAATTGTTTCGTCCCTACAAACGTACGCGGACTGTTTGCCTCATTTTGAGGGTTGCGGTCGCATTGCTGCCCCTTCGCGGGCACTGAATTAAAAGAAAAAGACAGGAACCGACACCATGTCTATCGAAGGCACTCAAGAGCCCTATCAGTCCGATAACAGCACAATCAATCAGCCAGCCCCACGCAAGCGGACCTGGGTTCGCGTCGTAGTTTACGTGGTGCTGTTGAGCGCTGTGGGGTTCGCGGTATGGCGGATCTACCAGAACAAGCAGGCCTCCGAGGCCAACACCGCCCAGCAGGCTGCGGCGCTGCTCAATCGGCCCGTTCCTGTGCAGGTGGTCGCGGTCGAGGAGAGGCCCATGCCTATCTTCCTCACCGCTCTGGGCACGGTCATCCCCTATATGAGTGTCACTGTAAAGGCGCGGGTCAACGGTCAGCTTCTCCCGGTCAAGTTTACTGAGGGCCAGCAGGTAAAGCAGGGTCAGACCATTATGACCATCGACCCAAGACCGTACAAGGCTGCGCTGGACCAGGCCAAGGGAACTTTGGCCCACGATCAAGCCCTCCTCAAGGACGCCCAGGCGCAGTATGCCCGCTACAAAGCGCTTTACGAAGCGGGCGTGGTCTCAAAAGCGGCCATGGAAACCTACGAGTCCACCCAGGGTCAATACCTTGGCGCCATCGAGTCAGACAAAGCGGCCATCGAAAACGCGCAGTTGCAACTAAATTGGTGCACCATTCAGGCGCCAATCAGCGGCAAGATCGGCCTGCGCCTGGTGGATCCAGGCAATATCATCACGGCCAACACCACTAACCTCGTGATCATCAACCAGTTCCAGCCGATCTCAGTGAACTTCACTTTGCCTGAGACTCAGCTTCCCCAGGTGCTGCAGAAACTGGCCGCGGACAAGCGCCTGCCTGTGGACGCTTTCGATCGCGGCAACGTGCAGAAGCTTGCGACAGGTTTGCTGCTCACCACCGACAACCAGATAGACACCACCACTGGAACCGCCAAGCTCAAAGCGGTCTTTGACAACCGCGACGATGCCATGTTCCCGAATCAGTTTGTGAACATCCACCTGGTGATGGAAAACCGGCAGAATGCACTTGTGGTGCCATCGGCCGCTATTCAGACCGGCTTACAGGGTTCATTCGTTTGGGTGATCGGCGCCGACGAGAAGGGCGCTACCATCGCCAAAATGCAGCAGGTGAAGATCGCCCTGGCGCAGGGGCAGTTGACCATTCTGGACGGCGGCGTAGAGCTTGGCCAGAAGGTGGTCGTGGACGGCACAGACCGGCTCCGGCCGGGTGCGTCGGTCGTGATTAGCCAAATCCGGCCGAAAACCAGCCAGGCCACGCCTTCCAATCAAGGTGCGCCGGCCGCTTCCGCCTCCACGGGCGGCAAGGAGACTGGGAAGCGTCACAAGAAGGAGCAGCAGTGAGCCTTAGTCCTTCCCGGCCCTTCATTCTGCGCCCGGTAGCGACTTCGCTGCTGATGGCGGCCATTTTGCTCGCTGGCGGTGTCGGCTACTATCAGTTGCCGGTCTCCGCGCTGCCCGAGGTGGATTACCCCATCATCCAGGTGCTCACGTTCTATCCGGGCGCTGGGCCTTCCGTGATGGCTTCGTCGGTAACCGCGCCTCTGGAGCGTCAGTTCGGCCAGATGCCGGGCCTGAAGCAGATGACTTCGGTCAGTTCCGGCGGCGGCTCGGTCATTACGCTCGAATTCAACCTCGACGAGAACATCGATGTCGCCGAGCAGGAAGTTCAAGCGGCCATCAACGCGGGTAACAGTTTCCTTCCCCCCGATCTGCCCAATCCTCCTATTTACAGCAAGGTAAACCCCGCCGACGCGCCCATTATGACGCTCGCGCTCACCTCGGATACGCTGCCGCTCGACAAGATTGAAGATGCGGCCGACACCAACCTGGCGCAGAAAATCTCGCAGGTTACCGGCGTCGGCATGGTCTCCATCGCCGGAGGCCAAAAGCCCTCGGTACGCATTCAGGCGAATCCGTCGCAGCTTGCCGCTTACAACCTGAGCCTTGAAGACCTGCGCGTTGCTGTCGCGGCGGCCAATGTGGATCAGGCCAAGGGCACGCTGAACGGCTCGCGCCAGTCTTACACCATCGGCGCCAACGACCAGTTGCTTTCGAGTTCCGATTACAAGCCGGTGATTGTGGCCTATCGCAATGGGGCCCCGGTGCGCGCCTCCGATGTGGCGCTGATTGTGGATTCCGCTGAAAACAACCAGCAGGCCGCCTGGATGGACCACCATCCCGCCGTCATCGTCAATATCCAGCGCCAGCCGGGCGCCAACATCATCGCCGTCGTGGACCGCATCCAGAAGCTGTTGCCGCAGTTGCAGACCAGCCTTCCGGCAAGCATTCAAGTCAAGGTGCTCACTGACCGCACCGTCACCATCCGCGCCTCGGTCAAAGACGTCGAGTTTGACCTGATGATCACCGTCGCCCTGGTGGTCATGGTCATCTTCCTCTTCTTGCGCAACCTGGCGGCTACCATTATTCCGTCGGTCGCTGTGCCCTTGTCGATTGTGGGCACCTTTGGCGTGATGTACCTGCTCGGCTACTCGCTGAACAACCTGACACTGATGGCGCTCACCATCTCGACCGGGTTCGTCGTGGACGACGCCATCGTGATGATCGAGAACATCTCGCGCTTCATTGAAGAAGGCATGAGCCCCATGCAGGCGGCGCTCAAGGGCAGCGAGCAGATCGGCTTTACCATCATGTCGCTCACTGTTTCGCTCATCGCGGTGCTTATCCCGCTGCTATTCATGAGCGACGTGGTGGGACGCCTGTTCCGCGAATTCGCCATCACCCTGGCCATCACCATCCTGGTTTCCGCGGTCGTCTCGCTGACCCTGACGCCGATGATGTGTTCCCGCATTCTCCAGGACAAGGCAACGGCCAAACAGACGCGCTTCTATCATTGGTCGGAGAAGGTCTTCAACTCCATCATCGCCTCCTATGGGCGTGCGCTGACGGTAATTCTGCGCTACCGCTTTATCACTCTGATGGTCACCATCGGAACCTTCGTAGCCACCGTTCTGCTCTTCATCATCGTCCCTAAAGGCTTCTTCCCGGTGCAGGACACGGGCGTTATCCTGGGCATCTCCGAGGCGCCGCAAACGGTCAGTTTCGCCAGCATGGCCCAGCGCCAGCAAAAGCTCGTGGACGTCGTTCTGCAGGACCCGGCGGTTGATAACATCTCCTCCTTCATCGGCGTCGACGGCACCAATACCACGCTGAACTCGGGCCGCATCCAGATCAATCTCAAGCCGTTGGAGGTGCGGAAGATCTCCGCAACCGATGTGATTCGCCGCATGCAGAGCAAGGTCAACGCCGTCGAGGGCATTCAGCTCTTCCTGCAGCCGCTCCAGGATCTCACCGTGGAAGACCGCATCAGCCGGACACAGTTTCAATACGCTCTCGAAGATCCGAACGCAGCCGAACTGGCCACCTACACCCGCAAGATGGTGGATGAGCTGAGCAAGGAGAACGTGGTGACCGATGTGGCCAGCGACCTGCAAGACCAGGGCTTGGCCGCGCATCTTGAGATCGACCGAGACACAGCGGCGCGGTTGGGCATCGCCATGGCCGACATCGACAATACCCTCTACGACGCCTTCGGACAGCGCCAGGTTTCCACCATCTTCACCCAGCTCAACCAGTACCACGTGGTAATGGAAGTGGGACAAAACTTCCAGACCAGCCCCACCATGCTCAGCGAGCTTTTTGTAAGGTCGTCCAACGGTTCGCAGGTTCCGCTCAGCATGGTGTCTCACTGGGAGCAGACGCAAGCCCAGCTTTCAATCGGGCACCAGGACCAGTTCCCGTCGACCGTGGTCAGCTTCAACCTCGCGCCCGGTAAAGCGCTTGGCGACGCCGTCAAGGCCGTCAATCAGGTCGAGCAGCGCATTCAGATGCCGGCCTCCATCAACTCCAGCTTCCAGGGCACGGCAGCCGCCTTCCAGACTTCCCTGGCCAACGAGCCGATCCTGATTCTGGCCGCCCTGGTTACCGTCTACATTGTGCTCGGCGTGCTCTACGAGAGCTACATTCACCCCATTACCATCATCTCCACACTGCCCTCCGCGGGCGTGGGCGCCCTGCTGGCGCTGCTGATCACCCGGGTTGAATTCTCGGTGATTGCACTCATCGGCATCATCCTGCTCATTGGTATTGTGCAGAAAAACGCCATTATGATGATCGACTTTGCCTTGCAGGCTGAGCGCGACGAGGGCAAAACCGCCGAGGCCGCCATCTTCCAGGCTTGCTTGCTGCGCTTCAGGCCCATCATTATGACGACTATGGCCGCCCTGCTCGGCGGTCTCCCGCTGGCATTGGGCGGTGGTGTTGGTGCTGAACTCCGCATGCCGCTGGGCGTCACCATCGTCGGCGGTCTCATCATGTCGCAGATGCTCACCTTATTCACAACGCCAGTCGTTTATCTCTATTTCGACAAGCTGGCAAGGCGTTTCAAGCCCCGCGATATCAGCGTCGGCGAGGAACTGGAACACCAACCGGTCAGCGCTGACTGAGGATAAGGACCAATGCATCTTTCCGCACCCTTCATCAAGCGCCCGGTAGCCACTTCACTGCTGAGCATGGCTCTGCTTCTGGCCGGCTCCGTGGCCTACTCGCTGCTGCCCGTAGCCTCGCTGCCCGACGTCGATTCTCCGGTTATCGGTGTCGGAGCAGGATTGCCCGGCGGCAGCCCGGAGACGATGGCTTCGGCCGTCGCCACTCCGCTCGAGCGCCAGTTCGGACGCATCGCCGGCGTAAACCAGATGACCTCGTCGAGTTCGCTGGGGTCGGCCTCCGTTGCCCTCCAATTCGACATCAATCGCAATATCGATGCGGCCGCGCGCGACGTGCAGGCCGCCATCAACGCCGCCCGCAGCCAGCTACCCTCCTATCTGCCCCAGAATCCCGGCTACCGCAAGTCCAACCCCGCCGAAGCGCCCATTCTTATCCTCACGCTCACCTCCGACGTGATTTCCAAGCCGCAGATTTACGACCTGGCCGACTCGATCCTCGCGCAGAAAATCTCGCAGATTCAGGGCGTGGGCCAGGTGTTTGTGGGCGGCAGCGCCAGCCCCGCGGTGCGCGTCGAGCTGAACCCGATGCAGTTGGCCAACACCGGCATCGGCCTCGAGGCGGTGCGCACCGCCCTGTCTGGCTCCAATGCCAACCGGCCCAAAGGCGCGTTTCAGGACGCGGAACACCGCTGGTCTATCAACGACAACGACCAGATCTTCAAAGCTAAGGATTTTGCACCCATCATCGCCGGCTACAACCGGCTGACCGGCGCGCCGGTGCGCGTCGAGGATCTGGGTACGGTTACCGACAGCGTCGCCAACATCCTCACCGCCGGAGTGGCGGGCATTAATCCCATCAACGGACCTTCCGGGCAGATGCAGGATGCAATCCTGGTCATCATCATGAAGAGCCCCGGAGCCAACGTTATCTCCACCGTGGATAACGTGATGGTTGAGATGCCGCACCTGCAGGCTGCCATCCCGCCCACCGTGAAGATCAATGTGGCTGTGGACCGCACCACCACCATCCGTTCCGGCGTCCACGACGTCGAGATCTCGCTGATGATCAGCGTGATGCTGGTCGTGCTCGTGGTCTTCATCTTCCTGCGCGAGGTATGGGCCACCATCATCCCCTCGGTCGCCGTCCCGCTCTCGCTGCTCGGCACCTTCGGCGTCATGTACCTAGCCGGATACACCATCGACAATCTCTCCCTCATGGCGCTCACCATCGCCACCGGTTTTGTGGTGGACGACGCCATCGTGGTCATCGAGAACATCACCCGCTATCTGGAAATGGGGATGAAGCCGTTTGCGGCTGCCATGAGGGGCTCCAAGGAGATCGGCTTTACCGTGCTTACCATGAGCACCTCGCTGATCGCCGTTTTCACGCCCATCCTGCTGATGGGCGGCCTTGTAGGCAAGCTCTTCCGCGAATTCGCCGTTACCCTCTCGGTGGCTATCGCGGTTTCGCTCATGGTGTCGCTGACCACCACGCCCATGCTCTGCGCGCACTTTCTCAAGTCCCGGGACGATAGCCGCCACGGATCCATCTATCGCGCCAGCGAGCGCGCCTTCCTGTGGCTGCGCGGCGAATACGCCTCCGCATTGCGTTGGGTCCTGCGCCACCAGTGGTTGATTCTGGGCGTGGCCATCGGCACCGCGCTCCTGAATATCTACCTGTACGTCATCGTGCCCAAAGGCTTTTTCCCGCAGCAGGACACCGGCCGCATGAGCGGCACCACCCGCGCATCCCAGGACATCAGCTTTGAAACCATGAGCGCCAAGCAGCGAGCACTGGCTCAAATGGTGCTTGACGATCCCGCTATCCTGTCGGTTACCGCGTTCGCGGGCGGCAGCGGGCCCGGCGGCGGCAGCAACAACGTGGGCCGCATGTTCATCGCGCTCAAGCCTCTGAGGCAGCGCCCCTACGTCGCAACCGCCAATGATTGGGTCGGCCGCCTGCGCACGGCGCTCCATCTCCATCCCGACCACGTCTCCGCCAGCGATGTGGTCAATCGCCTCCGCCGCAAGCTTACCAGCGTTCCCGGCGCAACCCTGTTTCTCGTCCCCAATCAGGATATTCAGATCGGCGGCCGAGGCTCCGACGCGCAATACCAGTACACTCTCTCCGACGAGGATTTGAAGGAGCTAAATGTCTGGGCTCCGCAGTTGCAGGCACGCATGCGGGCCATGCCCGAGTTGCGCGACGTCTCCACAGATCAGCAGGATCAGGGTCTGGCTACCAACCTCGTGATCGACCGCGACACCGCTTCCCGGCTCGGCATCACCGCCGCCATGATCGACCAGGTGCTTTACGATGCCTTCGGGCAGCGTCAGGTTTCCACCATGTACACCGGCCTCAACCAGTACTTCGTGGTCATGGAAGTCGATCCGCAATACTCGTCGAGCCCCGATGCGCTCAACGGCATTTTCATCAAGGCGGCCAACGGCACCATGGTGCCCCTGGCCACCATCGCTCACTATCAGAATCAGCGAACCTCATTGCAAGTAAACCACCAGGGGCAGTACCCGTCCGTAACGCTCACCTTCAACCTGGCGCCGAACGTGGCCCTGGGCGATGCGGTCACCGCGCTCGAGAAGACCCAGCGCGAACTTGGCATGCCCTCCGCCATCCACGCCAGCTTCCAGGGAACCGCGCAGGCCTTCCAGGACTCTCTCCGCAACGAGCCTTATCTCATCCTGGCCGCGCTGGTCGCCGTCTACATCGTCCTCGGCATCCTGTATGAGAGCCTGATTCATCCGCTCACCATTCTCTCCACCCTTCCGCCGGCCGGGGTGGGCGCCATCCTCGCCCTGCTGATCACCGGCACCGAACTGAGCATCATCGCGCTCATCGGCATCATCCTGCTCATCGGAATTGTGAAGAAGAACGCGATCATGATGATCGACTTTGCCCTGCAAGCCGAGCGCGATCAGGGATTGCCGCCCGTCGAGGCCATCTATCAGGCCTGTTTGCTCCGTTTCCGCCCCATCATGATGACCACCATGGCGGCCATGTTCGGCGGAATGCCGCTGGCGATCGGCATGGGCGTCGGCTCTGAACTGCGCAAGCCCCTCGGCATCACCATCGTCGGCGGGCTGCTGGTTTCGCAGTTACTCACTCTGTTTACCACGCCAGTGGTTTACCTCTTCTTCGATAAGCTCCAGTGGAAGATCATGAAACTGCACAAGCTCGGGTCGGAACTGGAAGAGGCGCCAGGGGACTAGGAGCCAGCTTTCAGCTCCCCTTTGCCGCCGGGCGCTGGAAGGCTCATCAATCTTTTCCTCTTTGTCGTTTGCATATAATTACCTCCGCTTGGCGCACAATCGTGTGTAGAGAACAAAATGAAGCCGTATCTCTCAGCACTGCAAGCAGATCTTTGGCTTGGAGCCAATTCTCGTACCCCACCCCACCCCCCTCCTCCTCCCACCCCTCCCTACCCACCCCCCCTCCTGCACAGAGGGGCTCTCGACTTTTCAACCGCATTGCTCAAGCTGCCCAAGTTTTGGTTTTTAAAGGGCGCGGCTTCATATGTACAGTAAGTAATTGAAAATAAATGCAATATTCAACATTTGAGGGAATGCTCGTCGACCTATCCATGCTATTTGTGGCCCTTTGTACTCGCTGCTCTTCCGGGCGGACAGCACTAGCAATTCCAGGATTGGTGTACCTCAAAGGCAATGCACAAAAGTGGCCGCGACGTCATGGTACCGTAGCCCTGCAACTGCTCCACCCGCGCTCCCAAACTCGCCGTTAAAGGCAGATTAATGGTATCGTCGAAACTATCCCGCACCGGCGAAGCGCGGGATTTCCCATATAAGCCATTCCGCCTGTTTTTGACCGATTTCTACTTCTGCCAACCGAATCTGTCCTTGCACTCTTGCCGGGAGGCGGCACACGTGTCGTTACAAGGTTCCTGATTTGAATCGAAAGGGGAGCATATACCGATGACCCAGCCCACTGATTCGACCGATGAACGCCTGGTTCTCACCCTCGATGAGATAGCGAGACTTGCCGAGGTGGAAGGTAAGCCTGCCGATACTCTTATGAACGTGGTGGCTTTGATTGCTGCGCGGTTCGAAACCGATGTCTGCTCAGCCTACCTGCTCGAGCCGGATCGATCAAACCTGGTTCTGGCCGCCACTCTCGGCCTCGACCCCCGATGTATCGGAACCCTGCGTATGCCACTGCATGAAGGGCTCACCGGCCTCGTGGCGGAACAGGTGCTTCCGGTCGCCGTCTCAGATGTCAGCAATCATCCCCGCTTCAAATACTTCAAAGAGTCCGGCGAAGAGGAATACCATTCCTTCCTGGGCGTGCCTCTCATTGACCGCGGCATCTTGCAGGGCGTTCTCGTGGTTCAAACCAAGGAACCGCGAACCTTTCGTGACACCGAGATCCGTATGCTCGCCGAAGCGGCGAATCAGGTGGCAACGGTGGTGAGCGAGGCTCGCACTGTAGACCGCTTTATTGCCCCGGTGCAGGAGCGCCTTTGGGATCTGGCACGAAACGTCTGGTGGAGCTGGGACCTCGACAGCGTGGGCCTGTTTCGCGATCTGAATCCGGTTCGCTGGCGACAGCTAAATCAAAACCCAATTTCGCTGCTCAGTGAGATCCCGCTTGCTGAGATCGAGCGCCGCGCCACGGAGCAGGTGCTGCACAGCCGCATCAACTACGTTTATCGCCGCAAGCAGGAGTATTTGAAGGCAGACCGAACCTGGGGTGCTGCCAACGCCGGTGTTTTGCGGCCTCGCCCGGTCGCCTATTTTTCCGCCGAGTTCGGGCTGCACGAATCGCTGCCCATTTACTCCGGCGGCCTCGGAGTGCTGGCCGGGGACCACATCAAGAGTGCATCCGACCTCGACATTCCCCTCATCGGCATTGGGCTGTTTTATGGCCAGGGATACTTTCTGCAGCGGTTGGACCAGGGCGGATGGCAGCGTGAGGAATACCTGCAAACCGACGTGAATCAACTGCCCATGCAACCAGCCATCGGCGTCAACGGCGAGCCGGTTGCTGTCGAGATCAAGACCCGCAGCGGCTTCATCCGCGCCAAAGTGTGGCGCGTTAAGGTGGGACGATGCGACTTGCTGCTGCTTGACTCCAACGTAGCCGGCAACGCGCCCGAGGATCGTCAGACCACTTCGCGCCTTTACGGCGGAGATGCGCGCACCCGGATTCGTCAGGAGTTGCTCTTGGGCGTCGGCGGATTTCGCGCTCTTAAGGCGATGGGCATCTCTCCCGGAGTGCTCCACCTGAACGAGGGACACAGCGGCTTCGCTGTCTTCGAGGCGATTCGGAATCGCATGGTCGAAGAGGGCATTGACTTCACCACAGCCGCAAGCCAGATTCCTCGGGAAGTAATCTTCACCACCCACACGCCCGTTCCCGCAGGTCACGACCGCTTCAGCCCTGATCTCATGGAGGAGCACCTGGGACCCCTGCGCGAGGAACTGGGGATTTCGCATGAGAATTTCATGGGCTTCGGTCGGGAGTTTCCCACCGACCCGGGAGAACGATTCTGCATGACCGTGCTGGGCCTCAAGCTAGCGCGTCGCGTCAATGCGGTTTCCTCTCTGCACGGCGAAGTCTCCCGGGCGATGTGGAAGTGCCTCTACCCCGGCAGGCCGGAAGACGCCGTTCCCATTGGCCATATCACCAATGGCGTACACGTTCCCTCCTGGCTGGCGCCGCAGATGTGCCGGCTTTACGATCGCCATCTCGGCGTTGACTGGCAGAACCATAGCGGAACCGCGAAGACCTGGCAGGGAATCGAGAATGTTGACGATGGCGAGCTCTGGGAGACACACCTCAGCCTCAAGGCGCAACTGCTGGATTTTGTACGCCGCCGCGCCCGGGAGCAGGCTGAGCGCCGCGGCGAACCGCCGACAACCCTGCAGAGACTGAGCAAGATGCTTACTCCGGATGCTTTGACCATCGGCTTCGCGCGCCGGTTTGCCACTTACAAGCGAGCTAACTTGATCCTCGCCGACATTGAGCGGCTCGCCACCATGGTCAACGACCCCAAGCGCCCCGTGCAATTTCTCTTCGCCGGCAAGGCGCACCCGCACGACGAGCCGGGGAAGAAGGTTCTGCAACAGATCGCGCAAATGATGCGCGACTCCGACTTTCAAAACAAGTTCGTCTTCATCGAGGACTACGACATCAATGTGGGCCGCTACCTGGTGCAAGGTGTCGATGTGTGGCTTAATAATCCGCGCCGGCCGCTTGAGGCGTCCGGAACCAGCGGGCAGAAAGTCGTGCTCAACGGCGGCTTGAATCTTTCGGTTCTGGACGGCTGGTGGGCCGAGGCGTACGACGGACTAAACGGCTTCGCCATCGGCACCGGCAGAACTCACTCGAACATGGATGTGCACGACAGCCGCGACGGCGAAGACCTCTACCGCGTTCTTCGCGACGAAGTCATTCCGCTCTACTATCAGCGCGATCGCGATGGACTGCCAAGAGGATGGATCAAGCGCATGAAGCGGACGATTCGCACTTTGGGCTGGCGATTCAATGCCGATCGCATGGTGATGGATTACACGCTGAAGTGCTACATTCCGGCTGCAGGCGGCACATCAAGCGAAATCAGGCCGCCGTCTTAGCAGAGCGCCCCATCGGACAGATGTCCCAGGTCTCAAATCGAGATCTGGGACATCTGTCCGCGTCAGTCTGCGAAGACTTCTTCCCGCACCTTGGCGATTTCGACCAAGTTCACCGGATAGTACGCGTTGCGCGTGTATTGCTTCACCATGCGGTTGGTGTTGAAGTAGGAACCGTTAAATGCCACCGTGTTGCGCATCAAGCGGGCCCACTTCTCCGGGTCCTTGGTGTAAAGCGGAACCACGGCGGTTTCCAGCTTCTTGTACAGGGAGTTGGCTTCCTCCGCATCGTTCGCGCCGTCTTCAATGGCCCAGCCGGTAAATCCTTCGATGCATCCCTCGATCCACCACCCGTCAAGAATTGAAAGGCTGGGAACACCGTTCAGAGCGGCCTTCATGCCGCTCGTGCCGGAGGCTTCGTAGGGCCGCTTGGGTGTGTTCACCCACACGTCTACGCCGGCGGTGAGCAGTGCGCCCAAGTCCCAGGCATAGTTTTCGAGGTAGACAATCCGCAGCACGCCGTTAGAGAGTTTGACGGCATTTTCGGCCACTTCCTGGATAAGTCTCTTGCCGGGCTCGTCTTGCGGATGCGCCTTGCCGGCATACAGAATCTGCAGGCCGCCGGCTTCAGTGGCGATCTTCACCAGCCGCTCAGGATCGGTGAAGAGCAGGCTGGCCCGCTTGTAAGTGGCTGCCCGGCGTGCAAAGCCTAACGTAAGCACCTTCGGATTCAGCACCAGTCCAGTGCGTGTGGCAACCTCGGTCAGCAACGCCTCCTTGGCGCGCGCGTGGGCTAACAGAATCTTCGTCTCTGGCACGTCGATTGCGTTGCGCAGGTACAGATTGTCGCGCCGCCACGCCGGAATGTGCTCATCCAGCATCTGCTGGATCGGCTCGGACACCCACGTCGGCGCGTGTACGCCGTTGGTGATGGTGTCAATGGCAAACTCCGGAAACATCTCGCGCGAGACCTTGCCGTGCTGCATGGCAACCCCGTTGGCGTAGCGCGAGAAACGCAGCGCAAGCAGCGTCATATTCAACAGACCGTCTTTGAAGCAGCCCTGCCTTTCGAGACGCGCCGTGCGGTCGCCGCCCAATATACGAATAGACTGCTCGGTCGAAAAGCGGTCGTGGCCCGCAGGCACCGGCGTATGAGTGGTAAAAACGCACTTGCGCCGCACCTGCTCTATGTCGGCCTCGGTGGCCGAGCCCAATGGTCCGCCGCCCAACTGCCTTTCAAGCAGCGCCAGGGTCAGCAAGGCCGCGTGGCCCTCGTTCATGTGATAGACGTTTACACGGTAGCCGAGCGCGTGCGCCATGCGCGAGCCGCCCATGCCCAGCACGATCTCCTGCTGCAGCCTGTAATTCGTGTCCCCGCCGTACAAGTGGTCGGTGAGTCCGCGATCCCATCCCGAGTTGACGTCCAAATCGGTATCCAGCAGATAGATGGGGACCACGTGTCCAAAGCGGCCTTTCATGTCGTAGCGCCAGGCCCGCAGTGTAACGATGCGGTCTTCCACCGAAACCGTAACCTGCGCCGGCTCCTCAGTGCAGAAATCCGCCGGATTCCATGGCTGCACCTCTTCGCTCTGCATACCCGTTTTGTCCAGATGCTGCTGGAAGTATCCCTTACGGTGTAGAAGCGTAAAAGCCACCAATGGAATTCCCAGGTCGGCCGCGGAGCGCAGCGTATCTCCAGCAAGTACACCCAGGCCGCCCGAGTAAGTGGGCATTCCGGGGTTGATCGCGATCTCCATTGAGAAGTACGCTACGTGACCCGAGTTGGGGAAGGTTTCGTAAGAAAACGGTTTCGGCGAAATCGGTGGCATGGTCTCTGTTTCTCCGCTATGCTTCCAACCTCTGGAGCAGCGAAATTGAGGATAGGAAGACCGGGAAAACCTGGCGAAAGTACGGTTGCCCCTTCGGTCTTCATCGGGGCAAATACCTTACAAGTTTAGCAAGGAACGCCACGTACGACCTTTGCAAAGCCCAATTTAGGTCTCGCATGGCGGAGGGTTCAGCTACCGCTGAGACCTTGTTTTTATCCTGTGGAATGAGATTGGGCGGATTATCATTTTCATGAATAATCCGCCCCTTGGGATTCCTTGTCGCGAGCCGAAAGCAGCCGCCCTGTGCAACGCGAACTACTTCAGTTGGTGAGCACCGTCAGAGGCGTGGCAGATGTGGATTTCGGGAACGATGCCAGTTTTGGCCGCATAACGCTTTCTTAGCTCATCGGCAAAGGCTTGGGCCTTGTCCTGCTCCACCAGGTTGATCGTGCACCCGCCGAACCCGCCGCCGGTGAGCCGTGCGCCGATCAGGCCGGGCAGTTCATTCGCCAACTCGACCATAAGATCGGCTTCCACGCAGCTACCTTCGAAGTCCTTGCTGTAGCTCGTATGAGCCTCGGCCATCAGGCGGCCCAGTTCCTTCATGTCGCCGCGCAGCAGCGCCTCAGAAGCGGCAACAGTGCGCAGGTCTTCTGTAATCACGTGCTTGGCGCGGAGGTAGGACTTAGGCTCCATCTCGCTGCCCCACTTCTCCAGATCCTCGAGAGTGGCGTCGCGCAGAAAGGGCACACCGCCCCGGTGGCCGTTAATAATCGCGCAGGCAGCCTCGGATTCGCGCCGCCGCGTTGGGTAGTCGCCGCCGGCAATGGAGTGCTTGACCATCGTATTGGCAATCACCAGCGCCACATTGGCGGGAATCGGCGCCAGCCGGAAGCTCAGATCGCGGCAGTCGAGCAGCAACGCATGATTCTCTTTGCCGTTGGCCGAGATGAACTGGTCCATGATGCCGCAGTTGGCGCCCACAAACTCGTTCTCAACCCGCTGACACAGGCGCGCCAGCACCGGGCCGGGATAGCTGGCGCCGATCAGCGAAAGCACCGCCAGCGCGGTCACGACCTCAAGCGCCGCCGAACTCGACAGCCCCGAACCCAGCGGCACATCGCCCCACAGACTCAGGCTGAACCCCGGGATCTTGTGACCCTCCCCGGTGAGTATGGAAACCACACCCATCGGGTAATCGCTCCAGTGCTTGGCTGCCACAATGGGCTGCCCAGCCTCAAAGGTCTTCTCTTCACCGTAATTTTCTGAATAGATGACGATTTTGCCGTCTGTGCGCGGCGAGATGCCGGCCAGGGTGGCAAAGTTGATGGCCACGGGCATCACAAAGCCCTCGGCGTAATCGGTATGTTCACCGATCAGGTTCACGCGGCCGGGCGCAACAAAAACGGCTGGCTCCGCGTGGAAGCGGGCCTCGTGCATGGAGCGGAAGACTTTAGGATCATGCATTTCTGTTCATAACCTCTTGAATGGATTCAAAATTCAACAACACAAGACAAGTGACTTCCATCAGCCGGTGGACAAAAGGTAAAGGGAAGCGACTCTGTTGTGCGGACGAGAAATGAGAACGTTTTCTCGCCTAGCCGCAGATCCAGTCGTTTTCCGCCTCCACCCTACTTTTCCACAGCGTCCGCGCAGGCTGCGGATAACCTCTCCCATATTCGGTCCAGCCATGCCTCGTGCTCGGGCTTCATCAGCACTGAGCGCAAGCAGGTAACCAAAGTGGCTTCCACTCCATTCACCACATGGCCGTCTGGCGCGAACCAGGAATGGGGCAATTGTACAAGAGCCAGGTGCAAGTCGCGCGTGGCGCACGCCTCGAAGGCTTCCTGCGCCAGTTGCGAGGCTCGTTCCAGGGTTCCTGCCTTCAACTTCCACACCACAATATCCAGCTCCGGTGCTCCGGCCGTCAACGGCTCAAAGCGTCCGGCTTTGTCCAGCCGGAGTCTCCGGTCCAGCTCCAGCGCCGCCGCCAGGCCCTTTGCCAGGCCGCGCGCAAATTCGCCTCCCGGCACCAGAGGCAAAAGCTTCTGAGTCGTCCACAAGGCTACCGCCGCCGCACCCGCTCGTGAGCACTCGAGGCTTATCTCCCCCAAATGCAACCGCTTTGAAGTGAAATAGGTATACGGCGAATCGTGCTTGTAAAAGCGCCCAACTGCCGGATCGCGGAAGAGCACACAACCGCAGCCGTAGGGCTGGAGACCGTGCTTGTGGGGATCGACCACGATGGAGTCTGCCTGGTCTATGGAGGCATAAGCGAGGCGCGCAGGTTCATCCAGGGACTCAGGAATCAGGCAAAAATAGCCGCCGTAGGCCCCGTCCACATGGACCCTGAAGCCGTACCGCGCCCTTAGCGCCAGAATCTGGTCCAAGGGATCTACCGCGCCAATGGCCGTCGTGCCGAGTGTGGCCACCACCGTGCCGACATCGCCTTTGCGCAACTCGACCTCCAGTGCTTCCATGCTCATGCGGCCATGGCCATCGACTAGGATGCCGCTGTAGTCCACCTTTAATACAGCTGAGATGCGCTGGTGGGTGTAGTGCGCCTGCTCCGACCCCACAATCCGCTTTCCGGGAGCCAAAAGCCCCGATACCCAGAGCGCCTCCAGGTTGGCCATCGTGCCGCTCGACGTCAGATGTCCCAGGTACTCCGTCCAGCCGAACATTCCGGCGATCTCATGCACCGCCTCGATCTCCATCTCGGAACTGGCCCGGCCTCCGTCCAGCGCGTGGTTGTTTGGATTGATGCTCATGGCCAGCGCGTATGCGGCTCGCGCCACCGGATGAGGCGGCTTGAGCATCTGCCCGGCATAGAGAGGATGAAAGTAGGGGTAGTTGTCCCCAAGCCGATGAGCGGCAGCTTCAAGAACGTGCGCCATTGCTTCCGGTTCAAAGGACGGAGAGGGATTAGTCTCAAAGGCTGGCAAAGCTGCAAATTCCGCCTCCAGCAGCTCGGTGGCACGAGAAATCAAGGCGGGGACAGGATCGTGGGGCATGACGACTTCTCACAGTATCGCAGGCTGAGAGGCGGCGGCAGATTGCTAATAACAGGGTTCCGGTGCGAATTGGGAGTGATGGCACCGCAGCACAGGGGGCTGATGAGTCTATTTGAGCTGAGGCACCATGAGATTAGTGGGTAAAATCAAGGAGTACGTTGCAAGCCTTTCGGCCGCCAACTCTCTCCCTACGTAGTCAGATTCGATACGCAATCCAGGTCAAGTCAATCAGCTGTTCTAGCTGCCCGAGCAGCAGCCGCAAGTGTTGGATGCCGAATTACAGCAAGAGTAATAGCCGGCGGAACAGGTAACACTGCAGCCTCCCCCTCCGGCACTGCATTGCGAGGCACCATCGCCCCCAGAAGTACATAACACGGGGCAGAATTTCGGAGGATCAGGGTTCATTGGCTGGATTATCCCATTTGAACTTTCGGTGATTAGTTTTCCATTCTCGTCGGTTTGCGGGCGAGAACCGCACCTTCCCGTTGACGCAAGAATCGCTATCTGCTCATTTGTCAACGGCGTGTGCTCCCCGTACCTGGCAATTCCGACGATTTCGAATACGTCGAACTTTTGCTTGGAGAGTGATGGCGGAATGTATCTGTCCCGAAATTTAAGAAGATACTTCTGGCCAGGATTGTCGGCGACAATGACCGCAAGAAATCCATCGCCAATTAGTATTCTCGCAGGCCCAGACCAGGCCGGGGGTACGGCTGCATTTTCTGCTTGAAGAACAAAGACGATCTGATTCGAGGTTGTGCTGACGGGTGTGTTCGACGTGAAAGCGACTGTTGTGTGCGTTGCCAGCTGGTTTGGAATAATGCTCACCGTGCCCGACATGCCAGTTACTTCGTCACCCCTGTGCGTGGCTTGTGTGTACCCCAGACTGCAAGCTAGGGCAACAACGCTACTCATCACGAACATCTTTCTGAACATTGGTCTCCTTATCAATGAAATCTCAAATTCGACTAACATTATACTCTCATTAAACGAAGTGGATGTTTCTTGTCCTGACAATCAAATCGAGCAATTCAGCGAAGTTGTCTTTTCAATGCCTCACGATTTTCTTTTTTGGGGGCGTTTGTAAATCCCTGTTCTTGCGGCGGCTCTAAGGATAATAACCAGCACAGAGCGACCGCCAAGAATTCGCGCGTCGGCTTTTTGGCCGTGATGATAGACTATTCGCAGCGTTAGAGCCGAAGCGGGCGTGAGCAGTACTCGCCCAACCAAGCAAGATCCTGCCAGTGGTCGCTCCGATTCATCCAGCGCAATTCAATTCAGGAAATACGAACAAAATGGAACAAGGTACTGTGAAGTGGTTCAATGACGCGAAGGGCTTCGGCTTTATCTCGCGCCAGAACGGCGAAGACGTGTTTGTGCACTACTCGGCGATCAACTCAAGCGGTTTCAAAAGCTTGCAGGAAGGTCAAGCCGTGCAGTTCAACGTGGTAAAGGGCCCCAAAGGATGGCAGGCTGCTGACGTGCAGCCGCTCTAAACCCTTCAGGCCGGATTCCGGCAGAATCTAGCAAACAAACGAGGGCGGGAAGCAATCCCTGCCCTCGTTTGTTTCTTCCACCGAGAGTCGTTTGATGTTCGGTCCGCGATGATTGACAGACTGGTTTTCGCCTATCGCGCCGTGCTGGTCCAGCTTAAAGCGCCCAACTGGGAGCGTTGCCCAGAATGGCTGCGCCCGAGAAAGCAATGGGCCCGTTCCACTCAGGAACCAGGAATCCACGGTCAGGGTGTGCCGCTTTGTCGCTCTGATGGCTGTGCTGCTTTTGCAACGTCTTCTGGATTTCCTTGAGAGCCTCAGCCCGCTCCGTGCGTGTATGCCGTTCCCAATACAGAACAAACCCCTGGCCGCACACGCTGCAACGGGTTTCAACATCCTGATCGCTGCTCTTGCAAAGCACTTGCATTTATCGGTTCTCCTTTGGCCGGCCGTTCCCCAGCCACAAGAGAGACATTATCCGGAATGTGGCGCTCCACGACATTCCCTGTACCGGGCACTCGCCGCTCCTTCGATGTACCCTGAGATCCCACTCTTGGGTCAGGGGTAGCTGCACACACTTGAAAACAGGTACCGCTTCTGCACGCTCAGTTGAGCCGCCAATAAGCGGCATTGAGTATCGAGGCAAAACTCACCCACGCCAGATAGGGCGCCATCAGCCACGCGGCTGCCGGGGCAACCCGGGCAAACACCAGCGTCGTAACGGCGATCACCGCCCAAAGCAGCACAACTTCCCCAAGCGCTGCGCCAATTGCACGTTGGTGGAAAAAGATCCACGACCAGGCAAGGTTCAAACCCAGTTGGACCAGAAACAGAACCAGACCCCAGGTGCGCATAGGCGACGGTGCCGACTGCCAGACCAGCCACGCGGCAAAGCCCATCAGCACATAGAGCAGCGTCCAAACCGGGCCGAAGACCCAATTAGGCGGAGCGATCGCGGGCCTGGCAAGGGTGCGATACCATCCCGTCACCTCGCCTGCCGTTAGCCGGCCACCGATTCCTGCAACTGCAAAGCAGATCCCAACCGAGAACAGTAATGAAATCCAGCGCATGCCGGTCGTCCCTTCTTACTCATCGTTTGGATTCCACGCGCACGGCAAAGGCTCATTCAATTTTGACTGCATCCGGCAGTTCCGGCCTGCGTGCCCAGCTTCCATCGTCGGGAAGATGAAATGGTCCCGAAGAGGAGCTCGCCACAAAAACTGATGCTGGCCGCGATGACCTCGAAGGGTGAAGTCGCTGACCAGCATCTAAAGGTACTTCGTTTTGTCTGAGCTTGCTCTCGTGCCTGAAAGCTACGAAGAGAACTCCATTCGCAACAGATAGGTTATCGGCCTGAACGTATGTTTTGTTCTTCCGGGCCCACTCCGTGAGCCTTGCATCCCGCCGTTCCTTTTAAACCCTATCTTCAATTCCGCTTGAAAACTGTACTGATTGAGACAACGCCTCAGAGATCCCACACCGGTACGCCGCCCATCATTGGTGCGCCGGAGAAGGCAAAGATGCCGCTTGACTCCGGAACCAGAAAACCGGCTTTTGGGTGAGCCTGCGCCCCTGAATGGTCGCGGTGATGACGGCGCAGCGCCTCCTGAATCTCACGCTGAGCTTCAGCGCGTTGCGTCCGCGACTGCCGCTCCCAGAACATCACAAATCCTTGACCGCACACACAGCAATTGCACTCGGCATTCCCGTTTGTGCTCCTGCAAAGCACTTGCATGTTTCTACCTCGCAACATTCTTGCCGCATATTCCCGGCCTCGACGTTGACCATAGTCAATCATTCCCATCTATGAACATTCCTCCATAGCGGCAAGGGGCGCGGTCTTTCGGGGTAGTAACTTATGCCCGCTTTGAGGGACGGAAGGCGTACAGACACGTGCGCCCGAGAGCGGGAGTGGCACACGACACTCGACTTTGCGCCCATTGTGCTTCTATCCTGAATGTTGGCCGCGCTATTTTCTCTCGCGGCCCCATTGGAAACAAACCCACTATGAGCTCGCAGACAATTGCCGTACACCTGCCCGACGGGGCCATTCGCGAAGTGCCTGTGGGCACAACGCCCCTTGAGATTGCCAACTCCATTTCGCCGCGCCTGGCCGCGGCTTCCGTGGTCGCCCGGTTGATTCCTCTCACCGGCGCAAAGGAGAAGCCTGCTCATGCCGAGGAGCTTTCCGAGGCAACCATGTACTCCACGGAAGACTCGGCAGACGCGCGCCTGGTGGATCTGACCACGCCGCTGACTGCGGACACGCGCCTGGAGCTGGTCACCGAGAAGGACCCCGAAGCGCTCAAAGTGGTGCGCCATTCGGCCGCGCATGTGCTGGCCACCGCCGTGCTTGAGCTTTTCCCTGAGACCAAGCTGGGCCATGGCCCGGCCACGGACGCCGGTTTCTTCTATGACTTTTATCGCGAAAAGAACTTCACGCCCGAAGACCTCGCACTGATCGAAGCCAAGATGGCTGAAGTAGTGGCGCGCGACGAAAAATTCGTCCGCGACTACGAGCCGCGCGAGCAGGCCCTGGAAGAGTTCAACCGTGACGGCGACTTCATGAAGACCCACTTCGTGACCAAGTTCACCGCGCCCGGCGACCAGGTCAGCTTCTACCGCAACGGCAAGTTCCTCGATTTTTGCCGCGGCCCCCACGTACCTTCGACGGGCCGCGTAAAGGCCTTCAAGGTGCTCTCGCTGGCTGGCGCTTACTGGCTGGGCGACGAAAAGAATCCGCAGCTCCAGAGAGTGTACGGCACCGCCTTCTTCTCGCAGAAGGAGTTGGATGCGCACTTTGCCCGCCTGGAAGAAGCGGCCAAGCGCGACCACCGCGTGCTCGGCAAGCAACTGGACCTGTTCAGCATTCAGGAACTGGCCGGCTCCGGCCTGATCTTCTGGCACCCCAAGGGCGCCATGATCCGCAAGGTGATGGAAGACTGGATGCGCGACGAATGTCTTCGCCGCGGCTACTCACTGGTCTTTACTCCTCACGTGATGCGCCGCGAGTTGTGGAAGGTCAGCGGCCATGAGGGTTTCTACTCCAACAACATGTACACCCCCATGGAGCTGGATGATGCCGAGTATCGGTTGAAGCCGATGAACTGCCCCGGCCACATCCTCATTTACAAGAACTCGCCCCGCAGTTATCGCGATCTGCCCGTGCGTCTGGCCGAGTTGGGCAACGTCTACCGCTACGAGCGCTCAGGCACGATGCACGGATTGCTGCGCGTCCGCGGCTTTACCCAGGACGATGCGCACATCTTCTGCACGCCTGGCCAGATTGAAGATGAAGTTGTGGCCTGCATCGACTTTGCCGAGGCCGTCCTTACGACTTTTGGCTTCAAGGAATTCAAGGTCGAGCTCTCCACTTGGGATCCCAACGACCGCGCACACTACGCCGGGTCCGACGAAAACTGGGCTCTCGCGGTGGGCAGTCTTCAGAGAGCGCTGGACCGAAAGGGAATTGCCTATAAGACGATTCCGGGCGAGGCCGCCTTCTACGGCCCCAAGATCGACGTGAAACTTGTCGATGTACTGGGCCGCTTGTGGCAGCTTTCGACTGTGCAATTCGACTTCAATCTGCCTGCGCGCTTCGAGCTCGAATACGTAGGCGAAGACGGCAACCGCCATCAGCCTGTGATGGTTCATCGCGCCCTGTTCGGTTCCGTCGAGAGATTCTTTGGCGTGCTGATCGAACACTATGCCGGAGCCTTCCCGCTATGGCTGGCGCCGGTGCAAGTGGGTCTTGTGCCCATCAGCGAACGCCACCAGGCATACGCCAAGACGGTAGAGGCAGAGCTGAAGGCCGCCGGACTGCGCGTGGAAGTGGACGATCGCAACGAGAAGATGAACTCGAAGATCCGCGACTTTGCCAACCAGAAGACGCCCTACATTCTCGTCTTCGGCGACAAGGAAGAAACGGCAATCGCAGTCAGCGTCCGCACCCGCGGCAAGGGCGACCAGGGCTCCATGCCATTGGCCGACTTCATTGCTAAGGCCAAGGCGCTGGTGGCCGGACAGTCAACGGAACTCTAAACGTGAAAGACGTTTTTGAAGAGACACTTGATCAGATTGACTACCGACTTGGCAAGTAAGCCGCCCATAAAGGCCGTAAACCCTATTTTTTCGGTCCACTGCTGAGGGGCTGAGGCGAAGTGGCTTACTCCCCAAACGAAGATGGGCGCTATTATTGCTCCCAGGAACGGCCTCACGTATAGCCAGCGCGCAAACCTGCGATTGAACTTTCCTTCCTCGGCCTTCGCGGTCTCTGGGAAAGGTGTCCCGTCCTCTTTCTCGAAGCCTGTTGCATAGCGGTCGAGCGTGGAGGTAAGCGCTGCGACTGCGCTGCCTGAGAAACCGAAGAGCGCGATCGGAACGATTTCTGACAGGTCAGTGAGACCGAATCCCGCAACCTGTCGCGTCGCTAATATACAAGCACCAAAGAATGACCCCAGGCAGCCGATAACAAGGTATGCAATGGTTGCATGCGCCAGTCGGTCGAGCATTCTCAACTCGTCATCGGGTAGGGTTGGGCGCATTGGCTGTTCCTCACCTCATCCGTTCTGACTATTGTCTGGCGCTAAAATCCACTTCCGCTTCGCGGCCGCAGAATAACTGAACACCGCCTCCCCAGGCAATGCCAGCGTACTCTCATAACAGGGCAAACGCATTTGAAAATTGATCGAACCATAGAAGGTACTTTGAAGCAGCGCGTGTAGGTTCGAAGTTGTTTGTATGACAACTTCGCGGTTTTCGCAGGAGAGTTTGGAGCAGTTTGGGGAGTGTTGGGAGGGTCT
>CAIKND010000049.1 GCA_903828675.1 uncultured Acidobacteriaceae bacterium
GCTCATCGGCTTCCAAAATCCTCACCCGCAGATCGTCCGAATAGGCTCGTCCCATCCTCGTCATCGCGGTCACTTCGTCAGAGATATACAGAATTACTCGTAAAATCGCCGCTGGGTATAGCTAACTTGATTCTGCTCTAAATGCTCCATCGGACAACAACAATAGCGCATTCTGGATCTCCGGGCCCGCTGCAAACCAACTGGAATGTTTGATTTCCATGGCGTACAACTCTCTTTCTCAGGCGATCCAATCATTATCGGACTTCCCATCGTCCTGGCGTCGGTCTTGACGTTCGCCTTATATTCGCCTAAAGTGATACTACATTTTAACAATAGGTTTTGTCTCATCAGTAGCCGTTTCGAGTGGGGTGAAATGCTTGCCAATTTCCGAACGCTGTCCTTCCCTGCATTTCGGGGGCCTGCATTGGTCGACTCTTTGGGACTCCCCAGATATTGGGCCGTCGTATGGGCAGCCTTCCTGCCCGCCGATCTTGCAGCGGCGACGGTCAGTAAGAAACTGAGCCAGCTCGAAGGTTTCTATCAACATGCCGACACTCATCTGGGTCCAGGGCGTTTGGATGATGCGTTGGCTGACTTCGACGTTGAGGTGCTAAGCAGCGCACTCGAAGGATACTTTCTCAAATTGCGCAACCTGCCGTCATTCTCGCCGGCGGCGGGTGACACGGAACTTCCTTGATCCTGAACGGATGAACAAACTCAATGGGAAGTTTGAATGTCTTGAACTCCTCCATTCCAAGTTGCACATTGGTAGACGTAGGCGTCCCGAGCAAATTCGCTCCCTTCCTGCGGACATTGTCGAGTTTATGTATCGACTTTTGGACCCCGAGTCCAAGACGAACCCATTCCAGAATGAAGTCTCGCGGTGGAGAGTCTATGTCCTTTTCATTCTTATGCTTCATCAGGGACTCCGGCGCGGCGAACTCCTTGTTTTACCGGCGGATGCCATCAAGGATAGCTTCGATCGAGATCTTCAGAAGGAGCGGTTTTGGATGTCGGTCAGATACAACGAGTATGAGAACGATCCACGGTACTCCAAACCTTGCATCAAGAACGCATCCTCAGTTCGTCAGGTTCCAGTCAGCGAGTTGGTCGCCCTGATCGTCCGAGAGTACGTTTCCAATTTCAGAGGGAAAGCGAACCATTCGTTCTTGCTCAATTCGCAGAAGGGAGTGCCAATGTCTCCGGAGGCAGTCTCCAAAACGTTCCAGAAAATCACGGCTTCCCTGCCCACCACCTTGCGAAAGCTTCTGCATGATCTAACCGGAAGTGATTCGATCACCGCACATTCGATGAGGCACACATGTGCGGTGGTGCGGCTCAACCAGATCTTATCGGACGGCGTTGAGATGAACGATGCATTGCAGAGGCTTCGGGGTTTCTTTGGGTGGTCGCGGGAGTCAGAGATGCCGCTGCGCTACGCTCGCGCTGTATTTGAAGACCGGCTGTCATCTGTGTGGAGGAACGAGTTCGACGAGCGCGTATCTATTCTTCGGTCGTTGCCTGGGAGACTGAAATGATCAGAGTTGCAAGCGCGAAGCAACGACACGGTCTGGTTGCAAACGTGCCGCCCTTGCCATTAGCCATAAGCTACTACGATGACTTCTCAGACGCATACAACCAGCTTTCCGACCCGAGCGACGATCAATGGAAGCTCTTCTTCGACGGATCTGCTGCAACACTGGACTTTGCCAAGTTCGACGTAGAGGTTCGGGCAGTTGTCAAGGCATGGTGTTCAATGCTCCTGGCCACGAATTCGCCACGTACAGCAGAGTGCTACTGTTATGAGCTTCAAAGAGTTCCGGGGGATCATATTATTGGCCTATTGACCTCAAAACCCCAAGAGGTCAAGTCATTTTGGAATTCTCTGCTCACAGCAAGCATTACCTACCAGGGGCTCTCATCCTTAAAGAGCCTGCTGTCTTTCCTGTGCAATTTTGAGATTGGCGAATGGGGACCACGCTGGCTTGATCTGGCTTCACAGTTGCAATTACCTAAGGTTGACAAATATGCATCTGTTCGTCTTGGAGACGTCTTCTTGACGGCGGCGGAAGAGGCCGAGATTGTACGGGGCATCGACGAAGAATGTGCGCGAATTCAGACGCAGGGTTGGTCGACCCCGGATGAACAACTGGAGGAAACCGCCATCTTGGTGTGTTCATATCAGTTCGGTTTGCGCCCTAAACAGATAGCCATGCTGCAGGTAAGGAACATCCGAGTTTGGGAAGATGGGATGGAGGAACACTCCGCTGTTCATCTGACTTTTACTATGATCAAGCAGCGCTCCTCAAAGCAGGTCTTCCCAATGGTTCGCCGATTAAAGCGGGACTGGACTCCGATTTTCATTGGACTGCTGGAGCGCGCAAGACAGCACGGAATGACAGGAGCTAACCGTGTCTTTCACCGAACGCCAGAGCAAATCTCGAAAGTAGTTGTAGATCTGACAGAGTCTTTTGGGGGGCGTCCACGGACTCCCACAGAACTACGACATACAGCAGCACAACGGCTTGTTGACGCAGGCGCAACCGAAGAAGAACTTGCGGCATTCATGGGGCATACGGACCTCAATACCGGCTTGGTCTACTTCAATTCCACCCCAGCTCAGGGGGCACGGATCAACCAGGCGCTCGGGATTTCGAAAACCTATCAGACTGTCATTCAGATCGCTCATGGCCGTTTCATCGCTCCAGAAGAACTGGCGGAGTTGAAAGGTGAGCAACAGATCGGCGGCGTGCCGCACGGCATTCCGATTGCGGGAATTGGCGGTTGCTCAGTTGGGCAGCCAAGTTGCCCGTACAACCCTGTGACGTCCTGCTATGGATGCAACCGGTTCATGCCGATTGCGGTAGCTGCCATTCATCAGGAGGTGCTGGATGATCTGCGCGGGGTTATGAAGCTTTTCTATTCCACGTCCCACGGTGAGCGAGGATCGCCGGCGTTTCAGCTTGAGAGCACAATCTCCAAGGTCCAAGCAATTCTCAATGAACTGGGAGGTGAACAGAATGAACCCATCGCTTGAATCGTTCATTCGAGATGCTCGGGCCATTGCAGAGCACCGCGGTGTTGAATGGGATATTTCGCTTGGTCCGGACGGCATCGCGCCCAAAGGACAGGGGTGGAACCTGACCCAGATGGCGCAAGCTTCGCCGCCGCCGGTCACGTGGATCAATGATTTCGGCACAGATCAGGTGACCGTCAGTATCCTCAACTCCAATCCGCCTCCAGGGCCAGTGCGCATGTACGCCAAGAAACCACTCTCCCGCGACTGGCAGGAGCTGATCAAAGCCGTTGCCATTGACCAGATTTACGTTCGCATGAACACATGCTCCCATGTGTCTGGCAATGTTGTGCGCCCATTGCGTGTGTTGGCAACCTGCGCGACCAGCGCAAGCCCATGGATGCTCACTGTTGACGATGTCACACTTGCCATCGATACCGCCCGCAGGGTGCAAGCGTCTGGCAAGCTTGCCGACCTAGTATTCGGCGTTGTCCGTAGCATCCTCGACGTCAACCATCTGACGGATAATGGACCTCTCACTCCGATGCTGGAGCGCGACAAGAAGGTCCATGTAAGAACGTCCAAGTTCACGAAGTCTGTTGACGATCTGCGTACCTCCTTGGAGGAAAGGAAGCACGCCGAGAAGCTGCCGGAACGCAGAGCATTTTGGGAACTGGTCCGGATTGTCTTCACGGAAAGGCCAAAGAGTTTTCTTGACCTACTCAGGTTTGCGCAGGCGAAGACACTCATCTTGTCTGGCTTGCGAGATGGTGAAGTACATATTCCCTGGAACGATATCTCCCGGCTTGATGAGAGCCTTTGACAAAAGGTTCTCAGCTCCGCGGCCCTGGTGCGCGGGGACCGCGTATTTGTACCCAAGCCACTCCTGAATGGTGCTTTCGAGCCTGTAAAAGCTTCGGCTGCCGGCGTAAGCTTCATCGCCGATCATCATGGCGGCCCATTGCCGGTCACTCATGGCAGAAGTTCCTGAATCGGTGAGCAGATCGATATAGACATCGTCTGACCTGAGCAGGAAGGTGTTGTATCCAGCCTCGCGAATTGCCTTCTCCCGCTCTGCCAGTGTGGGAATCCTCACCGCTTCAACAACCTTGATCTTGAAAGGCTCTGCCCAGGTACGCTTTTCCAATGCCATCTTTGACCCTCCAGTACACATCAGAGGATAGGCGACAAACGCTTGATTGCAAAGACGATTTCGCTGATAATTCGACAAATTTGGCAGTAATTCTTACAATATAGACAATAATACTTAACGTTCGTAATGTCCCTGGCGGAAAGAGGCACGGATTGTCAGAAAGCGAAAAAGAGAAGCTTTTGGACTCTATGGGCTGGAAGCTGCTGGCCGAGTTGCAGAAAGAAGCGCGCATCTCCTTTGCAGAACTGGGACGCAGGGTAGGTCTCTCGACACCAGCCGTGGCGCAACGCGTTCAACGCATGGAGGATGAGGGAATCATCCGTGCATACAGGGCGGAGATCGACCCAACCAGCGTAGGGTTGCCCGTTACAGCTTTTATCCGCATGAGCATTGTTGGCAATGTGCTGGCGAAGCTGACAGAGCGAGTACGGTCGATGCCAGAGATCGTGGAGTGTCATCGCGGCACCGGAGAGGACTCGTTCATCCTTAAGGTGAACGTGGTTTCGGTTGAGCATTTGAAGGACGTGATCGACCGGCTGACGCCGTATGGGACTACATCTACTTCGCTGGTGCTTTCGTCGATTGTGGAGAAGAACCTGCTTAGCCCTGCAAATCTGGAGTGGCCAGAAGTGCGCAAGCCGGGTTCGCGGGTCTGGTGAGAGGAGCTGAGCGAGAGGGAAGGGCGGGCGCGGTGAGGCCAGTTCCCTTCCCGGTTACAAATTACCGGCCTTTCGCTAGTTTCTAATTTCGACCAGCAGCTTCTCTATGTCTGTCTTTTCATCTGCCGTGAGAGAAAGAAGCGGGGCGCGAGGACGGCCCCCGTAGTAGCCATTGAAGTCGCAAGCGTACTTGATGCCGCTGACTCCGAGAGCGCTGACGATACGCCGGTTGGCTTGGGCGATGTGCTTCTGCTTCTCCTCCGCGAGTTTGAGGTCATGATCCTTCCAGGCAAAGTGGATCTCCTGGCAGGCCTGGGGAGCGCAAGCGGCAAAGGCAAGGATGGCTCCAGAAGCCCCTGCTTGAAGGGACTCAAACACTCCCAGTCCAGAACCGCAAAGCACCTGAAAGCCAACTTCCCTGGTCCGGGTCTTGATGGCGGCTGCCGGCGGGGCTGTGGCCATTGCGATGCCACCGGCCAGATCTCCGGCAGAGACGAAATTGGCAGCACTATCGAACTTAGGCGCTAACATGCGGGCGGTTACCGCCTCGAAGATCGGGGTCACAGTTACAGTGCGCCGGGGAGCGGAAGCTGTAGCGGCAACCTGGCTACTGATCCGGTCGATGCTGCCGCTGGAGTCTTTGATGCCGATGATATTGGGGTGTGCGGAAAGCTCGGCGACCACTTCAACGGGAATCTGGTAGGGAACGCACTTGGGAACGTTATAAAGGAGGACCGGAAGTGGCGAGCGGTCCGCTACGCTGCGAAAGTAATGCAACACGGACTGCGGGGAGATCTGTCCTGAATAGTAGGAAGGCGGACGGACCAGGACGGCGTCAAATTGATACCTCGCCGCAGCCTCAGCCAGTTCGACCGTTGCTTTGATGCTTTCGCGCCCAACACCGGCAATGAGCACCTTTTCCGGCGCAGAGGCCTCTGCCGCAACCCGCAGCACGTCCGAAGACTCGGCGTCGTTCAGCATAGGCGCCTCGCCGGTGGTGCCCAGGACCACCATCCCGGAGAGGAGGGTACGCGAGTATCGCGCCATGTTGGCTTCAAGCTTGCGGAAGTAGACCCGCTCATCGGGATAAAATGGCGTGGTAACGGCGGCAAAAATGCCTTCGATCAGCATGGTCTTATTGTAGAGCCAATACGGAGGGCACCGATATCTGCCCGTGTTTCCGTATAGGTAGAATTGTTCTTATATGCCTCGCAGTGTATGTTAAATGGTAATAGGTAGGAAGTACGGACAGTACGAGGAGCCGCACGATGGAGTCTCTATTGCAAAGGGATGATGAAGAGGAGAAGGGCGCCTCAAAGCTATCCCGGCAGGCTGTATCGTTCTCCATGCACACGTTTCTAGCGATAGGCTCTTGGCTGATTCTGATGTTTGTCGGCTATGCGCTAAATCCACCGGCGATCCCGCAGTTCATGATCCTGGCTTTTTCGGTCGCGGTTCCCCTGGTTGTGGGCTATACCGTAACTCTCTTCCGCCAGGACGAGATGGCTTCGGTGGTGTGGCTGGTTGGGCTTATCTGGTTGTTGATTGTCGCTCTGTGGATTCTCGATATGCCCACGGGACCAAACGAGTGCTTCCAATGCGGCGCTACCGAGAAGCTGACGCGCACATTCTTTAGTTTGCCCAAACCAAGCGGGCTGATCGACAACGACGGGCCTTTTCTGGGCACGTGGCCAGCATGCGCCCTGGTTGGCTACTCGATCGGAGCACGTCTTTCAATGCGGCGCCGCGCGGCCTGATCAAACAGCGCCGATTTGAATTAGCTGGAAGAACTGATTGAAACGTGGAGCCTGCCCGAAGGCGGGTTCAGGCTCCAATCGTGTCTGTGTGCAATTGCTGGAGAGCGTAGACGGTGGTGCGATTACGCTGCATGGCGGCAATTCCATCGGCGGCGGCTTGCGCGGCGGCAATTGTAGTGATGGTTGGAATTCGCGCCAGCACGGCAGCGCGACGGATAGCTTTTTCGTCGAAGATCGTGTCCTGGCCACGTGGGGTGTTCACGATCAACTGGATGCGATCGCCCTTGATGAGATCGACCACGTTGGGACGACCCTCTTTGACCTTGAAGATGCGTTCGACTATGAGGCCGGCACCTTCAAGCGAGGTGGCCGTGCCCTCGGTGGCGACGATCTGGAAGCCGAGGTGAACGTAGCGTCGGGCCAGATCGATGGCCGCGGGTTTGTCATGGTCGTTGACGCTGAAGAAGACCGTACCCTTGGTGGGCAATACCTGGCCGGCGGAGAGCTGCGCCTTGGCAAAGGCCTCGCCAAAGGTCGCCGCTACGCCCATTACCTCGCCGGTGGACTTCATTTCCGGTCCCAGCACCGTATCGACGCCGGCAAATTTCGACCAGGGAAAGACTGGAGACTTGACGTAATAGAACGTACCGGTTTCGAGATCCCTGCCCGCGGCAAGCTGCCGGGGCAGCAATTCGCGAAGCTTGCGGCCGGTCATGAGCCGCGCGGCTACCTTGGCAAGCGGAATGCCGGTGGCCTTGGAGACATAGGGTACCGTCCGCGAGGCGCGCGGATTGACCTCGATTACGAAGACACAGTCCTGTCCCTGAGCGTCGCGCTGAATGGCAAATTGAAGGTTGACCAGGCCGACGACCTTAAGGGCGAGCGCAAGCTTGCGGGTGTAGGTGCGCAAGGTGTCCAGGGTCTCCTTGCGGATTCCCACGGCAGGAAGCACGCAGGAAGAATCGCCGGAGTGGATGCCGGCCTCCTCGATATGCTGCATAATTCCGGCGATGATCACGTCCTCTGAATCGCAGAGGGCGTCGATGTCTACCTCGATGGCGTTCTCAAGGAAGTGGTCGATCAGGACGGGCCGCTCCTGGGAGTACTCGACGGCCTCGCTCATGTAGCGGGTCACGGCTGCGGCATCGTAGGCAATGACCATGGCCCGGCCACCGAGCACATAGCTGGGCCTGACCAGCACCGGATAGCCGATGCGTTCGCCTACAGCCAAAGCCTGTTCCACGCTTGTGGCGGTGCCGCCGGGCGGCTGGGGAATCTCAAGCTGCTCAAGCAATTTGCCGAAGTGCTTGCGGTCTTCCGCCAGATCGATAGAAGCGGGCGACGTTCCGATGATGGGTACGCCGGCCGCGAGCAGCCTCTGGGCTAAATTGAGCGGGGTTTGTCCGCCGAACTGGACAATCATGCCAATTTCCGCGCCTGAAGTTGCTTCGTGGTTATAAACCGCCAGAACGTCTTCCAGGGTCAGCGGCTCAAAGTAGAGGCGGTCGCTGGTGTCGTAGTCGGTGGAGACGGTTTCAGGGTTGCAGTTGACCATGATGGTCTCGAAGCCGTCTTCCTTGAGCGCGAAGGCCGCGTGGCAGCAGCAGTAGTCGAACTCGATGCCCTGGCCGATGCGGTTGGGACCGGAGCCTAAAATGATGACCTTCTTCTTCTGGGTCGGGGGCGCCTCGTCCTCTTCGTCATAGGTGGAATAAAGGTAGGGCGTCATGGATTCGAACTCGGCGGCGCAGGTGTCTACCAGCTTGAAGACGGGCTTGATTCCCTTCCCCTCGCGCAGTTCCCTCACCTGCTGAATGCCGGCATGGCCTTCCAGCTTCCACTCGGTAGCAATGCGTTCGTCGCTTAGGCCAAGACGTTTGAGGCGGCGAAGTTCATCCGCGCCGATGGTCTCTGGGGTGGTTCTGCTAATAGTGCACTGGGCAAGTGTGATCTCGCGCAGCTGATGCAGGAACCAGGGGTCCATGCGCGTGAGCCGGGCCACCTCGCGCACGCTCATGGCGCGCTCGAAGGCATAGCGGATGTAGCTGAGCCGCTCAGGGCGCGGCGTCACCAGCATTTGTGTCAGACGGCGCGGCTCGAGAATCTCAGCGCCGGTCTTCTTGCCGGTCTCCAAAGCTCTCCAGGCCTTCATGAGAGCTTCCTTGAAGGTGCGGCCCATGGCCATGACCTCGCCCACGGACTTCATCTGCGGGCCCAGCGTGTCATCAGTGCCGGGGAACTTCTCAAACTGCCATTTGGGAATTTTGACGACCACATAATCGATGGTCGGCTCGAAGCAGGCGGGCGTCTTGCGGGTAATGTCGTTGGGAATCTCGTCGAGCGTGTAGCCTACGGCCAGCTTTGCGGCAATCTTTGCAATCGGGAAGCCGGTAGCTTTTGAGGCCAGCGCCGAGGAGCGCGAGACGCGCGGATTCATCTCGATCACGGTCATGCGCCCGTCGACTGGATTCACGGCAAACTGCACATTGGAGCCACCGGTTTCGACGCCGATTTCACGCATCACGGCGATGGCCGCGTCACGCATCTTCTGGTACTCGCGGTCGGTGAGGGTCTGCGCCGGGGCCACGGTAATTGAGTCGCCGGTGTGTACGCCCATGGGGTCGAAGTTTTCAATCGAGCAAATGATGATGACGTTGTCGGCGAGGTCGCGCATCACCTCGAGCTCGTATTCCTTCCAGCCCAGGACGCTTTCTTCGATGAGGCACTCGTGGACCGGGGAAAGGTCCAGGCCGCGGGCGAGGATTTCCATCAGCTCTTCGCGGTTGTAGGCGATGCCGCCACCCGAGCCGCCTAGCGTGAAGCTTGGGCGAATCAGCACCGGGAAGCCGAGTTTGGCAGCAAAGTCCATACCGTCGCGCAGATTGTTGACCAGCGCCGACTTTGAAACATCGAGGCCGATGCGGAGCATTGCGTCCTTGAAGAGCAGACGGTCTTCGGCCTTCTTGATGGCTTCGAGCTTTGCGCCGATCAACTCGACGTTATAGCGGTCGAGGATTCCCGCGTCCGCCAGATCGACGGCAAGATTGAGCGCCGTCTGTCCACCAACGGTAGGCAGCAGGGCGAACTTGCCTGAAGCCGGGTCGCTGGCCAGCATCTCGGATTCAAGCCGGATGATCTCCTCGACATATTGGAGGGTGAGCGGCTCGATATAGGTACGGTCGGCCAAGTCCGGGTCGGTCATGATGGTGGCCGGGTTGGAGTTGACCAGCACCACCTCGTAGCCCTCCTGCTTGAGGGCCTTGCAGGCCTGCGTGCCGGAGTAGTCGAACTCAGCCGACTGGCCGATGATGATCGGCCCGGAGCCGATCACAAGGATCTTTTGAATGTCATTTCTGCGTGGCATGGTCTAGTTAGAAACTCCTGTGATTGCCATGGCTCGCGCTTTGAGCGAGGTTAGAAGGCTTTCAAAACCTAATTCAGCCGATGGCTCGCGATAACTGCCATCCTTGGCAGAGGCTTGACTGGAAAGTAGTAGGGCTGCGCTGTCATACAGCCGTTCTCTTACCAGCTTTGTCATTAGAATCTCGTACCGCTTGGCATAGGACGTATCTCGAAACTCAGGAAATACGGGGAAATGAGGTTCTCTTACTCCAACAGGGCTCAGTGATCGCGCAATCTCCTCCAGAAGCATTACATAGCCGAGCCATGGACGCTGTGAAAGGGAAAAAGCACCTTCACGATATGCCGTCCAGATATCCGTTGCACTTCCCAACGACTCCTCAGTTCTGTTATTGAAGTTATTGTCGAATGAACCAACTTGCGACTTAAATTCCATTGCTGCGATCAACTGGCCTTTTACGACCACTAGCAAGTCCCATTTCTTTTCAGCCCGAAACCAACCTGGAAGCTCGACCGCATGATTACAGAAGATAGTGGCCTGATCAATTCCACAATCTACTAGGAAATCCCGGACCAACTCAACAAATCCGTCGAGTTGCTTGCCGCCCGTAACGGCGGTGCGGTTCCCGGCGTCGCGCGAACCGGACTTGGTGCCTTGGCGGCTGGCTTGATTCCCTCGTGTACCCCAGAAATGCTTGACAGCGGCACGGAGACGTTTCTCCCAAACAGGAGTCAAGCTCATGGTTCCTCCACTTGCGTTACCGTCGGCCGCCAGAAGAGCCCGCCCGTCTCCCGGTAGAAGCGAGACACGGACATTTGGTGATATTTGTCGCTGATCTCATAGCCAATGCTGTGTCGTCCGGTTCGGGCGGCGGCAATCGCATTGGTTCCTGATCCAGAAAAAGGATCGACTACCACGTCGCCAGCGAAGCTGAACATTCGAATCAACCGCTCGGCCAATTCGACCGGATAGGGCGCTGGGTGGTTTTTTGTTGAAGCACCCGTTAGCCCAGTCCAAATTTGCTGAAACCAGCTTTGGTAGTTTTCAGCACTGATGACGGAGAGCAGACGCATGGCGGTGGTGGGCTTGCGGTAGCCTCCCGGCTTGCGGAACATCAAAATGAACTCGACATCGTTCTTGATGACTGAATTCGGCTCATACGGCTTGCCAAGGAATCCACCGCCGCCCGAGACCTCATAAACGGCATTTGCGATCTTGTGCCAAATAATAGGCGCCAGATTGTCGTACCCAATTTTGCGGCAAAGCTCCTGAATGGAGGCATGGAGAGGCACAACTGTGTGACGCCCATCGTTCTGCCGCCTCGACAGGCAGACATCACCAACGACACAGATTAGCCTCCCACCAGGAACAAGCAAGTCATAGCAGCGCCGCCACACTTTGCCCAATTCCGCTAGGAACTCATCGTACTCAATTACATGGCCTAGCTGCCCGCTGGCATCGTCATATTTCTTCAGGGTCCAATAGGGGGGAGAAGTCAGAATCAGATGTGCGCTCTCCGGGGCAAGCGAACGCATCTCTCGAGCGTCACCGTGGACAAGATAGTGGCTGGACGGGATTTGAAGCAGTGACTGCTCTAGCAATGTCATTGCTGCGGAATCGCGTGCCAATCGGGGAATTTCGGTCTGTTCAAGCGGCACATCAATAAGCGGCCTCGGCAGAAAGGAAAGAAGATCCAACTCCGGGATAATGATCCCTCCCGGCTCTGGCTCCTCCCTTCTGGCTGCGAGTCCGCTCATGATTTCCACTCCTCCATCATCGTACGGAAGTCGCGGAACAGATAGTGCGAGTCGTGTGGGCCGGGAGCGGCTTCGGGGTGGTACTGGACGCTGAACAGCGGCAGTGTTTTGTGGCGCAGGCCTTCCAGAGTCTGATCGTTAAGGTCAACGTGGGTCAGTTCGACTTCGTTGGCGTTGATCGAGTCGGGATCGACGGCGAAGTTGTGGTTGTGGGCCGTGATCTCGATCTTGCCGGTGGCGTTGTTGCGGACCGGGTGATTGCCGCCGTGATGCCCGAATTTGAGCTTGTAGGTGCGGCCGCCCAAGGCTAGCCCGGTTAGCTGGTGGCCAAGGCAGATGCCGAAGACCGGCACGCGGCCCAGGAACTTGCGGATGGCGCGGACTGCATAATCGACCGGCTCGGGGTCGCCGGGGCCGTTCGACAGAAAGATGCCATCGGGCTTGAGGGCGAGCACGTCTTCGGCGGTGGTCTCAGCCGGGACAACCGTTACGCGGCAGCCTTCGCGTGTGAGCATTCTAAGGATGTTGTGCTTGATGCCGAAGTCGTACGCAACCACATGCAGCAAGCTACGGGACGCTTCTTCGGTCTTCATAAACCCTTCAGCCAGCAAGGGATCCGCGGATTGGTTGCGGCTGTCTGAGGCATCGAACTGGTAGACGGATTTGGTGGAAACGACGCGCGCCAGGTCGGTTCCGTCCATCTTGCGGATGCTTCTGGCCCTCTGAACGAGAGACTCAGCATCGACGGTTTTCGTCGAAATTACGCCGCGCATCACCCCATAGGTACGCAGGTGGCGAACCAGGGCGCGGGTGTCGATCTCGGCCAGAACTGGTACCGCATAGCGCTCCATGTACTCGTCGGTGACCTGTTCGGAGCGCCAGTTGGAGCTGATGGGCGAGAATTCGCGGACGATCAGGCCCTCGATATAGGGCTTGGCCGACTCGTTGTCTGCCCGGTTGGTGCCGTAGTTGCCGATTTGAGGATTGGTAAGAACTACGATTTGACCGGCATAGGAAGGATCGGTGGCGATTTCCTGGTAGCCGGTAAGGGAAGTATTAAAAACGACCTCGCCCTGGCATTCGCCGGGGTACCCATAGCCGTGGCCACGGAAGATGCGCCCGTCTTCGAGCGCTAAGATTGCCTGCATCGCCTCTCCGAGGAGTGGATTTTATAGATTCTAACAGGACCAGCGGAGAATGTCCCGGTAATGCTGAGGACGGTCTTTGGCAAGCCTATCGCACCACCCCGGCATCCTTGGCAGGCCAGTAGACGAAAACGGCTTTTCCATAGACCAGGGAGCGCTCGACAGGGCCAAATTCGCGGCTGTCTGAGGAGATGGAGCGGTGATCGCCCATCATGAAAAAGCTGCCCTGAGGAACGACGATCTCCTCGTAGGAGCGGCTGTCGCGGTACTCGTCTGGGACATAGTTTTCAAGCAGACGCCTGCCGTTGAGCCAGACCGTGCCATGGTCGATATGCAGACGATCGCCTGGCAGGGCGATAACGCGCTTGATGTAGCTCTTTTCCGGATCGCGGGGGTAGTGAAAGACGACTACATCGCCGCGCTCGATTGCCGAGAGGTGATAGACGAATTTGTTGATGAAGAGGCGGTCGCTGTCTTCCAGACGCGGCAACATGCTCGTTCCCTCCACGCGCACAGGCTGATAGAGGAAGGTAATAATCAAAACCGACGCAGCCGCGGAGATGGCCAGGTCGCGCAACCAGAGCGCAATCCCCCCGGCGTTAAGGGTCTGAGGAGGTGCAGGATCAGGAGTCGGCGGAGTGAGGCCGGTCTCGAGGTCGGTGCCGGAATCGACATCTTGCGTGTGCAGGGGAACCGTTGACATCTCTCCTCTAGATTACTCGCAACCGAGGCCTCCCGGCGGGCAGAGGATGCGCGCGCGGCGAGGTTTCTCAATCGGCCGGGGCTGGTTGGCAGCAGGAACGAACCCGGGAGCCAAAGCGGGCGCACCATTGCTTCCGAGATTCTCCGATTCAAGGATGAGAGGTCGCTGCAGGACCATCTCAACCGGCGTACCGCTTTCGATATTGATGTCGTCGCCGCGGGTGAAGAGAGCAACCACCGTGCCTACAGCCACGCCCCCCAGGCCGCCTATGGCCGCGCCCGCCAGCGGATGACCAGTGGCCGCGCCGCCTATGGTGCCTATGCCAGCGCCCTCCAACCCGATTTCGGCAGCCCGGGCAACGTCGCGGCCCTTGTTTCCGTCTTGTTCGACGGTGCCTTCGTCGCCTTTCACGGTTCGATCCTTGGCGCCGGGCAGACTATTGATGATGCCGGGGATCTCCACCACCGTGCCATTGGGAAAGATGATCGAGGTAAAGTGCAGATCGAGTTGCGCCCGGCCCTTGACGTGGCCTGCACGGGCAACACGGTCAACGATTCCCTGGACATAGACGCCCGCCGGGATCATGACCCTGTTTCCAACCACGACTGGGAAGGTCGAGGCAAGATAGACGCCATCGCCGGGTTTGGCGCTTCTGGTGTTGATCGCGCTGCGCAGTTGCAGCAGAACCTTGGTGCCGGCGGGAACTGTATAGGTGCGGGCCGCAGGGGCGGGTGGAGTGGCGCTTGCGACTGGAGCCGAGGCCGGCGTGGCTTCGGCCGGAACTGGCATGGCGGCAGGGGCTGACTGACTGGAAACATCAGGCGCCTGAGCCACCGCTGAACACGTGGCTGCACATACCAGACCCAGCGCGATTGCGGCCGTACATGCTTTACGCAACAGACGCATAACTTTCTCCTTGGTGCCCTCTATTCTGATAGACGAACAATTCGTACACAAGGATAACCCAGCCGTTTGAAGTGACGGAAAAATGCAAGCACTCGCAAAGCAGCCGGATTCGATTCGCGGTAGGATGCAAAACAGAGATGGATAGAGAAACTACCCCGCCGGCCCCAGTTTCCGCTCGTGCCCGTAACCGGTTTTCATCTGTTTACCGGGTGCTGGACGATGCCATCGCTTTCCGCGCATTTCCGGGCTGTGCCTTTGGTGTGCTGGCGAGCGGGGAGGTCGTGATTCAAGAAGGACTGGGGCGCTTCACCTATGACAAAGGCTCTCCGATCGTGACTCCAGAAACGGTATACGACGTGGCCAGCCTCACCAAGGTAGCCGCGACTACGGCAGCCGCCATGCTGTTGCAGCAGCGCGGCCTACTCGACCTGGATATGCGGGTGGGCGATCTGCTGCCGGGGTTCATCTCCGGAAGAAACCTGGAAGATCCTGCGCGAGCCGTAACGCTGCGGCATCTGCTGGCACACAATTCCGGTTTGCCGGGATACGTTCAGTTCTTTCGGGCGGCAGCGACGGCCGACGAACTGATGGCAGCCTGCCTGAATCTGCCGCTCGAAGCTAACCCGGGCTCGCGCGCTGAGTACTCCGACCCCGGCTTCATTCTGCTGGGCAAAGCTCTGGAGGCGCGCATGGGAGAGCCGCTGGCCCAATGGGTCCGCCGGGAGATCCTTCAGCCGTTGGAGATGACCGCGACAGGCTACTGCCCCCCACTTGAGGAACGAGCCTCAATCCCACCGACAGAAGAGGACGCAACCATTCGCCATCGCCGCATACAAGGTGAGGTTCAGGATGAGAATGCTTGGCTGCTCGGCGGGGCCAGCGGTCATGCGGGGCTTTTCTCGAATGTGCCGGATCTGCTTCGCTTTGCAGACGGAATTCTCAATTCCGGGGTGGAAATTGAGCCAGAGAACGAAGCGACTCCCCTGTTTGACCCTGCGACCGTGGGACTTTATGCCCAGCGTCAGGGCCCGGAGGGGAGTTCCCGCGCTCTTGGCTGGGATACTCGTTCAGAGGATTCCTCGTCCGGCCATTTCTTCTCCCCGCATTCCATTGGACATCTTGGCTACAGTGGTTGTTCTCTTTGGATCGACCTGGAAGCCGGGGTAGCGGTTGCGCTGCTGACTAACCGCACCTGGCCAGACCGGCTAAACGAGTCGATTCGCCAGGTACGCCCCGCTTTTCACGATGCAGTTCGGAAGTCGCTGTAACAGTCCAGTGAATTCGGCGGATAGGGATTGGGGCGCGTGGAGATTTCTCTAAGGAGTTGCGAGGTTTAAAGCTACAATGACAATGTGGGGACAGACGCGATGCTAACCAGCATGACGATGCAAGAGACGCCCGGCACTCACGCAAAGGACAATAAGAACGACCAGGCCTCTATGCTTCAACAACTTACAACCGAGAGCCAGAACGAGGCTTCTCAAGGCTTTGATACCAAATCCGCTATTGAAATCGCCAGAATCATCAACCATGAGGATGCGAAGGTGGCGGCTGCAGTAAAGAAAGCGATTCCAGAGATTGCGGCGGTCATCGACCAGGTAGCCAGAAGCCTGCGCGATGGCGGCAGGCTTATCTATGTGGGCGCGGGCTCCAGCGGGCGAATAGCTGCGCTTGATTCATCCGAATGCCCGCCCACATACTCGACTGCGCCGGGACAGGTTCAGTACATCATGGCCGGCGGACCCAAGGCTCTGGCCTCGGCCGTCGAGGTCAACGAGGACTCCGAGGAACTGGGCCAGCGGGATATTGCCCGCAGGCGGCCGACGCGCAAGGACGTTGTGGTTGGGGTTTCCGCCTCAGGCCGCACCCCTTACGTTGTAGCCGCCGTGGCATATGCACGCGCCCGCGGAGCTCACACTGCGGCCGTTACCTGCAATGTTGGTACTCCGCTTGCCAATGCCGCCGACATAGCCGTTGTTGCCGATGTGGGCCCCGAGGTGATCTCCGGTTCCACGCGCATGAAGGCCGGCACTGCACAAAAGATGGTGCTGAACATGATCACCACCGGCGCCATGACGCGGCTCGGCTATGTGTACGAGAACCTGATGGTGAACGTGCACATGCAGAACTCGAAGCTGGTGGAGCGTGGAATCCGCATATTGATGGGTGCATGCAAGATTGACCGTGAGACTGCAGTACACACAATCAAGAGCGCGGGACGAAGCGTGCCGGTGGCTTTAGTGATGCTGAAGGCCCATGTTGATAAGCCCGAGGCTGTGCGCCGGCTGGCTAAATCTGACGGCAACGTGCGGCTGGCTATCGAGGATAACGTGCTGGAGCTGTAGGGTCAGACGGACGTCTGTTAACCATCGGCTTCAGCATTCGCCCCGTAAACTTTAGTAGACTTAACCGCAGAATGTTTGCCTTCTGCCGCATGATTCCCCGTCTCCGCTCCGCATCTGGCCTTTCCGTGCTTGCGGCGGCTCTTATCGCAGCCTCGGCACAGCTATCCCTGTCGCAGGGCACCCACCTTTGGGCCCAGTCCCAGCTTGAGGAGTTTGAGAAGGGCACGCCGCAAGGCGTCGCGCTCGAGAGCGACGGCAGTTTGCGTGCAGGACCGGGCTTGGCCGAGTCCTTTACTACTCCCTCGACCTTCGTCTGGTCGGTTGCCGTGAGCAAGGCCGGCGTAGCCTACGTGGGAACCGGCTCGCCAGCGACGGTTTTGCGCGCGCCCGACAGGCAAGGCGGCAAGCCATTTACGGTGTTCTCGACCAAGGACGTCAGCGTACAGATTGTGCGGGTTGGTCAGGACGGCGCCATCTTCGCGGCCACTTTGCCCAGCGGAAGAGTCTACAAGCTCAAGGCGGATTCGAGTTCGATTCAGGACGACTCGAATGCCGCGGTGGTCTTTGACCCATCAACGTTGGATGCAGGCGGGACGGCAGATTCCAGCAAGCAGGGTGCACGATCGCGCTACGTATGGGACCTGACCTTCGACTCTTCCGGACGGTTGTACATTGCCACGGGGGGGCCAGGAGCGGTGTATCGGGTGGACCCCGCAAAACCTGGAGCAAAGCCAGAGCTATTCTTCAAGAGCGACGAAGAGCACATCCGGACACTGGCATGGGACTCGAAGGGGAACCTGATTGCAGGCTCTGACGGTTCGGGCCTTGTGTACCGGATCAGCCCCGAGGGCAAAGGGTACGTGCTATTCGAGGCCCCGAGGCGTGAGATCACCTCAGTGGTCGTGAGCGCGAACGGGACCATCTATGCTGCCAGTGTTGGCGATAAGAGCCACAATCCCCTTCCCCCGCTGCCAGTACAGGGGGTCGGAACCACAACCATTACCGTAATCCAGCCGGGATCGCTACAAGCTGCAAATGCCAGCACATCCGTACCGGAGGGAACTGAGATTTACGCACTGGCCGAAGGGCAGGCTCCGCGCAAGCTGTGGACTGGGAAGGATGAAATCGTCTACGCGCTGGCAGCCCGGCCGGATGGCCTGCTGGCGCTGACCGGCAACCGCGGCCACATCTTTCTGATCCACGAGGATGGCAGTTACGCGGACATGGCACATCTTGAAGCGCAGCAGGCTCTGAGCTTGGCTGCGGTTCAAGGCCCGGAAGGCATGGGTGGCGTTCTTGTTGGCACGGGGAACACGGGGAAGCTGGTGCTCCTGGGGCGCGCTGAGAAGCATGAATACGCCAGTAATGTGTTGGATACTGGCGCGCTGGCCCGCTTTGGCCGCGTAGAAGTTGAGTACGGATCGAAATTGTATGAAATCTGGACCCGTACTGGCAATGTGGAGCAGCCGGTGCGTGGCTGGTCAGAGTGGCAGCTTCTGAAGGACGGCACAGTGGCTTCCCCTTCTGGGCGATTTTTGCAGTGGAAGGCCGTGCTGCATACAGGCGGAACGGTAGGTGGTGTGGCCGTGAATTACCTGCCCATCAATGCGGCCCCGGTGGTTGACGCAGTGGCGGTGGTTCCAGGAGCGCGCATGAATACACAGAGCCTGCCGGGCAATCAGCCGCAACCGGTGACCATCACCTTTGCCTCCTCGGGGCAAAACGCCCCGGCAAGCTTCGACAGCGCTTCTAGTCAGCCAATGCAAGCCGCAAAAGACCGCACGGCAGTTACGGTGCGTTGGGCGGCCCATGACGACAACAGCGACGACCTGACCTATTCCCTTTATCTGCGCGGTGACGGTGAAACCGTGTGGCGGCTGCTCAAGGACGGAATTACCGACAAGGCTTACAGCTTCGACGCGACGCTGATTCCAGATGGTGGCTATCAGATCAAGGTTGTCGCGTCCGACTCGCCCTCTCACACTCCAGGCGATGCACTGAGCGGCGATAAGGTGAGCGACCGGTTCGAAGTGGATACAACGCCGCCGGTGATCACGGCTTTCAAGGCGACCGGAGACGTTGCGGAGTGCCAGCAAAGCCCCTGTCACAGGCCATTCCAGGTAACCTTCGACGCTGAGGATGCCTTCTCGCAGATCACCAAGGCTGAGTATTCGCTGGATGCGGGGCCGTGGCAGTACATTGAGCCGGTTGGCGGGCTCTCTGACTCCAGGCACGAGCACTACTCTGTGCGCATCCTTCTGGACATCGTCTCTGGCAAAATCACCGAACACTTGATTACCGTGCGTGCTTACGACAGGCACGAGAACGAGGGCGTCGCGAAGACGGTGATTGCGGCCCAGGAAAACCAAGGAAAATCGACTCGATGAAATTCGAACTCTTCCTGGCAGCTCGCTATTTGAAAGCCAAGCGGCGGCAGGCCGTGGTAGGCGTGGTCACCGTAATTTCTATAGCGGGGGTGGCTGCTGGTGTTGCTGCTCTTATCATTGCCCTGGCTATCACCAACGGCATGAGGCGCGATCTGCAGGACCGTCTGCTGGGGTCAAGCGCGCACGTGCAACTGATGCGCGTGAATAACGACGGCATCCGCGACTGGCGGCCGTTGCTCGATCGAATGCGCCACCTGCCTCACATCACGGCTGCTTCTCCGGGACTGTACGAACAGGTGCTGGTTGCGCGCGGCGCTCGCGATGGTGGCGCGTTGATTGAAGGTATCCTGCCTGGCGATGAAAAAAGCGTCAGCGATTTGCTCTCTACAGCCACTCCCGGCGCGGCGAGCGCCCTTGAACCCGAGCCCACGCAGGTTCCAGGCGTATGCCCGACGCAGCCGCCAATTGTGCTGGGCCGTGAACTGGCTGAAACCGTGGGCGCTTCGGTCGGCGATTCGGTGATGGTGATCAGTCCGCAGGGGGAGATGACTCCCCTCGGCATCATCCCCAAGTTTGTGCGCTTTCGCCTGGCGGGAGTCTTTCACTCAGGCTTCTATCAGTACGACTCGCAAATGGGGTTTCTGCGGCTGGCAGATGCCCAGTGCCTCTTCGATGAGCCGGATCTCGTGTCTGTCATCAGCTTCAAGGTGGACAACCTCGACCGTGCTCCCCAGATCGGCCACGACCTGGAGCAAGCGGCCGGCAAGGGCTACATGACCACGAATTGGATGGAGCAGAATCGCGAACTATTCCGTGCCCTCAAGCTGGAACAGGTGGTCACCTTCATCGTGATCGCTCTGATTGTGATTGTGGCCGCGCTGAACATTCTGATTGCGCTCACCATGATGGTGATGGAAAAGACGCGGGACATCGCGGTCATGATGAGCTTCGGCGTGGAACCGGGCCAGGTGCGGCGCATATTCCTGATGCAAGGATTGCTTATCAGCCTGATCGGCACCGCGCTAGGGCTTGTACTGGGCTACCTGGCCGCATGGGCTGGCGCGCACTACCACTTCATTCATCTGTCCGCCGAGGTCTACTCGATTGACACTCTGCCCTTCGCGCCGCGACCAATAGATGGGGTGATTGTGGCCATTGTTTCGATAGGCGTTTCGATGCTGGCGACGCTTTACCCCTCGTCGGCTGCCGCGCGTGTGCTGCCTGCGGAAGCGCTCAGGTACGAATAGTCCCTACTGCGGCGTAATAATCCCGCCCAGAGCATGACGCCGAGGCAGAATGATGCCGCGATGATCGACCTGAGCGGCGGGCCCGGCGGCCTGGTTTCCCTGGGGCAGACTCGCCCGCTCGGTCAGGGCGCCGCCACAACCAGGACACCAATCCGCCATGGTCTCTTGCGCGAGCACAGCATGACATTGGCTGCAAATCCGTTCCATACCCATGAGATTACCGGATCGGGCCCACTTGGAGGAACCGCCTGCCTCGCTTCAGCCTCTTGCTGCTTCTACACTGGAGGTATGCATCCTCCGGTTCGCCTGGTGGCGATTGACATGGACGGCACCCTTCTACCCAACGTTTCGCAAACCGTGAGCAAGCGCAACGAACGTGCGCTCCGGGCGGCGCAAGATGCAGGGATCACAGTGGCTATCGCCACGGGGCGGCGGACGGCCTATACCGTGCCGCTGCTGGAAGGATTGGGTTTGCGAGCGGATACGCCCCTTATCACGTCTAATGGAGCAGTGATCCGGACTCTGGACGGCGAACCGATTGGCCGCCGCCATCTGGAGGTGCGGGTAGCGCGGGGACTATGCGGACTGCTCAGGCCGTTTGGGGCCGTGGTTTTCACCTTTGACAGGCCTGGACACAGCGAACTGGTTCTTGAAAACCTGGAACAGGCTGATGGGCGAATCGCACTTTGGGTCGAGGCCAACCGCAACGCCATAGAGGTGATCAATCCGCTGGAACTGGCATTCAAAGACGCGGAAGATCCTGACAGCGCTCCCATTCAAGGCATGGTGGCGGGTGGAATCAACAGGATGATGGAGGCGGAGGCGGCGCTTAAGGCGAGCGAGTGGTGCAGCAGTTGCGAGTGCGTACGCACGGAATATCCTGCGCGCGACGTTGCGATTCTGGACATTTTGCCGCTGGGCGTCTCAAAAGGCTGGGCGCTGCAGCAGCTAGCCGGTAGGCTGGGTGTGGATAGAAAAGAGACCATGGCCATTGGCGACAACTGGAACGATGTGGATATGCTGGAATGGGCTGGACAGGGTGTAATGATGGGTAATGCGGCTCGCGAGTTGCGCACCATGGCGAAGATGCGCGGATGGAAGCAGGTTCCCCGCAACGACCAGGACGGCGTGGCCGTGGCGCTGGAGACGGCCCTGGCAAAGCTCGTTGCGGCCAGAGGATAAGCAGTAAAGTAAGGACTTGAGGGTGCAATTGGAAGTGCGCGGAAAGGTATTGATTTTTGTGACTGCGGCTGCGGCGCTGCTGGCTCCGGCCACGCGAGCAGCCGAGCGCATAACCCTGCGCAACGGCTTCGAGATGCAGTGCAACCACCATGCCCAGGTAAAGGGCCGGGTGCGTCTGTACCTGAGCTCGGAGGAAGACAACTACGCTGAGTTCGCCCCAGGAGAAATTGTCCAGATTGAGCAGGTTCCAGATCCCCCTCCGCCTCCGACCTCCGCTGAAAGGGTGCTCGCCGTCGCTTCACCGGCTAATCCTGACGCGAAGCTCTCGCCAGCGGATCTAGGCGAGATACTCAACAAAGCCAGCCATGAGCACAATGTGGATGTCGATTTGCTGGCCAGCGTGGTGAAAGCTGAGAGCGGCGGCAATGCCCGCGCAGTAAGCCGAGCCGGAGCGCGCGGCCTGATGCAACTGATGCCGGGGACTGCCGGAGAGCTGGGCGTCGAGGACAGCTTCAAGCCGGAACAGAATGTGCGCGGCGGCACAGCTTATCTGGACGAACTGCTCATCCGATACCATGACAATATTGCCAAGGCGCTGGCGGCCTACAATGCGGGGCCGGGAGCCGTGGACAAGTACAACGGCATTCCGCCTTATCACGAGACGCGGGCCTACGTGGCGCGCGTGATCCACGAGTTCAACCGCCGTGTGCTGGCGCGCGAGGCGCAGGCCCGACGCTCGGTAGCGTCCGTCAGTGTCCCCCTGAAACCATAAATACACGCTGGTATTATGTCCCCGTGCGCGGATGAGAACATAGACATATCTTCATAGCCGCGGAACGGAGAACGCTTGAAAAAGAATCAATTGATTCTGGGCCTGGTGGTGCTTGTGGCGCTGGTGGCCCTGGCGATGTACGAACAGCACCTGCATCCCTTCAACTGGCAGATGTTCCTGGAAAAGTTTCAGCAGGCCAACTTGAAAGAGATTGGCATCGGGGTCGGCTGCATATATCTTGCTTATGCTTTTCGGGCCGCGCGATGGGCCTTACTGCTACGGCCCAACAAGAAAGTGCCGCTGTTTTCGCTGCTTGGGACGCAGGTGATCGGCTTCACGGCGGTGGCACTCATTGGCCGTATTGCCGACTTGGTCCGGCCCTATCTTGTGGCCAGAAAGACGAATCTGCCGCTCAGCACGCAGATTGCCGTCTACATTGTCGAGCGGCTCTTCGACGCCGGGTCGATGGCGTTGATGTTTTCCTCTGCAATTCTTCTGGCTCCACCCGGAAGCCTGCCCAACCCCGATACCTTCAGGAAGTTTGGCTTTGGTGGGCTTGCGGCCACACTGCTGGGCGCATTGTTCCTGGCTGCGGTGCGGTTGGCCGGAGGTATTGTGGCATCGTTCCTTGAGCGCGCGTTTGGGCTGGTCTCCAAGCGCCTGGGCCAAGCGGTTGCCAATAAGATTCGCACCTTCCGCACCGGCCTGGACACGCTGCGCACTCCCGCCGATTTTGCCATCACGCTGGGGCTTTCGCTGGCGATGTGGGCGCTGATTACGCTGGCCTATCTGGAAGGGACGCTGGCTTTTGTCACAGGACCGGAGCGCGCATCGATCACTCTCGCGAAGTGCATGGTGCTGATGGTCGGCAGCGGCGTGGCAAGTATCGTCCAGTTGCCGGTTATCGGCTGGTTTACTCAGATTGCCGCAGTAGCCGTGGCCTTGAGGGGACTGTTCAACATGGCGCCAGAGACGGCTACAGCCTGCGCTGCCACGCTTCTGGGGATGACCTTCCTCAGCATTGTGCCCGTGGGTCTGGCCTGGGCGCAGTTTAACCATGTGGACCTGCGCAAAGTAACCATCGAAAGCGAACATGCCGGTGAAGACGTCACGCTAAACGAGGCCCCGCAATAGCCCGAGCCCTAGAGTGGCCTGCGGGGAACCTGGCCTATGGCTCTTACCAGAGCCTTCTCTAGATCGACGGAGTCGGTTCCGATTCCTCAGCGATTGCCGGCTGCGTGAATCGGATTGTTTCCGGGCCTACTGCCCCGCCCGTCATCAGCATGCTCATTGCCTGTTCCATTGTCAGGTCGGTTTCGATGACTCGCTCAATGGGAAGAACCTGAAGAAATGCCGAAGTAGGGTTGATTGCATTCGGAACCAGAACCGTCGCAAGCGTTGCGCCAGATGTTGAGTCGGTCAGGATACGGGTAAGGAATCCGATGCTCTTTTGGCCGGGGATTGGAAAGTCCACCAGGACCACGCGCTGGCTGGATTCCTTCTTGGCCATCATGGTATCCAGAAGCTGGCGAACAGAAGTGTAGACCTTGGCCACAAAGGGCAAGCGTTCCAGAACGGCCTCGAAGAGGCTGAATGCCTGTCTCCCTATCACCAGAGAAGTGACGCGGCCGGTTACATAGAGCACAATCAGAGTGAGTGCGATAGCCAGTACAGACTGGAGCCATGGCTCGCTTAGCCAATCCTCAGGGAAGACCGCCGCGAAAAACTGAACCACCGGCATTCCCGCCTTGGCAAGCGCGCCAAACAGAAAGCTGAAGATCAGCCAGGTGACAAACAGGGGGCCGATGGTGAGAATGCCTGCCAGGATATTGCTTTGCAGGCTGCGCAGTGTACGTGCGAGAACTGGTTTCACACACCTCTCCTGGATATGAGGATACGGTACGAGGCTTCCCGCTGCGGGAATGCAGGCAGGCCGGCAACAGCCTTCCGGCTCCATCATTTGAATAGAAAAAGTGGGCAGCGGTTCCTATGCGATGCGAAAATCCTTTATATATGGGGATTGCCTTCTATAGTGGATGAAGAAGGAAGTCCATGAACGATTCAATGAACTTTGACTTGGACGATCAAAGCCGCCGCCCGCAGAACGCGGAGCCAACTCGCCCGCGCGCCGTTGGTTCCCCACTGCCCATGGGAGGCGGAGGGCGCGCTCAGCTCTCGCAGGCCCAGGGCAATTTGAAGCAGTTCACGGCTGCGCCTCCGCCGGGACGAATGCTTGCCAACCAGCCTGAAACGGCCACTTCTGAAGATGCGACTTCATCGAGCCTTCAGCGCGCAATGAGCGCCTTGCGGCTGGCTCTACCGTTCGTACAGAGGATATTGCCCCTGCTTGACGGCAACATTGCCACAACGGTCTCCAACATCCTCACGCCGCACCATCACGCGGCCCCGCCGGCTGCTCCAGCCGATTTGGCACCCATCGAGGATGGTCTGGCGGAGCTACAGGTGCAGCATCGCGATCTGCGCGACCAGGTGATTGAACAGAACACCTCTTTGAAACGGGTGGAAGATCAGTTGGACATGGTCCGTGAAGCCACTGACCGCAATACCCTCGAGCAGCAGGAGTTGCTTGAAGACCTGAAGACCGTTGGCAGCAAGATCAACGTTATTGCGCTGATCGCATTGGGGTTACTGGCTATTTCTGTCCTTTTAAACTTGGTCTTGTACCTGCACATCCAGCGCGTTTTGCCTTAGACCAAGTCCTGCCAGGACGCGGTATTCGCGCAATTGGCATGCCCCAAGCCGTTCGGGCGTGATGAGCATCACGCCCATCTGAAGCACTCGTGCCTTGCGCGTGAAGAGTTCTGACGGTCGCTAGTGGTCGGTATTTATATTGTCAACGCCTCTGTTGCTTATATAAAGGTCATTTTGTCCAATATTGCTCACTTTTGCAAGGATTGTGACGGCGGATGTTGCCAGTCGTATTTTTGGAAGGCTAGTATTCGTCCTAGCTGATTGGGGCGCATTACCGGCCCAGCCTTCATGCCACTATGTATGCAGTTGTTCCCAAGTTCACAGAGCTTCACCAACGAGCTGCGCTGACCGGCGCAAGCGAACGGAGTGTCTCGTCATGGCATGGTATGCCTACTGCATCGGTGAAAAACAAGCATTTCCTGAATTGGCCCGTCACCGCAAACCAGTTCCAATGGAATCTGTCGTTGGAGTAAGCGGTAATCAGGTCTTTCTCTACCCAGCAAGTGATCTTGCCGTTGTCGTTAGTGAACACAACCCACTGGAAACCCTTAACCAGAAGTCAGGGGTTGACCATGCACGGGTGATCGCCGACTGCTTCCAGCATTCGACAGTGCTTCCTTTCCGCTTTGGAACCGTCTTTAACGACGACGAAACCCTGCGTAAATCCATCCGTTCAAATCAACGGCAGTTTCTCACCAACATTGACAAGCTGCGCGGCAAGACCGAGATGCACCTCAAGATCTTCGTCGACGACTTCTGCGGCCGCGATCTGGAGAAACATCTGCCGGCTGAAGGCGTTGGCCGGGAATATCTGACCAGTCTGCGTGAGAACGCGGCGCGTACTCGTGAACGGCAAACACGGGCGCGTGCGGTCAGCTTCCAGATGCACAGGCTGTTTATGCCGCTGGACGAAGAGGTTAGCTGCCGGATGACGGAGACCGGCAAGATGGTGCTGGATATCGCCCATTTGATTGACCGCAAGTACGTCGAGCGGTACCAGAACAAATTCGCCACCACCAGCGCCATGATGCGGGAGTGCCTGATGCAGCTATCTGGACCGTGGCCGCCTTATCACTTTGTTCATCGCCTCACGCGCTCGGCCCATTCGCAACCCCATCCCACGCCTGTCACTCCTCAGCCTGCCGCACCAGTTCCGACATCTGTCATCCAAATCATGGAACCGGCGACAGTATTGGCGTAAAGCGATTCACACAGACTGAGATCGACAAGAAAAGCCCCGGCATTGCCGGGGCTTTTCTTGTCGAAAACTGAGGTCTCGGTGCTGCGGCCTCAGTCGTAGTATTCAAGTCCAAGATGCGTGATCAGGGACTGGCCCATGATGTGGCGAAGGGTGTTCTTGAGCTTCATGGACTGGATGAAGATGTCGTGCTCGGGATAGAGGCCCGCAGCGGTCTGGGGCGACTTGAGATAGAAGCTGAGCCACTCCTGAATGCCGATGGAGCGCAGTTCAGGCGCGCGCTTGGCGAGATCGAGGAACAACACCAGGTCAAGCGCAATCGGTGCGGCCAGAATCGAATCGCGGCAAAGAAAGTTCACCTTGATCTGCATCGGGTAGCCGAGCCAGCCAAAGATATCGATATTGTCCCAGGCTTCCTTGTCGTCGCCGCGGGGTGGGTAATAGTTGATGCGAATCTTGTGGTAGATGTTCTTGTAAAGATCGGGGTAAAGCTCCGGTTGAAAGATATATTCGAGCGAACCCAGCTTGGACTCCTCTTTGGTCTTGAACGACTGCGGATCGTCCAGTACCTCTCCATCGCGGTTGCCGAGGATGTTGGTCGAGAACCAGCCGGAGACGCCCAGCAGACGCGCCTTGAAGGCCGGCGCCAGCACTGTCTTCATGAACGTTTGACCAGTCTTGAAGTCCTTGCCGCAGATAGGAGCGGCGTTCTTCTTCGAGAGATCGATCATAGCTGGAATATCGACCGTAAGATTCGGCGCGCCGTTGGCAAACGGGACCCCTTCGCTCAGCGCGGCGTAGGCATAGATTTGCGAGGGCGCGATGCCGATATCGTCAGCTTCCAGACCCTCTTCGAAGGCCTCGATGGTCTGGTGAACGGCGGTTGGCTCCAGGAAAATTTCTGTTGAGGCGGCCCAGATCATCACTACGCGGTCGACGGTCCTTTTGAAATTGCGGATGTCGGCAATAAGCTGGTCGGCCAGGTCGCGCTTGTTCTTGCCCTTCTTCACATGGGTGCCGTTCAAGCGCTTCACGTAATACTGGTCGAAGACAGCGGGCATCGGCTTAATGGTTTCAAGATAGGGCTTTAGTTGCTCCAGAGTCTTATCGTCCAACACCTTGGCGTGGGCTGCCGACTCATAGACGTTGTCCTCGAAGATATCCCAGCCGGTAAAGACCACATCCTTCAAATCGGCCAGTGGAACAAACTCCTTGATGAGCGGAGATGTGTTGTCGGTGCGCTTGCCCAGGCGAATGGTGCCCATCTGCGTAAGTGATCCAATGGGCTTGGCGAGTCCGCGTCGGACTGCCTCGACCCCGGCGATAAGCGTGGTAGCCACAGCACCGAAGCCAACTACCATCACGCCCAGTTTGCCCGTGGCGGGCGCGACATTGGATGCGGCTGTTTTGGGGCCGCCCTGCTGCTCAATTGACATGGTTTCTCCTCGCGTTGCTTTATTTTGCCGACGGATTCCCATCAGCACAAAATTGATGTGCAGTTAGACAGAACCGAATACATCCTGCGAATTTCGTCGTTCGCAGATCACGCGTTCAGGCCGTTCTCGCCTGCCTTCCGCGCTTGATATGCGACCAGACAAACCAGATGATACCCGCCACCAAGGCAATCTCGACGGCGAGATGAAAGCGGTGAAATGCTTGATAGAAGCGGGGATCTGTATGCCACTTCTCTCCCAGCTTCATTCCTGCATAGGCCAGGGCGAAACACCAGGGCCACGAGCCAACGAAAGTGTAGATGTGAAAGCGAAGCTGCGGCATCTTGGCGATTCCGGCGGGGAATGCAATAAAGGTGCGCACAACTGGCAGCAAACGTGCCAGCAATACGGTGATGGATCCGTATTTCTGAAAGAACCACGTCATGCGGTCCAGGTCATGATGGCTCATCATGACCCATTTGCCGTAGCGCTCCACCAGTGGCCGGCCACCCTTGGCGCCAATCCAATACGCGACGACAGAGCCAAGATTGCAACCCACAGCCCCCGCAGTCGCGGCCCAGAAAAGACTGAAGCGACCCAGGTACACCAGGTATCCCGCAAAGGGCATGATGATCTCGGACGGCAACGGAATGCAGGCCGACTCGATTCCCATCAGCGCTGCCAGGCCGACATACCCACCACTGTCGATGACGTGTGTTATGAATAGAACCAAAACGGAAATAAGTTTTTCGCTCATGAGCGTTCCCAGTATATAGGGCTGAGGATCGCTGTTTATGCACCTTTTCGTCGATTGAGATAGAAAAGATAGTTGCACACGTATGCAATCTCAGTTTGTTAGGATGAGGATGGTGATTGTGTTCGAGATTTGCATTTGAGGAGGTTCCCTTGTCTGATTTTCCCCCTGTCCCCTTGACTATTGAAGGCTCCAGCGCGCTCCATCAGTTCTTCCGCTTTGACTGGAAAGCGTGGCGCGCCACTGCGTCCGCTGAACAGGAACGCATCGCCGCGGAAGCGATTGCGGTGCTCAAAGGAATGGAACACGGCAGCCCCAAAGGGACCAGTCCTGACGCACCCATCCAGACCGCGCTCTTCTCGCAACTCGGACACAAGGGCGACCTGATCCTTGTCCACTTCCGCGAATCGCTCGAAGCCCTGAATCAGGTGGAACTGGATCTGGCACAGACCGATCTGAATGGATACCTTTCGCCTGTCCATTCGTATGTGTCGGTCGTCGAGTTGGGTCTGTACGAGTCCAGCCGCAAGACCTATGAAGCGGCCACCGCAAAGGGGCTTGAGACGTATTCGCCGGAATGGCAGGCCGAGGTGGCTTCTACGCTCGAGCGTCAGGCTGGAGCCATGGCTCCGCGTATCTACCCATCCGTGCCCGATGCGAAGTACATCTGCTTCTACCCCATGGACCGCAAGCGAGGCGAGCAGGTCAACTGGTACACCGTCCCCTTCGCCGAGCGCCAGCGCATGATGCACGAGCACGGCATGATTGGCCGTCGCTATGCTGATCAGGTCAAGCAGATTATCTCCGGCTCGATTGGCATGGACGATTGGGAGTGGGGCGTGGATCTGTTTGCCGAAGACCCGGTGGTTTTCAAGAAGCTGATTTACGAGATGCGGTTTGATGAAGTGAGCGCGGTGTATGCACTGTTTGGGCAGTTCTTTATCGGCGTTAGGTTGCCGATAGAGAAACTGGGCGGCTGGCTCGGCGGCAGACTCTAGCTGCAGGCAGGACGAGACGAATACCCATGACACCAACCAAATCGATACCAAAGACCATAGCCAAAAGTCAGAAGCCTCGCGCTCCTTCGAAGGCTTCCGGAAGGTCTTCGACCACGAAACGCGGTGACCTCGCCCCAGAGCGCGTCACCGCCATCCTTAAAGGACTCGATGAAGCTTATCCTGACGTCGAGTGCGCTCTCAGTCACCAATCGCCATGGGAGTTGCTGGTTGCGACAATTCTCTCTGCTCAGTGCACCGATGTCCGAGTGAATATGGTGACGCCGGAGCTGTTTCGACGCTTCCCGACCCCGGCGGCGATGGCCAAGGCGACACTTCCTGAGCTCGAAGAGCTGATCCGCACCACCGGCTTTTATCACAATAAGGCCAAATCGATTCAGGGCGCGGCCCGCAAAATCATGGAAGAATTCGCCGGCCAGGTGCCGCAAACTCTCGGCGAGTTGATCACTATTCCTGGCGCGGCTCGCAAAACGGCGAATGTCGTTTTAGGCGTCTGCTTCGGAAAGGCCGAGGGCGTAGTGGTGGATACGCATGTCTATCGCATTGCCCGGCGGCTTGGGCTTGCCAAGGCGGAGACGGCGGAAAAGGTCGAGCGGGAGTTGATGAAGATTCTGCCCCAAAGCCGATGGATTGGGTTCTCACACCAGATCATTCACCACGGGCGACAGGTCTGCGATGCCCGCAAGCCCAAGTGCGACTGCTGCAACCTGGAACAGCTTTGCCACGCGCCGGACAAGACCTGGCAGTCATAAGCACAGCAAGTCAGCGATGGCTGGTCAGGGGTGGCCTCTGCAATGTACAAGCTACGGCCTGAACCAGTCCGGGAATATCCGAAGGGCTGGCTTCGGCTGCGGGTTCCCAGCCAAGAGCGCGCAGGGTTTGGCTGGTGATGGGGCCAATGGAGATGGCAGAAACCCCGGCGAAGGGAAACTGGATTCCACTCCGTTCAGCGGCTTCGGCCAGATGTGTCACGCTGGAAGAACTGGTGAAGGTTGCGGCATCGATTCCTTCAGCAAGGGCACGACGTAGTTGCTCGGGCGCGGGTTCGGGCATCACGTTGCGGTAAGCATCCACCACGTCGACCGTGGCGCCCGCCTTCCGAAGCGCATCTGGAATCACATCCCGCGCCACCTCCGCGCGCGCCAGCAGAATTCGTTGTCCCGAGACCTGGCCGGTCAAACTTTCGAGCAAGCTCTCCGCAACGTAGGACTCTGGTATCAGCATGACGGAAAGCCCGGCTTTACGCGCAGAGGCTGCCGTTGCTTCTCCAATTGCGGTGACCTTCACGGAGGCCGGCAGCGTTAATTGCAGACCGAGACAAGCGGACCTTTCAGCAAGCGCCTTGACTGTATTCGCACTGGTGAGGATGAGCCAATTGTAGAGGTCAAGTTGGCGCAGCGCGGCGTCAAGTTGCCTGAAGTTGGCCGGGGGGCGGATCTCAAGAATCGGCACTTCGACCGGCTCGACACCCAGTGCGCGAAGACCATCACTGAGCTTCCCGGCCTGATGCGCGGCGCGTGTAACCAGCACGCGGCGGCCAGCCAGCGGCAAACTCACCGCGAGCCTCCGATGACAGTCCTAACCAGCGGGCCGGCTTCGGAGTTGAGAAGCGCTTTTGCCACCGTTCGTCCCAGCTCTTCCGGGTCTGTATAGGGTCTGCATGCGCTGTACAGGACGCGCACCGCCGAGCCCGTCGCAGGAACAGCCACTACGCCAAAGACTTCGTCCCAGGTCCCCTCCGCGGAGCTTCCTTCCGGGGCGACTCCAGGACGGCAATAAACACCGATCGGCACCTGGCATCCGCCACCGAGAGCGGCTAACGCGGCGCGTTCGACCGTGACGGCAAAGCGGGTGTCCGCATGATCGAGAAAAGCGACAGCGGCGATAGTGGCGGCGTCTTCCCTCCGCGTTTCTATCCCCAATGCTCCCTGGCCCGCTGCGGGACAGAATCTCTTGGGGTCAAGCCGCTCGCGCACCCAGTCGGTCTTGCCCAGCCGGTCAAGGCCGGCGGCGGCCAACAGAATGGCATCCACCTGCCCTTCAGCCAGCTTGCGCAGGCGGGTGTCAACATTGCCGCGAAACTCGATAGCCTCAATGTCAGGGCGAAGAGCCTTCAACTGGGCGCGGCGGCGCTGGCTGCTGGTTCCCACCTTTGCGCCTTGTGGCAATTCAGCTAGACTCGCGTAATTCACCGACACAAAAACATCGCGCGGGTCTACACGCGGAGGGGTCGCGGCCAGAGCGAACGGCTCGGACAGTTCCGTAGGCAGGTCCTTGAGCGAATGCACCGCCAGATCGACACGGCCATCGGCCAGCGCTTCCTCAATTTCTTTGGTGAACATGCCCTTTGAACCTACTTCGGCGAAGGTGACTTCCTGCAGCCTGTCGCCGGTAGTCTTGATGATCTCGATCTCGACCTCGTGGCCTTGGCCGCGAAGCAGGGCTGCGATATGGTTGGCCTGCCAGAGAGCTAGCTGGGAGCCACGGCTTCCTATGCGAAGGTTCATCGAGTGGTCTCCCTAGGAGATTCTGTCTGGAGTTTTTCGGGTTCGCTATCGATTGACGTGGCGGGCACCGACCAAGTGTCGCAAAGCACGTCAAGGCGGGCCGAGTCGCCTTCACGGGCAGCCTGCTTGAGCGCTTGCATCGGCGGGTGGAGAAACTTGTTCACGAGACCTCGCGTGAGCGCCTCGACGGCTGCAGCCTGTTCGGGAGTTAATGTGCCCAGACGGGATTGAATGCGATGCAGTTCGCCCTGGCGAATCTCTTCGGCCTTGCGCTGAAGGGCGACAATGGCCGGTGCTACATTGACGGTGCGCTGGCGCTGCTGGAAGCGCTCAACCTCGGCGGCGATCAGGCTTTCGGCGTCGCTGGCCTCGCGGGTGCGCTCCTCCATGTGAGCGGCGGCCACCTGCTGGAGGTCGTCGATGTCGTAAACAAAGATGCCGTCAAGCTTGTTCATCGCCGGATCGACATCGCGAGGCACGGCAATGTCGATGAAAAACATTGGCCGGTTGCGACGGCGATGCAGAAAGGCCTGCCCATGTTCGGGGCGGAAGATGTGGTGAGGCGCGCCGGTAGAGCTGATGACGATGTCGGCGCTGCTGGCTACCTCATAAAGCTGCTCGAACGGGACAACCTGAGGCGTCACGCTGCCCTGGAACTCGGCGGCCATGCGGCGGGCGCGTTCACGGGTGCGATTGGTAACGAGGATGGCGCTGGCTCCCTGCTGAATAAGGTGCCGCGCGGCCAGTTCGCTCATCTTGCCTGCGCCTACAAGGAAAACAGTCCGGCCCTGGAGCGAGCCAAAGATCTTGCGCGCCATGTCCACGGCAACCGAGGCGATGGACACATGATTGGAGCCGATCCCGGTCTCGGAGCGTGCCTTTTTGGCTGCGGCAAATGCGCTTTGCAGCAGGTGTTCGAGCTGCCCGGCGACGGTGCCGGAGGCTTTCGCTACCGCGAACGCCTCCTTTACCTGGCCCAGAATCTGCGGCTCCCCCACCACCATGGAGTCCAGGCTGGCTGCCATGCGAAACAAGTGGCTCACTGCCTCCTGATCGCGGTATTCGTAGAGATGCGGGCCAATCTCGGCAGGGTCCAGACCGAAGTGCGTTGAGATGAACTCGGTTACCTGAGCACTGGAACCTTCAACGGCGGCCAGCAATTCAACTCTGTTGCAGGTGGAGACAATCATGCATTCGGTTACGCCGGGCATGTCGCACAGCGCTCGTGTCGTCTCCGGGAGTTCCTCGCGGGAGATAGCAATCCTCTCTCGCAGCGCAATGGGCGCGGTCTTGTGGTTCACTCCGATGAGGGCCAGGGTCATTGTGGACCAAACCTGTGAACGTGGCTGAAAAGGTTTGCGGCCCAAACCGCCATCATGACAACCAGAACAGCACCGCTAAGATAGGCTGCCTTGCGGCCGCGAAGGCCTGCGCTGCGACGGACAAAGAGCAGAAGAACGTAAACCGCCCAACTGATGAAGGACGCAATTACTTTGGGATCAAGGAAATAGGCAGCCCCCAGCGGTGTCTCCTGGGCCAGGACCGAGCCGATGACAAGGCCGACGGTCATGCAGGGAAAGCCAAACTCCAGGGTGGCAAGGGCGACGCGTTCCAGGGTATCGAGAGGCGGCAGCCAGTCAAGCGGTACCCACCAGGAGTCTTGCCCCGGCTTTCGTTTGCTCTTGATGCGGCGTTCCTGAACAAGATAAAGCATGGAAGACAGGAGGCTAAAACACAGAGCGGCATAGGCCACGAGCAGCGCGGCGATGTGGGCCACCAGCCAGCTTACGCGCACGCCCTCCGAGGGGAATGTGTAGCGGTCCGGGCCCAGAGCTGGGACAAAGACCAGGAAGAACGTCGCAGGTAAGGCAAAGATACCAAGGGAGATGGCGTCATAAAGCCACCAGACGAGGAAGAACAGGCAGGCCACGGCGAGGCCCAGCAGCGACTCAATTTCACGAACGCTTACCGGCATCCAGTGGTGGGCCTGGACCAGCATTTCGACAGCGGAGACGAAATGGAAGAAGACAGCCATTCCGCCCACGTGGACGCAGGTCTTGCGCCAGCGAACGATGCCGTAAAGCACGGCTGGAAAGACGGTAATGCATGCTGCCGCGTAGAGGATTGCCGCGACTCGAAGCCAGAGTAAATACATCTCGATCATCACCTTACTGGTGCAAATAAACAGTATACCGTGATACAGATCACCAAGCGGGGTTGTGAATCTAGGTGCCCCCTCCGGCCGCGCCGGGGGCATTGCCCCTGTAACTCGTGATTTATCTGCAAGCCCGGTTACGCCGTGATCCGTCCTATGCTAACTGCTGGTGATGGAAAGGGTTCGAGCGTGGCTGGAACGCGTTAGTCTGAAAGGCAGAATGAATCGAGAGGATCCCCAACCCGAATTGACTGTTCCGCAGCCCCCTGCCCTCGATAAGGTGCCTGCCGAGTTGACCCCCTTTATGCGCCAGTGGACTGCGGCGAAGCGGGAGAACCCGGATGCGCTGCTCTTTTTCAGGATGGGGGACTTCTACGAACTGTTCTACGACGATGCCGTCGTGGTGAGCCGGGAGTTGCAGTTGACGCTCACGGCGCGGGACCGCGAGCGGAATCAGCCGATGTGCGGCGTCCCCTACCACGCGGTAGAAGCATACCTTACGCGGCTGCTGCGGAAGGGGTACCGCATTGCCATCTGCGACCAGATGGAGGACCCGAAGCTTACCAAGAAAATCGTGCGGCGAGAGGTTACGCGGGTTCTGACGCCGGGGACGGCGCTGGATAATGCGCTCGGGCAGGAGCAGAACAACTTCCTGGCGGCGCTGTTTGAGGCCGGGGCAGTCGGGGGAAAGATCGCATCAGCGGCCAAGGCCCATTCTGATCTGGACCCGCTCTCGGCGCGCCCAAAGTCACGCCCTTTCAAATCAGACGCCACTGGCGAAGCCACGATCTGCGCGGTGGCGCTTTTGGATGTTTCTACAGGCGAATTTCGGACCGCGGAGTTTCAAGGCGCCAATGCCCGGCAGTTAGCGGTGGACGCAATCCTGATGGCGGCGCCGAGCGAAGTGCTGGTGGCTGAGTCCGCTGAGTTGCCGCCGCTGCTGGAGCGGATTCCTGCTCGGACGCGGGTTTCGGACTGGGTCTGGACTCGGGATTTTGCGGTACCGCTGGTGGAGCGCCAACTACAGGTGCGGTCGCTTGAAGGCTTTGGACTGGTAGGGCACGAGTCGGCGGCGATTGCGGCCGGCGCGGTGCTGCATTATGTAAGGACGACGCAGAAGAACGAGGCGCTGCACGTGGATTCGCTGCGTTTCGAGGAGCATTCGACGGCTCTGGAACTGGACCAGGTGACGGTGAGAAATCTGGAACTGGTGGAGCCTCTGTTTGTGGGCCAGGACAGCCGGGCAACGCTGTTTCATACGCTGGACGAATGCCAGACGCCAATGGGCAAACGGCTGCTACGGGCGACGATTCTGCGCCCGCTGATGGATGCCGGGGCACTCGAAGCTCGCTATGAAGCAGTAGGCGAGGCTCTAGCAGACTTGGTTCGGCGCGAAGAAATTCGGCGGGCGTTTAGCGGAATTCTTGATCTGGAGCGGTTGCTGGCGAGATTGAGCTTGGATTCTGCCGGGCCGCGAGACGTGAGAGCGCTGGCGGCGAGCCTGCGCAGGCTGCCGGGATTGAAGGTGGCTCTCCATGCGATGCAGGCGGCCAAATGGCGTGAGGTAAGCGGACGGCTTGACACACTCGAAGAGGTGACCGCGCATATTGAGACAACCCTGGTGGAGGAGCCTCCGCTGACCCTGGTGGATGGAGGAGCGATTGCCGCGGGCGTGGATGCGGAATTGGATGAATTACGAGCGATTTCATCCACAGGCCGGCAGGCTATTGCGGCTATCGAGGAACGGGAGCGGCAGAGGACCGGGATCGGCTCTCTGAAGGTGCGGTATAACTCGGTGTTTGGATATTACATCGAGATCACTAAAGCGAATATGGCGCTGGCCCCGGCGGACTATGAACGCAAACAGACACTGGTGAATGCGGAGCGGTTTACGACGCCGGAACTGAAGGAGTACGAACGCAAGATTTTGACGGCGCACGACCGGTCCATCGAAATTGAGAAGCGGATTTTTGTCCAACTGCGAACCTCGGTGCTGGAAGGCGCTGGACGAATTCGGCGCTCGTCTGCCGCGGTGGCTGAAGCGGATCTGCTGGCGAACTTTGCGCACCTGGCTGCGGCGCGGCGGTATGTGCGGCCCACCATCGCCGAGGAACCAGTGCTGGAGGCTGTAGCGGGGCGGCATCCGGTCATAGAGCAGTGGATGGAGGAGACGCGCGAGGGGCGGTTTATCGCCAATGATCTCTACCTGAGCGCCGAGGGCGATGGGCCGAGCCTGTTGCTGATTACTGGACCGAATATGGGCGGCAAGAGCACGTATCTGCGGCAATCGGCGATGCTTGTTCTGCTTGCCCAGATGGGCTGCTTTGTGCCGGCGGAGAGCTTGCGGTTCGGGCTCGTGGACAGGATCTATACGCGCATTGGAGCCAGTGATAACGTCGCGCGAGGCCGTTCGACGTTCATGGTCGAGATGACGGAGACGGCGACAATTCTGAACACGGCAACGCGGCGGTCACTGATTCTTCTTGATGAGATGGGCCGCGGAACGGCGACCTTTGACGGATTGAGCCTGGCCTGGGCGACAGTGGAGTTTCTTCATGCGGAAACGGGAGCGCGGACGCTGTTTGCGACCCATTACCACGAATTGACGATGCTTGCCGAGAAGCTGCCCAGGGTACGGAATCTGCGCGTGGGCGTGAAAGAAGCGGCAGGCGGGATCGTGTTCCTGCACAACATTGAGCCGGGCGCGGCCAGCAAGAGCTACGGGATCGAGGTGGCGCGATTAGCAGGATTGCCAACTGTGGTGATCGACAGGGCCAAGCACGTGCTGCGGCAGCATGAAAAGCAGGAACGGCAAAGTGTTCAGGTAGAGACAACCCCGGAGCCGATGCAACTGACGATCTTTACTCCGCTTTCACAGCGGATTGTGGACAGGATTGAGGCGACGGATGTGAATCAACTGACGCCGCTACAGGCGTTGAACCTGCTTGAGGAGTTGCAGCAGGAGTTGAAAGACAGGGGCCAATGATCAGAGATCAAAGATCGGACAAGACCACACGCTTGCGCCACGCGGCGGGAAGCCTACTGGTGGTGGGGCTCGGAAGCACGGAGTTGACGGGCCTGGAGCGCGCCTGGCTAAAGCTGGTGCGCCCGACGGGGATCATTTTGTTCCGTAGGAATATAGCGGACGCGCCGCAGACGCGTGCGCTGCTGGTCGAGGCTACGGCGCTCTGCGCGGAACACAGTCTGCGCTGCGTGGATTTAGAGGGCGGCACGGTAGACAGGCTGCGCGACGCGCTTGCGCCGATGCCTTCAGCGCAGGCTGTTTGGCGGGCGACCCAGATACTGGATTCAACATCTCCCTCCGTTTCAAATAAAGCTCAAAAGGATGGGGCACCCGAGGTATTTCGGACGTTGGGATTGGCGCATGAACACGGGGAGTTGGTGGCGCGAGCGGTGAAGGCTTTTGGGTTTAACACAACGCTGGCGCCGGTGGTGGATCTGGCGTTGCCGGAGTCGGCTAAAGTGATTGGGACGCGCGCGGCTACGGACACAGTTATTGGCGTAGTGGAATATGCTCGGCAATTCCTCGCTGGTCTGGCCGCGCAAGATGTTGCAGGGTGCGGGAAGCACTTTCCAGGACTGGGCGCAGGCACGCGGGATTCGCATTTGGAGACACCGGAGATTCGCCGGAGTGGACGTGTGCTGTGGCGTGAGGATCTGGCGCCCTACCGGGAACTGCGCGATGAACTGCCGATGGTGATGGTGAACCACGCGGCCTATCCAGAGACCCCCGGCAAGAAACGGCCCGCCAGCGTATCGCCCTATTGGATCACCGCAGTCCTGCGCAAGCGAATCGGATACAAGGGGATTGTCTTCTCAGACGACCTGGAGATGGGCGGGATTCTGAAATTCATGTCCATCGAAGAGGCTGTGGTAGCGGCGGTGCGCGCTGGGATGGACCTGATGGAGATCTGCCACAGTCCAGAACTGATTCTGAGGGCCTACGAGGCGCTGATTGCGGAGGGAGAGAGATCAAAGTCGTTCGAGGATCTACTGACGATGCGAGCAAGGCGGATGACTCGACAGAGGGCCAGGCTGTTTGGCGGCGGCGTTCCGAGGGCGCTTTCATCACGGCAGTTTGAGGCGTTGCGAAAGAGGATTGTGCGCTTCGGCGATACGATTGCGAAGGCGCAGGCCGCGAAAGAGGGGGAGCCGGCATGAGTTCGAAGGCAATGACCGTGGCCGGAGTCATGAGTGGGACGTCGGCTGATGGAATCGACGTGGCGGTGGTGAGGATTACGGCCGGCGAGGCCGCTCCGCGTGTTACGTTATTGGCGCACGAGGGGTTTCCATTCTCTGCTGCGCTGAGGCAGGCGGTGCTGGCTGCGATGAATGCGGCTGCGACCTCGACATCGGAATTGGCGCGCCTGAACTGGCGGTTGGGCATCGCGTATGCTGAGGCGGTAAAGACAACCATCGAGCGGCACCAGGTGAAATTGGGCGAGGCGAAGCTCGATTTGATTGGGTGTCATGGACAGACGCTCTTCCATCAGCCGCAGGCAGTAGCCTATGCGGGTCGCAATTTTGCATGCACATGGCAGACAGGCGAAGCTGCTGTGATTGCGGCGACGCTTGGCACGCCAGTGGTTTCAAACTTCCGTCCGGCGGATATGGCGGCCGGTGGGCAGGGAGCGCCGTTGGTTCCGCTGCTCGACTATGTACTTTTCGCCGATGCGACGCGCGGACGCGTGTTGCAGAACATCGGCGGCATCGCCAACCTCACGGCGATTCCCGCGGGGGCGAAACCGGAACAGGTGATCGCGTTCGACAGCGGCCCGGGAAATATGGTGATGGATGCGCTGACCCAGGAGCTTTTCGGTAAGCCGTTTGACCGCAACGGAGCCTATGCGGCGGAAGGAACGGTGCTGGAGGAGGTGCTGGAGTCAGCGCTGCAGAATCCCTACTTTCAGCTGAAGCCGCCGCGGACGGCGGGGCGAGAGCAGTTCGGGCGGGAATATTCGGAGAAGTTCCTGATGGTCTGCAAGGGGCTCAGTGCAAAGCCAGAAGACGCGCTCGCTACTGCGACGGCGCTGACAGCAGAAACGATTGCGGGAAGCTACAAGCGATTTGCGCGACAACACATGAAGGGATGCGCCGTCGATTGGATTGTTTCAGGGGGTGGTGCCCGCAATCTCAGGCTGATGGCGATGCTGGCAGAACGGCTGGTGCCCATGGGTTGCAAACTGGCCGCCAGCGAGGAGTTCGGTATGCCTGCGGAGGCCAAAGAGGCGGCGGCGTTTGCGCTGCTGGCCTGGCAAACGTGGCATCGACTCCCTGGCAATGTACCCTCTGCCACCGGGGCGACACGACCGATGATTCTGGGCCAGGTGACTTATGCGTAAGGTGTTTGCGCTCATCTTGCTCGCGGTGCTTGCGGGTTGTCATGCGGCGCAGCGCGATAGGGGGACTGTAGTTTTTTTGATCGAAAGCAGCCCGGCGAATCTCGATCCGCGGATTGGAACCGACGGACAATCCGAGCACATCGATGAACTGATGTTTGATGGGCTGGTCGCCCGTGATGCGAGCTTTCACTTTACCCCAGCTTTGGCCGAGCGGTGGGAGCGGCCCGATCCGCGGACCCTGGTATTTCATCTGCGCAGCGGGGTTCACTTTCACGACGGGCGCGAACTGACCGCGCGTGATGTTCTTTGGACTGTGAACTCCATGCGGACCGGAGCCGTGATCTCGCCGAAGGCCGCAGCTTACGCGGCGGTGGACACACTGGAAGCGCCGGACTACTGGACGGTCGTTTTTCATCTGAAGCATGCTGACAATTTTCTGCTGACCAACCTGTCGACTGGCGCAATTGGAATTGTTCCTGACGGGAGCGGACGGGAGTTCTGGCGGCATCCCGTAGGGACCGGGCCGTTTCGTTTTGTAAGCCAGCAGACGGATCAGGATGTCGTGATCGAGCGCAATCCACGGAGTTGGAGCTCGGCGCCGAAGATTGACCGGGTTCGCTTCACCGTGGTTCCCGACGCGATTACGCAGTCGCTGGAACTGGAAAAGGGATCGGGCGATGTGGCCGTCAATTCCCTTCCCATGGACTCCCTGCCGGCATTGGCGGGCAGACCTAATCTGGCGGTGGAGGACGCGGGTGGAACGCAAGTCCAGTACCTGGCCTTCAACCTGCGCGATCCGTTGCTGAAGGATGTACGGGTGCGGCAGGCCATTGCCTGCGCGATTGACCGGAACCTGATTATCAAGACGCTTATCGGCGGTCATGCCCAGGCAGCACTGAGCCTGCTGCCCACCAGTCACTGGGCCTGGACGGGCGATGGGCCTCGCTACGATTACGATCCGGCCAGGGCGCAGCGGCTATTGGATGAGGCGGGCCACAGACGCGGCAATGACGGCCTTCGCTTCCACGTGACGATGAAGACAAGCAACGTGGAAGATGTCCGGCTGCTGGCCGCGGTGCTGCAGCAGCAACTGGCCACGATAGGGATTGCACTGGACCTGCGAAGCTATGAGTTCGCCACGTTTTACTCGGACGTGACGCGAGGCGCATTCCAGATGTATTCGTTGCGCTGGATCGGCGGAAACGAACAGCCCGACATTTTCAGCTACGCGTTTTCGACCGCGAATTTCTCTCCCAAGGGCGCCAACCGTGGCCACTATTCAAATGCCAGGCTTGATGCGATCCTCGACGACGCATCCCAAAGCGAGGACGCTGCAAAACGGCGGGCGGACTATGTGGAGGCGCAACAGATATTGGCCGGCGATCTGCCGTCGATCAACCTCTGGTACCGGGACACGATCGTAGTGCACAACCGCAGGTTAACTAACGTGGTTCCCACGCCTTCGGGCAGCTATGCGTTTCTTGAGACTGCGGAACTGGCTCGATAGCTAATGCTTTGATGCGCTTGAAATGCGTGTCATGAGCAGATTGCCTGCCAGGGTACGGGTGTATTTCGCATTCGCCGCCGGCATAGCCATAGCCCCGCTAATCTACAGAAACCATGCTTCTTAGCATCGTCAGCGCCACTGCCTCAAGCCTGTCGCCACAGTATGAGATCTCTTTCTCAACCTTTTGGTGTGGTGGTTCGTCTACCCAATAGAGACACCATTTTTATCCCGAATCACGGCAAGACCAGTGCCGCGGAGAATTGGCTAATGAAAAGCAACATCAAAATCAAGATCCCGGTTTCGATTGCGCTGCTCGCAGCGCTTCTGACTGCCGCGCCGCTCATCGGCGCTCAAGCTCCTGTGCGGTTTCTGGGCACTGTAACCGCCATCAATGGCACCACGCTGACCGTAAAGACCGACGCTGGAGAAGTCCATCAGGTGGACGTGCCGACGACCGCCGTACTGAAACAGATTGCTCCTGGAGAAAAGGACCTGAGCACTGCCATAGTAATCGAGTTCAACAGCCTGGCAACCGGGGATCGCGTACTTGTGAAGCTTGATCCCAAGGCGCCGGAAGGTGCGCAGGTGGCGTCGCAGATCATCGCCGTCAAACAGGCGGATCTGGCCAAAAAGCAGGAACAGGAGCGCGAAGACTGGCAGCGCCGGGGTGTGGGCGGCCTGGTTAAGAGCGTTGACAGCACAGGCGGGGTGATCGTGCTTACGAGCGGCGCAGGTGCCTCGGCCAAGACAATTACAGTTCACACCACCAGCGCAACCATTCTCAAGCGGTACGCGCCGGCCTCGGTGAGGTTCGATGAAGCGCAGGTTGCATCTATCGACGCGATAAAAGCGGGCGACCAGTTGCGTGCCCGTGGCGCCAAGAATGCTGACGGAACCGATATCGGCGCAGAAGAGGTGATCTCCGGCGGCTTCCGCAATATCTCCGGCACAATCACCTCTCTTGATGCAGCCGGCTCAACGCTGGTGTTGAAGGATCTTGCCACCAAGAAACAAGTAACCATCCACATCGGCGCCGAGGCGCAGATGCGGCAACTGCCGGAACGCATGGCACAGATGCTGGCGATGCGCCTTAAGGGCGGCACGGGTGCTGCCAATGGCGCACCCACTGGTGGCGCGGGCCAACGCGGTGGAGCGGGCGCTCCTGGCGGTCAATTCGGTGGTCCAGGCGGTCCTGGTGCCCCAGGCGGCGGGCCGGGTCGATTCGATCCGGAACAGATGTTGAGCCGCGCCCCGGCTATCAAGTTTGCCGATCTGCAAAAGGGTGAAGCCGTCATGCTGGTTTCTACGCAGGGCGCAACAGAAGTGACTGCGATTACATTGCTAGCCGGAGTTGAGCCTTTGCTCGAAGCTCCCGCGGCCAGCAATCTGCTGTCGAACTGGAGCATGAGTTCAGGCGCGCCAGAGATGGCCCAATAACTTCATACAAATCTTTCATAAGAAGCAAGCGAGGGACGCGTGTACTTAAAATTGCATTTTGGCATTCACTTTCTGATTGCTTTGGTATTAGCAGTGGCTGCGAACGCTCAAGCACCAGCCAAGCCGGCTGGCTCACCAACACCGACGCGGGCAACCGGCGCAACCACTTCGATAGTGCGCGGGCATATTGCCGACCCTTCAGGGGCGTTGATCCCCGGTGCCCAGATCACCGTGACCACTGCGGCAGGGGCAGTTGCCGGTTCTGCGACCGCTGACGCAGGCGGCGCTTACACAGTGAACGGCCTGACTCCCGGAAGCTACTTCGTTTCAGCTACTTTTGAGGGCTTCGCTCCAGCCACTTCACCCGCCATCCAAATTGCAGCCGGGCAGATCAAGCGCGTCGATATTGCGATGGCAATCGTTGTTGAGCAACAAAGCGTGACGGTCTCCGAAGATACGCTGAGCGTAAACACCGACGCGGGCAGCAACTCCGACTCTGTCCAGCTCAAAGGCAAAGACCTCGATGCCCTCTCTGACGATCCCGATGAACTATCGAACGAGTTGACGGCGCTGGCTGGACCCTCAGCGGGGCCGAACGGCGGACAAATCTACATTGACGGCTTCAGCGGCGGACAACTGCCACCCAAGTCAGCTATCCGCGAAATTCGCATTAACCAAAACCCGTTTTCCTCTGAGTTTGACCGTCTGGGCTACGGTCGTATCGAGATTCTGATGAAGCCCGGCACCGACAAACTGCGCGGGCAGTTCTTCTTGCAAGGCAACGACGACAAATTCAATACCGGCAACCCCTTCACGAAGACCATTCCTCCCTACTACAGCTACCAATTCAACGGCACGGTGAGCGGGGCGATCACAAAAAGTTCCTCCTACTCCATCAGCGCCGAACAGCGCAACACGCAAAGCGTGAATGCCTGGAGCATTCCGAACGCCGTTTTTGCGAATAGTGCAGGCGTTTATGCGGATTACCCGGACTTTGGCGTGAACCTTTTGAACCGGCGCATTCGCGACAACGCTTCAGCGCGCATCGATTGGCAGATTGGCCCCCGCAACACCTTCACGGCGCGCTACGGCTTCTGGTCGGAGTCCGAACACGGAAATCTGAACCAGAGTGCGCTGGCCAGCGCCTCCACTCACGAATCGAACACCGACCACACCATCCAGATAAGCGATGCGATTGTCATCAACGACCACGCAGTGAACGAAACCCGTTTTCAGTACGAGCGGCAGAATGAGAATCATTTTCCCGACTCGACGGATCGGACCATCAGCGTTTCCGGAGATTTCACGGCCGGCGGTTACTCCGGCCAGCAGAGCCGCGATCACTCCACGCGCCTGGAATTCCAGAACCTCACTACGCTCACCCGTGGCGCACATGCCATCAAGTTCGGCACTCGCATGCGGGACACGCGCGACGCGAATCTGAGCAGTTCGAACTTCAACGGCAGGTTTACATTCGGCACCTATCAGAGCTACCTGGCGATGGCCAATGGCTTGGCTGCCGGAACGCCGTTTGCCACGCTGGTGGCCGCAGGCAATGGCCCCACATCCGCCAGCTACAACAGCGGCAAGCAATCGGCGCTGGCCAATGTATTTGACCTGGCACTGTTCGCACAGGACGACTGGAAGTTAAATACGCGGCTCACGCTTTCTGGCGGCATTCGCTGGGAAACTCAGAATCACGTCAGCGATCACAACGACTGGGCGCCTCGCGTCGCGCTTGCCTACGCCCTCGATGGCGGCAAGGACAAAAAGGCCAAAACGGTATTGCGCAGTGGGTACGGATTCTTTTACGACCGATTTGGCAGCGGCGGCCTGTTGGCCATCAACCGCTCGAATATACAGAACCAGGTCGTGTTGAACAACCCGAACTGTTCTGCTACGGCAACTTCGCTGAATGCCATCGACATGACTACCTGCTCGAGCACCAGTGGCACCTCCACAGCTTCAGCACCGGTGAAGTATCAGATTGCACCCAACTATCACTCGCCCTACACCCAGCAGGCCAGCGTGAGCCTTGAGCGGCAGCTAGCCACTGGCATCAGCGCAACCCTGACCTATATGCATTCGTTCGGAGTCCACCAGCAGGTGACGCGCAACGCCAACCAAGCGAGCAGCGACGGCACTCCGGAGACCACAACCGGCGGATACCTGTACGAATTCTTTCCAGAAGGCGTCTTCAAGCAAAATCAGCTCATCACCAGCGTCAACGCGGCATTCAGCAAGAAAATGAGCCTGATGAGCTTTTATACGCTCTCGTTTGCCCACGGCAACGACAATGGTTCGGCTTCAGACGCTTACAACCTGGACAAGGACTACGGGCGCTCAGGTTTTGTGGCGCGCAACATGCTGTTTGTGATGGGCAACTATGCCGGACCCTGGGGACTTCGCTTCAATCCATTTCTGATCGCACAGTCCGGCCGGCCCTACAACATCACCTTGGCCTCGGACCCGCTGAACAACTTCTTCAATCAGCGGCCGACATACGCCACCTCCGCAACACCAGCAGCGCATCAGGTAACCACCTCCTTCGGAGTTCTGGACTACACCGGAGCCACAGGTAAGGCCATTCCGATCAACTTGGGCACCGGGCCGGCGGCAGTAGCTGCTAATCTCCGCGTCAGCCGGTCCTTCGGCCTCGGTCCAAAACTTGCTTCAGCCACTCCCAGCCAGGACGGCATGGGCGGCCCACCTCCGGGAGGCCCGCCTCCGGGCGGTGGACGCGGCGGACCGGGCGGTGGCGGTGGTGGTGGACGCGGTGGGCCGGGCGGTGGTCCTGGTGGACCCGGCGGAATGATGGGCGGAGGCGCAAGTACCGGCCGGAAGTACTCGCTCACCTTCAGCGCCCAAGCGCTGAACCTGTTCAACAACATCGACAGGGGAACGCCGAATGGCACCATAATTCCTACTCTGAATACCAGCACTGGACTCTACGGCCCGGGCAGTCAATTTGGGCAGTCAACCAGCTTGGCCGGCGGAATCTTCTCCCAAGGCTCGGCTGCGCGGCGCGTTTTTGTGCAAGCCGTTTTCTCGTTCTGAGCAGCTTGACTCGCGGCTGCGCGTTACGTCCAGGGTTGAACGGCCGCCGTCTACCCCGCAACTAAGCACCGTGCCCCATCCATTCCGCGTTCTTTGCGGAATGGGTGGGACAGAACAACACTCAACCGAACCGTTCATCAGGAGTGAATCGCCGGAAAAACAACGGGCCGGAGCGCAACGCTCCGGCCCTTCTGCTTGTGCGCCCAGCATGGGCGCACTCTTACGGGTGCAAGTCCCGTCACAAGCTGGTCACAGTGAGTGAAGTGAAGCGCAACTGCATGAGGGTGACCGATTGTGGGGAGGAAGCGTGGATCGAAGCTGCGGGCCGATGAACA
>CAIKND010000050.1 GCA_903828675.1 uncultured Acidobacteriaceae bacterium
CGTGGAGATGCCGACCATGGCCAGGAAAGCTGCTAGAACCTTCCGTCGTGTTGTCCACTTCGATTTGGTTACCGTTTCTTCACTCACATTCTTCTCCAGATTGTTCGGTGGCGGAACAGGCTAAAAATCAACATCATTAGAACGGATGCTGCGAGTCCGGAATGCCCGGCGCCCCACCCGATGAAGGAGGAGCGCCACTTGGCATGAGTTTGTCTTTCAAGTAACTGCGATGCCACGTTCGGCAGAATATGTAACCGGACCAAAGCGCGAAGCGGCAGCCCCTGGGCCCTGCCCAGCAATAAATGCGGTGACCGCCAAGCGCGTTTCAACATGCCGTGAAGGAACTTGAACTCCCTGGCAGCGATAAGCAACGCAAGCACCAACACGGGACCACCCGTTTCCGAGAGGATGCACGCCGTTGCCATGGCTGCGGTTGGAACGGCCAGCAGGAAGGTAAACGGCAAGCCCAGCAGGAAGCCGTTCTTTCGCAGGCCGCTTATCGGCAGCGCGGCGCACACTGCCAGGATCCAGCCTCCCAGGATGCCCTTCCCCAGCAGCCAGGCCGACACCCTTATGCGGGCGTCAATCAATTCCACAACCGGCACTTGAAATTGACGCGATTCACCTAAATCGCCTTTCAGCCAACCTTTCATCTGATCGATTGCAATCAGGCGTACGGACTGTTGCCGATCTTTCTCGGCCTCGATCTCCGCTCTTGCCGATTGTGCATACTTTGCATCCATCTCACGGGCGTCAGAGAAGAATCCGGGAGCGAAGCGCACCAGCAGGATCGTACCAATCCACGCAACAAGCATCAGCGTAAGCATGCGCCCGCCGCGCGCCGCAAAAGCGACAGTCGGCCTTGTGGCGCGACTGATCAAATCCGCCCCAACTGTCAATCTGGCTCCCCGGAGCAGATCCAGGATCTGAAGGCTTGTTCGGTTTGGCATCCACCCTCATCTCTGGATATGAAGCGATTCTGCACATTACCTACCCCGCCGCTCCGCTCCGAAAGGTCAGCCGCGTATTAAGCTCAACGCACCCTATTTCGGCAAGTAGGCATCAAGTCTTGATGATCTGTCCGGAAGACGTACATTCATATAAGTTCGTCCCCCTTGCTTGAGTCTTCTGATCGAGTTTCTGGAATTCCTTGAGCTGCCTCGGGTTGCGAATTAGGCAGGTGCACCATCATGGGCGAGGCGCCGTCGATGTTCTTCGTGGCCTTGCGCAACAGGAAGGGGCGTAGTTGCGCGGATAACGATGCGCGCTGGTGAAGAATTCATAATTTGTCGTCAAAACTCGTCCAGTCCAGTGGACTCGAGGCTGCCCGGCTGCGTAGGAATCAGCACGGCGGCTGAAAAGAGCATCCGCAACGCAGGCCGGTGGGTCTTGATGGAGGACTGTCAAATGGTGCAGTATTACGACCAATTCAAACAGGTGCTGAGAAGGCTGGGAAGGGCGCCGCTGTTTCCCGCCGTCACCCTGATTACGCTGGCCATAGGCATCGGCGCGAATACGGTGATCTTCAGCGTGGTCGAGAGCGTACTGCTGAAGCCACTGAGCTATTCTCACGCGGACCAGTTGGTCGGGGTCTGGTATCACATTCCAGGAATTGAAATTGAGAATTTGCCGATGGCGCCGTTTCTCTACTTTATCGAGCGCGAGCAGAACACCACGTTCGAGGATATCGGCGTCTACACCGGCGACTCGCTCAGCGTGACCGGCGCTGGGGAGCCGGAACACGTGCGCGGCCTGGATGTTACCGATGGGACGCTTCCCATTCTGGGCGCATAGCCGACAGCGGGCCGCTTGTTCACCCGCCGCGACGACAGTGCGGGCACCGCGCAAACCGTAGTGCTTTCGTACGGATACTGGCACCAGAGATTTGGCGGGAGCGACTCGGTGATCGGCCGCCCGATCATTGTGGATGGGAAGGCGCGCGAAATCATCGGAGTGCTGTCCAAGGATTTTCATTTTCTCGACAGGGAAGACGCGGCACTCTATCTGCCGATGCAATGGGACCGCAGCAAGACGAAGCTGGGCAACTTCAGCTTTCCGGGCGTTGCTCGCCTGAAGCCCGGAGTCACGCTGGCGCAGGTGAAAGCCGATTTGGCGCGCCTTGTTCCCATCGCGGTAAGGAGTTTCCCCTCGCCCGATGGATTTCCACTGAGCCTGTTTGAAAAAGTGCAGATGAATCCAACCCCGCGCCCGTTGAAGCAGGACGTGATCGGTGACGTGGGCAATGTTTTATGGGTATTGATGAGCTCCATCGTGGTGGTGCTCCTGGTGGCATGCGCGAACGTGGCAAACCTGCTGCTGGTACGGGTGGAAGGACGCCGCCAGGAGCTGGCCGTCCGCTCGGCGCTGGGTGCGCAGCGGGAAAAGCTTACGGCCATGTTTGTGCGCCAGGGTTTATGGCTGACCGGCCTTGGTGTCGCAATCGGCCTGGACTCAGCATTCCTGACCATGCGGCTGGTGTCGTCCCTGCTGTTCAACGTGAGCCCGATGGACCCATGGACGTACATCCTTACTTCCGTATGCGTTGTTTCGATCGCCTGGCTCGCCTGCTATCTGCCCTCGAGGCGGGCTGCCGCGGTAGATCCGACGCTTGCGTTGCGAGCGGAATAATCTGGATACGATCCGCGAAGGCCTGGCCGCAGTACCCACGGATTATGCCGGCGACCGCCAACGAAAGAAATGGGCGACGAGATAGTTATTCCATAGCAGCTCATCCATTTTCTGACTAATGCACCGCGCCATAGGGGGGGGGGGTAGGGAGGGGTGGCAGGGAGGGGGTGGGGGCCATGTGGGTTCCGGGATATCCCTTTGGCAGACAGACGGTTATTTGAGTGGAGGCATCCCATATAAAGATTGTGCGCTTTCGTGTGGTAATTATCTGCAGTTAAATTTGCGTCTAAGCTATTTAAATTCAGCGATGTAAAAACCGGTCGTATTTTTACTGTCTGGGGTGACCCCTTTGAGTGAGACAGTTCGCCTTTTGCAAGTTCGCAGTTGGGTTGGTTGCTGTCCCACCCTTTCGCAAGAAACGCGAAAGGACGGGGCACGGGACTTCTTGCGAACGTGGAGTTTAGAAGCCCCTTCGTTTCATCACGGTCACCAAGTACGACGGATCTGCTCCGAAGCGGATGTTAACTATCGATTCTTCTCATGGGCGGCTCCGCCGTGGGTGAGCATTTCGAAGACGGTGGTGTGAATGTCTACCGGCACCTGAACCGTCAGTACCTTGTCGAGCCACTCGCGGGTTTCCGGCAATAGCTGCCCGAGGCGGTTGTGGAACTCGTTGTACCCAATGCCGAAGGTGTATCCCTGGCCATAGCGGATTTTGCCGCCGCACAGGGTGGCGGGCACCGGCTCTTTTTTCAGCAACAGATGCGCGTGAAACTCCATGGCTCCCACCAGGCGCTGTTGCTCTTCTTCGAACAGCCTGTCCCCCTGAATATGAGCCGTCTCCGCCGCGGACATGGTGGCGGAGATTGCATAGCCTGTATGCCCAAGATCGCGACAGGTCTCCGCCGCTACGCCGTTCATGGTCCGGTCAAACGTGGCCTGGCCAAACCATCCCTCGCTGGGAGCAGGAGAGATGGTCCTGGGGTGATCGTCGTCCAATTTTGCGTTGTAGAAGTAGGCCGGGACGCGCTCGCGCCACATATTTTCAGCATAGGTAAGCAGGGCACGATCATCGGTAAAAACGGCAATCCCCATCATGCCTTCGACCATGCTCAATTGCCAGTTGCCCACGTTCGTTGGGGCTCCTTCGCGAATCAGGGGCAGATTGATTTTGGTGAGCATATCGGCGAAGGCGCGCACATCTTCCGGCTTCCATCCGGCATGGCTATAGCGGATGATTTCGGCTCCGCGCGGCCACATTTCCGCGCTCCAGGCGGCCTGCAAGCGGGTATTGGCGTTGGTGTAGGCCTTTACCTGGTGGCTGTATGTGTTCATGATGCGGATTGCGTTGTCCGCATAGCGATGATCGCGGGTGATCCACCACAACACGGCTTGCAGGTAGGCGGCGGTCGCGTCCGAATCCTCTGCGTGACAGCCGTTATCCGGCCTGGAATAGGCGCCGCAATCGATGACGCCGGAATCGGGCGGGCCTTTCGGCTTGTAATCGAGCGCGGCATACTCGCTGGCAACGGCCTTTTGGTATTGGCTGTAGAAAGGTTCCTTCCTGGCCTTGACCTGCGCCCTGACGAAATTCAATTGCGGGCCGCTTACCAGTACGCCTGGATGCTTCATTTTCTGCGCGTTTGCCAGAGGGGACAGGGTTGCCAACAGAAGGAGCGCATACAGGCGAATTCGCATTTTTGCCTCGAAGAACGGTTGGTATGGAAGACGCTGCGAAGTATAGCAGCGTCGTGGTTTCCCAGGTGCCCAAATGCGAGGCACCTGGGGCACCCGGCAGGGGAAGTGGAAGACTGGCACAAAGTCGCAGGGATGGGGTTCGTGGTCTCCCACCCTTCGCAAAAGGCGCGAAGGATGGGGCACCCGATTAATTTATGGGCCGGGGGCAATTAAGGCTGTGCACTGACAGGACTCAGAGAAAATACGTGTGGCTTGGGCGCGGCTGCCTCATAGATTGCATCTTCAAGAGAACTCTCAAAGGCATCCATAACGTCCGCTTTGCCCAGTTGTGCTCCTGTATCAGCCTTGCGCACACGCATGCGCAGGTGGATGTAGTGAGTCTCGTCGCGGTCGCGAACCAGCCAGCCGACCCGCTGCGCCTGCGCTCTCATCGGCGTTGCGCAGTCGGCAAGATTGATACCTTTTGCCAGCTCATCCGCAGAAAACGTGCCTATCGCGCCGCCATCGATACTGAGTTTGTACTGGCCTGCCGCCAGTCCGGTAACGCGCAGCGGCTCCTGATTTAATTGTTTCTGAATATCGGTCAGATCCAGCAGCAATGCCTGGATGGCGTTGCTTGAAATGAACGGCAGGGGCAATGCGTTCTCGATTGCGGTCCATTTGAGCGTGTCGCCTTCGCGCAGGACTTGATCGACAGATGCGTTCTGGGCATCGGCCATCTTTGCGGCCTGCGCATCGATGGTCACGGATGACACGAGCGAAGGGGCGTTCCAGCCCTTCAAGAGCGATTCGGCTATGACCCAATGCGCAATCAGTTCGGGATGAACGCGGTCAGGCAGCAGCAGCTTCGCCACCATCGGATCCGTAGCCTGCGCCTTTTCAAGCATGGTGGTGACGGCTGGATTGAGGTTGATGAAGGTGGCTCCGGCTTTCGCGGCGAGTTCGCGATCCAGATCGGCAAAGTGCAGCAAGGCCGCGTTGTAACCGCCGGGGAAGGTGACCGGCCTGGTTACATCGTCAAAGGGTGAGGGGCCAAGCAGGGTTAGCCGGGCTTGCGGCGCGTGTTCGTGGATGGAGTCTAGCAGATGCTCGTAGCCCTTGGTGTATGTGCTCTGAATCTCGTTGGTTGTGGCGCGATAGCTGCCGTCATTCATTCCCAGCATGACACTGACGACGGTTGGCTTTTCCTGAAAGACGTCGCGCGCGAGGCGCTCGTCGATTCCGCCTCCACCCCCGCCGGTGACGCGGTCTCCACCAACACCCGCGCCGAAAAAGTGGACGCGCATGGCCGGGAAGCGCGTGACGGTGTAAAGCTCGACCCACTGGTTATAGAGGTTTTGCTCGGTGATGCTGTCACCGTAAAACACAACCGTGTCGCCGTTTTTAAGGTAGAAGCCCTGTGCACCGTCAAGCATGGGGATATTTGGTGCTGTGACCACGCCTACGAGGGAATCCGCGCATCCGTAATACAAAAACCAGCGGCCATGAAAGAACACCAGCCCCTCTGAAAACGTGGTTCCTGCGGCATACTGCCCGGTCTTCTCGTAGGGCATCTCCGGCTTGAGGATGGGTTGGTCCGCCTGGGCGATGAGGCGCACGGGATCGTCGCGATCGAACAGCGCCTCGCCGGTTCCATAGGCGTTGGGGCCGAGCGCTGGATCGCCGCCCTGGACCGCATTTTTCCCGTTGTAGAGCACGACGATGCCCCTGTCGGTGAGGACCGGAGGCGGCCCGGTTTCAGGAAATGTGCTGTCAAAGTGGCCGGCGCGGGGCCGCAGGAGCTCGACGGGCGTGCCGGTTGCATCCTCGACGGGCGTCCAGTGAATCGCATCCGCGGAGGTGGCCAGATGAATGGCTCCCTCGCCCCAGTACATCCAATATTTGCCATCGATCCTGGCCGCGATCAAGCGCCCTTTGGTTTCGTCGAGCCGGGTGACAATCCCGGCGGATTTGTAGCGCAGGTGCGCGTACTTGCCGCCTGCAGCGGATAGAAAAGCAGGCCCGTATTTGGTCCAGTGGATGAGATCGCGGGAGCTGGCGATGCCTACGGAAAAAGTCTGCCGGTTCCATTGCGTATAGGTGAGCACGTAGGTCCCGTCTTCGCGTTCCACCAAGCGCGGATCCTCGACACCGCCCGGCCATTCGCGGGCCTTCTGCGCATCGGCTGCTGGAAAGAACACCGGCTCGGCGCGCCGCGTGAAGTGAATGCCGTCGGCACTCTCTGCCAGCCCTAGCCGCGAGGTGTGCCCGCCTAACTCCATCGAACCGGAATCGTCCTCCGCACGATAGAGGACCACCACCTTTCCGTCGCGCACAATGGCCGCCGGATTGAAGGTATGAAGGGCCTCCCAATGGGAGGGTTTCTTTAGAACAGGGTCGGTGAATGTGGATTCCGGCTGTGGCGCAAGGACCGGATTATCTGTTGCCGGCCGCGTAAAGGGCCCTATCTGCCAGGGTTCGGCATTCTGCGCAAACAAGGCAGTACCAAAAAGAATCAACACCACTAGAGCCAGTCGTGCCCTCATTCTCAACTCCACCTTTCGCATTTCTTGCGTTTGTTAATTTCCGTCTGTAACCGCACTCACGCTAAAGAAACTCAGGGCTGCGTCGCCCTGTTCGAGGAGGCGGGTACGCCCGAGATTTCCATAGTTCTCCTGGAGCCGTTGTTTGCGCCTGTGCTCTGCAATGACGACCGCACCCGGAGCCAACAGACAGGCCGCCGTCCCGCCCAAGAGCCCAAGGGTTGCGGCGTACTCTTCGGCGGCATCGTAGGGCGGATCAAGAAATACCACGTTAAACGCCAGGTTGAATCCGGCCGGAGGCTTACGCAGAAGCGAGCCGGTGCTGCCTGGGTGAATCTTGAATCCCTGGGTGACGCCGAGCTTGAGAAGATTAGCGCGCAGCACTTTGAGCGCTGCCGGAGCCCGCTCGACGAAGGTGACCTGCGCCGCCAAACGGCTGACGGCCTCGAGGCCGACCGCTCCTGAACCGGCATAGAGATCGAGAAACCTCGCGGCTTGAATGCGAGGGGCCAGAACGTTGAAAAGCGTTTCGCGCAGCCGGTCGCTGGTGGGGCGAGTTGCCAGCCCCGCCGGAGCCTCGAGAGCGCGCGAACGATACATTCCTGCAATGATGCGCATCGCCAACCAGCATATCTGAAACGCTTCGACTTCCGAGGCGGGAGAGGCATTTGCGGGTTGCGTTGGCCGAATCGGTCTTCGTCGATGGGGTGGGACACACTACAATCGAACTATGCGAGGCTGGTCAATTCCGCTGGGCCGTTGGATGGGCGTGGAGATGCGGGTCCACATCTTCTTCCCGTTGCTTGCCATCGTTTTTCTCGGCATCGGGGCAACCGACGGATGGCCACGGAGCATCGGGCTGTTCCTCATCCTTGTGTTTGCGGTTGCGGTACGCGAAACCTCGAGGCTGCTGGTTGCGGCATGGCTGGGCCTGCGCATACGCGCCGTGCTGCTGCTGCCGATTGGCGGCCTTTTTGCATACGCCGACCCGGAGAGCCAGGAAAAGGTAAACCAGAACGGCGCGCAATTTGCCATCGCGCTTGCGGGTCCGATCGCCAACGTGGCCACGGCATTGATGCTGACCACGGTAATATTAGGCGCGAGCGGCGAGGTTCGCCTCTTCGATCTGCCCTTGATCACATCCGCCTACCTGCTGCGCAGCATGGTCTGGATGCAGTTTTTTCTAGGCGTGCTTCACCTGGTTCCGGCTCACCCGCTGGACTTCGGACGCCTGATTCGCGGCGGTTTCGCCCGCAAGCATGGATTTGCGCCTATGGGACGCGCTGCTGCGGGCATAGGCCAGGTGCTGGCGCTTTCAGCCATGCTGGGGGGCATGCTGCTCCACAATCCGTGGCTGATTCTTGCCGGCTTTTTCATTATGATCGGCGCGCAGATTGAGGACCAGGGCGTATTTTTTCAGTCGGTTGTGGATACGGTGAGGATGCGCGAAGTGATGCTGACGGACTTTGCGACGCTTTCGCCCTCTGACACGCTGGCGGACGCACTGGTGCGCTGCGTCCATTCTCTGCAGGAGGATTTCCCTGTTGTACGGGGGCCGCAACTGGTGGGTATCGTGTCGCGCCAGCGCATTGTGGACGCCCTGCGCAACGACGGCAACGGCTACATCCAGTCGGTGATGTCGCGGGCTTTCCAGGTTGCGCGGCCCGAAGATACGCTCGGAACTACCATCCGCCGCCTGACCGGCGGCCACGGACTTGCGCTGATTCCGGTGACGGATAGCGGCAAGGTAGTCGGCATTGTGAGTGTGCAGAACCTGATGAGTTCCATGTCGCTGCTTGCCGAGCAACGCCGCATCGAGCGACAGGAAGCCGGAGACTAGGCCTCGCATGGCGGACGAACCGGAAGTCCCGCTTGCCCCCGGCCTGTACCTGGTCGCAACCCCAATCGGCAACCTAGGCGACATAACGCTTCGCGCGCTTGACGTGCTTCGCCGCGCGGACCGTATTGCCTGCGAAGACACGCGACAAACCAAGAAGCTGCTCAACCACTTTCAAATTTCCACCCCGACCTTCAGTTGCCACGAGCACAACGAGCGTCAGCGGGCAACGGAACTGATGGACGCACTCAAGGGGGGTGGCCGCATCGCGATCGTCTCCGATGCTGGAATGCCGGGGATCAGCGATCCTGGAACCTGGCTGGCGGCTGAGGCCATTGCAGCCGGGGTACCCGTAATTCCGATTCCGGGAGCCAATGCCGCCCTGAGCGCACTGGTAGCCTCGGGGTTGCCTACAGACGCTTTTCAATTCCTTGGATTTCTGCCTGAAAAGGCAGGGGCAAGGCGCACGCGCCTTGAGGGACTTGGAGATGCGTCCGCGAGAGCGGAGACGGCACAGACTCTGATTTTTTACGAGGCGCCACACCGCATTCTAGAGACCCTGGCCGATCTAGAGTCCGTATGGGGCCCGGAACTTCGCGTGGTGGTTGCACGCGAGCTGACCAAGATTCACGAGGAATTTCTGCGGGGCACGGTGGCCGAGGCTCGCTGCGATTTGGCAGGCCGCGACCGCATCCGGGGAGAAATCACCCTGCTCGTGGCGATCCCGGCCAAGGGAAGAACGGCTGGCGGCGCGCAGGCCACGGCAGCCGCGCACGAGAAGATCGCGGACAAGGTCGCGCGCATTCAAGCCGAAAACGGCGTGGACGAGAAGGAAGCCCTGAAGCGCATTGCGCGAGAGCTAGGGCAGTCAAAGAGCGATGTTTACCGGGAACTGCAACGCGAGAGGGCGCGGCTTGGCGCCGGCTCACGCGGAACGCGCAACGCTCTTTGAAAGATGAACAGGATCACCGCCATTTGTACGATTGTCATTGGATCCTCGTCTGCGGACTGCGGGATAAGACCAGCAACTCTTTCAACATGGGCATTGCGCTTCCGAAATGCGGAAACAACTCAGCAGCGTTCTGCGGCAACAGCTTTGGCCGGCGGGTAACCGGCGCGGGCGAGGCAAGTTCCAGCGGAACCGGAGCCGTGCCTTGCTGAATCCGGTAGGGGTTGACCATTACCCTGGCGAGGAAGAACCACGGGTATTGCGTCAGTTCAATACGATCCACTTCAGCAGCGTCAAAGTCCGAGTTCACGTGGCGAAGGGTCAGGCGGAGAGCGTTGGCAATTGCCTGCTGCGATGTATCTCCGATGCCGCTTCGCAGCGATCCATCGGCAATTTTGATGAAGCTCCATCCTCGCGTGCGGATCTTCTTTTCAATGCGGCTGGCACCTCCGGTACGCACAAAACTCCATCCATCGCGAAATTCATCTGTCGCCATTTTCATGCCAGCCGGCAACTCGACCCGCACGCGTAACAGTACGTTCAATTCAGCGATGGTGTGCATCTTTACCAATCTTTCTTTCTGCTTTCAGCAGTAGATCTGGGGCGGGCAGACAGGCAAATGCCTGCGCCTGCGGGAAGGCTGAACAGATATTTGCGCCAGCACCGGGCTGGCAGGCTTCGAGATTACGTATTGAATCGGAGCCCGGCAATGGATACAGTCGGCTGTGCTTATCGCGTTGATGGGACTGCTTAGAGCCGCAGAGAAGATCCGCAGGCACTCTGGGCAAGTAATTTCCACATGAGGTGTTCCGGGAGCATCTTGCCCGCTCCATTCAAACCGGAGAATCGGCTGCTTCCTGCAACGTCGGGGAAGGCGCTGCTCCATCTGGGTGAGCCCACTCATGATCCTCAGCAGCGAACCTATGCTGCTGCCTTTCTGGTAGAAGGCATCCGCAGCAACTCCGGAAGGTACCTCGGTGCCGGAAAAGGCTCCACTTGTGGCGATAGTGCGGACTTCAGGGAAGCGGCGACGGACCACCGAGAGCAACTCAAAGCCTGACATCCCGGGCATATTGAGATCAGAGATGAGGAAGTCGGGAATACCTAGCCGTAGCTCGACCAAGGCAGAAAACCCATCATCGGCACATTGCACGCTGTACCCAATTTCGGCAAGCACGAGCGACAACGAAGTTCGAATTGAGGGCTCATCATCCACTATGAGCAGCCTTGTATTCGTATTGGGCATCTCTCACCCCACCATGGAGATTTCCAGGGAGTTGGAGCGATTGTGACCTCATACGAATTGCAAAGCTGTTCACTTTCGTACAAAAGTTTTGCTTCGCACAAAAGTTTTGCAGCAGCGCCCGCGTACGCCTTCGGGCTAGCGCGAGCGAGTGGCCGACCGGGCCGGTTCATCATCCGAAATATGATCGAGCAGAATCACGTTGAGAAGTGATTTGTGAACCCGGATGCGGCCGTTGTATTCAATGAACCCCAGTTTGCGAAAGCGATTCATGAAAAAGCTCACGCGCGAACGCGTGGTCCCAATCATCTCGGCCAGCGTCTCCTGAGAGATTTTGGGAATGTACTGCTCCGGTTCGCCGGGCTTGCCAAATTCGGCCATGAGCAGCAGAATTCTCGCCAGCCGCTTCTCGCTGGGGTTGAAAAGCTGATCAATAAGATCGGCTTGGATGCGCATGCTTCTGGAGATCAGGAATTTAAGGAACAGGTCGGAAAAAGCATGCTCCTCGTGCATCACGCGAATCATCTCATCGCGCCGAATCTTGAGTGCAGCGCAAGGGGTGATAGCCGAGGCCGTGGCCAAACGCTGCCCCACAACCGCTGCCAGCGCCTCTTCTCCCACAAATTCGCCAGCGGAAAGGAGCGTGATGGTTGCTTCCTTCCCGTTTTGCGAAACAACAGTAAGCCTGGCTCTGCCTTTTTGAAGGTAGAAGACAGAATCGGCCGGCTCCCCCTGGGAGAAAAAGTCCTGCTTGGGCCTCAGTTGGACGAGTGTGCGCCCGACACCAGCGTTCGCTAAAAAAGCCGCAGCATCAAAGGCGAGTTTCTCCAACTCCACCATGGGTAAACCTCCCTTCCATCGCAGCGCTGACCTAGGGCATGGCCAGAATACTCAGCTCTCTTCACCCTTCAATCAAAATCGCATTTACCGCCGCCGACTCAGAACGGAGAACCAACATAAGACGTAAACGGTTCATTCAAAAAGGCGTCTGAGCAACCACGCCTAATCAAACACTCCTCGCGGCATATTAGCATAAAGTCGCACGCGAGCTGATGGGCAAGCTGTTCAATTTTGCTCATTTTTCTCGAAAATTTCAACCCCTTATTCGGCGCCTCAATCCGGGGAGACGTCACGCTGCCAAAGCCCGAAATGCACGGATGGCGTGCCTGGAGGTTTGCCCCTGGAATCGCTGACCGCAATGCACATCGCCAAGAGGAAGAAGATTTCGGAGGAAATTTCTCCAGGAGAAGTGCACAGGGCCTGTTCTTCCCTTGTGCGCTATTGCTCAGACCGGGGTGTGCAACGCCACTAGGGTGGGAGGTACCTCATGCGCCTTAGTGCGCGGATTGCAGTTGACGCTGCGCATGGGTAGAAAAAAGGTGAATTGCATGAAGAAGCTTATGACATTCGTAGCAGTACTCAGTTTGACCAGTCTCGGCTGGGCGGGAACCGATCGCGAAGCAACAACCGACCGGATGGATCATGCAGGCGCCGTACTGCACGAGATCATGTCGGCTCCAGACAAGGGCATCCCTGAGGAAGTGCTGGATCACGCGAAGTGCATCGCGGTGGTGCCCCACATGCTAAAGGGCGGCTTCATATTGGGCGCGGAGAATGGCAGAGGCGTTGCCACCTGCCGCACCGCCGAGGGCTGGAGCGCACCTGCGTTTTTTGCGATTACTGGTGGAAGCTGGGGATTGCAGATCGGCGTCGAGGGCGTGGACCTGGTCATGATCATCCAGAACGACAAGGGAATGCATGAGTTGCTTTCCAGCAAGTTCCAGCTTGGCGCCGATGCTTCCGCAGCGGCCGGACCAGTGGGACGCCATGCTTCCGCCAATACTGACTGGCGGCTTGAAACCGAAATCCTGACTTACTCACGGGCACGCGGCGCATTTGCCGGGCTCACTCTGACCGGCGCTTCGATTCGCCGTGACGACGATTCCACAGAGGCGATCTACGGCCCCGGGGTTTCGTCAGGCAGCCTTCTGCGCGGCGAAGTAGCCATTCCCAGTTCCGCCCATTCGTTCCTGGATGCCGTGAGAAGCGCAAAGGCGCAGGCAGTCGCCTCCAACTAGCAGTTAACAGAAGATACTCATGGACGCCCGTTGCAATGTTTTCGATTGCGGGCGTCCATGCAGTTTCAGAGGGAATCTCATGCTTTGGACAATCTTTGTGATCGTGCTGGTTCTATGGCTGCTCGGCTTCAGTTTTCATCTAGCCGGAGGCCTCATTCACATTCTGCTGGTAGTGGCGCTGATCATCCTGGTCATCAACCTGATCACGGGGCGACGCAGTATCCTGTAGAGCGGTCTGAGCTGGAGAAGCCTGACGAGAAGCCGTCTGGAACTACCCTCCTCATTCTCCAGCTTTCCGCATCTCGTCGATTTCCTCAATCAACTCGTCGACGCGCTCGCGGCTGCGCTTGCTCATGTCAAGGAAGCGGATACCCACATTATTGCGGTCATAGATGGCCTGGATTACGCCGCCCAGCCGGAACGGCAGCCCATTGAGGTAGAACCCTGTCTCCACGCGGGTGTAAATGCCGACCGGAAATCGCTCGACAGTCCTTATGTGGCATCCGTTCGGGCTTAAGTCAAGAATCCGCCCATCGAGGTTGGACCCGATATTGACCAGATAAATGATGGCGGAAGTATCTACCTCGTGCCTTGCCTCAGCGCGGCGACTGCGCAGGCCCTTTGGCGTCTCGGCATGTGGGGCAGGGGCCAGTTGCCGCTCGCGCCTTTCCTGATGCGCCAGTGCCGGAGCCCGGGAAATTTCCCGAATGGTCTTTGCTTTTGGCTCGACGGCCTGCTTCAGCAGCGGCTCCTGAGCCTGCCTCTCGACCTCGCGCCTGTCTGCTTCTTCCTTCTCCGCCTTAGCCTTGACAGCAGCCTCGATCTCGTCAATTGCTTCGGCCCACTCCTCTTTGCGCCGTGGGGACATCTCGAGGAAACGGATTCCGACCCAACGCTGTCTGTCGGTCCAGCATATGACGCCGAGAAACCGGAACGCCACCCGGTTCACTTTGAAGGAAACTTCGACGCGCAGCCCAACGCCCAGAGAAGACGGCTCCCGGGTGCGCATCTTGCACCCGTCCAGGCTGAGATCTAAGATGTGGCATTCCAGCGGGAGACCATGGCTGAGGAGCAGCATCATGGAGTTTTCATCCACGGCATAACGCGGGCGTACGCGGCGTTCTGATTGCTGAGTCTCCGGGCATTCCGCCGTTTCTTCGGCTTCCATTCATCGCTCCGCCGGACTTAGAGCAGTTCTCCAATTCATGTACCGTTGCCAGCACTTTGCGAGGTGGCTTTTTCTTAAGAAAGAAGCCACTTAGCAGTTGTGCCTCAGCGCATGGCAATTGGAGAACCGCTGTGATGCGCAGCGATCAGTGCCCGCCTGACAGATCCCAAGGGCGGGCCGGCGCTGGTAGCGCGGCTTCCCTGCCCTTCAACCGATCATATTCATACTGGTCACTGGTGGTGCCCAGGGACTCGTTGTACAAGCTGATCGAGCCGGTTAGCTGCTTAAGCTCCTCGCTGAACTGATGAATCTTCTGCAATTGCGTTGCCGAAGCGGGGAGTTCAAATTGGGAAGTCTTAATGAATTTCTGATAACCGCGATCAAGCAGTCGCGCCACTTCTCCCCTAACCAAGGCTCCAGGAGCCACCGCCAGATCGGCCGTGTCCGCGACGGCAACCAGGACCGCACCAACGCCATCTTTGCTTACCAGCAGCCCGTCCTTGCCTGCCGGCACCTCACCTGCGACGCCAGCGAACGGTACAACACTGAAGGAGTGGGCGCGGAGAATCTCGATGGTTTGATCGAAGTTCGGATGGTGGGATTTCTTGCTCATGGTCGCTTTCCAATCTGCGAGGATGTTTAAGGAGGCAGCAGCGTCATTCTCGCTGACTCCAATCTCGCACAACAGCAGAGCAGGCCGCAATTCCCATGAAGATGAATACCGCACCATCCCGCCCCGGCTCGTCGCTTCCGGAGCGCATCGGCAAGACGCCGCTCATACGTCTTGACTTGCCAGTCCACGATCTAGACGGCATTTCCCTGTTGGGAAAAGCCGAATGGGGCAATCCGGGGGGCAGCGTGAAAGACCGCGCTGCCGCAGCAATGGTGCGTGATGCGCGGGACCGCGGCCAGCTCACTCCGGGCAAGATCCTGCTCGATGCCAGCACGGGCAATACGGGTATCGCTTTCGCGATGCTGGGAGCCGCGCTGGGATTTCGGGTCCACCTGGCCATGCCGTCCAGCGTCTCGCCGGAGCAAAAAAGTATCCTGCACGCTTATGGGGCCACGATCGACTGGACTGACCCGGACCAGGGCTCCGACGGCGCCATTCTGCGTGCGCGCGAACTGGCCGGGAACGATCCAAAGCGCTTCTGCTACGTCGACCAATACTCCAACGACGCCAACTGGCTGTCGCACTACCAGACCACGGGGCCGGAGATCTGGCAACAGTCAGGAGGCTTGGTCACCCACTTTGTGGCCGGTCTGGGAACCACGGGTACTTTTATGGGCACAGCGCGCCGCCTCAAGGAGATGAATCCGACTATCCAAACGGTGAGCATTCGGCCCGATTCTTCGCGGCATGGCATTGAAGGGCTCAACCACCGTGACAACTCGATTGTGCCGGCCATTTATAACCCGCACCTGGCGAGCCGCTCAATGGAAGTGACAACCGAGGCTGCTTACGAAATGGCCCGTCGGTTGGCGCGCGACGAAGGCGTGCTGGCCGGCATCTCGGCCGCCGCAGCTGTTCACGCATCGGTGTTGATTGCCCGCGAAGAAGCCGCTGCGGGCCGAACTGCCGTGATCGTAGCCGTGCTGCCCGACGCCGCGGACAGATACCTCTCTGCACCCTTCTGGATGGAGGCATGAGCGTTCTCCGCTGTATGCGTGGGGAAGACGCGCATCGGCTCCTCGCGCGACCGCTACCAGATTGCCCCGACCGAACTGGTAAGAATAGAAAGAGGAGAAGACTTTGACCAACGGAATTCCGCAACTGAGCGTAAGGAACCTGAAGCAGCGCATCGATGCAGGCGAAAAACTATTCATCGTAGATGTACGCGAGCCCTTCGAGTACCAAATCGCCAATATCGGCGGCCGTCTTATTCCCCAGAACGATGTCCCTAGCCGCCTGGATGAATTTCCTCGCGATCGCGAGATCATTGTCCATTGCCGTTCCGGCGTGCGGTCGCAGCGCATCGCCGAGTTCCTGTCGCAAAACGGTTACCCGACGGTGGTCAATCTGGCGGGGGGAATCCTGGCGTGGGCGGACGAAATCGACACGAAGATGCAGAAGTACTGAGGGGCGGCAGGAAAGCCCCAGAGAATTGAATTACGCCCGTGAAGTACTGTTTGGAATTACTGGTTGAATGTTGGGCGCTGGCTGGCGCATAATCCCCGGTAACTTTCAATCTCGGTATCGCCACCCGGGGGGGGAACCATGCGTACTCTGTCCCTGATCCTGCTCATGACCTTGCTTGGTTCTTGCGCCACGCTGCCTGCCCAAACCAGAGACGAAAACTGGAATCGGTGCAAGGACAGCAACCCCGACCTGAGCATTGGCGGATGCACGGCGCTGATCCAGTCAGGGCAGGAAACCAACTCAAACCTGTCCAGGGCGTTTCGTAACCGGGGCATCGCATACGACGACAGGGGCGATTACGACCACGCGATCCAGGACTTTGACCAATCCATCCGTCTGGACCCTAACTTCGCCGATGCATTCTCAAGCCGGGGAAGCGCATACGACGACAAGGCCGACTTTGGACGCGCCCTTCAGGACTACAATCAGGCGCTCCAGCTGAACCCCAAATTTGAGGATGCGTACGTTAATCGCGGGGTAACTTACAGGAAGAAAGGCGATTACGACCGCGCCATTCAGGACTATGACCAAGCGCTGAGTCTGGATCCGAATGATGCGGTTGCGTATCTTGACAGGGGCGTTGCATACGACGACAAGGGGCAAGCCGATCGCGCCATCCAGGATTACGATCAGGCCATCCGGCTGAACCCCAGCTATGCCAATGCCTACAACGACCGTGGCTGGTCCTACTACGGCAAAGGCGAATACGACCGCGCCATTCAGGATTATGACCAGGCGATCAAGGTCAACCCTGGCCACTCGGCGGCGTTCAACAACCGGGGCCGCGCGTATATGCGCAAAGGCGATTACGACCGGGCCATTCAGGACTTCAGCCAGGCCATCCGGCTGAAACCCGACTTTGTGGGCGCGTTCAACAACAGGGCCACTTCTTACGACTCCAAGGATGAATTTGAACGGGCCATCGAGGACTACGGGCAGGTAATAGCACTGCGGCCAAACTACGCCGCTGCGTTCAATGGCCGTTGCTTTGACCGCGCCATCATAGGCAAGCTCCAACTGGCGCTCGAAGATTGCAACAAGGCGCTCGCTTTGAGCCCAAAGGACGCGAACACAATCGACAGCCGCGGTTTTGTCTACCTGAAATTGAAGAACGCCGATGCGGCAATCGCCGACTACAACGCCGCGCTGGCGATCAGCCCCAAGATGGCCTCGTCGCTTTATGGGCGCGGTCTGGCGGAGCAGATCAAAGGGGTACGTTTAGCGGCCAGCAAAGATATTGGGGCTGCAAAGGAATTGTTGCCGAGGATTGTGGATGATTTTCAGAAATGGGGAGTCGCCGAGAACAAGCCCTAGCGGGATGCGGAAGAGGGCCTGATCGCGCGCGAGAAGCTGGAAGATCTTTCCGCCGGGCCTAAAGGCCCGATCGATTCCGCTGGCTTTATGCGGGGGTTAAAACCCGCGCCTCCCTCCGACTCAAGTCTCTACGCAGCCTGCCAGGGCGCCCGCGGCGTTCTCCTCAACACTCAGGCTGGAAGCCCCCTTTTATTCTGGCTAAGATGCCTTTGACTACGCTCTCCGCAACGAGACCAAGGCCAACAGCCTTTGGATCAAGCCGGGCTTTCTTTCGCAACGCGGTGGTCCTGGACGCTTCGAGGTCAGATGAAATTTTCGGCATACTACGCAGTCGCCATGCCTGGGACACTTCCTCCAGGGACAGCTAAAGGTGAATTGCAACTGGTTCATCCCGCGTGTAGCCCTCAGACACCGTCGCCGTTCCTTAAGTTGTCGTCGAGCTTGCCGAAGATCATCTTCCCGCTGGCAGTCTGCAGCACGCTAGTCACCGATATATCCACGCTTTTGCTGATCAACTTCCGGGCGTGATCCACGACTACCATGGTGCCGTCGTCCAGATATCCGACTCCCTGGTTGTACTCCTTGCCTTCCTTCAGGATGAGTACATGCATCTTCTCTCCGGGGAGAACAACGGGCTTGAGCGCATTGGCCAGGTCGTTAATGTTAAGCACTTCCACGTGATGCAGGTGGGCCACTTTGTTCAGGTTGAAGTCGTTGGTGACCACCTTTGCCTCCCACTTTTTGGCCAATTCCAGCAGCTTCAGGTCTACCTCTCGAATCGAGGGAAAGTCGTCAGGAACGATCTGTACCTGGATGGCGGCATTTGACTGCATCCGCTGGAGCATATCGAGTCCGCGACGTCCTCGCTGCCGCTTCGATCCATCGGTCGAGTCGGCGACGGTCTGCAACTCTCTCAACACGAACTCGGGCACGACGATGGTGCCGTCAATGAAGCCAGCTTCTGCTATGTCGGCGATACGGCCATCGATGATAACGCTCGTGTCCAGCACCTTGGCGCTGCGCCGCGAGGGTTTATCTCCCGAAAAGACGGTGCCGAGCGCCGCCGGATTGAGCAGGTCGCCCTTGTTTGCGCCCACCAGCAACCCGACATAGGTCATGAGCAGCAGCACAAAGATCTGCAGAACCGCTGAATTCGCGCTTTCCATCGGGGCTGAGCGCAGGACCAGACAGAACAAGGCTGCGCCAAAAATCCCCAACACGCTGCCCGTGACGGCACCGATCAGCCGTCGCAGACTCAGCGCCCGGACCCGCAGTTCGAAAACAATTACCGCGCCAGCCGCGGATGCTCCCGCTACCGCGCCCACCCATCCTGTCTGGATACCGAAGGGATGTAAGAAATAGCAGACCCCGGCAAGCAGGGCCATAAAAAGAAGGCGAATAACAATGAGGTCCATAAATGCCAACTCCCGTTGGCCGTAACTACATTACGCCAGATTCAGCATAAGTGGCGAGTATGAAGATGCCTGTGGACAGTCGTCAAGGGGAGATTGCTGCTAAGGCAAATATCGGCAGGGTTGTAGCTACCCCCGATCTATTGCAGCGCCACCGAACTGCCCGCTTGACTTGGGGTTTGTGGCTGAGGGCTGAACGCCAGAGCATTTTGGAAATAGTGCAGACATGAATATTATGGGTATCGCACCCTTTCCGCAGAAAAAAACGGAAAGGAGGGGGCACGGGAGTCTACAGTAGAAGCCAAAATGCTCTATGGGGAAGCCGCAGGCGCCTTACGACGCGGCGGCGAGCTCTACCATCGGCGCCTGTCGCAGCGCACCCTTGCGCGGCCCGCGCTTGCGGGCGCTCATCACCTTGATGCGTTCCAGCAGTTCCTGGGGCGAGCAGTTCTTTTTGGCGAGCAGCGCATCGGCCGCGTGGATCTCCCCGGCCATTTTTTGCGGGTCGCCCAGCAGGATCATCGGCACATGCCCCGCAATCTGCTTCAACCGGTTCACAAGCTGATCCCCATTCATCTGCGGCATGGCGAAGTCCGCCAGTACCAGGTCCACCTGCATCCCGGCGAAGATGCCGATGGCCTCCTGCCCATTGCAGGCTGAAACTACCCGGTATCCATTTGTCGCCAACATGAAACTCAGTACCGATAGTTCCTGTTCGTTGTCGTCTACGCAGAGTATTACTTTCTTTGGCCGCATGATGGGGGATTACGCTCCTTAAGGCTGATTTCGTCTTTACTTACGTTGTTTGCCCGGCAACACTTCACCTCTCCCGCTCTGGTGGCGGGTTAGCGTTCAGTGTGTCCGGGCCCGGTAACGGCGAACGAGGCGGCCATTGCCTTCCAATCGCTTAATCTGGATACGTGCAGCTGTACGCCTAGCGCGGATGCACACACCCCATGCGGGCGCGGCACTCACGCGAAACGGCAAACAGGTTGCGATCCGCGCCAAGCCAGCCTTCGTTCGCAGTGAAAATTCTGGGAATTTATGAGGTACAAAAAAACCGGTAGACCGCTGGTTAATTTCCTTCAGTGTTTTGCAAGACTACGAGCGTCCGGAGGGTAAGGGAAGAGAGAAAGGGAGGCGAAACAACGGATGAAAATCCGACTGAAACAACTTGAAAATGGCTAGGGTGAACACTTGCCGCTACTTGCCATGTTGAACGCCTGTTGAAAGCATGTGCATCACGGCAGGAAAAGATGTCCGTTTGCTACAAAAACGGTGCTGCCCGCCACCCTCACATCCGTAACCCTCGAAGATTCCCGGCGCGCAGAAAGGAAAAGATCGCTCGGGCGGCCTATCTCGACGCCCTGACGAACGTGAATCTGAACACCGGACGCGACAGCGCCACGGCCCACGAGATAGCTGATTGCACAGCCGGCCGCAGACCCCGTTGCCGGATCCTCTCCACCGTGGAACTGCATACGGGCGCGCCATGCGGGCATCTCACCGCTGATTTGGGTCTCCGCGGGGCCAAGGATGTAAAACCAGCGTGCCCCTCGCGCCCGCAGCCACTGCGTTGCTTCCTGCTGGCTGACCCTCAGCCGGGCAAGTGCCTCAGCCGAGCGCAAAACAACAATGGCGAAGGCGGTTCCAGTGGAAACTACCTGAGGCGGCAGTTCCAGGTCCAAGTCGTTAAGAGTGAGCCCGATGAGCCGCGCCACCTCCGCTGCCTCCAACTCCTCGCCAAACACGGCGTCCCGCTGGATCATCTCCCCATGGAGTTCTGGCCCTGAAAAGCGCACCGGCACCGCACCTACATTCAAGGCCAACGTCACGGTATCTCCTTCCACAGTATCCGGTGTGTGCTGCTTGAGCACGCTCGCCGTACCGAGGGTGGGATGGCCCGCAAAGTTCAACTCCTCCTGGGTGGTGAAAATCCTCACCCGCACGCCCTCGGCCAGCTCCACAGCGGCCGCGCGCCGCTCAATGAAAGAGGTCTCGGACAAGTTGAACTCGCGGGCAATTGCCTGCATCTGCCCGGTTGTCAGCCAGCCGGGATTCATGACTACCGCCAGCGGATTGCCTTCGAGCACCCTCTCTGTAAAAACATCCACAACGAAGTATTCCAGTTCCATGGGCGTACCTCCCGCCTTGATCGGCATAGAGGAATTATCAATCCATGGTGCGTCGAATGGCCCATCCCGGACGAGAGTTCCTGGAAATCTCTCACTGCTGACGTGCTTATGGAACTCATCGGCGCAGCATTTCGTAATCCATGAGCAAGATGGAACATTGCCACAGTTGGACTTCAGTCGAGGCTCAGGTTGCCGAGACTGCCGGAGTGTGGAACAGGTGCTCTTCCGGCTCGGGTGTTGCCGGTCCGCGCTATTCCCGGACTGAGCATCGCACGCGCGAGAAAGCATACGACGAGGCTCTGCACCGAGTTAAACGCGAGGCCAGGCAGATTCCGCGCACCGCATACGAGCGGCTTCGCGTACAGCAACGGATTGTGGACGTCTTTCCTCCTTTTGCCACCATCGCGTTGGGCCTGGAGCCAGCAGCCGTGCATCTGCTAACCGAGACCTTTTTGCCTGTTGCCACACAGTTGGCACGCTGGGCACGAAGCTTCGACGCGTCACTGAGCATGGCCGACACCGTCCAGGCCTGCCGCAATGCCTGGACGGCATGCGGCCTGCAATCGCTATTGAATCGGCCAATGGAATTGACGCCAGCGATTCTGGCCTATAGCCTGCTCTACCCTTACAGCGACAACCATCTCGACAACCCCGGCCTGTCCAATGTGGAGAAATTGCACTTTAGCGATCGCTTCAGGCGACGCCTGCGCGGGCAAGGGCCGGCAGCCTGCAACTGCCGCGAATCCGCCATCTGGAAGCTTGTCTGGCTTATCGAAGAGCAATATCCCCGCCCGATGTACCCGCAGGTTTACGACTGCCTGCTCGCGATTCATCGCGCCCAGGAGGAGAGTATCGCGCAACTCAGGAGGATCGGCTGCCAGGATGAGTGTGGCGATAATCTGGACCTGTTGCGAATCAGTTGCGCAAAGGGCGGAACCTCCGTGGTGGCCGATGCCTGCCTGGCACAGCCCTGGATGACCGCTGAGGAAATTCAATTCTCTTTCGAGTGGGGTACGCTGCTGCAACTGGGAGACGATTTACAGGACGTGCGCGAGGATCTCGAGCGGGGATCGGCAACACTCTTTACGCGCGCCGTGAGCAAGGGCGCCAAGCTGGATCGCCTGGTGCTGCAACTGCTGAACTTCAGCCAGCACGTGGGCAACCGCATGGACCGCTTGCCCAACGGAACCGCCATGCTCAAGGATCTGCTGCGCATGAGTTGGCGATCGCTTATCCTGATGGCCGTGGCCGACGCCCAGCAATTCTTTTCTCCGACCCTGCTCGCCGAGTTGGAATGCTGCTCTCCGTTTCGCTTCAGCTTTCTGCGCGCGCGCCGCACGAAGTTGACCGGGCGTGAGACCCTGTATACCACTCTCTTCGACGCCTTTATCGAGGCAGGCCCAGATGTACAGTGCGGATTGCAGCCGCCCACCGCGCGGCAGCCCGTACCGGCGCCTACCGCGATGTCTCTGTCCAGCGAAAGACTACTAACTTCTACTAAGAGCTTATCCGTAAATAATGCTTAACTTGATTCTTTCGGCTGATTCTCTTGTGCGCGGAGACCGGATCGGCGCGAAGATACGGTCCAAGATGGCACAGATTAAATCTTGGACAGTGTCGGACGCGCTGTGGAGCAAG
>CAIKND010000051.1 GCA_903828675.1 uncultured Acidobacteriaceae bacterium
ACGAATCGGCCTCGCTTTGAGCCGGGCATTTCGTTCCAGCCTGCTTTCGACCAACGTCCTCACCAACACATCGGCCAACGATGTCGTCACCTTCCGCGAGTTTCTCTTTGGATAAGAGGGCCTGTCTTCTGAAGGTGGCCGTCGGCTGGCCGTCTTTGGTGCGTCAATTGCTACTGATTCGGCATTGAATACCGATTGAATTCCGATTGTCTTCCGTTTACCTTCCTATTGAACTGATCCACAGGGTCACATCTTGCGCCGGATCAGGAAGATGCATTCTGACTATCCCCTTGTTTGTCGATGTTTTTGGTGGTGGTTGGAAGTGAGTGCTGTGAGAAGGGAAAAGATGACCAGGCGAAGCGCATGTGAGTCGATGACTGGCCAGGAATTCCTTCCTTTTTTCTACGGCAACTTTGAACGCCGTTTCAAACTTCTGGAACAAGTCGATCGAAGTCCAAGGTTGACCTGTCTGTAGTAAAAATCCAGCCCCCGATTCATCCTGCCCAGGTTCCCAGAAGCCAGCTTACAATTCACTCCACCCATCGAAGGCAAGTTCCTTCGGAAAGGATCGCTATGCCCGAATCACCGTCGATTGCATCTCCGTCCGCCGTAGCCGAGCCTTCTCTGTTCCCGTGCAACACGGCGCGTGTGGCAATCAGCATCCTGCTCACCGTGCTCGATTCTTGGGCCGTTATCGCCTTTGGCGGAACGCTCTGTCACGTCTCCGTCCATCACCCAATCTGGCTTACCGGGATCGTCCTGCTCTTCGTATCCCTGTTCGCTTCACTGGCAAGAACCTGGTATCTGGCGCTGCCTGTCAGGCCGCGCTAACCCCCAACCCGTCCAACCCAATTCTCAAAGAGAGGAGAGTTATATGTCCCGCAGCCTAGGAAAGATGTCCGTCTATAAGCTGTTCAACTGGCGCGACAGCGCCGCCAACACAATCCAACAGACCGTCCAAGCGTTCCTCGAACTCGGAGAGGCGGTCGCCACCCGCTGGATTCAGACCCGCAAGGGTGTCATGCTCCTGCAGATGGTTCCCGATAACAACGCATCCGGCGCGATCTACGTCTTCGACCGGCAGCGCGACGACTGGTACATGCTCTCGTTCGAGGGTTGCGAAGACCGGTTCACCTCCGAACTCTTCGACCGGGTCTTCTCCGAATACAAGTTGTTCAGCTTCGTCGAGCAACCCGGCCTGCTGCTCTCCCAGTTGCAGTTGGCAGTCGCCTAACCGCCTCACCCTGTCGTACACCACCCACCCAACAAATCCCAATCACAACCTGGAGGAATCTCATGCGCCTATCCGCTGGCCGTATTCGCTCGCTCGCAACCCGTTACGCACTGGCCGAGGCCGCCGCCTTTCCCGGCCTCCGCACCGAACCCAACACCTTCGCCACCAACCGCAAACCCGCGCCTGTCGTCAAACACAGTCGGCTGCGCTTCGCCCACCAATTCTGAAGGACCTCGTCCTGCCCAACCTCGTCGCTGCTCTGATGGCCCGGCAGCTCCCTCCGGGCCTTCTTTTTCTCACCCGCAAACAGCCATCCAGCCGGCACGCCACCGATTTGACCGAGTTCTGGAACCGGGGTACAAACACAGAACTTCAGGAAGGAGCGAGATCCATGTATACGACCTTCTGTGTAAGCCGCGAGACGGCAGACCGGTTCATCAAGCTCTTCGTCAACCGGCGCGCCTACGGGATGCAGGCTGCTCATCCCCTGCCCAACGGTTCGGTTCCGTACTACCTGGCGCGGGACTGGCAGACCAAGAAGCCAAAACCTCTCGACGCCGACGTGGTGCGCATGCACCTGAACGGCGACATCACCATCAACCTCTATGCCATCAACCCGGAGACGCAGCGCTCGAAGTGGGTCGCCATCGACGCCGACTTTGACGGCGCTATCGAGGCCCTCTTCCAATTGCATTGGGAACTGAAGCAGGATGGCGTCGA
>CAIKND010000052.1 GCA_903828675.1 uncultured Acidobacteriaceae bacterium
CGCAACGTGCTGGCATCAGTTGCGAAGCCCAGACGCGAGTTTTCGGCTAGCTGCGGGCTTGCGGCAAGCGGAAGATGCTCTTGAAGAGCGGTCTGGAGGGCCAGGTTCACTGGCTCCGATTGTACGGCTTCAAGGGTGGCGAAGAGGAGCCGATTCCGCATTGGATTGTGCCGGCGATCAGCGGGCGATTGCGGGCTCGATTGGATGGCTAAAAGCAGCAGCTAAGAGAAGAACATCCTGGCCTTTTTCCCTTAGCTGCCCGGCTCTTTGTCGTCCTTGTCGTCGGCTTGGAGAGAGGCCATCAGGCCCGCCCGCTCCGCCGGCAGACGCGCTGCCTGCGGCCCGTCGTGCAACTCTGCAGGATGCGTGGCGGCGTGGATCTGCTGCAACGTGCGGATGGCCACCTGGGTATAGATCTGTGTGGTCTTCAAGTCCTCGTGGCCAAGCATTTGCTGGATGTAGCGGATGTCGGCCCCGTTCTCGTGCATCAACGTGGCCATGGTGTGGCGGAACAGGTGGCAGGATCCGGTCTTGCCCAGCTCTGCGGCGTCGATGCGCTCCTTGACCGCGAAGCTCAGATGATCGCGGCTGAACGGCTCGCCCTGGGCGGTGAGGAACACGGTCATGTCGTCGGGCTCGGATGCGAGCTGGGGACGGCCTTCCCGGATGTATTTCGCGAGCCACTGGATGGCCCGCTCTCCGATAGGGACATAGCGGTCCTTCTTGCCTTTGCCCTGGTTGATGAGGATCAGGCCACGGTCGAGCGACAGGTCGTAGAGCTTCAGCCGGACCAGTTCCAGACGGCGCATTCCGGTCGAGTACAAGACTTCGAGCAGCGCCCGGTCGCGCAACCCGATGGGCTCCTCGATGTCGGGCTGCATCATCACCCGCTCGACCTCGGCGGCCGAGAAGATGTTTTTCGGCAGGGCGCGGCCGAGTCGCGGCAGCTCGATCTCCGAAGCCGGGTTATGTAGGATGTGATTCTGCCTGGTCATCCACCGGAACCACACGCGCAAGGGCACAAGCCGGGCGTGCTGCGAACGGAAGCTCAACGGCTCGCCGTTGGCCTTGCGGTAGTGGAACAGATGCCGCTGATAGCGTTCCAGCACGGGCCGCGTGACCTCCACCGGCTCGGTGATGCCGCGTTCGGCAAGCCATGCAAGGAAGAAGCCGATGTGACCGGCGCGGCCCCGCACGGTGTACTCGGAGTAGTTTTGGACCTGAAGAGCTTTCAAGTGCTCGCGCATCAGCGCTTCGAGCGGCGTTTGGACCGGGGCCGGGGCTTTGCGCTTCTCTACGCGGGCCATCACTGGCCTCGTTTCTTGCTGCCATTGTTATGATGGAGCCCGGCTACAACGGCATCTTCTTCCATCTCTTCCCCAACAGTGTTTTTTGGCTCATCTTCATAAAAAGAGCCTCTAACCCCGATGGATACTGGAGATTCATCGCCCCGCGATCCCCCCGCTACCACTCCGTTTTGGCCCCGCTTTAAGCCCGCGTTCTTGTTCTCCAGCCCCGCCAACCTGTCCTTTACCCCCGCGAAGTTGCCGTCGTACTTGTAACCTCCCAGCTTCTCCACGTCGATCAGCCCCGCCATCACTGGCTTGCAACCGTCGCCCTCGATAGCGAAGGCAAGCTCGTAAACGAAGCTCTGGCCGCGCCCGCCGCGATGCGCCAGCAGATATTCCAACTCCTCCAGCCTGCCCAGATGCAGGCGCAGTTGCGTGTCGCCCCAGCCGGTGACGGCTCGGACTTCACGGCGCGAGAAGCGGTAGTCGGCCCGCTCGATCCGCTGCCGCTTGCACTCCGCCGCGACCATCGCATCGACCAGGAGCAACAGACGCCTGGTCTGCGGCGGCAGTTCGTCGAGCGAACGGCCCAGAACCTCCGCCGTGAGCCGGTTGGCGACCGCGATGTCGTCGAGCGCCACTTCGATGTACTCGATGGTCCGGCCATGGTGCTCGACCGTCTGCCGCGCTCGTTGATGCTGATGCAGCAGAGCGATGGTGCGGATCAGCGTCAGATACTTCGTGTGGTCGCGCCTGGTTCGTGTCTGGCCGTCCAAGAACGTCAAGCCTGGCGCGTAGGGATTCACAACCGAGACAGGCTTCAGCAGCCGCTGCGCGTTGCGATGCAGGCGCAGCAGTTCGTCACGGTCGCGCTTGCGCAACAGGCCCTCGATGGTCTGCGACTCGCGCTGTATCCGATGGATGGCCTGTGTCTGCGCCCGCTCCTCATTCACCGTCAGGACCAGGCAGCGGTTCAGCAGTTCCTCGTCGATGTCGATCGCCGTGGTGGTCAGGAAGATCATCACCGGGCCTTTGACGCGGTATTGATGCGTCAGCAGGCGGCCTGTCGCCGGGTCCTTGCCGGTCGATGCGATGGTCAGTTCACCTTCCGACTGCAACAGCTTCAACGCGTAGGAGGCCCGCTGCGCGCCGGCTTCCTCGACGATGGCCAGCACCTTGTGCTGGAGATCGCTCTCGCCCATGTAGAAGAGCGATTGGCCGGTCATCGCGGAGTATTGGACCCGCTGCTCCTCCGGCACGAAGGCCAGCACGGCATCCATGAGCGAACTCTTGCCCGCCGCCGATGACGATTGCACGATCACCGCCAGCGGCGCGTCCAGGTGCCGCGAGACCACGCCCAGATAGCTGACCAGTTTGTTGGTCTCCTCACCCACAACGCCGCACCGGGCGAAGTCCTCGACGATGCGGTCGAGCAAGCGTGGATCGCGCAACAGCGCCAGCGCCTCGGACCGCTCGTCCTCGGTCAGCTTGATTTCCGGCTCCTTCGGTGCAAGAGCCTCGGCAAGCTGCGCGTCGCGCACCTCCTCCAGCTTCATGAGCACCTTGCCCACATCGCGCCGGATGATCTCTTCCTTGATGCCCAACTCCTCGGCGGCTTGCTTGATAAAGGCCATGCGCTGCCTTGAGGCGTTCAACTCCAGCGTGTCCACATGCAAGGCCACGTCGCCATGAGCGTTGACGCCCATCACGCGAAGATTCACGCGAAGAAGCTCCGCGCTCGTGTTCTTCCTGAGGCCGCGCACACGATACTCCCGGTCGCCGAACTTCAACACCACGTCATCGCCGCGCATCTCCACCGCCACATCGACCTGGGGAGCAGTTGGCACAGGAACAGCGGCTAAGGGAAAAACCTCTTCTGTCGGCACGGCAACGGTGGGCGCTTCTGTCGGCATGGTCGCCGCAATTGGCTCCGGCTCCGGCGTTTCTTCCATGATGGTTTTTTCCTTAGCTGCTGCTTTTGCTTCTGCTGGCAGTGGTTCGAACTCCGGCTCGATGATTGGCTCTGGGGCCATCACCGGCGCCACGGCACTCACTGCCGGACGCTGGCCTTTTCCCAGCCATGCCGCACGATTTAGCAACACGCCCAGGCTCTTGGCCGCCGGCGTTACCTTCAGCGCGTAGGCGTTCGCGTCCATGCCCTTGGGGAACTCCACGCGGAAGCATTCGATCCCCATGCGCATCAACTCTTCCGAGAGTTGAACCGCGGAGCGGTCGCCCGCCTCGTCCCGGTCGTAGGCGATGTAAACCCGCTCCGTGCCGTGCTTTTCGAAGGCCGCCCGATGGTCGGCCGTGAAGCCGTTCACGCCATAGCTGGCCGTCACGTTGCGGAAGCCCGCCGCCCAAAAGGTCAAGGCGTCGATCAACGCTTCGCACAGGATGATTTCCTTGGAAGCGATCAACGCCTCTTCATTCCACACCCCGCAGTGCTCGCCTTTCAGATACAAGTGCAGCGGCGTTCCTTCGCGCAGGTTCGGCGTGATCTTGCGCCCGTACATCCCCATCACGTCACCGGCTGGATTCAGGACCGGGATAACCAGCGAGCCGTTGAAGTGTTCGTGGCCGCTGTCGCGCAGGATGCCAAGTTCCTGCAACCGGCCCCGGATCGCCGCCCCGCCGGCGCGGTTCTTCGCCTCCAGCCGGTAGCCCAGCGTCCGGTTGGCGAAGCCCAGACGGAACTGCTCGACCATCTCGGATGAGTGCAACCCCCGCGACTCCAGATACCGCATCGCCTCCGGAGATTCGTGCAGCGTCTCCTGGTAAAAACCAACGATCTCCCGCAACAGCTTGCCGTCCTCGGCCGCCGCCGTCACCGGCGCGGGCAGTTTCCGCACCGTGCATGTTTTGACCGGCTGGATGGGCTCGGCTGCTGAGGGGAGATGGTCCTGCCGGAGCATCTCGACCGCGTGGCGGAAGCTCACGCCCTCGGCCCGCATCACCCACTCGATCACGTCGCCGCCCACGTTGCAGGCTCCCAGGCAGTGCCAGAGATTCTTCCCCGGCGAGATGACCAGCGAAGGCGTCCGGTCGTCATGAAACGGGCACTTGCCTACAAGGTCCGCGCCCTGCCGCGTCAGCTTGATTCCTCGCGCCTCGGCCAGCCGCTGGACTGAGATTTCCCGCTTCAACCGCTCCACTTCTGCCTCTGGGATTCTGGCCATCCGCTTGCCCTCCGCTTCCGCCCTCCGCCTGAAAACCTGTCAAGAGGAATATGAGCTAGCTTTTATATAGCTTATAGGCGATACTTAGGTCAACGGATTTGCTGCGAGGTTTCCATGCTGGCTTACCCTGTACTCGTGCCGATCAACCATCAGTGGGCCGTCAACTTCCCCGAACACGTGGTCGCCTTGCGCAAGCAAAAGGGCATGACCCAGCAGCAGCTCGCCGAGAGGATCGGCGTCCATGTGGCCCAGATTCGACGCTATGAGGCCGGAAGCTCGCAGCCTACCCTCGATGTCGTCCGCAGTCTCGCTGTCGCTCTTGGCGTGAGCGCGGATGAGCTACTTTTTGCCAGGGATGAACGTGGGCCGGATGCGTCTCTCAAGCTTCAGTTTGAGGCCGTCTCCCGCTTCGACCCGGAGTCCAAGAAGGTCGTCCAGCAGGTCCTCGATTCGATGATTCTGCAGCAGGAAGCCCGTCGCTGGTCCGCTGAACGATAACCTGGTAAATAAGGATTTTTCCCATGGCATCCGCCGCAAACAACCCGAAGCAGCAGGCCCACGAACTGATCGACTCGATGGCCCCCGGCCAGGTCGCCGCCGTCATCAGCATGTTGAGGATCGTGGCCGATCCGCTCGCCCGCAGTCTCGCCAACGCACCCTACGAGGACGAACTCATTAGCGACGAAGAGACCCGCGCCGCCGCCGCCTCCAAGGTCTGGCTCAAGGACAACGAGCCCATCTCCAATGAGGACGTGCTCGCCGAGTTCGGCCTGACCGGCGAAGACTTTGAGCGCATGGGCCGCACCCCGCTCGAACCCCAAGCGCCGGGCCAGTAGACATGTCCAGGAAGATCGCCTGGACCGACCAGGCCAAGGCCGACCTCCGCGCCATCGACAAGGACACAGCGCTCCGCATCCTGCACGCCCTGGCCCGCTATATCGACACCGGCGAAGGCGACGTCAAGCGCCTTCAGGATGTCGAACCTCCTGAGTTCCGGCTGCGCGTCGGCGACTACCGCGTTCGCTTCCACGACCTCGGCGACTCCATCCTTGTCCTGGCCGTCAAGCACCGCCGCGAAGCCTACCGCTGAGCGCACATGACCGCCCCTCGATCAGACCTCAAACCCTCCACGAACAAGGCCGGACAGCATCCGGCCTTTGTTCGATCTCTGCTTGATTTTGGTTCGATGCCGCGCCGGGAACCGGCCACGCTAAGCCGTCAGGCTTAGGGATGGTGTCTACGCTCAACTCCGCGCCGCTGGCCCCGCCGATGCGCTTCCGGCTTGCCGCAGTCGCTCTCTCATGTTTGGAACATGAGAAGAAGACATTCTTCTCATAGCTGAAAAACAGCCGCAGCGGAGGCGTCAGTCAAGGGCGCGCCGTTCTTTGGCGCGTTCATCGGAGCGAAGCGGAGACCCTTTACGGACGACCGGAGCGGAGGCTACCGCGCGTGAGCGCGCCGGGAAGCCCATTCCGCCTCGATCCTTTGCTTTCAACACGTTAACGCACGTCAGCCGCAAGGTTGCCATATAGCAACTGCGATTCCATGAGTTTTACCTTTAGTCGCTTGTTTTCAACACGTTTACCTGCGTAAACCTGTAAACGCCTTATATTTTGCGGTTTCTGGCTGTAGCCTTCTCATTCTATTCAGGTTGCTATATAGCAACCGCAAGTTGCTCGTCAGCACCCCGCTGGGGGTGGAGTGTCGTAGCGTCAACCCGGTGCGTAAGCACCGTGCTCTTTGAGGGCAGTAGCAACTGACTTCAAGGGACACATGCCGACCGCACCTAACCGGCAAGATGTAGCGAATGAAAGAGTCGTACGGTGAAGGCCTAGCAAGCCACACCGGCTCCGAGTCTTGCGGGCATGGTCGTAAGGCCAGATACGAAGCGTAGACAGGAGGAACTACGGGCCAGGCAATTGAGCCGCGAAATACCCCTAACTTCAGGACGCCGACGCCCTGACACAACGCGGAAGGCAATATCCGGTCCAGCGCCATTGCTAGCTGGGCCGGGGTCCTGCGCGGTCTGTGACCCTGGCACGTAGGGACATATCTTGCACGGAAGTTGAGAGATCCCGGGTTCTCCCGAAGGCAGCCAGTGCTCTCGGGACGTATCGGGAAGTCCAAGGACGGAATCCGATGATGAACGAACACGGGAAGTCGGACAGACCCATAGTACCGGGGAAGTCTCCGAACAAAACCAGAGTACCGGTGGCGGAGGAGATGGAGGGAAGGGGTCTGGCCAAGGGGAATCTGGGCCAGCAAAACGCGTTCCGGACTCAGAGCCGGGTAGACGCGCCAAGCGAGCTGGCGCAGGTACGACAAACGGCAAAATCGAACAAGGATGTAAAGTTCACCGCTCTGATGCATCACATCTACCGGATCGACACCCTGCGGTTTGCTTACTCGCAGTTGAAGAGGCACGCGGCAGCCGGCGTGGACGGGGAGACGTGGCGGCACTACGGCGAGGCTCTTGAGGAGAATCTCCAGAACCTTTCCCATAGACTGAAGCGCGGAGCGTACCGGGCCAAGCCGGTGCGTAGGGTGTACATCCCGAAGGCGGACGGGCGGCAGCGACCGCTCGGCGTCACGGCGCTTGAGGACAAGCTTGTCCAAAGAGCGACGGTGGAAGTACTGAATGAAATCTACGAAACCGACTTCCTCGGCTTCTCTTATGGGTTCCGCCCAGGACGCAGCCAGCATAAAGCGCTGGACGCCCTGTTCTGTGGACTCCATGAGCGACGTGTGAACTGGGTGCTGGACCTGGACGTGCGCAGCTTTTTCGACCGGCTGTCGCACGAGTGGCTGGTCCGGTTTCTCCAGCATCGGATAGCGGACCGGCGCGTCGTGCGGCTCATCCAGAAATGGCTGAACGCGGGCGTGCTGGAAAAGGGAGTGCGAACGTTCGCGGAGGCAGGCTCGCCGCAGGGTGGCAGTGCATCGCCGCTGCTGGCGAATATCTACCTCCACTACGTCTTCGATCTCTGGGTCCAGGCATGGCGTAAGAAGTGTGCGCACGGCGATGTAATCGTGGTGCGTTACGCTGACGACGCTCTGGTTGGATTCGAGTTCAAGGACGATGCCGAAAGGTTCTGGGCGGAACTGAAGGAAAGAATGCAGAAGTTCCAACTGGAATTGCACCCGGAGAAGACGCGGCTCTTCGAGTTCGGACGCCATGCGGCGGCCAACCGAAAGCGGCTTGGTATGGGCAAGCCGGAGACCTTCGATTTCCTCGGCTTCAAGCATATCTGCGGGAAGACGAAGAGAGGGCGGTTTATGGTGCTTCGGCAGACGATTCGCAAACG
>CAIKND010000053.1 GCA_903828675.1 uncultured Acidobacteriaceae bacterium
TCATAGCTATAATGCTGCGCTGAATGGCAAGTTGGGAGGATAGGGGAGGGGGGATGGGAGGGAGGGAGGGAGGGGGTGGGGAAGGGGATAGCGTGACCGGCTGGCTTTTGTCATCTATTTTGATTGTGCGCCAAAGGGTCGTAATTATCTGCAGTTAAAATGGCGGCTAAGTTATTTAAATTCAGCAACGTGAAAATCATTCTAGTTTTTGATGTTTCTGGGCGGGGAAATGGCCTGCTTTTGGCTGCAGACGCAGAACGGCGGAGCTGATTGGCTCCGCCGCTTTGCGTTGGAATGCTGCCGGTAATGCAGCAACTGGCTAGCGCCTTCCGCCGCCGCCTTCATGCCCACCACCACCGCCACCACCATTGTTTTCATGACCGCCTCCGCCTCCGCCAGTCTGATGCCCACCGCCACCGGAGTTGCCGTGCGGGGCTGAACCCTGGGGAGCGCCGCCGGAACGGCCTGGGTTTGGACGGGCACCCGCATTGCCGCGAGCCTGTCCGCCGCCGCCGTTGTAGTGGCTACGATTGGCAGCCATACCGCCGCCGCCGTGGTAGTTGCCGCCGCCTTCATTCCTGAACCTGTGTCCGCCCCAGCCGTGGCCATAGCCCCAACCGGCCCACGGGCCCATGCCCAGAAAGATGCCGTTGTAGAAGTATCCAGAGCCGTAAAAGCCCATAGGAGCGCACGCGTAGGGCGCGTAGTCGTAATAGCCATAGGAGCAGACGGGCTGAACGCCGATGTTGACATAGACCTGTGCCTGGGCAACGTGCGCGAAGGCCATGCCTGCGAGCAACATTGTGGTGCCGATTAGAGTTTTGATTCCACGCATATATGACCCCCCTTAAGGTGTCCGCGGTTCCTGGATTGCGTTGGATGCTCTGCACGCCGTCAAGAAAGACCCGGCCGCAGCAGCCAACCTAAGGATTTTGTATCCGTACTTGAATCGCCCTCACGAGGTCGGGGGTTGTTCACTAACTATCCTTACGTTTCTGACTTTAGGCGGGCGCGCGGGCCCGGTCTGAGCAATATGGAGCATTTGCCTGACTCTTGCCGTTGTGGACGATTCGTCAGAAATTGCGCAATTTCCGCAGGCCGTGCAAGCCAGTTTCACTGGTAGTCTGGATCTTCCCCTGGAAAGGCGCACCATGCGCACTGACTTAACTGTCCGCGCTGTTCACCTTGGCGATATGCGTATTGACGTTCATATCCGGGGCACTGTATTGCCTATGGATTACCCTGCCGAAGCGGACAAGGCTCCTACGCCGCTGGAGGTGCTGCTGGAGCTTGGCGGCTTGCGCCGGCAATACGCTGAATCTGGTGCTCTGCCGGAAGATGGGAGCCAGGCTTGAGTGGCTGGAAGTGGAAGCCCGGGCTGAGCGCCGGCAGAATCATCCGACGGTGATTACGGCTATAGAACTGCTCTATCGCCTGCGCGGCGAGGGCGTGGATGGGGAGATGGTGGAGCGGGCGGTTCGCATGGCGGAGGAGCAACTTTGCCCTATGCTGGCCATGCTGCAGCCGGGGACTGCGATCAGCTCCTGCTGGCAGTTGGACTGACGCCGTTACATGAGCCAGAACAGGGGAATGAGGCCGGCGGTGGCGAGGCCGACGAGGAGAAGCAGGCTTGCGGTGCCTGTTTTGCGGTCGGCCAGACTGTAGGCGTAGACCCCTTTGGCGATGTTGTTGCTGGCTGCGGCGATGACAATGGCTCCGGCTGCGACGTTTACTGGCGTGAGGGTACCGGCGGACTGGGTGAGTCCCAGGATGAGCGGGTCGACGTCGGCGATGCCCATGATGGCTGCCAGGACATTGATTCCCCCTCTTCCTAGATAGGTAACGGCTAGCTGTGTAACGACCAGCATGGCCAGAAACAGCGCGGCAAACATGATGGCGGTGAGCAACTCGAGCGGATTTTTCGGCTCGGATTCCCGCTGCACGTCCTCAGTGCTTTTGTCGGCCCGGCGCGACCAAAGCCAGCCCACAACTACGGCCGAACCCGACAATACAAGAAAAGGCACGCTCAGGGCCAGCATCAACTGGTGGTTGAACAGGGCGAGCAAGGCAGCGAGCCGCAGGTACATTACGCCGCAGGCGATGAGGATGCCACCGGCGAACAGATGAGGGTGCTGTTCGCGCGCGGCCCGCTTGGCCATGACGACGGTGGTGGCAGTAGAGGAGTAGGCGCCGCCGAGCAGGGCCGCCAGGACGACTCCCCCCTGGCCTTTGGTCACTTTTTGCAATACGTAACTGGCATAGGAAATGGTGCTGATGGCGACCACGACCAGCCAGGTTTTAAAGGGATTGATGTGGAACTGGCCGAATTCCTGGCGGGGCAGCGCGGGCAGAATGACTCCGCTCAACAGGAGGAACTTGGCGATGGTGAGGATCTCCTGGGGAGCGATGGTGGTGGCGAGTTTCTCGAGGGCGACTTTGAGGTCGAGCAGGAGCAGGCTGGCAACGGCGAGCGTGGTGGCAATCCAGAAATGGTCGTAACAGACCAGGGCGCCCACCAGAAAGGTGGCGAGGCCGGACATCTCGGAGGTGACGCCGGAGGCCTCGGCGGCAGAGAGCTTTTTCCAGTAGGACAGCAGCAGGAACGCGGCGATGACCGCAAAGCCGGTGGCCAGCGGAGCCATCTGCTGGCCCGCGATGAGGGAGATGGAATAGCCGATGAGGCCGATGAGGGGGAACGTGCGCACTCCGCCGAAGGAGTAGCCGCTCTTGGATGCCTTGTGCTCTTCGCGCTCGAGGCCAATGAGGAAGGACAGAAAGAGGACCAGGACGATTTTTACTGCTTCCGGTGGTAGTTGCTGGTAGATCTCCATCCGACTCGTGCCTCCGGTTGGATAGTGCTGGGAACCTTGCTAGACAGCTTACACTCTGTTGGGGGTTGGTGGGGTGGAGATTGCATTGACTTTGCCGGAAACCAGGCTCTGCATGAAATAGAGGGGAAAAGAGTTCGCGGTGTTGGGCTGGATTTGAGGTTAAGAGGCTGTGGAAAAAGGCTCGTGCTTTGCGGGGGACTCAGGAGAGCACAGCTCAGGGTCTGAGGGTCCACTGATTCTGCAGGCTTTATGCCGGGGCCAAATCGCCGGCGCAGCGCAGGGGCGAATTTTTCCGCAGGATGTTTAACAGGGGGCACTGCCAGGGGTTATCCGCCGATTTCTGGCCGCTGCTGAGAATGGTAGCCTCAAATGGTTATGGCAAAGGCTTTGCATGTAGATTTTCTCGTGATGGGCGCGGGCGTTGCAGGACTGCGTGCAGCGGTGGAACTAGCCCGTCACGGCGATGTTCTGGTGGTCACCAAGGAGTCACTGAGCGAGTCGAATACACACTATGCGCAGGGTGGAATCGCCGTTGCCATGGAAGGCGATGAAGATATTGCCCTGCATCTGGAAGATACGGTAAATGCAGGGGATGGAGTAGTTTACAGGCCTGCCGCCGAGGCGTTGGTGAGCGAAGGGCCGGTGCGCGTGGCCGAGCTGATCGAGTGGGGCGCGAACTTTGACGAGAAGGCCGGAGAGCTGCTGCGGACGCGCGAGGGAGCCCACTCGCTGCCGCGCATTCTGCACGCTAGCGGAGATGCGACGGGCGCTGAAATCAGCCGGTCGTTGCTGGCGTTTGCCCGCGTGCACAAGCGCATCCGTTTTGCCGAGTGGACGATGGTTACGGGGCTGGTGTGCGAAGGAGGCCGGGTTGTGGCCGTGGATCTGGCTCCGGCAGGGGCCAGGGCAACCGATCATGAGAGCGGGTATAAGCCGCATCGGATGAATGCGCGCGCCGTTCTTATCGCGGCCGGCGGCGCAGGGCAGGTCTACTCCGACACGACCAACCCGGCAGTGGCCACGGGGGATGGCATCGCTCTGGCCGCGCAGGCAGGGGCGGAGTTGGCGGACATGGAGTTTTACCAGTTTCATCCAACGGCGCTTTCGCTGCCGGGGGTTCCGCGCTTTCTGCTGTCGGAGGCTCTGCGCGGGGAGGGCGCCTATCTGCTGAACGACCGGGGCGAGCGGTTTATGGAGCGCTATCATCCCCTGCTCGAACTTGCTCCCCGGGATGTGGTGGCCCGGGCGATCGCGCGGGAAGGGATGAATGAAGCGGGCGGGGGAAGGGTCGTGCATCTGGATATGCGCCACGTACGGAACTTCAATCTGCACGAGCGTTTCCCCGGCATCAGCGCCTTTCTAGCTCATTACTCGCTGGACCTGGCGAGGGATCTGATCCCGGTGAGGCCGGCGGCCCACTACCTGATGGGCGGGATCAAGACGGATCTTGCCGGACGCACCAGCGTCGGGGGCCTCTACGCTGCGGGAGAAGTTGCCTGCACGGGGGTTCACGGGGCGAATCGTCTGGCCTCGAATTCGCTGCTTGAGGGGCTAGTGTTCGGGGCGCGCACGGGGCTGTCGATGGTGGACGATGGGCTGCGGCTGATACCCGCCAATGCGCTAGTAGAGGGCCGTAAGTTCTTGTCCGCCAGCGAAGAGGAGCTGGTAGCGGAACTGGTAGCCAAGCTGCAAACGGCTATGTGGGCTTATGCGGGGCTGCTGCGCGAGGAGTTCACTCTGCGGCAGGGGCTGGCTGCACAGGCCGCCTGCGCGGATACTCTGGCAGATCTGGCTGGGCAGGGGAAGGGAAGCCGCCGGCTGGCCGAGGCGCAGGCGATGAGCCGCGTGGCCCACGCTATTTTGCAGTCGGCGCTGGCCCGGACTGAGAGCCGTGGCGCGCACTTCCGCAACGACTATCCGAAGCGCGACGAGAACTTCAAGAAGCACTCGGTTCTGGGGCGCGACGGGCGGGTTGGATTTGAGGAGTGGTAGAGACAGTTGTCAGTGGTCAGAAAGGCGGGGGGGTAGTTGGTTGCTGTCCCACCCTTCCGCGAAAAAGCCGCGGAAGGATGGGGCACGGGAGTTTGTGCTGGGGTTGGGGTTCCCAGATTTCTGTTTTTCATTCGCTGATTGTTGGTTTTGAGCGGGTTGCTGCTATCCATGAGGCTATGGCGCATAGGGCCAGGATGGTACCGATGATGGCGAGGGAGAGCGTGATTGGGACGTCGAGCCAGCGGGCGGCCAGCATTTTGATGGCGACAAAGCCCAGTAATGCTCCGAGGCCGTAGTGCAGGTAGCGGAAACGGTCGAGCAGGGCGGACAGGGCGAAGTAGAGAGAACGCAGGCCGAGGACGGCGGCAATATTCGAGGTGTAAACGACGAAGGGGTTGTGGGAGATGGCCAGCACCGCGGGAATCGAATCGACCGCGAACAGCAAGTCAGTGAATTCGACCGCGATGATTACGGGTAGTAGTGAGCCCTTGGCGGGCTGAAGCTTGCGAATCCAATCGGGAATGGCCGCGTTCGCCGAGCCTCCGCGGACCAAGCGCCAGGCCGCGTAGAGCAGGAACAGGCCGAAGATCCAGGTGATCCACTCGAAGCGCTTGAGCAGGGCGACACCGGTGCATATAAACAGCCCGCGCAGGACGACCGCACCGGCTACGCCCCAGAGCAGAGCGGTGTGCTGGCGCTTGGTGCTGATGCGGAACCCTTGAAACAACACCATGAAAACGAAGAGGTTATCAATGCTGAGAGAGACTTCGATGGTGTAGCCGGCTACGAATTCAAGGGCTGTCTGGTGGCCGTGGGCGATGGCGATCCAGGCGGCGAAGCAGGCCGCGGCCAGGACCAGCGCCGCGGTACCGAGCCATGCAAAGAGCTGCGTGTGCCGGGTTTCGCGCCGGTGGCCGGGGAGCATCCAATCGCCCACCAGCAGCGCCGCAACCACCAAGTGAAACCCTACCCACCAGACCCAGGAAACGCCCGCAATCATATATGGATGCTACAGGAAGCAGTGGACAGGGGACAGGGAACAGGGAAGTCGGAACAGGAAGCAGGGAACAGGGAACAGTGGTCAGTGGATAGTGAGCAGTTTTTTTAGCTTTCCGCTTTCAGCTCAAGGCCCATCGGATGGCTGCTGGTGGCGGCTCTTTTGTCGGGTAAACTGGTAGAGCGATGCTTGACTTGGGATTTGTCCGGGGGAACCTGGAATTAGTGGAAGAGAAACTGCGCGGGCGGGGAGCTGACCCGGCTGCGTTGCTGGGTGATTTCCGTGCTCTGGACCAAAGCCGGCGCGAGGCGATTACGCAGTCGGAACAACTGAAGGCGCGGCGTAACGAGCTGAGCCAGCAGGTGGGTGCGCTGAAGAAGGCCGGGCAGGACGCTACGGTCGTGATGGACGAGACCCGCGCACTGAAGGACAAACTGGACGAGTTGGGCAAGAGCGCCGAGGCTCTGGACGAGCAGATGCGGCAGTCACTGTCACGCATTCCCAACCTGACCCGGGACGAAGTTCCAGCGGGCCTGGCAGAGACCGACAACCTGACTGTGAAGACGTGGGGGGAGATTCCCAGCTACGATTTCACGCCGAAGCCGCACTGGGAAGTGGGCGAGGGGCTGGGGATTCTGGACCTGGAGCGCGCGACGAAGCTGAGCGGGGCGCGGTTTGCGGTGTACATGGGTGCGGGGGCGAGGCTGGAGCGGGCGCTGATCAGCTTTATGCTGGACCTGCACACGCAGAAGCACGGCTATACCGAGGTGCTGCCACCGTTCATGGTGAACTCGAAGTCGCTGTTCGGGACCGGGCAGTTGCCGAAGTTCGCCGAGGATCTTTTCCGGTGTTCCGATGCTGACGCAGAGGCCGCGGCGCGGGGTGAGTTCAAAGATAACGATCACTGGCTGATTCCCACGGCCGAGGTTCCGGTCACCAATCTCTACCGGGACGAGATTCTGGATGAGGCGCGGCTGCCGATCAAGCTGACGGCGTATACGCCGTGTTTCCGGGCAGAGGCGGGGGCGGCAGGCAAGGACACGCGGGGGATTATCCGGCAGCATCAGTTTCAGAAGGTTGAACTGGTGAAGTTTACGCGGCCGGAGGAGTCTGACGCGGAGCACGAGCGGCTGACCCGCGATGCGGAAGAGATTCTGGAGACGCTGAAGCTGCCCTATCGCCGGGTTCTGCTGTGCACGGGCGATACGGGATTTTCTTCGGCGAAAACATTCGATCTGGAGGTATGGCTGCCGGGGCAGGGATTGTACCGGGAGATTTCGTCCTGTTCGAACTTTGACGCCTTTCAGGCGCGGCGGGCCAACATCCGCTACCGGGCGGCGGCGGGGCAGGGCGCGAAGTCCAAGCCGGAGTTTGTGCATACCATCAACGGCAGCGGCCTGGCGGTGGGACGGACGTGGCTGGCGATTCTTGAGAACTATCAGCAGGCCGATGGCACAGTGCTGATTCCCGAGGCCCTCCGCCCCTACATGGGCGGCCTGGACCGGATTACGAAGGAGTTGTAATGGCATCCTTGAGTTCCGATGAGGTGGCAGCGCCAAAACGCAGCATCCGGCAGATTCTGAAGAGCTACTTCTATTGGACGTACCCGCGGGGATGCTTCCACTACGACGTGATGGTGTCGGTGATTCTGGCCTTCATCTTCATTACGCCGCACCTGTGGAACTATGGCGACAAGCCGTTGTCGATTACCGGGCTCAGGCATCCGATCCAGGTGAGCACCAACGGCGGCCGGGGCATGATCGTGACCATGCAGGCTTCGGATGTGGACGTGCCGGCGGGTGCGTCGGACGCATTGGTGAAAAAGGTTCTTCGCGAGGCCATTCAGCCGGTTACGGGCGACGCCGTTTTTGTGGAACATTGGGAGACGGTTACGGATGCCCAGGGGATCCTGGAATGGAAGGTCTGGGCGCACAGGTAGGGGACTCTGAGGGAGTTGCCTTCTGAGGCTGAAGAGAAACAAATATGCAAGTTCAACGAAACAATGGATGAGTCCGCGATCCCACCCTGGCGACAAAAACAAGAACGTCGCGAGGATGGGGCACCCAATTTCATCCCCCGTGGGTCGGCAACGCCGGTGGGAGACTAAACAGGCTGCGGAAAGAGGCCTGAAGTTGAGTCGATGCCCTGATTGAAGTGCTGCAGGGGCTAAAGCCCACATTTCTTTTCAGCACTTTGCGGCCCGACTAAAATCGTGCCCTGTTACAAAGCTCGCCAGTTTCCTTCGAACAATGAGTTTTTCTGCAGCCTGAAAAGGTCAATTGATTCTGCGGGTTTGACTCCGGGGATAATAAACCCCGCCTAACGCACGGACGAGTTCTTACTGAGTCGGTGAACCATGTAGGTTGCACGTACGTATCTGTGCTGAGAATCCCAGGTGGATCTTAGTGTCTTCAGGTTCCTGGGTGCGTCCAACAAAATAAGGAAATCTATGCATTTGAAAAAGCTCGTTTTTGCAGCATCGATCGTGCTGGTTTTGATGCCGGTACGCATGGCATTTGCAGCGGATGATCTGGACAGGGTGTTGCGCAAGCTAGACATGGCGGCGGCCAACTTTCACTCGACTTCGGCGGAGTTTGAGTTCGACACCGTTACGACCGAGCCGATCCCCGAAAAGGACATTCAAAAGGGGATCGTCTATTACGAGCGCAAAGGCAGTTCGTTCCAGATGGGAGTACACAACCGGGAAGTGAACAGCAAGCCGGTTCCCAAGGTCTATGTGATCTCGGGCGGGGTGTTCAGGCTCTATGAGCCGATGATCAACCAGGTGACCACCTCAAGCAAAGTGAGCAAGTACGAGGGCTACCTGGCACTGGGCTTTGGCGCCAGCGGCAAGGATCTGGAGCAGAAGTGGAATATCAAGTACCTTGGTCCAGAGACGCTGGACGGCGTGAAGACCGAAAAGCTGGAATTGGTGGCCAAAGACCCGGATGTGCTGAATGTGTTTCCGAAGGTGACGATCTGGGTGGACCCGGAGCGGGGCGTGAGCCTGAAGCAGATTCTGGATCAGGGGTCGGGGCAGTACCGGGTTTCCTTCTACTTCAACATCAAGGTGAATCAGGCTTTGCCGGCAGACGCCTTCACTTTCAAGACCGACAAGAAGACGGTGTTCGTGACGCGGTAGAGGGCGATGCCCGCGAGCGGAAAGAGCATTGGGAAGAACTCGAGAGTATAGCGGGCCTCGGGTGCTTCCACGGTGAGCAGCAAGGCGCAGCGCAGGACGATATAGACCAGCATGGCGAGCCAGAAGCGCGGGCGCAGGCAAAGCCCTGCCAATCCCAACAGAAGATAGAGCGCGTTCAGCGCTGCCCAGGCCCAACTGAAGCGGGTCTCGTCGCGGTGATGCTCGTAGACCCACCAGTCGAGGTCTATGGGCAGGTTTTCCACGCGGGGGCGGAGACACATATCGGCCAGGCGGCCGAGGGGCAGCCAGACATAGGACCGGAGCGGATGGGCGGCGATGCGCTCGGCTGCCAGCTTTTCAAAGCGGGCATCTATTTCGGGGGTGAGCTCGAGGCCGTGGTTGTTGTAGTCGCTGGCGAGCGCGGCGGTCTCAGCATACTGCGCAGGCGAGTCAAAGGCCCGGTTGGGCAGCTTGGTGATATCCAACTGGTCCCCCGGCACGGGCCAGTAGACGTCGTAGGTTGAGACGAAGTCCAGGCACCAGCTTTTAACCCAGCGCTCCCAACCGGGATTTGTATCTTCGCCGGGGTCGGTGGCCAGGCGCGGGGCCAGCGGCTGGAAGACATGAAAGACGTGCCAGTTGCGGCCAGTCCATGCGGCAAACGGAGCGAGCGCGAGCAGCAGGCAAACCACGGCAATGCGGATGAGCTTTTGCCGGGGAATGGCCGCAGTGCGGGTTCCGCGACACAGTCCAAGGACCAACGCCGGGGCGAGCGCCATGCCTATCAGTGCGCCATCGGGCCGAAGCAGCGCGGCATAGCTGAGGGCGAAGGTGAAGCAGAGCGCACTTGCCCACCTGGGCCGCTCCCAGAAGCAGGCCATCGACCAGAGGGCAAGGGCGATCACGAAGAGCGTGGGAGTCTCAGAGAGCGGGACCACCGTATACGAGGCGGTGAAGGGACAGAGGGCCGCCAGCCAGAGCGTGGCGAGCGCAGCGCCAGACTTGAGCGCGGGGGGCGCGATGCGGCGCGCAAAGTCCGCCAGGAGCAGGCAGCCGAGCAGCTCGAGGACGATTTGGACGCAGGGCGCGGCAAAGTAGTTTTCCATTCCGAAAAGCCGGAAGCAGAGAGCCAGAAAGAGCGGATAGCCGGGCAGGCGGATGAGGGTTGGATATATGTCTCCGCCAGCACCGTTGAGGGCATAGCGGCCGAGCAGCAGTATGTTCCTGGCCAGTCCGCCGTAGATGAGGGAGTCACCATTGACCTGAAAGAGGTTTTTGAGCGCAAAGAGGCGCAGTGCCAGTCCGGCGGACAGGGGCAGGGCGGCAAGCAGAGCGGTGCGGAGCGTGACGCCGGATTTGGCAGTCGACCGAGGTAAGGCCGTTAATTGACTCTCGGAGTCGGGTTCCATACGATTCGTACTGTATAGCGTAGACCGTTTTCCCGGTTTTCGCGCGAAGGTGAACGAGACCGGAATGCCAGATAGACAAATATTTTTCGATCCGCAACGCAAGCGCTGGAGGCGGCTACGCCGCATTCTCGATGCGACGGCACTGATTATTACGCTGGTGCTGGCCGGTTTCATCTTCAATGTGCTGCGCAATCAGCATTTGCCCGAGCTGCTGCTGCCCACGCCCAAGCATAACTACAAGGCGCTGCCTGAGCGCGCCAATAATTTGCGGAGCGCGAAGAACCCTCGTCCGGCGCGCCGCAAGACCGCCCGCAAGCCGTCTGAAATACCGTTCAACACGGGTGAAGGTTTGCGCGCCGCGTATTACGTGCAGGATGACGCGGCCAGTTACACGTCACTCAAGGAGCACATTCACCAGATCGATCTGCTGTTTCCTCAGTGGCTGCACGTCAACTCTCCGGCGGGACGGCTGATGGCGATGACCGGCGATAACCTGCATGAGTTTCCGGTGATCGAGGGCAACACGATTCACGACCCCGACGATCTGAACAAGGTGAAGCGGGTGATTCAGGCGGCGAAGGAAGACACGGAAATATTTCCGCACCTGAACAACTACATTCCGGGCACGCAAAGCTGGGACTCCAACTTTGGCAGTGTGCTCGGCGACCAGAATAAGCGCGCCGCGCTACGGCAGCAGATTATTCGCTTCCTGACGGCGTATCCAACTTACCGCGGGCTATCTCTGGACATAGAAAATCTGCCCGACTCCGCCGAAGCGGGTTACATGAGCTTCATTCAGGAACTGTATGCGGACATGCATCCGCGGAATCAGCGCCTGTATGTGAACGTGGCTGCATTAACGGACGAAAGCGATCTGAAGTTCATTGCGGCCAACTCCGATGGCATTTTGCTGATGAACTACGACGAGCACGAGGCGAACAGCGATCCCGGTCCTATCGCCAGCCAGGAGTGGTTCCTGAGCAACCTGCGGCGCGCGCTCAAGGTTGTTCCGATAGAGAAGCTGATCTGCGCCGTGGGCAACTACGGCTATGACTGGACGCTTTCGATTCCGGACACCAAGAAGCACAAGCATGCAAAGCCTGAGGTAGTGAACACGGAGGACTTGCCGGTTTCAGATGCCTGGCAGCGCGCGGCCGACGCGGATGCCGACCTGGATCTGGATTACGACACGCTCAACCCTCATTACGAGTACATCGACGAAGACGCGAACCAGCGTCATGTGGTGTGGTTTCTGGACAGCGTAACGCTGCTGAACGAGTTACGGGGGGCGCGCGCGCTGGGCCTTCAGACGTTTGCGCTTTGGCGGCTAGGAGAAGAAGACAGCTCACTGTGGGCGGTGTGGGACAAGCCAAGCTCGCCGGAGTCTCTGCAGGAACTGGGCGAGGTGAAGCCGGGGCACGATGTGGACTCCGAAGGAGAAGGAGACATATTACGCGTGACCGGCTTGCCCAAGCCGGGCAAGCGCACAGTGACTGTGGACACCGACGAGCCTGATCCGCGCAAGAAGCTCATTATCGATGAGCACATGGATGTTTATCCGCGCACCTACTCGATAGAACAGTACGGCTACCACCCGAATGAAGTGGCGCTTTCATTTGACGACGGCCCCGACCCGAGATGGACGCCGAAGATTCTGGACATTTTGCGGGACAAGGGCGTGAAGGCCACGTTCATGCTGATCGGGGCCGAGGCCGCGGAGTATGTGGGGGTGATGAAGCGGATTGCGCGCGAGGGGCACGAGATCGGGAACCACACGTACACGCATCCGGACATCAGCGAAATATCGCCGAGGCAGCTTGACCTGGAGGTGACGCTAACCTCGCGCCTGTTTGCGAGCAAGCTAGGAGTGCAGCCGCTCTACTTCCGCCCGCCGTACGACATTGACGAGGAGCCGGACACGGACGACCAAGCGGGGCCGGTGGTGCAGATTCAGAAGGACGGGTACACGATCATCGGCAACAAGATCGATACCGACGACTGGAGCGAGCACCCGCGCAAGACTCCCGACGAGATTGCGCAGTCGGTTCTGCAGCAACTGGAGACCATGAAGGTGAAGCCGCAGTTTCGCGGCTCGATCATCCTGCTCCATGACGGTGGCGGCGACCGCTCGGCTACCATCGCCGCACTGCCCGTGCTGATTGACACGCTTCGGGCGCACGGTTACAGTATTGTTCCGGTTTCAGCACTGATGGGCAAGACGACCGCCGAAGTGATGCCGAAGGTAACGCTATGGCAGTATTTGCGCGGCCTGCCCGACTCGATTGCGTTCTCGAGCGCGGCCTTGGTCGTCAAGTTCATCGTGATGGTCTTCTTTGTGGGCAACATCCTGATGGGCGCGCGCCTGATTGTCGTGGGTCTGCTCGCGGTGATCGATCGCCTGCGCAAGCCGCACCGGCCGGCCTCGCCCGGCTATTGTCCGCGCGTCGCCGTGCTGGTTCCCGCGTACAACGAAGAGACGGTCATTGTGCGCACCATTCGTTCAGTGCTGAACTCGGATTACAAGAACCTGCACGTGATCATGATCGACGATGGATCGACGGACAGCACGGTTGAAGTGGCCTGCAAGGCATACGCGGCGGAGATAGCGGCCGGCCATGTGCAGGTTCTGACCAAGGAAAACGGGGGCAAAGCAGCCGCGCTGAACTACGCTCTGGAGCGCCTAAGTGAAGAGATCTATGTAGGAATCGACGCGGACACGGTAATTGCGCCCGATGCCATTTCGAAGCTGATTCCACATTTTGAAGATCCACGGATCGGCGCAATGGCCGGCAACGCCAAGGTGGGCAACAGGGTGAACCTGTGGACGCGCTGGCAGGCTCTGGAATACATCACGAGCCAGAATTTTGAACGGCGCGCACTGGATCTGTTCCACGTGGTGACGGTGGTTCCGGGTGCGATTGGCGCATGGCGCACAGCGCCTGTGAAGCTCGCCGGCGGCTATCCGGTGAACACCGTTGCCGAGGACGCCGACCTGACCATGAACCTGCTGGAACAGGGATTGAGGGTGGACTACGAGGACCGGTCACTGGCCTTTACGGAAGCGCCGATCGACGCGAAGGGGTTGATGCGGCAGCGTTTCCGCTGGTCGTTTGGAACCTTGCAGGCGATCTGGAAACATCGTGCCGCCTTTATCCGCAACAAGGCGATGGGGCTGTTCGCGCTGCCGAACATTCTCATTTTCCAGATGCTGCTGCCGCTGGTTTCGCCGTTCATCGACCTGATGTTCGTGGCGGGCATTGTGAACTTCTTCGTCGATCGCTACTACCACCCTGAGGCCGCTTCGGCGGCCAACTTTGAGAAGTTGCTGGTTTACTTTGTAGGGTTCCTGCTGATCGATTTTGTGACATCGTCGATCGCCTTCTCACTGGAGCGACGGCACGCGGCCAACAAGGGCGATGGCTGGCTGCTGTTCCATATCTGGTTGCAGCGTTTCGCGTACCGGCAGGTGTTTTCCATCGTTCTGTTCAAGACGCTCAAGCGTGCCATCGACGGCAAGCCCTTCAACTGGGATAAGCTGCAGCGGACCGCGCAAATGAGCAAAGCCACCGATGCGTTGACGGAGACGCCGGCAGGATAAGGCCGGACCGCGGATGAGTTCCGTGAAGAACGGCTGCGCGATCGACGGCCGTTGGAGGTTTGCGGGTGCGAACTCGACAGTACCTGATACGGGCACTCGTGCTTGCAAGCTTGACGATCGCATTGATATGGCCTGCTTTGGTGAATGGCGGGCCGTTCTTTTTTCCCGACACCAGAACTTATATACGCGGGGCGGACACCGCAGTGGCCAAACTGACGCATCGGCATACGGTGTGGACCGCGGCGGAAGAGGGGCCTGCGGCTGGTGGCGCGAGACAGACGGTGCAGGATTCCGAACAGGCGCTGCACAATATTGGCGAGGCGCGGACGCGGAGTCTGACGGAGATCGGCAAGAAGGGCATTCTGCTGGGCAGGTCGCCCTACTATGGAATGCTGCTCTACGGCGGCGTAATCACGGGCGGATTCTGGCTGACAATTTTGATTCAGGCGTGGGTGATGCTGCTCGCCGTCTATCTGACACTGCGCGCATTGAGGCGTCCGGTGTGGCCGAGTCTGGCGTATGTTGGCCTGGGATTATGCCTGGTGCCGGCTGCGCCGCTGTTTGTGAGTTATCTTATGCCGGATCTATTTGCCGGGGTTGCGATTCTGGCTTGCGGCGTTCTTCTATCAATAAGGGAAAGGTGGGCGAGAAGAGATGCTGTCCTATGGTATCTGCTGCTGTCGGCTGCGATGCTGTTCCATGATTCGTGCGCGCTGATTGTCGTTTCGCTTTTTGGGTTTGGCCTGGTTTTGAATCTGCTGAGGCGGCCGCATCCGGTTGCGCAGACGAATGCGCTTTGCGTGCGCTGGCCGAATTGGCGCGGCTTGTCGATTATCCTGCTGGCGGGCATGACGGCCTGGGCGGGGCAGACGCTGGTGGAGTTTGGGGCACAGCGGGCAACAGGCAAGGCTCCGCTGCGGCTTCCGTTTCTTTCGGCGCGGCTGGTGGCGGACGGCCCAGGAACGAACTATCTGCGCGCGAACTGCCCGCAGAGTCATTTTGCTCTTTGCGACTATGCCGCCGAAATGCCGCTGCTGGATGCGGAGTTTCTCTTCGGTACTCAACCGGGCAGGTCAGTCTTTGAAGTGGCCTCGTACGATCAACGGCGCGCTATCAGTCAAGAGCAGTTTCGCTTCTTTCTGGCGGTTCTGCGATACGACCCGGCGGGGGTTTTGCGTACGAGCGTGCGCGACGCAGGGGAGCAGTTGCTGGACTTCAGACTGAATACATTCAGATACGATCCGGGCATGAAAGACGTGATGGACCGGACGTTCCCAGTGTCGGTGCTGGCGAGGGTACAGGCGAGTGCGAGTTACCGGGGAACGCTGCCGATTCGAACGCTGTCTGTGATTCTGTACGGGCTTGTATTCGGTTCGCTGGGATACCTGCTGGCGGTTCTCTCGGGCAGGTGGCGGAAGAGAACGATGAGCGCCGACCTGAAGAGAATGTTCGGATGGGTTTGCGTGGGCATCGTGGTGAACGCGGGCGTGTGCGGCGCGTTGTCCGCAATTGATTCGCGGTATCAGGCACGAGTGATCTGGCTGATTCCCATGATGGCGATGCTTGTGGAGTTGCAGGCATGGACGCGCGGCAGGCGGAGCGAGTGAGGATCGGCTCACGCTGGGCTTCTACTCGAAATCCGAGATGGGCGAGGCGGCTTCCGGTGGAGCGAATTGCATGTCGATGGTAATGACGGCGGCAACGGGCTCGCCGTTTTTGATTGCGGGAAAAAATCGAAACTGGCTGACGGCGATGATGGCATTCTGATCGAGGCCGGGGTCCAGGGGGCGAAGTACTTTCACGTTCTCAGGCAAGCCATTCGGATCGACGGTGAGTGAGATGGCGCAGACTCCTTTGATTCCTTCCCTTCGCGCCTTCGGAGTGTAAAGCGGGTCGGCGCCGATGAGAACGACGGGCGGGGTGACTTCGCCACCGAAGTAATCGGAACGTGGCGCGGGGCGGCTGGACTCTTTCCAAGAGGCCTTTATGGGTGCGAGTACAGCTTCCTCTGGTGGGTTACGCAGTTTGCGAAGCTTCTGCCGCAGGGGAGAGCGAAGGTGCCACAGGGATACCGGATTTCCCTTCGCATCCTTGGATATTTCGACGCAGGTATCGACGTCGATTTGCAGGGAGGCCGCGACGACGACGGGCTTGCCGCCAAGAGTGCCTGGATTGAAGAGATTCACCTTGGCCGCGTTGAGGGCGAACCTGTCCAGGTCTGTGCCCAAGGGGCGAAGGAACATGATATTGCGGGGGTGTCCAGTGGTGTCGATGAGGAGTGAGAATTCGACAGTTCCCCGCTGCCGCATGTCACATTTCGCTTTCGGAATTTGGCCCACATCCAAGGGAATCAGCGTGGCGGGCTTCACTTCTCCGCCTACGGGGTAGACCTTTACGCGCACCGGTTGCGGATGCGCGGGCGGCAAGGGAGGCTTGGCTTGTTGCGCGTTGGTGCAATCCGCGGCCAACAGAGCGAAGAGTGCGATCACCAGGAACCGTTGCATGAATTTCCCTTTTAACGGCGAAGGAAGATTCTAGCTCACAAGGCCGAGTTCGCGAAGCAGGAAGGCGTAGTCGAGGGCGATCTCCTTGAGGTAGTCGTAGCGTCCGCTGGCGCCGCCGTGGCCGGCCTGCATATTGGTGATCAGCAGGAGGGGGTTGCTATCGGTCTTGAGGGTGCGGAGTTTGGCCACATATTTGGCCGGCTCCCAGTACATAACCTGGCTGTCGTGAAGAGATGTCTTGACTAGCATGGCCGGATAACTGGCGGGCTTGAGGTTGTCATAAGGTGAGTAACTGAGCATGTAATGGAAGTACTTCTCGTCATTGGGGTCGCCCCACTCCTCATATTCGGGAACGGTGAGGGGCAGGGAGGCGTCGAGCATGGTGTTCATGACATCGACGAAGGGCACATGGGAGACGACGGCGCGGAAGAGGTCGGGGCGCATGTTGACGACCGCGCCCATGAGCAGACCGCCGGCGGAGCCGCCCTCGATGGCGACGCGCGCGGGGTCACCGTAGCCGGCCGCGGTGAGGTGCTCGACGGCTGCGATGAAATCGGCGAAGGTGTTGCGCTTGACCAGCATTTTTCCGGCATCGTGCCAGGGCTCGCCCAAGTCGCCGCCGCCGCGGATGTGCGCATAGGCCAGGACCACGCCGCGATCGAGCAGGCTGAGGCGGTTGGAACTGAAGCCGATGGGCAGCGAATATCCATAAGAGCCGTAGGCGTAGACATAGAGGGGATTGAGGCTGGCGGCGCATTCCGCTTGGCGCTTGTCTTTACGGTAGACCAAGGAGACGGGGACCTGGACACCGTCGGGGGCGGTGGCGTGGATGCGCTCGCTGGCATAGAGGGTGCGGTCGAAGCCGCCGGGAATCTCAAGCTGCTTGAGCAGAGTGGAGGCGGCTGAGGCCACGTCGTACTCATAGACGGAACTGGGCGTGACGAGAGACTGATAGGCGTACCGGAACGTGGCCGTCTCAAAGATGCGATTGATGTGGGGCTGGGCGCTGTAGGCAGGCTCGGGGAAGTCGATTTCGGCAGCGAGGGTGGCCTCGTCGCCAAAACCGGCACCGTCTCCGGTGAAGCTCCAGACCCGCAGGCGGGGCAGGCCGTCTTCGCGCTCGCAGGCTACGAAGAATCCGGCGAAGAGATCCACATCCTCGATCATGATGTTGGGGCGGTGGGGGATGCGCTCGGTCCAGTACTCGCGGCCGGGAGTGGCTACGGGCGCGGTGACGAGGCGGAAGTTGCGGCCCCGGTCGTTGGTGCGGATGAACCAGAGCCCGCTGCGATGGTCGATGGAGTACTCGTGGTTATCCTCGCGGGGGCTGATGACAGTGAAGCTGCCGCCGGGCTGGCCGGCGGGCAGCACCCAGGACTCGGTGGTGGTGTGGCTGGCCGACTCCATGACAAGGAACTTGCCGTCGCGGGTGCGGCCTACGCCGAGGTTGAAGCGCTCGTCGTCGTCCTGGTGGACAAGCACGTCGGCCGAATGAGGCGTGCCGAGCGTGTGGCGCCAGAGTTGGTATTGGCGCTTCTGCTCTTCGTCTTCGAGGGTGTAGAAGAGCGAGCAGCCGTCCGCGGCCCAGGTGATGGAGCCGATGCGCTCGACTTCACCGGGAAGAGTTTCGCCGGTTTCGAGGTTCTTGATGTGGAGGGTGTACTGGCGAAAGCCGGTGGTGTCCGTGGTGTAGGCCAGCCAGCGGCCGTCGTCGGTGATGTCGGTGTCGCCGATGGAGAAGAAGGCGTGGCCCTGGGCGAGCTGATTGCCGTCGAGGATGGTGTGCTCGGGCTGAGCGTCAAGTGCCTGGATGTTTGAGGCACCCAGTGTTTGGTTTTCAGATGTGACTGCCTTACGGCAGTGGATGGGGTACTGGAGGCCTTGTTCGGTGCGGGTGTAGTACCACCAGCCGCCATCGCGGAAAGGGACCGAAACGTCAGTCTGCTTCATGTGCGAGAGCATCTGCTGGTAGAGTTCTCCGCGGAGGCCGTCGAGGGGGGCCATGACGGCGTGGGCATAGGCGTTTTCGGCGTCAAGATAGGCGGTGACCTCGGGGTCCTGCTTGTCGCGGAGCCAGGCATAGTCGTCGGTGAGGACGACGCCGTGCAAAAGGGCCTCGGTGTGAAGCTTGCGGGCGATGGGGGGCGAGGGAAGCTGGGTCTGGCTCATGTCTTTCTCAGTGTAGAGGGAAGGGCTGCTTTCAGCTTTCAGCTCTCAGCCTTTCTATGCCGGCTCGGTCTTGTATGTGAACGGGCGACAGAAGCCGGCTTCCAGCAGAACAAGCTGGAGGCTGCCCTTCTGGAACTTTTGGGCCGCAGTCCGCGTACAATTAATAGCGATGGAAGGTTCTCGCAAGGCAAATTCGACCGTTTCCCGGCTGCTTTTGGCAGCCATTTTCGTGCTTCCCGCCGTTTCGGCTAGTGGCCAGAGCGTAGACAGCCTGGCCAAACCCACCGACTACGTGAGCGATTACGCGCATGTGCTTTCGCCTGAGGCGATTTCGCGGCTGGACTCGATTTGTGGGCAACTGGACCACACGCAAGCCAATGCGCAGGTGGCTATCGTCACCGTGCAAACCATGAACGGCGCGGATGCGGCGGACTACGCGAACGCGCTGGAAGACAAGTGGAAGATGGGCCGCAAGGGATCAGATCGCGGTGCGCTGGTGCTTTTGGCGGTGGGCGATCACAAATACCGAATCGACGTGGGATACGGGCTTGAGGGGATTTTGAACGACGCCAAGGTCGGCGACATCGGCCGCGAGATGGTTCCTTTTCTGCGGGCCAGCGATTATGACGGCGCGGTGACCACGGCTGTGGGCCAACTGGCGCAGGTGATCGCCGTCGACGCCAAGGTGACGCTGTCGGAACAACCAGATATGCCGGGCGCTCCGGTGAAGGCCGCGCACCATAGCCGGGTGTTGGGCAAGCTGATCCTGCTAATTTTCGTTCTGATCTTCTTTGGCGGCGGATCCCTGTTCCGGATGCTGCTTGGCTTCGGGCTGTTCTCCAGCATTTTCGGTGGAAGAGGCGGAGGCTTCGGTGGTGGTGGCGGTGGTTTTGGCGGAGGGGATTCAGGAGGCGGCGGAGGCGGCTTCGGTGGATTTGGCGGAGGCGATTTCGGCGGCGGCGGAGCTGGCGGAAGCTGGTAGGGTTGCGAGTTTGAGATTGGGATTCATGCGATCCCACCCGAGCCGCAAAAACAAGAACGCGGCGAGGATGGGGCACCCGTAGTTTTTAGTGTTTGAATGTGGCTTCCTTGAGTGGGGGCCGGAGGAGAAAAGGACTGTATGAGTAAGGGACTCTGGATTACGTTGGGCGTGGTTGGCGTTCTGGTACTGGTGCTTCTGATGGTGTTTGGCAGCTATGTGAGCGCCAAGAACCAGATGGTGGCCAAGGACCAGATCGTGAAGACCGAATGGTCGGACGTGGACACGCAGCTGCAGCGGCGGGCCGACCTGATTCCAAACCTGGTGGAGACCGTAAAGGGATTCACCAAGGAAGAGAGTACGGTTTTTGGCGACATTGCCAATGCCCGCGCGGGGATGCTGAACGCGCAGGGACCGGCAGGGAAGATCGAAGCCAACGGGCGGCTGGATGGGGCTCTGGGCCGGTTGCTGCTGCTGACCGAGAACTATCCGCAACTAAGGTCGAGCGACCAGTTCATGCGCCTGCAGGACGAACTTGCGGGGACGGAGAACCGCATCAGCGTGGCGCGCAAACGCTATAACGACGCGTTGCGCGACTACAACACATTTGTGCTGCAGTTCCCGAACAGCATTTGGGCGGGGATGGCGGGATACAAGGTGAACGATGCGTTCTTTGAGGCCAGCGCGGGCGCGAAGGTAGCGCCGACGGTAAAGTTTTAGGGCATTTTTCGGAAATAACGTAGATATAAATATTTTGGGCCCCCGGCAACTGAACTGGAGGCGGCGGAGGCAGGGTGCATGCTTTCCCACCCATTCCGCAGAAAGAAGCGGAATGGATGGGGCACGGAAGTCTACAGTAAGAGCGAAGATATTCCAGGAACGCGCAGCAGGGAAAAGCACTGCAAAGAGGAAAAGGCCATCCCGCTTGACGGGATGGCCTTTTTCGATGTTTAAGAACCGGGTTGGAAATCTGGGCACTGCCCGTATCTGACTACTTGAAGGAAGCGATGGCGCTGGCTTCGTCGTCGTAGATGTCGAAAACGGTATAGAGCTTGGTCAGCTGAAGAAGGTCGTGTACCTTCTTGGTGAGTTTCAAGAGTTTGAGCGCCGCGGACTGGTTCTTTGCCGTGGTATAGGCGCTTACCAACTCACCCAACCCCGAGCTATCGATATAGTTCACGTCCCCCAGGTTGAGCAGGATGCCCTTCTGTCCTTTGCTGATCAGGTCGCGAATGGCGTCGCGCAACTGCACGCTGCCTTCTCCCAAAGTGATCCGCCCGCTGAGGTCCAGGACAGTGATGCCGTCCACTTCACGGGAAGCAATTGTAAGTGCCACGGAATTTCCTCCTTGTTTCGGTAATACGGTTATAGCACTTTCGCAGTGCCTATTGGCGAAAAAGTCCCAACCGGCCCGGCGCTGGAAGAGGAGCGACCGAGGTCGAATCCCCATTCACGCCCCAGCGCATGTAGTCTACGTCTTATCACGAGCCGGCGAAAGATGCTTGATCATCGTCAACTCGGTTCCGGGATGCAATTGTCGAAAGTTTACCTCATCCATGAACGACCGGATAAGGAAGATGCCGCGGCCTGTGCCGCGCAGCAGGTTTTCCGGCGCCAAGGGGTCGGGGAGTGTCTCTGGATCGAGGCCCTTGCCCTGATCGGCGACGGTAAAGACGAGGGCATCGCCGGTGTTCTCAAAACAGAGGGCGATTTGCTTGGACGGGTCGTATTCGTTTCCATGGAGCACGGCGTTAACGGCAGCCTCACGGAGGGCCATGGTGACGTGGAATCGCTCGTCCTCATCCAAGCCCGCCTCGCAGGCCAATTTATCGGCAGCGGTCTCTACCTCGCTCACACTCTCCATGGTGGAGTTGAGCCGAAAGCACTGCCGTCCTGTTCTGGGTGCGCTCACCGGGTTTGTATCCCGCCTTCTGTGCAAAGCGCCGGGAAACAACCGCCCTAAACGCCGCAATGACCTTGCTGGCAGTTTCATGGCTGGCGAGGAACTGTGTCAAGCGGGGGCGGTTACGGAACGGCCTTGACATCCTCACAAGCGAAGTTGCTGCCGAGCGTGCAGCCTTTGGTGAAGAGCTCTTTTGCCTTATCGGTATCCTTAACGACTCCCCAGCCGTTGAAGTAGCATTTGCCGATGTTCTCGCAGCCAAATGAATCGCCGCCGTCGCATCCTTTTGCATACAGTTCGGCAGCCTTGTTCATGTCTACAGCGACTCCGGTTCCCAGCGCATACATATATCCCAGTTCGCTGCAGCCATAGGCGTAGCCGAGGTCGCAGGAGCGGGTGCGGAGGGTGACTGCCCGCTCGTGGTCAGTGGTCTCGCCGTACGCCGTGTCGTAGGCCAGCGCCAGGCTCTCGCAACTTTCTCCGAAGCCGCCGTCGCATGCTTTTGCGTAAAGGGAGTGGGCATGCGCGAGGTTCTCTTTCACGCCCTGGGGAATCTCATAGGCTTGTCCGAGATGGAAGCAGGCTTCCATATTTCCGCCATCGCATGCTTTGGTGAACAGGGCGACGGCCTGAGGATAGCTCTTCGCCAAGCCGTGGCCTTCCCTGCGGAGGAGCCCGAGTCCGTTGCATCCCTTCATCTCGCCGCCTGTGCAGGCCAGTTCGAAGAGTGGTGCGGCCTCCCCGTATTGCTTCTGCTTGAAGAGTGTCTCGGCCTGCAATTCGGTTGCCGACATGTCGGGCTGTGCAGCTACCGACTGGTCCTGCGTGGCGGAGTCGATGACCGGGCCGGGACTGGAAGGGCGCTCGCGGCCCTGCTGCCAGGAGATGAAAACCACCATGAGCACGACAGCGACAATCACCGCTTCCCCGACCCAGAAGAAACGCTTGCGGGTGGGCTTTTCTTCCGGTCCGGCAACCGGTTGAGTAGTTGCCGGGGCAGCGAGAGCGGGGTCGATGATCGTTCTGGGTCGCGCCGGTTGCGGGACTGCGGGCGCAGCCCGGCGCGCTTGCGGAGCGACATAGCGAACAGCAGCGAGCAGGTCGAGCAACTCGGTCACGTCTCTGGGCCGTTGGTCGCGGTCTTTGGAGAGAAGGCGCAGGACCAACTCATCCAGGCCTTTCCAGTGGGCCAGTTTGGGACGGAGGCTGCTGGGTGCGCGAGGCGCGGTCTCGAGGTGCTGGACAAACCAGCCTTCGAAGTTTTCGGCGGAGAAGACCGTTTCTCCGGTGAGCATCTCGAAGAGCACGCCGCCGAGCGAATAAAGGTCCGTCCGGCCGTCCAGTTCCGCAGCCCGGATGCCGCGCCACTGCTCGGGCGCCGCGTAGGGCGGGGTGAGCAGGGAAAAGCCGGTGCGCGTGCGCGTGGTGCTGTTCTCTTTGGTCGCCACAATACCAAAGTCGGCGATCTTGGGGGTATAGCTTGCCCCTACCCTCGCCATGAGGATGTTTTCCGGCTTGATGTCGCGGTGAACGAGTCCCAGAGCGTGGGCCGCACCGAGACCCTGTGCGATGCCACGGGTGATGTCCAGCGCCGTTTCGACGTCGAAGGGCTGGGGCGCGGCGCGCATAAAGCCCCTGAGGTCGGGGCCGTCTACAAACTCCATGGAAAAGAAAAGCGAGTCATCCTCGGCCGGCTCCAGATCTCCGCAATCCACGACGTTGCGGTGGCGCACCTGACGCAGAGTCCGCACCTCGCGCAGAAAGCGGCTGGTGAAGGAGGGGTCGTTGGAGAATTCGCTAGAGAGGAACTTGAGCGCGCGGGGCTCGTCCATGAGCGTATGGCGGGCCAGGTATACCGAGCCCATTCCGCCCTGGCCCAGCTTGCGTTCGATCCGGTAGGTTTTGCGGATGACCATGCCGGGCCTGAGATCGAGGATCTCGCTGAGGAGTACGCGATGAGCCGGGCAGCATTCGACGCTGTCGGGATAGCCGGTTTGGCATTGCGGGCAGAATTTCATAATCTGATGTGCATCGAAGTAGCGTGGGGCTGATTTCGCCATTGTGACAGCGGATCCGGGTTGTGGCAAACAGGAAACCGAGAGCCGCCAAGGGGGAATGCCAAAATGAGCGATCCTGGAGCGGAGCCCTTGGACAGCGGCAGGAGGTCCTGAGGGCGTAAACTGCGGCCAAGGGAATACACTCACTTCATGCAACCTCGCACCATAGCCCGCGTGAGTTTGACGGCGCTGCTCGGCACACCGGTGACCGATGCTCAGGGGCATCTGCGCGGACGGCTGAAGGATATTGCAGTGGCCACGGGGCCGGATGCGGGCAAGGTGGCGGGGCTGGTGCTGAAAACCCGCACCGGACTGTTTATTGTGCCCTCGCAGGACGTGATGGAAACGCCTGCGGGCACTCTGGAATTGCGTTCCTCGGGCGCTCTGGTTCCGCTGAAGGACGAGGGTAACTACCTCTATCTGCAACAGGACCTGGTGGACCGTCAGATTATCGATCTGCATGGGCGCAAGGTGGTCCGCGTAAACGACGTGGACCTGGAATGGATGGGCAAGGGCGCAGCCCACCTGCTGCGCGTGGCAGAGGTGGAAGTGGGGCTGCGCGGAGCCTTCCGCAGGGTCTTCAAGGGGATGCTGCCACGGGCGATGCTGGAGTCGATTTCGCGCAAATTGGGGGCGCATGGCATTCCCTGGCAGTTTGTGGACGTGATTGAAGTCGATCCGGCGCGGCGCGTGAAGCTGCGCATCGCGTACGAGCGGCTGGCCGAGATACATCCATCTGAACTGGCCGATATTCTGGAGGATCTGGCACCCGCCGAGCGCGAAGCGGTGTTTACGTCGCTGGATGAGGAAGTGGCGGCCGAGGCTCTGGAAGAGGTGGAGCCTAAGCTGCAGAAGGCGCTTCTGGAAAAACTGGACGAGGAGAAGATCGCCGACATCGTGGAGGAGATGGATCCCGGAGCGGCGGCCGATCTGCTGGCGGAGCTTTCAGAGGAGCAGTCTGACGCGATTCTCGAGGAGATGGAGCCGGAAGAGCGGCAGGAAGTGGAGGAGTTGCTCGAATTTGACGAGTACTCGGCCGCGGGTTGCATGACAACGGACTTTATCTACCTGGCGGCGGGATCGACGGTGGCCCAGGCGGTGCAGGCGCTGCGCAGTTTCGACGGCGATCCGGAGAGTGTGTACGAAATCTACCTGCTGGACGAGAAGCGTGTGCTTCGCGGTTCGATTCCGCTGGCGCGACTGGTGATGGCGCAGCCGGAGACGCACCTGAGAGTACTTGCGGAGCCGCGGGTACTCTCTTGCCCCGCCGATATGAATCAGAATGACCTGGCCGAGGTTTTCGACAAGTACAATCTGCATGCGCTTCCCGTGGTGGACGTTCAGGGGCGGATGGTGGGTGTGGTGCAGGCTGATCAAGTGATCAGTTTCCTTCGCGAGAAGCTGTAGGACGGGGCGATTCCGCTTGAGTTTCCCGAAATGAACCTCAATAGGAATTAAGTTGAGCAATACTGCTCAGTTTTTGCAGGTGATGCGGTGATTCGCAGATAAAACCTGTGGATTTTTCTGAATCTGTGAAACAATTCACAGATGGTCCAGTTTCCCAAGATAATCCAGGGCGGCATGGGCGTGGGCGTTTCGAATTGGCGCCTTGCCAATGCTGTCTCCAAACTCGGTCAACTCGGCGTCGTCTCGGGGACGGCGCTTGATGCACTTTTTGTTCGCCGCCTCGCCGATGGCGACCTGGGCGGTCACATGCGCCGGGGACTGGATGCCTTCCCCTTTCCAGAAATGGCGAAGCGCATCTGGCAGGAGTACTTCACTCCGGGCGGGAAGCCTGTCGAGTCGGCGTATCCGGCCTTGCCGATGCACCAGCGGAAGGATCCGCGCAAGCTCATTGAGCTGTGCATGGTAAGCAATTTTGTCGAGGTTTTTTTGGCGCGGGAAGGCCACAAGAATCCGGTAGGGATCAATTTTCTTGAGAAGGTACAGATGCCGCACCTGTCTTCGATTTATGGAGCGATGCTGGCCGGCGTGGGTTATGTATTGATGGGCGCGGGAATTCCGCTGCACATTCCGGGAGTGCTGGACGCGTTCGCGGTGCATCATCCTGCGGAGTACAAGCTTTCAGTGACGGGCGCGGCGCAGGGGCAGGATACCCAGATGCAACTGGATCCGGCCGACTACGCGGAAGGCCCGCTGCCGGTGTTGTACCGGCCGAGGTTCCTGGCAATCGTTTCCTCAAACACGCTGGCGACAACCATGTTGAGACGGGCAAGCGGCCGTGTGGATGGATTGGTGATCGAAAGCCCGACGGCGGGCGGCCACAACGCTCCCCCGCGCGGCAAGCTGCAGTTGAATGCCGCAGGAGAGCCGATCTATGGCGAGCGGGACCAGGTGGATATTGCCGGGTTGCGGGCGCTGGGCGTCCCCTTCTGGCTGGCGGGCGGGTATGGCAACGCCGAAAGTGTGCGCTATGCGCTGGAGCAAGGGGCCGCAGGTGTGCAGGTTGGCACCGCCTTTGCGTTCACTGAAGAGTCCGGACTGCGTTCCGATCTGAAGGACACGCTGCTGGCTCAGGCTGTAACGGGTACGGGAGATGTGTTTACGGATCCGCTGGCTTCACCAACCGGATTTCCATTCAAGGTCGCGCAGCTTCAAGGTTCGTATTCCGATCCGGCGGTCGCAGCGACCCGGACCAGGGTCTGCGATTTGGGCTACTTGCGGGAGCCTTATGCCGATCCGGAGGGCAAAACAGGCTACCGTTGCGCGGCTGAGCCGGTGCAGAACTATGTGGCCAAGGGTGGCAAGATTGAAGAGACGGTGGGCCGCAAGTGCCTTTGCAATGCGCTGCTGTCGAACGTAGGCCACGCGCAGATTCGCAAGGATGGGGCAGTGGAGCCGGCACTGGTGACGGTCGGCGACGACCTGAATACGGTGGCGCAATTCCTGGCACCGGGTCGCACGACCTACAGTGCTGCCGACGTGGTTGAATCCCTGTTGAGCAGGAGTATGGATATTGCCGAGCCGGTCGAGCAGGAATTGGCCGCCACGGCTTGAAGCTGGGTTTGCGGGAACGTAATTGATTTCAACAAAAAGGGTGGATTCTTCTTGATGAAGGATCCACCCTTTTCGTTGAGTTTCAAGCCGGCTTACCGGAAGTTCAGCCTTTCGGAATCGGCGCGGGACCCGCTTTACCGCCAGCTGCGTAGAGCTTTGGGATGCGATCGTCGGCTGCGGGCAGGGCCGGAAATGCGGCGTGCGGTTCGGTCTGGTACCAATAGGCAACCGAATAAAAGTCGTCGGACCGATGGTTGGCGTGGCCGTGCTCGATGGTGACCTTGATGGACTCCTCAAAGGTGATGGGGCTCTCCGTGTGCCAGCGGTAGAGGCAATAGCGGCCGCCGATGCGCTCCGGATCCACCATGTACGGCGCTCCGTTGTGCTGATACCCGAACGACTGGAGGCCGAAGTCCCAGGCCCCGTTGTAGTAGTCTTCGGATCCTGTTCCGTTGATGGTGGGCTGTTTGTCGCCGTCGATGAAGATCATGTCGTCGCCTTCGCCAAACCAACCGCTCTGGTTCTGCAAGACGGCCTGTGTTACGCCGACAAAATGGCCGCGACCCTTGGCTTCAAGGAATACATAATTGTCCTTGCCGTCGAGGTTCTGGCGTTCGTTGATGCCGGGGCTGCCGTTGTTGGCCCAGTCGTCGGTCCATCCCTTGCAGGGCGCGGCCTGGCGATATTGCGCATGGAAGCGGCCGAGATCGGCGGGCAGGCTGGGCAGGCTGACATAGTCGACGGCGAAGTAGAGGCTGCCGGTGCGCACCTTCCCTTCGTTGGTGAGGGTGATGCGGGCGGCGCTTGAAAACGGCATTTGGAAGTAGGAGTTGAGGGCTTTGATGGGCGCTACGGCGAGCAGTTCCGACTGGTAGACGAAATATTCACCGAGCCCCAGGCCGAAGAAATCGCCGATGGGCGTTTCGACTGAGGGGGTGCTTTCACCGTCCCACCAGGCACGCAGGACGAGGTTCTTGAGGTGCATGGGGTCAGACGAACTGATGGTGAACCAGAGATGGGTTACCACGCCCGCGCCGGCGGTATCGAGCAGCGTGAACGACTGGCCAGGCTCTACGGGGAAGGCATCGCGGTTGCCCCCGGTACGGTCCCAACTGGAACTGCGGCAGGTCTTGTAGTTACGGAGGCGGGCCTGGGCGAAGAGCTCGTCTGGCGGGGCGCTTGGCGGCTGGGCAGGCAGGGTAATTGCACCGGCTTTTGCGGGTGTGCCGGCGTTGGCGCCTGTGGCATTGAGCCCCAGTAGCGCTGCAGCGGAGACGCCGGTGGCTGAGACCATGTTGCCTAACAGTCTGCGCCGGGCGCGAAAACTTTCATTGCCGTCGGGTGGGTTCATTCGCGGTTCCTCCCAGGTTGAAATGCGGTGAGAGCGTATTGTAATCCCGCATGGTGGATGCCTGTCAGCAGGAGGGGCAGGGACTGATTTTGCCGGCATGGACCTGGGCGCCGGGATTCGCGCAATTCGGTCTCGCCTGTTATGGTCAGTGAGGAAACTCATGATGAATCCTCCTTAGGACCACCGGGCATGTGGAAACGTTGGCGAATCCGGATATTGATGTTTCTGGCCGTTCTCGGCCCTGGATTTATTACTGCCAACGTAGATAACGACTCCGGCGGCATTCTCACCTATTCCCAGGCAGGCGCACAGTACGGTTACACGCTGCTGTGGACCATGCTTCCCATCACCATTGCGCTGATCGTGGTGCAGGAGATGTGCGCGCGGATGGGCGTGGTTACGGGCAAGGGCCTGAGCGACCTGATTCGCGAGGAGTTTGGCCTGCGGCTCACGTTTGTGCTGATGGTGCTGCTGGTGGTGGTGAACTACACCAATGTTGTGACCGAGTTCATCGGCATCGCGGGCTCGCTGCACCTTTTCCATGTGACCAAGTTCGTCTCGGTGCCGTTGTGCGCGCTGCTGGTCTGGTACATGGTGGTGAAGGGCAGCTACAAGAGCACGGAAAAGATCTTCCTGATTGCGTCGGTGGTCTATATCGCCTACATCTTTGCGGGCGTGCTTTCGCAGCCGAGCTGGCACGATGCGATGTGGGCTACGGTGAAGCTGCCGGCCCGGTCGGTGTGGCGCGACAAGATGTACATGTACACGGCCATCGGCGTGGTGGGCACCACGATTGCCCCGTGGATGCAGTTCTATCTGCAATCGTCGATTGTGGAGAAGGGCATTCGCGTGAAGGATTACGCTGCGTCGCGGCTGGATGTCATCATCGGCAGCTTCTTCACGGATATTGTGGCCTGGTTTATAGTGGTGGCCTGCGCGGCCACGCTCTATGTGCATGGGATGGGGGCGATCCAGGTGGCTTCTGACGCTGCCGACGCGATGCGTCCCCTGGCCGGCGACTACGCCTTTATTCTTTTTGCATTCGGGCTGTTCAACGCGTCGCTGTTTGCGGCATCGATTCTGCCTCTGTCTACGGCGTATACGGTATGCGAGGGGCTGGGCTTTGAGTCTGGCGTGGACAAGAACTTCAAGGAAGCGCCTTTTTTTTATTGGCTCTATACGCTGCTGATCGTTGGCGGCGCGGCTACCGTTCTGTTGCTGCCGGATGCGCAACTGATTAATGTGGCCATTCTGTCGCAGGTGCTGAACGGGGTTCTGCTGCCGGTGGTCATCATTCTGATGCTGATGCTGATCAACCGCAAAGATTTGATGGGGGAACACAAGAACTCGCGGTTGTGGAATGTGATTGCCTGGGGCACCAGCATTATTGTGATCGGGATGACGATGGTGATGCTGTGGGGGCTGATGCCTGGGCACTAGAGGGGCCGGATGTTGGAGTTCGATGAATCCCAGGTCTCAAAGGCGAGACCTGGGGCACCCGGCGTGGTCATTCCTGCTGATTTTGGCATTCGCGAATGAATTTGGCCAACCCGAACCCGGTCCCATTTGCTTGGATGAACTCGTTGTACTCTTGGCCTCCCGCCATCATTCCGAGCACTACTACCTCGTCCTCCATGTGGCACATCAGGAAGTCGATATATGCTTGCTCGTGGCCGGGAAAGAGGTTTCGCATTACATGATAGAGGATGGGAAGACCGACCGAAATGTCTGTTATATCCTGATCTCTAAACTGAAGCGCACAATCAATAAAGCCGTAGATGTACCCGATAGCCTTTCGATTGATGTTGCCTTTTGTGACCTCGATTTTGGTAACTTCGTTTGATTTGATCCCTGAAACCGCCAACTGAACCGAGAGAAGGATTGAGAGCCTATCGGAGATTTCGGATTGTTCTGCACGACCAAAGGACTTTTTCCGGCCTAACATGGTATGTGGTCTCCCGCCGGCGCACCGGTTATCACAATCGCCCCTTGTTCTATTCATTTCACCTTTGTGGTTTCCCAGGTCTCAAACACGAGGCCAAGTGCACGCGGCTAAATGCCGCGGTCGGCCGGGGCACAGGGTTCCGGTGGTTTAATTGGAGACCTGCGCTTGATACGGATTATGCTACTCTAGTTGGCGTCTCTTGCTTCAGTAGAGGGAGTTGGGAGCCCAAGGAGGAAGCGTGGAATTCTTCGCAGAAGTGGAGTATCTATTGACGCCGGATCGTTGCCACCGTCTATTCCTTTGTCTCAGAACTCAGCACGACGCCCTGAACTATGAGGCCAAGGAGGGAAGTGGTGCCTTCATTCACGTCGTTAACATGCTCAGGGGAGCGGACTGGGAAGCCGCTCGGGAGAAGGCGGTCTCGCACCTCGGATCGCTTCAACCAATTCAGATGATCGACCTCAATGCCGATGACCTTAACCATCTGACACGCTACCGCGCGAATTAGCGCGGTAGCGCAGAAAGCCACCATGTTCGGACTCTCAGACCTGGGAGGGATCGTAGTTGATCCTCACGCTACAGCCAGACGCTTGAGCTGGATGCGGCCAGCGGGAATCTGTGCAAGGTCGTACTGAGCTTGCTGAGTGATCCAGCTTTGAGCGCTGCCGCCAAAGACTTGGGAGAGCCGGATGGCCATTTCCGGGGAGATACCGCGCTTGCCGTTGACCAGTTCGGAAAGAGTGGTGCGTGTGACGCCCAAGGCTCGCGCTGCTTGCGTAATCGTGAGGCCGAGAGGTTCAATGCACTCGGAAAGAACAACGCTTCCGGGATGAGGTGGGCTCTTCATCGGCATTGGCCCCCATTGTCCTTTTCGTCCGGCTATTGCCCGTGGCGTTCCCAGAATACCGCCGGAGTCACAATGGGATAGTGCCCACTGAGCGCGAGCAAATCTTTATCCCCGGTGACAAGGTAGTCGGCTTTTGCGGCTCGCAGGGTTCCCAAAACCTGTTGATCGGCATGGTCCCGCAGTCTCTCGTCCAACTCGGCGCAGGGCTCGACCATCTCTGCCATAAACATGAAACTGTCTGCCAGATCGCGAATTTCAGAGGAACTCAGCGCTATGCGGGGCAGTCGCGGCAGTACCCGAGCCATCTCATCCAATATGTATCTCGACAGGACTACGTCAATTCCGCCCTGCCGCCATGCGCCTAAGATACGTCCCGGAATGCTGCCCGGATAAGCCAGCCCCGAAACAAGGACGTTGGTGTCCAAGACGACACGCACTGAGGCCATCAGCCGCGCCGCTCCTGCGCGATTGCCGCATCAATCTCCGTCATGCCCTGCTCGACCGGCAGGTCCACGTAAGCCTCGGCAATGCGGTTGCTCAATTGGTCAAATCGATCGCGCATGGCGCGAATGCGCGCAAAAAGACCGGCGTCCACCAGAGCGGCGACCGGCTTGCCATCCTTGTTCACCAGGATGCTGTCATTCCGGTACTGCACCTGATTGAGCATCTCTCCCAGGTTCTGGCGAAAATTGACTGCGCTCACCTCGGTAACCATCGCGGCCTCCGATCATCATGACCAATATGACCAGTATGATGCCTACGGGCAATTCTGTCTACCTCGGAGGATTTCACTCCGCCGGTTTCAGCCTGGCGCCCTATTGATCCGGCCCTTAAATAGTGTGCAGGCTTCCCACCCATTTCGCGATAAAACCTGCGAAATGGATGGGGCACGGTGCTTGTATTTGAGGCCGGATCAATAAGCGCGGAGTCTCGAACGTGGGAATACCCGTTACAGCAGCTTGCCCGCCGCCAAATCGCGGATGAGGCCGCGGTCGGCGGCGAGGAAGTCGTAGCTTGGGAGGTCTTCGAGGCGCACCCAGCGCACTTGCTGGTAGATCTGGTTTTTGATCTCGTCAGAGAACTCGTGCACGGCGAAGAATTGCAGATCGACGGCGCCGCCGTGGCGGTAGTTGTGACGAATGCGAGTGACGGGGGCGCCGATGATTGCCCGGATGCCTAGTTCTTCGTCGAGTTCGCGGGCCAAGGCCTGCTCCGGGCTTTCGCCGGCCTCAATTTTGCCGCCGGGAAACTCCCACTGCAAGGCCATTGGCTGATCTGGACGGCGTTGACCGATCAAGATCTCTCCGCCACGCACAATGAGGGCCGCCGCTACGAAGCGAAGGGCAGGGCCATTGGGCCGCGGACTGGAAATTGGCTGTGCTTCTTCCACCCCTTTAGTGTAATCGCACCAAAAGAGATGCAGACCTGGATTGGGAGCAGCTAAATTGGTGTGGTGATAACCACCTTGAGGCCTGATTCAAGGTGGTTATCAGGAAATCGCCTTATTCCCCTGCCACGATGGCATGAATTCCCTCGGCCGCGTGCGGGCGGAAGTAGCCCCAGCCGTTTTTTGCCGCTGCCGCGAGCAGGGCAGGGGAGGGATTGACGGGAAAGGGATTGCGCGCGAGTTCGAGCATCGCCAGATCGTGAACCGAGTTGCCGAAGACCGCATCGGGGTTGGGCAGTCCCGCCCTTTTGAGTGCGACAGCCTTGCCTGCGCCGGTGGGTACGTCCACTATCTCGTGGGTAATGACGCCGTCGACGACTCGGACTTCAGCAGCGAGGATTCTGCTCTCGGGGATGCCAAGATCGCGAATGCCCTCGGCAATGACCCAGCGGTTAGTGGAACTGACAGCCCAGAGTTCGGTGCCAGCCCTGCGCAGCGCGGCCACCAGCTCGGCCATCTCGGCGAAGATGTGTTCGAGGACAAACTCGTTTACGTAGGTGGCGGCAGCGGCGCGCAGTTCCTGGTCGCGCAGGCCTGCGTAAATCTGCACCATCTCACCGCAGATATCCTCTTCGCTCACTTTTCCTGAGCGGTAGGCGCGGTGGCGTGTGTCAATCCAGTCGCTGGTAGAGCGCGAGACCAGGCCTTGTTCGAGTGACCAAGCCATGAAGCCGTAGCCGGAGTCGCCTCCCCACAGCGTTCCATCACAATCAAAGACCGCAACCCTGGGCTTGCTATTGAGAACCAGCCGTTGGAATTCCTCGGCGTTCCACCTGGTAATTTCTATCTGAGTTGGCGTCAAGCGTTCCTCAATCCTGCTCGATCAAATCATCCAACTCTATTCTCTCTAAAATGGCCGGGTTTTGCACGTGAAGGTTTGAAGAAGAAGCCGGACGGGGACTCCTAATCGAACCTTTTCTTCAGGCTTGGCGGCCCGGCGGACCTTCCTGCAGGCATCGGCGCTTTGCTTCCTGGAAGCACTCTTTGGCGATGCGGATCAGGAGGAGGGATTGCTGCCAGCGATCTGATTCCTCGCGGCCCTCAAACGTTCTGGCGTAGTAGATCGCCGGACTCAGCAGTTCCGGAGTGAAGCAGAACGTGCCGGACACAGGATTTCTGCGCAGGAACCCGGCAAAGGACTCGGTCCAAAGGGCGCGGAAGTGGGACACGTAAGGACGATCTTCCGAACGCCCATCGCCGATGTTTACCTGCATGCAACCGGGATTTCCGATGCGGCCATGCAGGAACGAGATTCGATCGAGTACGGGGCGGATGAACTCCAGTTTATTCTCGAATCCGCCGTAGACCATTTCGGTGCCGGTGTACCAGTGGGAGAAGTCGCCGTTGAATTCGAGGGTTGGAAAGCGCGCGAGGAATTGCAGTGTGCGCCAAGGGTCCTGAAAGATGGTTGCGCGGTGGGTCTCGGGATAGAGCGGTACGGAATATTTGGCAGACGCATCGAGGACGGCAGCGATCAGTGCGGCGGCTTCTTCATTGCTTTCCATGCCCCAGCCCACGTGGAGCGTGAGGCACTCGAGACCGCTGATCTTGGCTTCACTTGCGACGGTTTCCGCGTCAGAGGGTTGGTTGACGCGGCCGCTGCCGCAGACGCCGAGGCCGAGGCGCAAAGCCTCGTCGATGAGTTCGCGCGGGGGCGAGATTTTGAATTGCACGCCATCGTATCCGGCGTCGTGAATCGACTGCAAGGGGGTGGCGGAGAACTCGGGCAAGTCGTCGAGCGCCTGCATGTGCATGTAGCAGCGAAGTGTTGGCTCAGAGGCGGTGGGCAATCTGGTTTTCCTCCATTGCGGTGGCTAGAACTCGTCGTATGCGATTTGGCGCGGGGGGACGCCGAGTGCGGCCAGCATCTTGTTGCATGCCTTGATCATCATCGGCGGCCCACAGAGGTAATATTCCACGGTGTCAGGCCCTGGGTGTTCGCGCAAGTAGTTTTCCAGAACGACTTCATGGATGAAGCCGGTGGGGCCGGTCCAGTTGTCTTCCGGGAGCGGCGCGGAGAGCGCGAGGTTGAAGGAAAAGTTGTGGTGGGCGTTGGCGAGTTGGCGGAAGTAGTCTTCGTAGAAGATTTCCTGCAGCGATCGCGCGCCATACCAGTAACTGATTTTGCGTGCGGTTCGTTCCGTCTCAACAAGGTGGGACAGATGCGCACGCAGCGGAGCCATGCCTGCGCCGCCGCCGATGTAGACCATCTCGTGCTGGGTGGGCTTGATGTGGAAGTCGCCGAAGGGGCCAATGGCGGAGACCATGTCACCGGGCTTGAGGGAGAAGACATAACTGGAGCCGGCGCCGGGATCACAGTTCTGGCCGGGCGGGGGTGTGGCGATGCGGACGTTGAAGCGGAGGGTGCGCTCGGTGCGGAGATTACTGGCGAGAGAGTAGTTGTTGCGGCGGCCGGGCTTCGGGTTGCGGGCAACCAGATCAAAGACGTGCTGGGTTTGCCATACGGCGGCGAAGGGCTCGGGAATGTCGAAGTCGCGGAATGAGATGGAGTCGTATGCGGGGATGTCGAGCTGCAGATAATCGCCAGGGACGAAGGCAATCTGCTCGTCAGGAGTTTCCGATTCGAGCACAAGTTCCTTGATGAATGTGGCGACGCAGCGATTGCTAACTACGCGGAAACTGTAGTTCTGTTGCGGACGCGCTCCAGCACCTGCGGCGCGATGCACATTGATGCGGAGGTAGCCGTTTCGTTCTTCAATAGGATAGGTGGCCAGGCCGCGGCAGACAGGTGCGCGTGCTGGTGATCCGTCGATGAGATTGAATCGTCCGTTGTGCTTGGAGCACTCGATGATCCTGCCCTTTACGAGGCCTTCGGAAAGGTGGGTATTGCCGTGGGTGCAGAATCCGTCGGTCGCGTAGAGATGGCCCTCGTCGTCGCGGTAAAGCGCATACGTCTTTTTGCCGTGATCGAAGCGGACAACTTCGGCGTGCCGCACGTCGGCAGCCGCGCAGGCTTCGATCCAGCCATCGGCATCGGGCTGGGCCTCGGATGTAAATGTCGCTTCGATTGCGCGAGCCTGGGGCGCGGGGAGTTGGCGCTTGACGTGATAGGCGGGGTCTTTCATCTGTCGTCGCAGGGCAGGGACGATCTCACGATAGGCGGCGAGGATGCTTGGATAGGGCGTGGGGCAGTCGTTCTTTACAGCCTCATGCAGCCTGGGCAATGCGTGGTATGGGACGAGGGGGAACATGTGGTGCTCGACATGGTAATTCATGTTCCAGTAGAGATAGCGGTGGATGGGATTCATGTAGACCGTGCGGCAGTTGAGGCGGTGGTCGAGCACGTTCTCCGCGAGGCCCGCATGTTGCGTGAGTCCGTAGATGACCATGAGCCAGGTGCCGAAGAGGTTGGTGAGTCCGACAAACATGAGGGGGAGGATGCTGCGCTGGTAAATGGAGAGCGCGATGACGGCGGAGTAGAGGAGGAGATAGACGCGAGCGATGCGATAGATGCGAGGGAATTCGGAACTGGGGATGAATGTCTTTTCCGCTGCAGACATGCGCCCGGCGCAGTGCATGAGCACCACTTTGAAATAGGGCACGTAGGCACGCAGGTTGAAGAACTTCATGACGAGGTCACTCCACTGGGGCGGGCGGGGTACTGCGATTTCGGGGTCACGGCCAACGATAATTGTGTCGCTGTGGTGACGGGTGTGGCTCCAGCGCCAGACGGTGGATTCGCGCATGACCATGAAGGACGCGATCTCATAAAGGACGTTGTTCATCCAGTCGGTCTTGAACGCGGTGCCGTGGCCGGACTCATGCCAGCGGGAGTCGGAGGTAGCGGCGTAGAGCATGCTGTAGAGCGCGTAGGGAGCGATGGCCCACCAACTGCCCCAGAGAGCATACGTTGCGTAGCCTGAGGAGAATATCAATGCGAACCAGAGGATGGTGTCGCGGATTGCGGGCGCGTCGCGGCGCTCAAGCAGCTTGCGCATAGTCTCGCGCGGCACGTGGCACTGATACCAGCCGGCTTCGGCAAGTCCTCTCTCCACGGCCAGGCCGGAGTTTACGCCGGTGAGGCTGTAGTCACGTTCGATTACCGGTTCGTCGAGGGCGGCGGCATGGTGAGCCATCGTCAGCTCCTTCTTCTTTGAGATGTACTCTCGGTCGACTCATCAACGGAAACATGGGTTATTGCAAAGGCCGAAAACGGTAAGGCCATGGCGTCACGCTGGGGAACCACGCAGATAAGCTTGGTCAAGCTGTGGTGTTCGATAAGCCCAAGCGAGCCCGACAATTGCGGTGAAAGGGAAGAGCGGCCCGCGCTCTCAAGCATAGACAGTATACGCATGCTTTTGGTAGCTTTTCGACTAGACTTCCACGTTGCGTACAACAATACTCCAGCGTTTCGGCTTATGAAGTTTGGGTAGAACTCGCTTCCATGGGTCCTCTCACGATTGCAATGCTGGTGGCTCCTTGAAGAGGACATGAAGGCGTGAAACCGACCGTAAATCTGCGCTATGTAATTTTTCTGGCTTGCACCGCCGGCTTGGGTGGGCTGCTGTTTGGGTTTGATATCGCAATAATTACGGGGGCGGGTCCGTTTATCACCAGCCACTTCCACCTGAGCGATATCAGCCTCGGCTGGGCATTTAGTTCGCTTTTGTTCGGTTGCGTGGTGGGTTCATTTTGGGCGGGGAGGCTGACAGACCGTTACGGACGCAAGAAGATGCTGATGTGGGTGGCGCTTCTGTTTGCCGCGACCTCTCTGGCCACTGCCCTCGCGCCCAGCTTTGCGGTTTTTCTGGTGGCCAGATTTGTGGGAGGCCTGGCAGTGGGGGCAGTTTCACTGCTTTCCCCGATGTATGCGTCGGAGGTATCGCCTCCTTCCATTCGCGGCCGCATGGGCACCTTTTATCAGATGTCGATCGTTACCGGCATCGTAATTTCCTACTGCATCAACTATCTGCTGCGCAATGCAGGGCCGGATAACTGGCGCTGGATGTTCCTGACGGGAGCCATTCCCTCCGCGCTCTTCCTGGTGATGATCGCGCTGGCGCCAGAGACGCCGCGTTATCTAGTCAGGGTGGGCCGCATGGAGGAGGCACTCGCGCTGCTGGAGCGGATTGGCGGAGCAGAGACGGCGCAGGTAGAAATCGCCGAGATCGCCGCTTCGATGCACAAGGAAAGGCAGAGCTGGCGCAGTCTTCTGCGTCCGGGGGTGAAGCGGGCACTTGTGGTGAGCGTGTTTCTGGCCATTTTTATCCAGGTTTCGGGTATCAACACGATCATTGACTATGCCCCCGCAATTTTTCAGGCCGCCGGCTGGAAGATGGATGCCGCCCTGTTTTCAACGTTTCTGGTGGGAGTGACTGAGTTTCTGTTTACGATTGTCGCCTTTTGGATGATCGACAGGTTTGGGCGCAAGCCGCTCTACGTTGTCGGATCATTCGGCATGACGCTGATGCTGGTGGGACTGCTCGTTGCTGTTTTGACGGGCCGGTTTAATGGCGGGCTGGCGCTGGCGCTTATCCTCACGTATTTGGCATTTTTTTGTGCGTGTGTGGGCCCGGTGTTCTGGACACTGGTGCCTGAGATATTCCCCAACGATGTGCGCGGGATAGCGATGGCGGTCCCAGTGCTGCTGCAGTGGGTGGCCAACGCGGTGGTTGTGCTTGTGTTCCCTTATGCCTTTCACCAGATCGGCAAAGTGGTCACGTTCGGTTTTCTTGCACTGATGGCGCTGGGCCAGGGGCTGTTTACCTGGTGGTTTGTGCCTGAAACCAAGAACAAGACACTTGAAGAGATTGAGAATCGCTGGATCGCTTTGAGGTGAGGCAGCCGATTTAATCAGGTGCGATTCTGACCGATGGCATGAAATGCAGAGCGCGTCGGATTTCGCAAGGCGAATTCCATCCGGGCGGTATTGCCGATATTGATTCCTTGATGAACGAGGTACGGCAAGCCGCGCCGCGACGTTGGGCGAGGCTCAAACGCGCGGATAATCGGGATGTGGAGACTCCGCACAATCTCGAAATCCTAAAAGACTACCAGGTGTATTTGCGCGTGGAGAAGGGGTTGCGGCCGCTGACGTGTGAGGCTTACGACAGCGACCTGAAGACCTTTGCCGAGTTCATCGAAGGGCGAAACGGCGTGCTGGTGATGGCAGTGCAGCAGGATGTGGCTGCCTTTCTGGAACATCTGCGCAGTCATGGTATCGACTCGCGCTCGTCGGCGCGGAAGCTGAGCTGTTTACGCGGGTTTTACAAGTGGCTGCTGCTGGACCGTCGCATCCATCACGATCCCACGGTGAATATCGAATCGCCCAAGGCGTGGAAGGTACTGCCCAAGTCCCTGGCTGAACCGGAAGTTGCGGAGATGCTGGATCGGGCCGGGATGGCAGCATCGCATCCGCAGGCGCAGGCAACGGCGTTGCGGGACCGCGCGATTCTTGAACTGCTGTACGCGGGCGGGTTGCGGGTTTCAGAGGTGACGGCGCTGGCGACCGGCGACCTGGGGTTGGATGCGGGCCGGGTGCTGGTGCGCGGCAAGGGCGACAAGGAACGCATTGTGCCGTTGGGACGGGCTGCGGTGGAGGCTCTGGAAACCTACCTGCGCGAGGGCCGACCGCATCTGGACAGGATAAGTTCGGCGCGGAAGGCGACGGCGGCGCGGCTGGAATCGTTGCGGCAAGGCCGGGCGTGCCTGTTTCTGTCACTGCGCGGAATGCCGCTGACCAGGCAATGGGTTTGGCACCTGGTGAAGATGGCGAACCCTGCCGCGAGCCCTCACTGGCTGCGCCACAGTTGCGCCACGCACATGGTGGAGCACGGCGCGGATTTGCGTAGCGTGCAACTGATCCTGGGCCATGCCGATATCTCCACCACGCAGGTCTATACGCACCTGGCGCTGGGACGGCTGAAAGCCGTGCATCGCGAGCATCACCCGCGCGGCCGGCAGCGGCCGGTGGAAGCGGACACAAAGTCTGAGACTGGTCCGCAGCTTGTGCGCGCGGCGTTCCGCGTTCCGATGAAGGAGCCGGCATGAGCGCGCCTGACGGTGCGGCGATTGCTCCTCTGGACGCTTTGGTCGGAGACTATCTGCAGGTGCTGGCGAATGAGCGCGGCTCATCGGCACACACCCTGCGCGCGTACCAGCGTGAATTGCACGGCTTTGCGGGCTGGGTGAGTGACAGCTATGGCCCCGCGCAGAGTGTGGACAAGATCGAACATACACACATTCGAGCGTACCTGAGCACGTTGTACGATCGCGGCCTGTCGAAGGCTTCGGCGGCGCGGGCGCTGGCGGCGATTCGCAGTTGGTTCAAGTGGTTGGCGCGGGCGGGTTACATCGAGCAGAATGCAGCATCGCTGGTGTCCACGCCCAAGCTACCCAAGCATCTGCCGCGGGTTCCTTCAATCGAGGAGATGAACCGTGTGGTGGATACGGTTGGCGACGACGCAGCGAGCTGGCCGGCGCGGGACAAGGCCATTCTGGAAATGCTGTATGGGTGCGGCATCCGCAACGCGGAGCTGACGGGACTGAATGTCGAGGATATTCACTGGGCCAATGAGGCGATCCTGGTGCACGGCAAAGGGCAGAAGCAGCGCTATGTTCCGCTGGGCGATGCGGCGGCGATGGCGTTGCGCGCGTATCTTGCGGAACGGTCGGCGCTGATGGCCGCGGCGGGAAGCGGCAAGGGCGTTTCGACACCGGCTCTGTTTGTCAATCTGCAACTGCGCGGGCTGGGCAAGGTGGGCGGCGGAGAGGCGCGGCTGACGACGAGAAGCGTGGGACGGATTGTGAAGCGGATTGCTATTTTGCGTGGGCTGTCTTCAGACGTGCATCCGCACACTCTGCGGCATGCCTTTGGCACACACCTACTGGAAGAAGGCGCGGACTTAAGGGCGATTCAGGAACTGCTGGGCCACGAGCGCCTTTCGACTACCCAGCGGTATACGCAACTAACGACTTCGCAGTTGGAGAAGGTCTACGATCGGACACATCCGCGGGCTCGATAAGAGGTAAAAGCTTATAGGAGAATATCTTAGAGATTTAGATGGTCCCAGCCCCGTGATGGCGATACCAGCTGATTCACCTTTTCACAGGAAAGGGAGGGGGGGTGGGTAGGGAGGGTGGGGAGGGGGGTCTGGCCGGGTTGAGGCATCTGCCGCAGTGGGGAGGCAGCGGTTTGAGTTGAGGAATCGCCTAAATTAATAGTGCGCCGATGGAACTAAATGATCTGCAAATTCGGTTGAAATAGTTCTTGTGGCCGTGAGGCGGGTTGAGTGTTTTGCTGTCCCACCCTTGCGCAAGAAAGCCGCGCAAGGATGGGGCACGGCGCCAAAATCCACATTCAAAGTCACTTGCAGGACTGACATAGGCTATTCGCCTGGTCCGCGCTATTTTGCGCGGGTGGCGGTGAACTCCGTTGCCGGCCGGTCGGCTGCCTGGCGCGTGAACTTGATTGTGTCGCCGTCGGCTTTGCCGGTGTAGGTGAGCTTGAACTCGTTGCCGTTGAAGTTCATCACCTGGGCAAACGAGATGTTGTCGCCATCCACTTTGCCTTCCGTGATGTCGGACTCGCCGCGCGGGCTGGTCACCTTGCCGGTGAGGGTTACGCCATCGACGTGGAAATCGAAGGTGAGGGCTTGTGTGCCTCTGGGCGTTTCAACGGTGGCGGTCCACTTGCCGTTGAAATCCGCGGCCAGCGCGCTGACGGAACCGAGCGCGAGGAATAGAACTGCGAGTCCAAGTTTCTTGAGCATGCGACAGTCTCCCATCGATCAAAATGATCGGGGCGCGGAATTAGTAATCCGTCCCTGCAAAGAGGGACGGCGGGCGGTGCGGATAAGTCTCAGGGAGTGGCGGCAGCGCTACTTGACGATGCGGGTGCGGTGAACGTTTTCGACCTGCTTGCCATAGAGTCCCCGGAAGGCGTTCCAGCGAATGATCGCGACCTCCTGGAGCATCTTGAAGCCATCCTTGACGTAGCTCAAGCGGGTTCGAGCGTCGTGGGCCCAGCTTACCGGCACCTCGATAATCCAGAACCCCCGCTTGATGGCGATAAACAACATCTCCGGATCGAAGCCCCAGCGTTCGATGGTCTGGAGTTGGAAGACGGTCTGCGCGGCCTGGCGCGTAAAGGCCTTGAAGCCGCATTGGGTGTCGGCGAAAGGCAGACCCATGACGGTGCGTGTGACGGCGTTGAAGCAGCGGCCGAAGACCTGGCGGTAGAGCGGCTGGCGATGGGTCTGGCGGTCTTTCTCAAGCCAGCGGGAGCCGATGGCGATGTCGGCGCCCTGGGCGATGGCGGCGAAGAGGCGCTCGGCTTCTTCGATTGGGGCGGAGAGATCGGCGTCGGTAAACATGACCACGTCGCCCTGAGCCTGCAACAGCCCGGAGCGCACGCTGTAGCCTTTGCCGCGGTTGCCGGGATTCTGGAGGAGACGGACCTCAGGAGCGTTGGCCGCAAAGGCGCGCACCACTTCAGCGGTCGAGTCCGTGGAGCCGTCGTCCACTACGACGATCTCGGCGGACCAGCTGCGGCTTCGGATGCAATCAACAACCGACTGGAGGGTGTCCGGGATGCGGGCGGCCTCGTTATAGGCCGGAATCACGATGCTGTACTTTGGAAACTGCATAACGCCAACAACCGCCGTAGAGCCGGAGTTCCTGGTTGCGCTCGACTAGGTTTCCAGGAATGGCTCAGCACATGATACCGCAACAGGCGGTCAAGCGGTGCGCAATCCTGGCCAGAGGGCGCTTCAAGCCAACTCGCTGATGCACAAAGGCTAAATTCTAAAAAGGGACTTGCTTTTTCGTGCTTTAGTGGCGAGAATCCGTTTATGCTGAGAGCGGAGGCCTAACGGACATGACAAAGGCAGACCTGGTAGAAAAGGTAACCGGCCTTGGAGACCTCACCCGCCGCGACGGCGAGGTGATTGTTGAAACTATCTTTGGCTCGGTGATTGGAGCTTTGCAGAGCGGCGACAAGATTGAGATTCGCGGCTTCGGGTCATTTCGCATCCGGCAACGGAATCCCCGCATCGGCCGCAACCCCAAGACGGGAGAGCGCGTGGAAGTTCCCGCCAAGCGCGTTCCATACTTCAAACCCTCCAAGGAACTTCGCGATCTTGTGAACCCGGACGAGGCTGAGAAGGCTTCCTGAACAGTCTTTAGAACCAGATAATCAAAGCAGATACCGTCCCTGCCTCAGTTCTCCTGGGGCCGGGCGGTATTGTTTGCGCTTGGGATGCCCGCCTTATTTTGAGGCTGTCGCGAAGATGCCGATGACGGCCAACATGCGGCCGGCGTGACCCTGCGAGGCGCGGTGGGAAAAAAAGAGTTCCGTCTGGCAGTTCGTACAACCCCCAACCACCTGGATGGCGCGCGGCTTGAGGCCGGCGTCGAGTAGCTGGCGGCGGTTGGCCTCGACCAGATCGAGATGCAGGCTGGGGCCTATGGGAGAGTGCCCTGGAGCACGCTGGGTAAGAAACAGCATTGGATATTTATTGCGAATGGGGTCAGTGGAGTAGACCTCGCGAAACAGCTCGCGTGCGTAGTGGAACTGCGACTCGAAGGCGGAGAGCACCTCTTCTCCGACCGCATAGCAGCAGGCGCCGACGCCGGGACCGATGGCAGCGACGAGATCTTCAGGCCGGGACCCAAATTCGAGCCTCATACGGCCGATGCCCGCTTCAACAATGCGCTTGACGGTGCCGCGCCAGCCGGCATGGAAGGCTGCGACGGCGCGCTGCTTGCGGTCGGCGACCAGAACCGGGATGCAGTCGGCAGTCTGGACACCGAGCAGCAACCCCGGCTCATCGGTGAGAATGCCGTCAGCCTTCCAGGGCCGCTCGCGGAGCGAATCGGCGGCTACGGCGCGGTGGATGAGGCTGGAATGAATCTGGCGAACGGTGATGAGCGGAGTGGCCGGGTCGGCAGTGACGGCTTCGGCAAGGAGGCGGCGGTTGGCTGTGACCGCCTCCCTGCTGTCGTCGGCAGTAAAGCCCAGGTTCAGTTCGCCGGGTGCGTCGTCAGGACAGTAGGCACGGCTAAGACCGCCCTTGCGGGTGCTGAAGCCATGCCAGAGCCAGGGCCTTTTGTTCCATGCGGCAACCGGGATCCACTGAACGCCGTTGAGGGCGAGGCGGGGAACGGGAGCGGGGCGGGAGAGTTCCTCCGGGGCAGCGCGCTCGAAGCGTACGGACAGGGACCGCGCACCGGCTTTGCCGCGCAGGCTGCGGACCAGCCCGGCATTTTGGAATAGTGCGTCGATTGCCTCGATGTCTTTGCCGGAGGGTGTCGTAGAACTGGAAGAAATCCGCATCTTGATACTGATTCTATCGACTTGCCGGTTGTTCTGACGCGCGGGGGATTGGATCGCTGGAAAGTAAGAAATCTGAGCCTGCCTTCCGGCAGGCTCTTTTGAGAGGCATTTTTTGGAGGGGATCCAGGGGGGAAGTTGGGGAAGAGGTCCAATAAAGGACCTTCAGAAGGAGGTGTAAACCTTTCTTGGAAGGGACGTATTCGGGGAAGCCTCTGCTAATTACATATTGAGATGCTGGAGAATCGAAAAGGTTGCAAAAAAGCAATCAGCGCGAAGATAAGTGAGATTTCTCGCATGGTGCGAACGCGGCGCGGCCTTTTACCTGTGTGGCACCCCCTGTATGCAAAAGACAATAATCAACTTGCAACTATAGGGGCAGACTTGGCAATCTTGTGAGTGTGAAGCGGTGGTACTACATCGTCCTGGGCGGCATCATGGTCCTGGGAATTGCCTACATCTACCTGCATCGGCAGGAGTTGGGGATTGTTGGCCCTGCGGGCGGGAGCGAAGACAGCTCCCGGACCAGTTCGAATGCGAGTTCGGCCGTGGACCAGATTGCAGTTGCGGCGCACCCCGCGCACATCGTTTGGCAGAAGGTGGACCGCACGCCGGATGGCTTCAAGGTGGAGATGCCGATCGACTCCAAGCAAATCCAGATTCCGGCTTACAACACCAGCGGAGGCGCGGAGCAGGTGGACATGCTCTACTCCTACCCCGATGCGGAAACGTCCTTTTCTGTGGCGTGGGCTGACAATCCGCCAGTGGAGCGGGTCAGCAACATGGCTGCGGACCGGACCCTTGATACGGCGAGAGACGACTCGCTGGCGCGCACGCAGACCAAGCTGGTGAGTGAGTCGAAGAGCAGCCACCTGGGGTTTCCTGCACGGGATTTTTCAGGGCGCAACGCGGGGGGCGGCGTGTTTAATGCGCGCCTGATTCTGGCCGGTTCGCGGCTCTATATGCTGATCGCGGCGTTCCCCTCTGCGGGAGCACGACGAAACGAAGACGTGTCGCGGTTCTTCGATTCGTTCAGCGTGAGCAAGGGATCGAGAACTGACTAGAGCGTTTTCTTTTTAAGCGTTTACGACGGAGATTTGAATTTGTGCTCAGCCCCATCCCTGAACCAAAGAACGATTCAAGGATGGGACTGAGCGGATTCTATATCTGTGTCACGCGGTTGTTCAGATCATCTGGACGCGTTACTTCTTCGGCTCCTCGTCCTGTTGCACTACGGGACCTTCGCCGGGGAAGGGCCAGTTGGTGTCGAGCAGTATCTCCTTTTCGCGCTGTTCCTTGGGAACCAGGTTGATCTTGAGGTTTTCAAAGAAATGCACGCCGGTTTTTCCGGCAGTGGCGATGTCAACGTCGCCGTCCCCGTCCAGATCCATGGTGACAAACTGCGTGCCCGCCCCTGCGGTGCCGTTCACGCTGATGGGATAGCGTGTAAACTCGGCGGTCTTGCGGTTGATCTTGTAGTAGTAAATGACCAGGGGATCGTAGGAGCCGGCATCGTGACCGTCGTGGCCGCGGTAGCGCTTGCCCACCAGCAGTTCCAGTTCGCCGTCGCCGTCCAGATCCGCCATCTTGAGCGCATGAGACTGCGAAAAGGACTCGTCGATGGTGTGCTCAACCCACTGGCGCTGCCCTTTGGTGTCGATCTTCTGTTCGAGCCAGTAGAGCCCGTAGCTGTGGCCCTGGCCGTAGATGATATCCATCTTGCCGTCGTTGTTGACGTCGAAGCCGATGATCGGGAATCCGGTGTCGCCGAGGTGCCAGTCCGGGTGCCACTCCCACTTGTCGCTGACGGCATCGACCTGGCGGAACCAGCCGGTGGTGGTCAGGATGTCGGGTTTGCCGTCGCCGTCAACATCGGCCACGCCGATACCGTGTCCATCGTCGGCGCGCTCGCCCACGTGGTGGGCCTTGGGCTCAGGGCCGGAAAAGTCGATCCACAGAACGCCGGAGTGGTTGTAGTGCGAGAAGATCAGGTCGGCCTGGCCATCGCCGGTGATGTCGGCCATCCATCCGCCCTCGGTGTCGTAGCTGTTGGTGATGAAGTGGCGTTTCCACTCCGCGCCGAGCTTTTTGGGATTCTCGAACCAGAAAACGCCGTTGGTCTGCCAGCCTGCGGTTACGATGTCTGGCGCTCCGTCGTGGTTCACGTCGATGGTCCACTCGCCGCAGTCGGCAACAAACTCATTTACGGTACCGATCTGGCGGTACTGGTGGCGCGTCCATTCGCCGCCTTTGGGGCCGGGGTTCTGGTACCAGTAGGCGCCGCTGACCAGGTCGGGCAAGCCATCGCCGTTCATGTCGAGGGTGGTAATGCCTTCAGCATGGTCGGTGCCGAGACGATGTATGAAGAAGTTGGCCTGTTCGACGCCGCCGGGGCCGGGACCGCGCATCTGTATGCGATCCGCGCCGCCAACCAGTTGAGCCAAAGACGGTACGGCAAAGGCAAGCAGTATCACCGCCGCCGAAAGATTGATCTTCATCGTAGATTTCTCCAGTTCATGGAAACTGTTTTTTGCTCCACGCCATTTTCGTCCCCGGCGTAGTCCGGCGGCAAGTTTTTACGAGGCTGAATCCGCTTTGGGCCGTGCTGCCTTCTCGACAACGCGGGTGACTGGGCCGACGGGCAGGAAGCGGACCAGGAAGGCGGTGAGGCGGCCGCTGAAGTTGGGAACGATAGTGCGGCGGCCCCGAGCAAGAGCGGCAATGGCGAGGCGGGCTACGTCGGGCGTGGCCTGCATCCCGCGCGCCTTGAAGACGGCGGCGTGGGCTACGTCGAAAAATTCGCTTTCGGTGGGGCCTGGGCAGAGCGCGGTGACTTTGACGCCGAAGCGGGCGACCTCGGCGGCGAGGCCGAGCGCAAAGAAGCGGTCGAAGACCTTGGTGGCGGCGTAGGTGCTGATGTAGGGAACAGGCTGAAAGCTGGCGGTGGAGGCGAGGATGAGCACCCATCCGCGACGGCGCTCGACCATGCCGGGAACGAAGAGGCGGGAGAGCCGCACCACGGCCTCGCAGTTGACGCGGACCTGGCTTATCTCCTGCTCGGCGGGAGAGGCGCAAAATGCCCCGTACTGCCCGAGGCCGGCGTTGTTGACGAGGATGTCGACGGGGATTCCGGCGGCCTCAAGGTCGTCGTAGAGCTGCTGGGGCGCGGCGGGGTCATTGAGGTCGGCGACCAGAACACGGGTCTCGGTTCCCTGGGCGGCGAGTTCGGCCCCCAGGGCATCCAGACGGTCCTTGCGGCGGGCAGTGAGGATGAGTTTTGCGCCGTGGGAGGCGAGTTCGCGCGAGAGCGCCGCGCCAATGCCCGAGCTTGCACCGGTTACCAGCGCCCATTTGCCGTTGAAGTCCTGTGTGTTTGCCATAGCGGGACAATCATAGCGGACGACGCCTTGCGCGATCCCATGTCCGATGAACGAGATGGCTTGAACAATTCCGGGCAGGCTCTGACGCCCCGATCTTGGGATGGGCGATTGAGATGCGGAAACCCCCCGGTTCACATCTTGAGCAGCTTGAAGGCGTGGGTCCATTCGTTGCGGAGAAAGCCGGGGATGCACCAGAGCATGCACAAGGGCTCAATAGCGCGCGCTGCAGCGGCGGTTCCCATGTCGGCAGTCTCCCAGCCGAACTGGTCAAGGATGCCGGTGACCGTCTGCTTGGCCTCCGCGTCATTGCCGCAGATGAACATAGTGGGCTTGCCGCCGGGGAAGTGCGGATCGATCATGAGGGCGTTGCCAACCGAGTTGAACGCCTTGACGAAGCTGGTAGTGGGGAATTCACGCTGCAACTGCTCCATCAGGGATTCGTCATGGCCGGTAAAGAACTGCAAGACGCCGTCGACGGGCGGCTCGTCGGCGATGGGGTTGGTCGCGTCCACAACCGGTTTCCCCACGAGGTTCTGAGCGCGGGCGAGGCGAAGCACATCCAAGGCCGCGCCGCCCTTGACGGCAAGCACGATCAGTTCACCAAATGCGGCCGCGGCGGCAAACGTGCCGGTTGAGCCAGTTGGATTTTTCTCGGCCCAGTCCGCGAGTTTATCCGGGGTGCGGGAACCCACCATCACGTCATGGCCATGCTTGAGAAAGCCGCTGCCCAATACCTGTGCCACCACGCCTGATCCAAGAACTCCGACCTTCATCCCTGTCTCCTTTTGAAGAACGCCCTTAGAGCATAGATGTAGGTCGAGGAAAATCGATGCGGTTTATCGTTCTTTCTCTGAGGGGGATTTTGCCCCACGCCGGCGTGCTGCTGGGGAGTTCAGACTCTGGTTTTTCTCCACGCGCAGCTTCCAGGCGGCGCGCAACGCACCGAGGAGCAGGTCTTCATCGGCTTCGGAGAGGCGGATGTGGGTTGCTCCATTCCTGCCCCAGCCGCCGAAGACCGGAAGAAACACCTGAGGAGCGTCAGCAATGAAGGCGGCTTGAATCTCAGGCGTCAGCATTAGGTTGCCGTAGCCTTTGCCTTCAGACGCGAGCGTGGCGAAAATGCGGCCGCCGACGCGAAAATCGGGCGCACCCATGTGCGAGGCTTCCTCAGCCCCTTCCAGGCTGAGCGCGATCCGGCGGAAGTCGGACGCATTCATTGCGCGGTCCCCGGCAGTTCCCCTTCAAATTCCTCGTTGAGCCAGTCGGAAAATGCTGAAAATTCCTCATCGCGGCCTAAAAAGTCGCGGACCATCTGTCGGCCAGGCTTGGAGCCGCCCTGTTGCAGAACTGCTTTGCGGTAGCGGACGCCGGCGTCGCAGCCGAGCAAATCCGCGGGATCGAACTGGGCAAAGAAATCCAGGGCGATGACCTTATCAAACGCATAGGTGTAATAGTTCGATGAGTAACCGGTGAGGTGGCCAAAGCTGGCGTACATCCGATTGCCTTCAAGCCATGTCCACGATTGCAGGCTCTCGTAGAGGTGTTTGGTGATGGCATCGAAGTCGAGGCCCGCGGGGTCTTGATCGTGGAGATCGAGGGAGATAGTGGTGTAGTAGAGCTGCGCACGGACCCAGTCGGCGCGGCCAAAGGCTCCGGCCAGCTTCATCTTCCTGATGATCTCGGCGGGCAGGGTTTCGCCGGTCTGGTAGTGCTTTGCAAAGGATTGCAAGAGAGTCTCGTCGCGGAAAAACTCTTCGAGCATCTGCGAGGGGACCTCGATAAAGTCGCCTTCGGTGGCAAATCCCGAGAGTCCAGCCCACTCCGTTTGGCCGCCGAGGATGGCGTGCATCAGGTGGCCGAACTCGTGGAAAAAGGTGACGACGTCGGAGTACTGAAGCAGGCCGGGGTCGGTGTCATCGGCTCCCGGGAAGTTGCAGATAAGTGCGGCCTCGGGCATATAGCGGCCCTGGACGCCGGTGACGATGGGGGCGGCGGAGAACCACTTGTCCTTGCCATCGCGAGGGTGCATATCGAGGTAGAAGCGGCCCACGGCCTTGCCTGCGTCATACACGTCGAAGACCGAGACAGAGGAGTGCCAGGCTGGCGCGGTGGAGCGGCGGAACTCGACCTTGAAGAGGCGCGCGGCAGTCTCAAGCACGCCGGCCTCGACCTGGCCATAGGGGAAATAGGGGCGGACGGACTGGGAATCAAAATCGAAAGCGGAGCGGCGGAACTGCTCGTACCAGTAGGCGCGGGAGGTGATGTCGATGGCGGTCAGCTTCGCATCGCGCTGGCGCGCGAAGTCGAGAATAAGCCGGTGCTCGCGAACGGCGCCTTGGCGGCTAGCATCGTTGAGTTTGGCCAGAAAGGTGCGGACATTGGCAGCGGAGCCCATCATCTGGTCGGCGGTGGCGAGGTCAGCCCAACTGCGAAACCCGAGGATGGTGGCGATCTGCTGGCGGGTGGCGAGCAAGTCAAGCAGAAGCTGCTGGTTGGCCGGGTAGGCGCGGGTGTTGTAGGCCAGGAACATACGCTCGCGAAGTGCGGCGCTGGTGGCAAAGGTCATCACCGGCTGCATGTCGGGCGGGTCGGTGGAGATGGTGACGCGGCCCTCTGCATCGGGCCCAGCCTTCAGCACAGGATGGCGGGTGAGGTAGTCCTCGGGCAAGCCGTCCAGCTCGGCGGCAGAGGCCTCGATAGTCTTGCCGCCCTCCTGGATATTCCGGCTGAATTCGAGCGAAAGATGGGTGGCCTTCTCGTGGAGCGATTGCAGATGGTCGCGGGTGGCCTGATCCTTGTCCACGCCGGCCAGGCGATAGCTAAGCAGGGTGCGCTGGACGAAATGTTGCGTGGCGGCGCTGGAGCCTGCCAGATCGATTGCGGCCAGCGCCTCATACACGGCGCGGTTGAGACCTAGGGCGCTGCCCGCCATGGCTATGCGCTGGGCTTCCTGCTGAGCCTGGTCGCGAACGGCCTTGTCGGCGGCGACGGAGTTGAGTACGCCGGCCTGGGAGCCTGCCAGGTTGAGGTGTTCGATGGCCGCGTCATAGAGGCGAAGGGAATTCTCAGGGGTGCGGGGACCTTCCACGGCGAGCAGCGCGGTCAGGGCAGCTTCATGGGCGGTCAGGCGGGCGCTTACCCAGGTAGAAAGTGCCTCGGCAGACTCGGCTCCGCCGGTGTTCCATGCGTGAAGGTCTTGCGTAACGGCAGCAGCGGGGTTCTCGTCGGGCATCGGGCGGAAATTCCTCCAAAGTCTAGGTTGCCACACTGGAGCGGGTTCAGGTTTGCCTGACGCCAACAATCCCGCCCTGAAGACTTGTGTTGCATCCTGAACGAATCCACTTTAAGATGCGTCAGTTGATGACTATGCATAGTTCCGCTCCGAACACGGTTGACTCCCTTCCCGCATTGGCGGCCCCGCGGCCGCGCCTGGGCAAACTGTGTGTGGCGATTCAGGGCGTCACCGCGGCAGAGATGATGGGGCGGGCCGAAACCGTGCTGAAGGACTCGAAGTTCCTGGAGTTCCGTCTGGACGCCTGCCACAAGCCGGCGGCAACGTTGAACGCGCTCAAGGAGTTTCTCAGCGAGCATCGGGATGTGACGGCCATCGGCACCTGCCGGCGAAAGCCCTTTGGAGGCATGTTCGACGGCGCTCTGACGGCGGAGCTGGATGTGCTTTTGAAGGCGGCCGAGGCCGGCTGCCGGATCGTCGATCTCGAAGTGGAATCGGCGGAAGAGGCCAAGCCCGCACAATTGGATAAATTCCGGGCCGGATTGCAGGCTGCTGGAGCGGCGCTGCTGGTAAGCTTCCACGACTTCTCACGGACCAAGGGACTGGCGCAGGCAGCGGAACGGATCGAGGCTTTCGAGCCCGACTTTGTGAAGGTGGTTTCGACGGCCCGCACACTTAGCGACAACCTGGAAGTGCTGCGGCTGATTGAAGACCGGTCGCTCGGCGCGCAGGTGGTGGGCATTGCCATGGGCGAAGAGGGACTGGTAAGCCGCGTCTTAGGGCCGAGGGCCGGGGCTGCATTCACCTTCGCCTCGCCGGACGACGGAGCGGAGACTGCCCCAGGACAGGTGACAGCGCGGACCTTGCGCGATCTTTACCGCGTAGACCAACTGGACCAGGCTACAAGGATCTTTGGAGTGGCCGGCAATCCGATTGCTCACTCGCTTTCGCCGCTGATGCACAACACGGCCTTCCGGCGCGAAAGCGTGAATGCGGTGATGCTGCCCTTGAAGGTGAGGGCGTTGGACGACCTGCTGACGCTGGTGCGCCAGTTGCCGCTGGGCGGGGTGGCCGTGACCATGCCGCTCAAGCAGGAAGTGCTGCCGCATCTGGCCAACATGGACCCGCTCACCAGCCGAATCGGCGCATGCAACACGCTGCGCACGGGCGCGGACGGCAAGCTTTACGGCTTCAACACCGACGTCGCCGGAGTGGTGAGACCGCTGGAAAAGCGCATGCGGCTGAGAGGTTCCCGGATTGTGGTTCTGGGCGCCGGAGGAGCGGCGCGGGCGGCGGTTTTTGGCCTGGTCGAGCAGGGCGCGGAGGTGTTTATCGTCAACCGCACCCACGAAACCGCGGTGGCCCTGGCCAAGCAAGCCAAGGCCAAGGCGCTGAAGCTGGAGCAGTTGGCTAAGAACCAGTTTGACGCGCTCATCAATACCACTCCGTGCGGAATGGCGGGGAGCAAGCAGGCGCTCCCGATGAAAGAGAGCGAGCTGAACGCCGGGCTGGTGTTCGACATGGTGTATAACCCGCTGGAGACGCCGCTGCTGAAGCTGGCAAAGGAGCGCGGGCTGGCCGTAGTGAGCGGCATTGAGATGTTTGTGCAGCAGGGGGCGCGGCAGTTCGAGATCTGGACCGGAAAACCGGCTCCGGAGGCAGAGATGCTGAAAGTGGTGGAGCTGGCGCTGCGCCGGCGGGGATGAAAGGCGGAGCCTGTGCGTTCCCCGGTCCCAAAAATGAAGCACCCGCAGTTCAGGTTCGAAACAGTCAGGGCCCTCGAATTCAAACCAACGCTGACTCTGTAATGGGAGGCATGACATTGATCGCGCGCAAAAGTAGTTCATACCGTCTACTTTGGTTCAGGACTGTCGCGGTTTCCGGCCTCGTGGCTGCGCTCTCAGGCTGCGTACTTTCGCCGCTTGCGAGCCGCACCGCAGCCTTCTCCACGGCAGCCACAGCGACAGTTACCCAAACCCAGAATGCTTATCAACTCGTCAACCAGGCCTACTCCGATGCCCAGATGGCAACGCTGGTAGCCACATACGACACCTCCGGGTTCGACGCCACCAAGATCAAGCCCTTTCTTCCGGACAAGGACCTCGAGGTTCGCACCGAGGTGCTTGCGGGGCTGAAGCAGTACGCCACGATGCTGGCCGAGGTGAGCGGCGATAAACCGATTACCGATCTGGAGACCCAGGCCGCGGCCGCCGGCAACGGGCTGGTCAAGCTCGAACAGGACGATTTCAAGGGCTTCAAAATCGACGACCGGGAGAAAAATCTCGCAGTCACTGCAGTTGTGGCCATCGGCGGCATGCTCATCGAGCACGAACGCGCGCGCGCCCTGCCGGGCATTCTCGACAAGATGAACAAGCCCATTCAGGACATCTGCGCGATTCTTCAAAGCGACATTGGGACAGTAGGCAAGCCGGGCCTCGCCTCGGCGCTGCATCGCGCCTACGACAGCCAGATCGCCGCGCAGCAGAAGTTCATTGATGACAATGGCGTGCACTTGAGCGCCGCCGAGAAGCGGACTGAAATCGAGGTACTGCCCAAGCTGGTTCAGGCACAGCGGCAATCCGATCAGGCGCTGGCCGCCACCTCCAATTCCCTGGCCGCGCTGGCCGCGGCGCACGCCGCCCTGGCGGCAACCAAAAGCCAGAAAGATGCGCCGGCATTCAAACTCAAACTTAGCGAGCTGGTCGAGAACGCGCAGCTGATCAATAACTTCTATCTCTCGCTTTGCACCAAGAAATGAGGGAGGAGACACCCATGTCCACACAATCTCCAGCGCCCCCAGACGCGGCCGACCCCAAGCAGGCCGCCTACGATGCTCTCAATGATCTGCTTGCGCAATCCACGGCGGCAGCGAACAACAAGGACAACACAAAGCAGGCACGCGACGCAGCTTTCTCCCTGCGCACTGCGACCGCGGCTCAGTTGGACGCGCTCGACCAGGCCAAGTTCACCGGAAATACCGTCGACCTTCAGGCTGCGGAAGAGGCAATGAGTCCGGGGATGAAACAGCTTCAGGAATTGCAGACGCAGATCGAGGCGCTTGGCAACGAGTTGAAGGAAGCAACGTCGATCCTCACCGGCATCGACAAGGTCATCGCGGAACTTGGCGGACTCGGGCTGGTGTAGAGGTCTATAGCGGCTGCACTATGCACAACTACTTGCGCTTCTTTTTCCCGGCCTTGGCTGCCTTCGCCTTGGCTTTTTCTTCTGGCGAGCGCGTGATGACGATGGGAGCCAGGTCAGGACCGATGCGCTTCACCTGCGTGTCGATCATCTGGTAGGTGATGCTGCGGGGATTCACCGGGCGGGTGATGCCGGTGGTGGGGTCAGTGGAGAGATTCTGGCCGGTGGCGAGCAGGAATGTGAAGGTGGGCGCGCTGCCCTTGGCAGTAGGCTGCGAGGAGACGCGGACCGGCAGATAGCCCTGGATGGGATGGAGACGGAAGGCAGTCTCATAGCGGTGATGGCGAAGGCTCCAGGTAAAGACACGCACCTGGTCGAAGTCGAAGGGCAGACCGGATTTGGGTGGGGCCATGACAGTGACGTACTCGGGGACTTGGTGGTCGGGAGTCTTGGCCTCGGAGTCGTACACCTTGGCCAGCAGGTAAGCGCCGACTATGCGCTGGCCCTCGGCATAAGCGGCGATTTCATCGGGGGCCTCAACATCGAGACGGATGCCCAGCAGCCAGCCAATACGGCCCTGGGTGTCGCGTGCCAGCCACCAGTCTTCCATCACGGGGAGCTGTGCATCCGGCGCACCGGAAGCGGTAGCCGAACCCGCAGGTGCCGAGGATGCGTGTGGCGGTGTTGCCGGCCGAGCCGGCTTGGACGCAACTGGAGGGACGGCCATCACTGGACCCTGGCCATTCATCTTGGCAACAGAGGCGCGGGCCAGGAGATGCACTTTTTCATTGCCGGCGAGCAAGTAAAAATGTTCTGTTTCGCGACCAGGAAGCACATGCATATAGAGGTCGTCGCGGAGAGTGGCGTTGGCGGCCGCCGGGTCCTGTTTGTGCTGCTCGGCAAGCTGGGCAAACACGGCATAGGTCTTGCTGTCGATGACGGCGTGGTCTTCAATCCAGCCGATCTCGTTCTTTCCGGTTTTGACTCTGAGGAAGCGGCGTCCGCGCTCGAGGACTTCAAGCGGTTGCCCGTTCACCACCTGGGCAACGCGCGTGGAAACCGCGGCTACGCGGTCGTGAAGGTACATTTGCCGGGCACAAACGTAGACGGTGTCGTGCTTTGGCTGGTGGAAGTGGAATCGGTTGCATCCCGGAGCAAGTACAAAAAGGCACAGGACTGCCAACAGATACAACGGCTGAGGCGGGATCACAAAAGCTCGGAGTCGCCGGAGTAAATAGAGGAAGGAAATTTGAGTTCTCGTGGGCACAGCCGGTGGCGTTCTTCTTGAGGATAGCACTTCGTCAGTGGCCAGTGGCCAGTGGACAGCGAACAACCACTGACCACGGTTCACTGTCCACTGCTGCATTTCTCACTCAACCGTCAGCACCAGCTTGCCGAAGTGGCTCGCCTCTTCCATTCTGCCCAGAACTTCCCGCGCCTGGGTCCAGTGGAACTCCTCGCCCACCGGCCGCAGCACCGCCAGGGAAACAGCCTTGTTCATTTCCACAAAGTCTCTGCGCGAGCCTACGTAAATGCCGTGGATGCGCGCCATCTTGTGCAAAATCATGGCGATGGAGAGGGGCTCGGCCGCGTCCGCCAGCACACCGACCTGGGCTATCGTGCCTCCCACGCGGATGGCCTTCAATGAACGCGAAAGGGTGCCAACACCGCCCACCTCCACCACCAGATCCACGCCCTCGCCGCCGGTCTGGTCTACAGCCCAGCGCTCCCAGTCCGGATTGTCCCGGTAGTTCAGCCCAGCGTCCAAACCCAGTCCCCTGGCCCGCTCCAGCTTTTCGTAGCTACTGGAGATGCCCAGCACGCGCGCTCCCCTCAGCCGCGCAAATTGAAGCGCAAAGATGGAAACTCCGCCAGTGCCAAGGATGAGGACCGTGGCGCCAGGCTTCAAATCGCCGGTCGCGAGGGCATTCCACGCCGTCACCGCCGCACAAGGCAGCGTGGCCGCCTCCTGAAAGCTCAGGTGCTCGGGCACTCGCACCAGCCCGCTCTCTTTCAGCACCACGTAGTCGGCCAGCATACCGTCCACATCGCCGCCCAAAGCGCCTTTGGCCCGGGCGGGAGTGAGAGGGCCGTCCTGCCAGTTCTGCATGAAGATTCCCGCCACGCGGTCACCCGCCCTCCACGCAGTAACACCTGCGCCAACCGCCACCACTTCGCCCGCGCCATCGGAACAGGGGATGCGCGGCAGCCTCATCTTGGGGTTGTAGAGCCCCTTGATCATGAGCAGATCGCGAAAATTGAAAGAAATCGCACGCACTCCCACCAGCACTTCACCGGGGCCCGGCGTGGGTGTAGGACGCTCCACAAACTCCAAAGAATCAACGCCGAACGACGAAATCTGCCACGCACGCATGGGGACGATCCTCCACCCTTACCGGGCAACCAACTTCAATCCGCAAGACGCAGCGGCACAAAACACTCGTAGAATGAAGATATGGCTCGTGGTTGGGAAAGTAAATCCGTGGAGGATCAAATGGCAAATACCCTGCAGCAATCGGAGGTCGACCGAGGCAGCGACTTCGTGAGCGAAGACGCTCGGCGCTTAGCCGAGTCGAAACGCGCCGCAAAGGAACGCGAAAAACAGGCACTCAACCTGCAACGCGAAAATATCTTATCGCAGAAAACATCAAATCCCCTACGACGTACTGCGCTTGAAGCCGCTCTGTCCCAGATCGAAGGCCAAATCAGCGCTATGGGCTAAACCGCATGGCCAGCCCACCTGGCTGGCACACGCCGCACCTGATCTGTTATCGACTTTAGGGCTCGCGGTGGAAGAGCAGTGAATTGGCCTGATGCACGGGGGTCAGCACGATGCGCGCGATATTCACATGCGCCGGACGGCTGGCCGCCCACACAATTGCGTCGGCCACGTCTTCCGGCGCGAGCGGCGTAAGACCCTTGTACACCTTGGCCGCACGCCCGGAATCGCCGTGAAAGCGCACCAGGCTGAAGTCGGTTTCCACCATCCCCGGATCAACGCTGGTAACCCGCACCGGCGTTCCCAGTACATCCTCGCGCAGGCCGTCGTTGATGGCCCGCTCGGCTGCCTTGGTGGCGCAATAAACCGCGCCATTGGGATAAGTCATCTCACCTGCGGTTGAGCCGAGATTGACCACGTGGCCCCGGCCGCGCACCACCATGCCCGGCACCACCGCGCGCGACACGTACAGCAGCCCCTTTACGTTGGTGTCGATCATCTCTTCCCAGTCTTCAATCTTTCCCGTGTAGAGCTTATCCATGCCGCGGCTGAGACCGGCGTTGTTCACCAGCACATCAATCTCCGCCCACTCCTGCGGCAGTTCATCAATGGCCCTTTGCACCGCCTGGCGGTTGCGCACGTCCAAAGTGATGGAGTGAACGGCAGCAGCGCCGAGCGCCAGCGCGCGTGAGGCAACTTCAGCCAGTTTGCCTGCGCGCCGGGCCGCCAGCAGCAGCAGCGCGCCCTCGGCCGCGAACGCAAGCGCCGTGGCAGCGCCAATGCCGGAGCTGGCTCCGGTGATGAATACGATTTTGCCGTTGAGACTCATGGCTCTATCCTACCCAAAAGTCTCTATTGCAGCACGCCCCGCCGCTGCGCCATGCGGTACTGGCCCACCGCCCAGTCTTCGCCGCCCAGGCCGCTCGCCTTGGCCTGCGAAAAGACCTCGGCAAGCTGGTCTGCCAGGCTCATGCTGGTCCCGCGCGCGGCAGCGGCATCGCGCAGCAGATGCAGATCCTTGGCCCCCAGTTCAATGGTCGCGCCCACCTGCTCCGGCGGATGCAACATTACCTTGGCGTATGCGGAATAAAACGGCGACTGGAAGAGCGCGCTGTTGATGGTCTCGATAAACATTCCTGGATCTATGCCCTGCGCCGCCGCATATACAAACGACTCGCCCAGTCCATGGATCATGGAGCTGATGAGGAAATTTCCGCCCAGCTTGACGGCATGCGCCTGGCGCGGCTCTTCGCCCACTACCGAGATGCCTCGCGAAATCAACTCGAGCAGTGGGCGCGCTTTGGCCACTGCACCCGCCGCTCCCGCAACCACAATCCAAAGACGGCCTTCTTCGGCCACGTTGGGCCGCCCGAAAACCGGCGCTGCCACAAAGTCCACTCCGCGGCGCGCGTGCTCGGCGGTCAAGCGCTCGCTCAGCGCCACGCTGATCGTGCTGAGCGAAACGTGCAGCGTGTTGGGCTTCAGCGCATCCAGCACACCATCTGCCCCGAACAGCACCTGCTCATGCGCCGCATCGTCAAATACCATCGTGAACACCGCTTCGGCCTCATGCGCTGCATCAGCGGGCGTCGCCGCAATCCGCGCACCCTCCGCAGCCAGCGCCTCAGAGCGCACGCGCGTGCGGTTCCACACCGTAACTTCGTGCCCCGCAGCCAGCAGGCGGCGCGCAATCGGCGTCCCCATCTTGCCCAACCCTAAAAAGCCAATCTTCATAACCCACTCCCTCGTCGCCCGCCCGCATGCCGGGACACAGCCGCAACCATTGACCTGTTTAAGCCGGCTAGCAGCACGCGAAGGTCGACTGCGGACTACAGCCGCTGCATCAGAATCGTTCCCCGCTTCGCATCGGTGATCGTGCCGCTGACGACAACTTTCTGCCCGATGCCCGTCATGGTCAGAATCAGCGCATCGCTGACCGCAGGATCAGGCCGCACCAGGTGAGGCGCAGGCGCTCCGTCCAGAAGCATCTTCACCTCTGCGATCGCGGTCACGTGGCCGCTCTCCGCGACAAAGCGAAGCCGGTACTGCGTAGCGTCGGTAATTTTCTTCGTTAGATCGACTTCGAAGTTCGCGCCGTCCCATTGCCCAACCGCATCGGCAGCCCAGACCTGCGTCGCGGCGTCCCAGGTCGCCGGAACCTCCGCACCCGTATTGAACGCGGCAAAGCGGAGAATGCGCGGCTCGCCTTGAGTTTCTGTCACAACCAGGCGTAATGCTTCAAAGTTATGCGCTGCAAAAGGCACTATGCGCTTGTGTCCAATCGAGGTGCCCGCATAGAGAGTCTTCCACTCTTTGCCCACGAGCCCTTCCAGGCGGAACGAGCGAACCCTCTGCCCGAAGTGACTGTCTTCCTGAAGAATGACGTGATCGACGAGTCCGGATTTCGCAAGGCGTAGTTCCAACTGCGCTCCGGCGCCCGACGTTTCCGCCACGCTCTTGCCGAAGCGGCGTTGAATCTCCGCGCCAAACTCGCGCGCACGCGCAAAATCCGCATCGGGCATATGCCCGCGCCGGTCCGCCGGAATGTTGAGCAGAAGCTGCGAGCCGCGGCCCACCGAACGGTAGTACACCTCGACCAACTGATCGAGCGTCATCAGGTTGCGCTCGTTCTTTGTACTCCAGAACCAGTTCGGGCGGCGAATGGAAACATCGGATTCAACCGGAATCCACGCATCCCCGTTCGCGTCTCCGTGCATCGAGGTCGATGTGCCGCTCTGCGCATCGGCCTTCGACTCCGCATTCCACAAGGGGTAAGGCGCAAAGCCGTTCTCGTTGCCCACCCAGCGGATGTTCGCATCCGGCCCCTGAAAGATCGCCGCATGGACCGCATACTTCCGCACCAGGTCCGATGTGGGCACCACGCTCGACCCGTCGAACCACACCTCGACCATCTGCCCGTAGCGCGTCAGCACCTCAGTCAATTGCTCGCGGTACATCGCGTTATAAGCAGCCTGCTGGGCGGGGTCCTTGCACACGCCCCCCAGGCCCGCGCCAAAGTAGTCGTCGCGCGGCGACAGGTACACGCCCAGTCTCAGGCCACGCTTCAAACATGAAGCGGCAAGATCGCCGAGCACATCGCCGCGCCCTGCCTTCCATGGCGTGTGGCCAATGCTGTACTTGGTCGTCTCCGTCTGCCACATGCAGAACCCGCCCTGGTGCTTGGCGACAAAAACGATGTACCGCGCCCCCAGGTTCACGGCGCACTGCGCCCAGTTGTCCGTATCCACATCGGGATTGATCGAGTCGAGCGGCGTGGAGAGATCGTCGCCCTCCTTGTCCTGCCAGGTATTGGGCGCGAAGTGAACGAACATGCCCACTTCCATGTCCTGCCACGCAATCTGGCTGGCGCTGGGCAGGGCGCGCGCAACACCCGCACTTTCCGCTACTGAAGCTGCTTTTCCACGAATTGAAAATGCGGCAACGCTGGCAAGCGCTCCGCCAAGAAAGCTGCGCCGGTTCGTAGTGACAATTGACATTTGCTTTCCCTCTTCGACGAGATGCGAATTGGATGCGATGTGCCTTTTATAGCAAATCCAGGATTGGTATTCCTCAGAGGCAATACGTAAAGTTGACGCGACCATCAGGGAGCGGCAACCTCGTATGAATTCCGCCAAAGTACGGTAATCCTGGAATTGCTCTAATTGGGCGTCCCCGATGTCTCCGTAGCGTCAAACGTGCACTCCCCGCACTGGCAGACGCGGCGCAGGTACTCCCAAGAATAAATGCCGCCGGAGTGGCCGTCGTTCCAGTTGAACTGGAGTGCATAGCGGCCCACGGCATGAGCGCTGTCAGGCTTGACCGGCGGCACATACATGGGCAGCAAATTGGCGGGCTTGGGCTTCGGCTGGCCGGCTTTGCGGCCGTCCCCCTTGCGCTCCTCAATGCAGGTGGCGCAGGGACAGGCATCGCGCAGCCATGCGAAGCTCCAGGCGCTGCGGTGGCCGTCGTTCCAGTCGATCTCCAGGCCCTTGCCCTCACTCAGCAGCACCCGGACCTTCTCCGGTGTGACGGCGATGCGCGGCAGCGGCCGGTTCTCTTCAGTCTCGCGGGCCTTCTCTTCTTTTGAGGAAATACGTATGCCTTCGTGGCTCATGGCTCCATTTTATCTTCCCCGCGCCTGGCTCGCAGGGCCAGTGTGAGGATGGCGACAACCAGCACCATGCTGCAACTGTTGGTGACGATGACGCTAGGCGATTCCGCGGCGATGCCGTACGTGATCCACAGCGCCACCCCCATGCCGAAGACCATGAACATGGAAAGCGACAGGTCGCGGGCACTTTTCGAGCGCCAGATTCTATGCAGTTGCGGCACCAGCGAGGCGGTCGTGCAAATGCCGGCCGCCGAGCCGATGGACTCAATCATCCAGCGAGCAATCATTTAGGGAACCTCTGATTAATTTGATGTTTTGAAAGGGCACGACTTCAGTCATGCCGCAAATGCTGCAAAATTAACGAGGGCTCTAGGAGTGTGTCGGTCATAGCGTTTTCGCAAAAGCCAACTTAGCGGTTTGCCGGGGAGGTATTCGAAGTGTGTCGCGCAGGTGGTGAGCCGGTTTGCGGATGACAGTGTGTTTTTCGGTGCGATTTCGGTTAAGACGA
>CAIKND010000054.1 GCA_903828675.1 uncultured Acidobacteriaceae bacterium
CCACCTATGCCTCCGGGAATGAGCAATTTCGCCGCATTGACCTCGCCGGTTAATCCGCTGCCGCCTATGCCTCCGGGAATGAGCAATTTCGCCGCATTGACCTCGCCAGTCAATCCGCTGCCACCTATGCCTCCGGGAACGCGCAATTTCGCCGCATTGACCTCGCCGGTTAATCCGCTGCCACCTATGCCTCCGGGAATGAGCAATTTCGCCGCATTGACCTCGCCGGTCAATCCGCTGCCGCCTATGCCTCCGGGAATGAGCAGCGTCGCGTAGTCTAGTCAGTTTGTTTTAGGGCAATCGCAGCAGTGGGCCTGCTAGAATTCATATATCCTGCCGCATTTATCGCGCGGGATTCTGACAATGAGTTTGGATACCATACTCTGGTTTGCCGGTCCGGTGTCCGAGGCAGCGGTGGTTTCACTGCTTGTCTATAGGCGCGCCTGGCGATTGCTACCATTCTTCTTTGTCTACAGCACTTGGACGCTGCTGGGCAGCATGGTGGCATTCGCGGTCAATCGCTATGCCCCATCTGCCTACCTAACGACCTATCTGGTTGAAGAATGTCTAGATAACACTCTGCAGTTCTGCGTTCTGGTAGAACTGGCATGGTCGGTTTTCCGCCCATTTCGCGCATCCTTGCCGCGAAGTACAGTGTGGGTGTTGGGAATAGTTATAGCTGCCGCAGGGGCAGCTATTTGGCCGTTTGCAGACTCCTCAGCATTTGCCAAGTTCCCAACCCAATGGCATCTGCTGCTACATCTGCGAGAGACGGTCTCGGTGCTCCGCGTTCTGTTCTTCCTCCTTCTGGCCGGATGCAGCCAGTTGCTTTCGATCGGCTGGCGCGATCGCGAGTTGCAGGTGGCCACCGGGCTTGGCTTTTATTCGCTGGTCAGTCTCACCACGACAGTGCTGAACTCTTACCAGGCTGCAGGGTCTCAATACAAAGGGCTTGATCAGCTAATGGTTGTAAGCTATGTCTGCTGCCTTCTCTATTGGGCGGCCAGTTTTGCGCAAAAAGAGGCAGAGCGGCGCGAATTCAGCCCACAGATGCAGAGTATGCTGCTGGCTGTGGCTGGGGCAGCACACTCCGCCCGCGTGGCTCTGACGGATTCCTCATCGGCCGGACCCGGGAAGCGCAAAAATCCTTGAATCTGCTTCATTTATCGGATGCGATAACAGTGGATCTGATCTATTCTCTCTGCCTGAACCAGATCTGTTCAGGCAGTCGCTTGCCGATGAAAATTCCACTTTCCGTCTGGGGGCTATAGATTTTCGGCACATCTAGGAGGCAGTCTGGAATTGCCTTCAGTCCTGGAGGAAAGGGGAAGTCGCGGTAAGTTACTTTGGTGCACTGTCCTGTTGAGCACCGCTGTATCCCACAAAATGAGCAAAAAAGCCAAAATTTCTGTGCACAAATCAACGGTTTTCTGTTACTAGTAGTACGTACACGAAAGACCCTCCGGGACGTAGTGGCCGGAATTCTGGTTACCAAATACCGGTTTTGAGGATCACGAATGATTTTACCTCTGCTTCAAGTTGTGGCGATCTCGACCATCGCGCTCTACTTCGTGCGTTGGCGCATGGGAGCAAGACGCCGCAATAATCAATCATGGGAGTCATTGCTGGCGAGGCTTCGTCCAGACTGGAGTGCGCGCGAATTGAGCGACACTTTTCTCTGGAAAGAAGGACTAAGCGCGACTCCAGAGGACGCCTGGCAGCGGATGGAAGGCCCGAAGGGCCTCTGGGTGATGTACCAGAACGCCCGGGTCATGCTGGAGATGGCGGATTTTGCAGCCCGAAATTGCGAAGGTGTTGATCGCCTGCTTGTTGAAACCCTGCACAGTGACGCCATGCAGATACGGGTTTGCGTGCTGATGGCCTTGGCGCAGTATGGATTTACCCAAGCCAGTGAAGGAGTTCGCGTAAACGCTTTTCGCGCCGCTTCGATGTATTCGGGCATGGCTGCGCGGATGACTCAGTTGCTGCAGGAACATGCGGCCGTTCTCGTTCCTGACTTTGTGGCGGCAATGTAGACAGGTTTCGTCGCTCGGATGGAAAACCCCCGGCAATTGCCGGGGGTTTTTGTTGGAATGGTAACGCGATCAGTCTTAAACCGGGTTGGAAGCCAGGAATGAGTTTATTTGGGCATACTCGCCCTCGCTGAGCCTGAATTGGAGGGCCGGGGCCATCTGCTCAACCTGATTTGCGCTGCGACCACCTACGATTGCCGCGGTGACGGCTGGGTGGTGAAGCGTCCAGGCCACGGCGACTACGCCGGGACTCACGCTGTGACCGCTGCCAATTTCGCGCAGCAGGCCTACCAGCCGGAGATTGCGGCTCAAGCGCGGCTCGTTGAACTCGACAGCCTTGCGGCGCCAGTCGTCAGTAGGCATGGCAGCGACACGTTCGGCAGTCATCTTGCCGGTCAGCAGGCCCGAGACCATTGGCGAATAGTTGATGACCCCAATGCCGTTGGCCTGAACGAAGGGAAGAATCTGTGCCTCGATGGCAGGGCGCAGCATCGAGTAGGGCGGCTGCAGGCTGGTGATGGGCGCAATTTTTTGAATGCGCGTCATCTGTTCGACATTGAAGTTGGAGACGCCGATCCATCGGATCTTGCCCTGCTCGCGGAGCCGGGTCAGCGCTTCCCAGGCTTCTTCGATCTCGGGATCGGGATTGGGCCAGTGGATCTGATAGAGATCGATTGTCTCGACGCCTAGACGGCGGAGCGAAGCCTCGAGTTCCTCTGCCACCGAGGCGGCCTTGAGTGAGTTGTAGATGGAGCGGTCGTCATGCCAGCGCATGGAGCACTTGGTGAAAACCAGGGGTTTGCGGCTCGCGGTCTTCACTGCCCGGCCAACCACCTCTTCCGAGTGGCCTAGACCATAGATGGCCGCCGTATCGATCCAGTTGACTCCTAAATCCAAGGCGCGATGGATGGCGGCAATGGATTCGCTATCGTCCTGGGAGCCCCAGGCATAGGCCCAATCGCCGCCGCCAATGGCCCAGGCGCCAAAGCCGATGGGGGTGAGTTGAAGGTCGGAGTTGCCGAGAGTACGAAGCGGAATTGAGTCTGTCGTAGCCATGACACCAGCATAAATGGCGCGGGATTCCGGCGGGCACTCAATCTAGGCGGAGATGAGAAAGCGGCCATCGCGCATGATCTGTTCCGTGATTTGCTCAGGCCCCGACCCGGATTCGAGCCAGATATTGAAGCCCAGGCCGACCACGTCGATGTGGGTGCCGGAGCGCCAGGGGGCACCGGTGTGTTCACCGTAGGGGTTGCCAAAGGCGATATGGATGCCTGGAAATTTCTCATCCTGCAGGATGTTGCCAATGACGCGCTCGACGCCGATGTTGGTGCCGATAGCGAACTCGCCCACGCGGTCTGAGTTCTCGTCGGTGTGGGTGTAGGTCCAGAAGTCGGCTTCGAGCTGCTTGTTCTCGCTGGCGCAGCTGACGATGCGGTTTGAGGCGATCTCAATAGTCAGCGGAGTAGAGGCGAGCAGTCCATAGCGGGCGCAGAGCCAGTCGCCGACGACCCCATCCACTACGAATGTGCCGTTCACCTCGCCGGGCGAGGTAAAGCACTCGCCGCCGGGGAGGTTGCCCCATTTTTCCGGTGAGATGATACCCGAGGTCTTGAACCACTTGTAATCGGGATTCATGTCGGCGGTGATGTCGGTTCCCGCAGCAGTAGTGGCGTGGATGCGGGTGGCGCGGCGAACCCGGTCCAGAACCTTCTGCGACAGCCGGTCTACCTGGTCGAAATCCGCCCTCATGCCGTCGCACATGATCTCGGGAGTGATGTTGACCATGTGGGCGTGGCGCATACGGCGACGATTCACGATGTCGGTCATCTGCATGCGGGAGCGCAGTTCGTTGGCCTGTACCTGCACGGCAAAAATGGATACCTGGGAGGTTTCCATGTCGGCCAGCACAGCGGCGGGCATGTCTACGAGCGGACGGGACGCCAGGTCTTCGAGCACGAAGACATTCCACGGGCAGCCCCGTTCGGCCAATTGCGCGCCCAGTGCGGCGGCAATCGGTAAGGTAACGCGGTCGGTGATGAGGGTGACTTTCTCGGCAGGATCGATGCGAAGGCAGGTGGTGACGGCAGAACGTGCGCCGGGAATGAACTCCGCGGGGTAGGCTATCGATAACAGGCTTGCGGTGGTTACGGTCATGCGTCGAGGTTAGTGCTCCCTCAAAAAGAAATCCCGCGAATTTGCGGGTCTATGTGGTCAGGTTACCGGAAATGACCTCGAAATGAAATGGGAGTAGCCGCGGAATGGACACGGAGCGTCCCGATTTACGCGACGATTGACGGCAGCCTTGACATGGTCGAGATAGGTGCCTAATCTCACTTTCGAAACCAATATCGCATTTATGCGTGGCCTAGAAAAGGGGATGAACGAATGAACTTTGACGAACAGGATCTTGGATTGGGATCGTGGACGCGGCGCAAGTTTATGCAAATGGGCGCCGCCAGTGCGGCGAGCCTTGGCGTAATGAACCTGGCGCATGCGGAACCGGCCACCACCCGCCGCACCATGATGGACGTTCCTTTTGAAAAGCGGAATCCGCGGGTCGCCATGATCGGCACCGGCGGGCGGGGGACTTCCCTGCTGGGCAACCTGCTGTCCGCTGACGCACAAGTGGTCGCGCTTTGCGACATCGTGAAAGCGAAGGCCGAACATGCCGCCTCGCTGGTAGTGAAGGCCGGGCAGAAGACGCCGGAGCTTTACACCGATGGGCCGCACCACTATGAAGCCCTGCTTGCGAGAAATGACGTGGACCTGGTTCTAGTGGCCACGCCGTGGAGTTGGCATGCGGAGATGTCGATAGCCGCAATGAAGCATGGCAAGGATGTGGCCATGGAAGTGCCCGGCGTGACCTCGCTCGAAGATTGCTGGAGGATCGTCAGGACCTCGGAAGAGACGCGCAAGCAATGCCTGATGCTGGAGAACTGCTGCTACGGTTACAACGAAACGCTGGTGCTGCGCATGATCCAGGGCGGCGAGTTCGGCGAACTGCTTTACGGCGAGGGAGCTTACATTCACGATCTGCGCGAGGAGCTGTTTTCGAATGCAGGTGAGGGCCTGTGGCGGCGGACCGAACATACGCTGCGCGATGGCAACCTCTACCCTTCACATGGGCTGGGGCCTGTGGCGAATTACATGGGCATCCAGAGGGGCGACAGCTTTGGGCACATTGTTTCGATGAGTTCTCCGCAGCGAGGGCTGGACAAATACCGCAAAGATCATCTGAAGCCGGACGACCCGCGCTGGAAAGAGCGCTACCTGACCGGAGACATGAACACCTCGCTCATCAAGACGGCGAAGGGGCTCACGATCACGGTGAAGCATGCGGTCTCAACTCCGCACCCGTATGACCGGATCAACCTGATTGCAGGAACCAAAGGCCTCTTCCAGGACTATCCGCCGCGCATCTACTTCGACGGCATGAACAAGAATGAGGAGTGGGGATCGCTGGACGCGTGGAAGCAGTACGATCATCCGCTATGGAAGACGGAAGGCGAGATCGCCAAGAAGGTGGGCGGTCACGGAGGCATGGATTTCATCATGCTCTACCGGCTGCTGGAATGCGTGCGCAAGGGGCTTCCGCCGGATATGGACGTTTATGACGCAGCTGCGTGGTCCGCGATTGCACCGCTGAGTGTGACCTCTGTTAGCCGGGGCAGCGCGCCGGTAGAGTTCCCTGACTTTACGAACGGCAAGTGGCGGAAACGCGCCATTTCCGCTATTGCAACGCAGGCGTAGGCCGGGTTGAGGGTTTGACTTCCCAGGTCTCAAAATTGAGACCTGGGGCACCCGCACTCGCGGTGGGGAATGCAATGCCAGCGATCTCGCGCACCTATCGAATGAAATTCACTGTGTTGATCAGAGGCGCATTTTTCGCGCTCGCCGGCGTCATACTTCGTCCCTTGTTCGAAGAGAAGGCCCGCTCCGGCGATGGATTTCAATTGTTCTTCTACATTGTGATTCCGGTCGCGCTTATCGTGTTTGGTCTACTCACAATCCTGCGGGCTCTCCAAAACAGAGTGTGTCTCACCGACACAGCAATCGAAGTGCAAGGGCTCTTCGAGAGCGAATCGCTTCCTCTCGAGAAGATCAGCGGCCGGCGGAGATACACGACCCTTGGGAAGCTGCCCGAGCGCCACATGGTTCTCGTGTCGAATGATAATCGCTTCGAGAAGCTTGACATCGAGGAGGTTTACCGCTTCGACCAGTTCTTTTATGACTGGTTCAACGCATTCCCGGACCTCGACGAGCTTGAACCGACAGGCCCCAAGCCCTCCGACTTCGAACTCGTTTGATCTGCGCGCCGGGGCTAAGCCGCGCTCTATAATCCCGCTGCGGTTTCTTTGGCCATGTAGTCGACGACCGCTTTCAGGTCCCCGCCCGATTCTTCAAAGACCTTGAGCTGGCGGTCGGCTCCGGTGCCTGTGGCCAGTATCTTGCGGATGCCTTCGATGGCTTCGCGGCTACCCAGTTCGTCCACCACCGGGTCAATGAGCACGAGATACTCTTCCATCAGATCGCGGAGCGGGACCTCCTGTTGCTTGCCGAAGTCGATGAGCTTGCCGTCGAGGCCGTAGCGAACCGCACGAAATTTGTTCTCCATCAGCAGCGGGCGGGCGTACTGGCGAAAGTCCTGATTGGCCTCGTGGAGGCGATAAAGATAGGCCGCCGTGGCCTGGATCAGGGCGGCAATGGCCACCGTCTCTTCGGCGCGGAGCGGGATGTCGCAGGCGCGCACCTCAACGGTATTGAAGAAGGGATGCGGGCGGATGTCCCACCATATTTTTTTGGCGTTGTCGATGCAGTTGGTGCGCACCAGCAGGCTTACGTAGTTTTCAAACTCGGAGTAACTGCTGAACGCATCTGGAATGCCAGTACGGGGAAAGTTCTCAAATACCTTGGAGCGGTAGCCTTTGTAGCCGGTATTCAGGCCCAGCCAGAAGGGCGAGTTGGTGGCGAGCGCCATGATGTGGGGAAGAAAGTAGCGCATCGAATTCATGATGCGGATGGCCGCCTCGCGGTCCTCGATGCCGACGTGGACGTGCAGACCAAAGATCAGGTTGGCGCGGGCAACGAGTTGCAGATCTTTTACGACCTGATGATAGCGCGGGTCGGGATATATCTCCTGGGTGCGCCAGTCGGCGAAAGGGTGGGTGGCGCCCGCCACCAGCACCAGCTTATGATCCAGGGCCAGTTTGATCATCTCGCGGCGGAGTTCGTAGATATCTTCCCGCGCCTCGTCGATGTTACGGCAGATACGGGTGCCTACTTCGACCACCGAGGTATGCATCTCCGCCTTGACGCGCTCTTGAAGCCGTAGCTTGCCCGCAGCCAGCATTTCGCTTTCTATATGGGAGCGCAGGTCGCGTGTGACCGGATCAATGGTCTGGTATTCCTCTTCAATGCCTAATGTGAAGGATGGCCGCATGGTGACCTCCAGGGGATAGATTGAAGACATTGTAGCGGGTGCGGAGGTGGAGATGAATCAGGATTCTCGATAGTTCTTCGCGAACCATGCTCGCTTCCGTGGGGCAGGAGTGGCTATTCTCTCCAGATGAGAAAACGGGAGGATTCAACCCAGAGAGTCGAACAGGCGCGGTTGAAGCCGCGCCCTTTCAGTACGTCAACTATTCAAAGATACCTAGTTCAAGAACATAGTCCGGTACAGCGTATCCCTTTGGACTGGCTTGAAGCCGGCATCGCGGATGATGCGGCGCAGTTCCTCTTCTGTGGTGCAGTTGCTGGTTCCGGCGGCTCTGACCACGTTCTCTTCCAACATCACAGAGCCAACGTCGTTGCCACCAAAATGGAGCCCAAGTTCGAGAACTTTCAATCCCTGAGTTACCCAGCTTGCCTGCACGTTTTCGATGTTGTCGAGATAGAGGCGAGAAATGGCCAGCACCTTTAGGTACTCGACCGACGTAGCTTCTTCCCAGCCGTGGCCGCCTAGGGCGGTGTTATGAGGCTGGAAGCTCCAGGGAATAAATGCCGTAAAGCCGCCGGTCTCTTCCTGCAGGCGGCGCACGACTTCGAAGTGGTTGATGCGCTGCTCAATTGTTTCGCCCACGCCGAACATCATGGTGGCGGTGGTGCGCATGCCCAACTGGTGCGCGGTGCGATGGACGCTGACCCAATCCTCGGTGTTGCATTTGAGGCGGGCGACACGCTGGCGCACATCGTCGTCGAGGATCTCGGCGCCGCCGCCGGGAATGGAATCGAGGCCCGCGTCGCGCAGGCGGATGATGGTGTCGCGCAGGTTGAGATCGCTGTACTTGGCAATGGCCAGCACTTCGGAAGCGGTGAGGCAGTGGAGCCAGATCTTGGGGAACCGCTGCTTGATACCTGAGAATAGCCGCTCGAACCAGTCGATCTTGAGATCGGGATGGATGCCGCCCTGCATGAGTACGCCGGTGCCGCCCATCTCCTCGGTTTCAGCGATTTTCTCGTAGATCTTCTCGAAGTCGAGGATGTAGCCCTCTTCCGAACGCGGCCCCTTTAGTGGCCGGTAGAAGGCGCAGAAGGAGCAGTATTCGGTGCAGAAGTTGGTGTAGTTGATGTTGCGATCGATGATGTAGGTCACCACACCCTCGGGGTGCAGGCGGCGGCGCACTGCATCCGCCTCAAAGCCCAGGCCGATGAGGTCGGGGGAGTGGAAGTGGTCAAGAGCCTGTTGGCGGGTCAGCGGCATAGTTACGATTTTAGCAATTCAACGTTCGGTTGGGTTGCCGGGGGTGGGCTTGGGCTTGGGCGGCCGAAACAGGAAAAAGCCGCGAGTCCTAAGCGGACGGCCCTGCGTACGGGCCAGGTTGGAGGCCGTGGAGATGCCGCTAAAGAGCATGAAGAAATCAATAAATGCTCTGAAGGAGCCTTTGCTGTTGCCTTGAGCCACTGGGAAAGCACCTCGCGCACGGAAGAAACGCACCTGGGGAAACGCGTCTCTAGTGTATTGGAGGCGCAAAGGGGGCCTGCGGTTGCAGAATCCCCCTTGAAACCCGTCTGCTAGATGGCGTAGCGCTTTTGGTGCCAGATCCAGGCGGTGCGGATGATGTCGTCGAGCTGGGTGTAGTGCGGCTTCCAACCCAGCTCACGGATGGCCTTTGCGGAACTGGCAACCAGAACAGCGGGGTCGCCGGGGCGGCGCGGATGAACTTCAGCCGGGATGGGGTGGCCGGTGACGCGGCGGGCGGATTCAATGACTTCACGGACGCTGAAGCCGGTTCCGTTGCCGAGGTTGTAAATTAGCCGGTCCTGGGTTTCAAGTGCTGCCAGCGCAAGCAGATGGGCATCGGCCAGATCGGAGACGTGGATGTAGTCGCGGACGCAGGTTCCGTCGGGGGTCGGGTAGTCGTCCCCGTAGATGCGAATGGATTGGCGGCGGCCCAGGGCTACGTCGAGAACCAGCGGAATGAGGTGAGACTCCGGATCGTGGGCCTCACCGCGCGTGACGCCAGCCGGGCCTTCGGGCGCACCAGCCACATTGAAATAACGGAGGGAGGCGGAGCGGAGACCGTGAAGGCGGTTAAACCAGCCCAGCATGTGCTCAACCAGGAGCTTCGACTCTCCATAAGGGTTGGTCGGAAGCAGGCGGGCATCCTCCTGAATGGGAACCACTTCAGGCTCTCCATAGACGGCGGCGGTGGAGGAAAAGACCAGGCGCCGCGGTCCGTGAGCCAGAATCGCCTCAAGCAGAGAGAGGGTGGAGGCGGTGTTATTGCGGAAGAAGATCTCTGGCCGCACCATGGACTCGCCCGCCTCAATAAGGGCGGCAAAGTGGAGAACGCCATCGAAGGGCTTGCCTTCGCCTTTGGCAGCGATGAAAAGATCTTCAAGCGCGGCGCGATCGGCTAGTTCACCTTCAACAAACTGAACACCTTGCGGCAGAAGATCGCGACGGCCGTGGCTTAGATTGTCAAAAACTACAGCCTCGTGTCCCTTTTCGGTAAGCAGTCCCGCAACTGTACCACCTATGTACCCGGCACCTCCGGTAACCAATATCCTCACAAAAAGACTGTCCTTTCCCGAGCAGTTTAGGTAACCTTGAGTGTATTACAAAAGGTCAGAGTCGAGTGCAGTACCAAGCCATCGGCCAATAGACCCTCGCGCATGCGGTACGCCGCCAAGGCCAGCCGCGTGAATTCGCGATCTTGCCGGGGAAGAGATTTTCCCGACGCCCAATGGGCAAGCCGGACAGGGTATTCCCCGTCCGCAAGCAAGCGAATGCGATTCTTTGGGATGCCTTGGATAGTACGGGAGAGCTGGAATGTCCATGGCGCGTGCGATTGACAATCCGAACCCCTCGGCAGATCCTCTAGCAGGATCTGGCTGCCATTGGACCGCTCGACGCGAGCAATCCACCATCACAATGAATCTGATTTCGGCCGTTTTCCTTACTCGTTACCAAGCCGTACAGGGGCGTGGAGAGTCCGGTCCCTGTACCTCTGGCGCAAAAACGGCTAGTACCTGCCACGATAACTCGCATCTAACTCTGTGTGAACCAACCAAAGCGAGATTTTGCGCGGGATGGTTGAGGGTTTTTCAGTTTTGTGCCGATGTAAAGCGGAAGAGGGGAGTTTGTGAGGCTTGGATCAACATGCGACACATAGCCACCGTTCCTGCTTCTGCCGGGGAAGTTCAGGCATCGGGTATTGCAAATGGGAAGGGAGCAGCTAAGGGATGGCGATGAATTACACGCCAGGACGGACGAACTTTGGGCCACTTCCTGAGCCCGAGGGGCGGTTTGGTTCATTTGTAACCAGCGTAGTGGTCAACGGGACGATACTGGCTCTGGTTCTGGTGATCGGCATGATGGCCAGGCAGGTGATCCAGCAGCACAAGTACGAGATGACGGAACTGATTGTACCGGCCAAGGAACCTCCGAAGCCGATGAAGGTGAAGGTCACGCCGCCGCCTCAGCTTCCGCCTCCTCCCAAGATGCCGGATGTTCAGCTTGAGGCGCCCAAGATCCACATGCCGAAGCCGGAGCCAAAGCCTGACCTGAAGCCGATTCAGATGGAAGCCAAGATCAACCTTCCGGTGGTGAAGGCAGCCAAGCCGGCGGTGATTCTGGCGCCTCAGCCGAAGGCGGCGTTGACGGCGGCCATGCCAGCGCAGGACAGCCACGTGAAGGCTTCGACGGCGCCGGTTCACTTAGGTCAGACCTTTGGCGTAACGCCCAACCCCAACGCCACCCGGCCGGCGACGATCGCGGCCATCGGTAACCCGTATGGCGGGATGCAGGGGCCTTCGGTGGCTCCGCATGGGGTGGTGGGCTCGACGGGAATCGGCAACGGAACGCGGTCAGGCTCGAATGCGGGCGTGGTGGGTAAAGTGGCCTCGGCCGGGGTTCCGGGCGTGACCGGGACGGCACCGGTGGGCAATTATGGCAAGGTGGCTTCAGCCGGCATTCCGGCAGTGACGGCGACGGTCGCCGCGCCGCACATGACCGCCCAGCCGGTATTTACCAATCTTGAAGTTTTGTCGAAACCACCGGTCCAGTACACCAGCGAAGCGAAGCAGTTGCGGGTGCAAGGCGATGTGGTTTTGCGGGTAACGTTCACAGCCACAGGCCAGGTACTGGTGCAGAATATAGTCCATAGCCTGGGGCACGGATTGGACGAGGAAGCGCGCCGGGTGGCGCAGCAGATTCGCTTCCGTCCGGCCACGCGTAATGGCCAGGCGGTGGACCTGACGACCAACATCACGATCACGTTTCAATTGGCGTAGCATCAGATTGAAACAGCAAAACAATTGTTGTACTCAGCCGCGGGATGCCGGAACGGTGCCGAGTGGCCTGAGCAAGACCTGGAAGTTGCCACCTAGGAGCCTGACATGATTTTTCGGAAGATCCCCTTAACCTTCCTGATCCTTTTTCTGAGTGTGGCCTGTGCGTACGCCAAGAAGCAGCCGAAGTACGAACAGGCGCACCAACTCACCCCCGAACAGGCGGCCCTGGTCGATCGCGCCGTGGCGCGCGAAAAGGTGCTGATCAAGAACATTCAGCAGCGTACGCCCCTGGTGGAAACCTACATCCAGAACACGCGCCCGGATGTGAAGCTCTATGCTGTTCCGGTCGAGGACCAGTACACGCTGAGCCGCGTGGATTTCGGCAAGGGGTTCTTCGACAAGACCTACCAGCCGCGGACGGCGGCCAAGCATGGCTTCTTCAAGGGCTCGTTCGCGGCCATCACCGGGCTGACGAAGATGCTGGGGCTGGAGCGGTTTACTTATTCAACCACCGGCTTCATGCAGATGATGTTTCTGGACCCGACCGGCTTTGACCAGCAGCACTACGTGTTCAGTTTTGTGCGCCGCGAGTTTCTCGGTTCGGTGCGCACCTGGGTCTACGACGTACATCCCAAGGTATCGGGCATGGGCCGGTTCTACGGCCGCATCTGGGTTGAGGATCAGGACGGCAACGTGGTCCGCTTCAACGGCACCTACACCGGACCGACCTCGGCGGACTCGTCAAAATATTATTTCCACTTCGACAGCTGGCGGATGAACGTGCAACCGGGCATCTGGCTCCCGGTGGCGGTTTATGTGGAAGAGACGCAGCGCATCGAGGGCACCAAGTCAGTGGGCCTGAAGGCGCAGACGCACTTCTGGGGCTACTCGCTGAAGCTGCCGACGCGCGACAGCGAGAACGTGAGCGTGAAGGTGGACGACGCGGTGGACAAGAGCGACGACTCACAGGATGTGGGTCCGCTGCAAGCCTCGCGGATGTGGATCACGCAGGCTGAAAACAACGTGATCGACCGGCTGGTGGAAGCCGGCCTGGTGGCTCCGTTGAACCAGGGCGGCTACGAGACCAAGGTTCTGGATCAGATCGTGGTGAATCTGGTTGTGCCCAACAATCTTGCGTTCACCGATCAGTTGCACACGCGCATCCTGCTTACCGACACGGTGGAGACGACGACGGTGGGCAACACCATCCTGATCAGCAAGGGCCTGATTGACTCCCTGCCCAGCGAAGAGGCGATCGCCTCGGTGATCTCGATGGAACTGGCGCACATCGCCATGGGCCACCATATCGACACCCGGTACGCCTTTAACGACCGTCTGCTGTTCCCCGACGAGTCGACTTTCCAGCGCATCGACATGTACCACACCGACCACGACAACGCAGAGGCGGCCAAGAAGGCGATAGAGTATCTGCAGGCCTCGATGTACAAGGACCGGATGCCCTCGGCAGGCCTCTACTTTGCACAGTTGACGGACCGGGCCAAGGTGCTGAAGCAGTTGAATTCGCCCAAGCTGGGCGACTCGCTGGTGAAGGCGGACGGCACAGCGTGGATGGCGGATCTGCAGAAGATGGCGCCCAAGCTGAACTGGGACGATCTGACCCAGACCGCGGCTCTGCCGCTGGGCAGCTGGCTGAAGACCGATCCCTGGGACGACAAGGTGCACATGCTGAACGCCAAGCGCTACGCCCCGATGAACGCCCGCGACAAGATGCCGTTCGAGGTAACGCCCATCTTCTACAAGCTGCAGCGCTACGACGCAGCCAGCGTCGATGCGCCAGCCGCCCCGACAGCAGCCGCACCCGCGCCCAACCAGCCTACCGCGCAGCCGGACGGCACTGCGGCGCCGAGCCAACAGTAGAATGAACGCCTGGAAGCCCTGGACGCAGACTCTTTGAAGTTGAGCGTTCACGGCCTTCCAGGGTAACTCCGAGTGTGATCCACCCCGGCGGATTTACAATTCAGCAGGACTCGACGAATTGGTGGCCATGAGACGAACGACCTTTGCTTTGTTTTGTATTGCACTTGCACTTGGAGTTCTTTCCGCACATGCGCAAGTGGTTCCTTCCGCTACCGGGCGGCAGCTTTCCGTTACCGCCGGCGGCATGGGCTCAGTGTTTCAGCCCGACTACGCGGGAGGATTGATCGCTCAAACCAGCCCCAACCGGCTGTACGGCATCGGCGCCTTCGTGGATGTGAAGGTTACGCGCTGGATACAGTTTGAGGCCGAGGGCCGCTGGCTGCGCTTTAACGAGTACTATCCCCCAAGCTCCAAGGTGGGCATCAACGAAGATACCTACATGGCCGGTCCTCGGCTGCCGATTCGTCACTTTGGACGCGCAACGCCTTACGCCAAGGCGCTGATCGGACTGGGCAGCGGCAGCTTTATCCTTGGACGCGCCACGGCACTTGCGTACGGCGGCGGAGTGGATTACCGGCTCACAAGACGCTTCACCGCGCGCGGTGACTTCGAGTACCAACAGTGGCGCGTAAACCCCACCTTGCTACCCTACGGAGCCAGCGTAGGCATCGGCTACAAGATCTTCTGAGGCACACAGAAGTTTCCAGCGCCTTAGCTGCCCCGGGAAATTTCTGTGAGAATCCCCTTAATCCCGAGTGTGCGAACAACGCGGCGAGTTGGCGATCGCCGTGCTCAGTCGATCGCTTCTTTGCAAGCCGGCAGAATAGTCGGGGCCTGAATTGGCAAGAGAACTGATTTTCTATTTACTGTTTCGACAATAGTTGCCAACTTAGATAATAGAAAAATCCGCTCATATTATATTTATTATCAATCAGTTACCCCATAATGGCTATAAAACTGCGCTCCAGGTAAGGGGGGATGGGGTGGGAGGGTAGGGAGGGGGGTAGGTGCCGCATCTTGCACCGGCTGCTCGGCCGGAGGGCACGATTTGAGTTGAAATATCCCACGTCATTATTGTGCTCCTTTAGTGGTTAATTCTCTGCAGTTAGGTCCACGGCTAAGTCATTTCAATTCAGCAACGTGAAAATACATGCAGCATTTTCGTCCTTTCTGAGTGCGGCAGCGCCCAATGCTGGACGGAAGAAACAGTGAAAAGCAGGCGATTAGGCGTTGAGTTGGTAGCTGTCCCACTCATCACGATAAAGCGATGACTGGGGCACGGTCGGATTGCAATGGCCAGGTGCCCGAAAAGCAACCGCAGGTCCTGGAATTCGCCGCCCTCACACCCAATGAACGGTCCGGTTGAGTGTTGTTCTGTCCCACCCATTCCGCAAAGAACGCGGAATGGATGGGGCACGGTGCTTCGTTGCGGAGTAGACGGCGGCCGTTCATCCCCGGAGGTAACGCGCTGCCGCGAGTAAAGCTGCTTAGGATGACAACTCAGATTTGCGTCTTCAGAAAGTCCGAAGCACGAGAATTCCGAAAGTTCCCGACTTCACTTTTGGCCAGCCGGTGGTGACGGGCAAGAAATCCGCCGCGGGTAGATAGACGCGCTGATTGGCTGCGTCAACGGCAAGGGTGCGGGAGCCTTTCCTGGTGGTGACCGTCTGCTCGATCTCGAATTTGCCCGACTTGTTGCCTGCGATGATGAGTTCGCCTTGAGCGCAGCTTACAAACACCTGACCGTTTGCAAACGCTGCTCCGTCGACTCCGGCCGCGATGGGCAGAGATGCCTCGATGAAGCCGTTGTCAGAGTTGATGACGATAAGCTTTTGCGGATTGCGGGTACCGATGAAAAGCCGGTGCGTACTGGCGTCGATTGCCATGGCGACAGGATGTCCGCCGGGCGCAACAGACCATCGCGCGATGACTTTGCGCGTCTTGAGGTCTACGACCGCGACAGCGTTCTTGTCTTCAAGATTGATGAAGGCCTTGCCACGGCCGTTGGAACGGAGGGACTCAGGAGAGCCGCCAAGCTTGATGGGAGGATCGATGACGCCGCCGATGGGATCGACTTCGGGACGGAAGGTAACGAGAGCATTGCCTTCTCCAGAGGCAGTGAGAACGAGATCGTCGCCGGGTTCGTAGGTGATGGCGTCAATGTCGGGCAGAGCCGCGAGCTTGCCGAGCACCGCGTAAGTTTTGAGATCGAAGATGAAGATGGAGCCGCTGCCTCCGCCATCGCTGATGAACCCGCGATTGAGCCGGGGGACAAGGACTATGCCGTGGGCCTCCAGCTGGCCGGGGATGTCGGCAAGGAGCGCGCCCGTCTCAGTATCGACCACCTGCGTGTGCGTGCTGCGCGCAACAAAGAGGCGATGATTTTCGGCATCGACGGTGAGATAGTCCCACCCGCCCTCGCCGCCGGGGTTGAGGGTTTTGGCTATGCTCCACGACGGCTGAGCCGGCAGCGGACGCAGGACGGCGCAGAACATGAATACCGCCAGGAGTGTGACTGCAGAATTTCGTATTGTCTTCATGTGAGGGTCTCCGCTAATTGAGATCCACTATGAACGCCGAATCTGAAGGCAGCCTGAAAGCTATGAAGAAATTTGGGAAACAGCGATAGCCGGGAGTTGCACGGTGAACGAACTGCCGTGGCCGAAATCGCTTAGTACCGATATTGTGCCGCCGTGGCGCTGGATGATCTGCGAGGCAAGCGAAAGTCCGAGGCCGGCGCCGCCTTCGGTCCGCGAGCGCACCTTGTCAGCGCGCCAGAAACGGTCGAAGACGTGAGGCAGGGCCGCCTCTTCGATGCCGATGCCTGTGTCGCTCACGGTCACGTTGACGTGCCGGCTGTTGGAGGTGAGGGAGAGTAGGATTGAACCCGCTTCGGTGTACTTGATCGCATTGTCGGCGAGGATGAGAAAGAGCCTTCTCAATTCGGTGGCCTCTCCCATCACGCGCACCTCATCGTCAGTTAAGTTCGCTGCCAGAGAGAGCCCTTTCGCCGCTGCGGATGGGGTTAACTCAGCGCAGAGGTCGCGAAGCATTCCAGCCAGATCCACTGGCACAAGCTCGGTATGCCGGCGGCGCGCATCTCCACGCGCGAGATCGAGAAGATTCTCAACCAGATTCGACATGTGGCGGGCTTCGCGAACAATCTTGCGGAGCACTTCGGCGAGTTCTTCCTTCGTGCGTTCACGACGTAGCGACACCTCGCCTGCGGTCAAAATAAGGGCCAGCGGAGCGCGAAGCTCGTGAGAAGCGTCAGCTGTGAATCGTTCGATGGAGCGGAAGGCCGCCTCGATGCGCGCCAGCATGGCATTCAATGTCTGCGCCAGTTTGGCCAGCTCATCCTGGGTCGGGGGTACGCGAAGACGCGCCGCCAGATCTGCCGGGTCGATGGAGTCGGCCTGGTTCCTGATCTGCTCGACGGGAGCAAGGGCACGGCGACTGATCCAGTAACCCGCCGTGGTCGTCAGGAGAAGTGCGATGGGAATCAGCAGAGTGAGGTAGAGGCCATACTCGCGAAGCGATTCCATCAAATCGCGAAGGGGCTCAACGATGTGAACAGTCAGGCTTGTGCTCCCGACTGTTAGACGCTTGCTTGCGACGCGAACGGGCCAGCCGCGCGTCCCTACTGTTGTAATCGAAACCAGGCCGTTCGATTGCCCCGGAGGCAGGACGGGCACTCGGTGCGCAAGCAGCAGATCCGATTCATAGAGGATGCTGGAATGCTCATCCGTGACCTGCACGAAGACGCCGACGATGGACGAATCGGAGGAGCCGGCGAACACCTTGGAGAACTGCTCCTGGGTGTTGAGCGAGTGGCTCTCGATAAAGGGAACAACGGACTCAACCCTGTAACGAAGGTCGCGGTCGATGGAGTGGTACATGCTCGCCTTCATGGCGAACCAACTGCCGCCAGCAAGGAGCGCGACGATGACCGAGAGGCTAAGAAAATACCAGGCCGTGAGTCGAACTTGAATCGTGAGGCTTTTCAATCGGCCCCTTCCCGGATGCTGTATCCGACTCCACGTTCGGTATGCAGAAGACGCGGCAGGCCTTCCCGATTCACTTTGGTTCGCAGGAAACGCATGAAGACATCAAGATTGTTTTCGCTGACGTCGCGGTCTCCCCAGACGAGTTCGATGATCCGGTCGCGCTTGACGACGCGGCCGGCGGAGCGCATGAGGCACTCGAGAATAGAGAACTCGGTTCGCGTGAGTTCCAACCGCTGGCCGCCGCGCACCGCCTCGCGTTTTTCGGCATCGAGAAAGAGGTCGGCGAAGCGCATCCGGGCAGTGTTCTTGCCGGTGGAAACGCGAGTGCGCGCACGAATGCGCGCGAGGAGCACTTCAAAATCAAAGGGCTTTGTCAGGTAGTCGTCGGCGCCGGCATCGAGGCCCTTGACTATGTCCTCAGGCGCGCCACGGGCGGTGAGCAAAAGAATAGGCGTACGGACGTTTTGCAGGCGGAGGCGCTTGGTGACTTCAAAGCCATTGAGGACCGGAAGCATCACGTCGAGCAGGATGATGTCGAAGGCGTGCAACTCCGCCTGACGCAGACCGGTGCCGCCGTCATGGCAGACTCTCACGATGCAACTTTCGTCTTCGAGGCCTTGCTTGACGAAACCAGCGAGTTCCTTGTCGTCCTCAACCACAAGCACGTTCAGTGCGGCTTTGAATGCGTCACTCACTTCCACCCTGCTTTCGAAAGACGATCAGCATCGCAGGAGCCGATCATGGGTTGTGACGTGCCTGGCCGGCCCCCAGATGCAACGTGATTCCAACGAAGGGCGTCAACTGCTTTGCGCCCGGATCGGAGGCCGGCTTGCCATATTCATTGTGCCAGTACCAGAGCCCTCCGTTCAGATCGAGCAGTTGCGGCTTGTGGATCAGGACTGAACCTATATCGAGCGCCACCACGCTCCGAACCAGATATTCAGAGACACTCTCGCTGCCGAACGAATCTTTCCCCTTGGGAGAGTTGTATTCCGCAAAGCCGCTGAATGCAAGTTGGGCTTTGCCTACTCTGAAGGGCACCATCCAGTTGGGTTCGATATTGAAATCCGGGGTGTAGTTCTCGGCCTTGCCCAAGACCCCTTCGTGGTTCCACTCCTTGCGGAAGTGCATACCTACATTGAAGAAGCCTTTTGGCAGTGCGAACACAAACTTCGGGCCGATGTAGAGGGTTCTTTCAGCAGGCGCAAACGAGGAGTTCTTTGTTTCAAGATTCGCTCCCATTTCAAACGCGATGTTGCGCAGAGGGCCCATTTTGAAAGCGCTGGAATGCGTGAGTTCGTTGAGGCCAATCCCCTCGCGCAGGATTACGTAAGCCTCGGTCGCTCCTGAACCGCCAGAGGCGGCGGGCTCCGACATATCAGACATGCCTACCGTTACATCGGCAAAGTTGCTCAGCATGCCAGCGGACCCTACGTGCGTGTATTCGATGGAATTGCGGGCGATGTTGGCGGCTTTGCCGCTGCCTGGAACCATTACGAAGGGAGTGCGGTAAGTGGCGCCGTACCAGTAAGAGAGGACATCAGAACTGTGAGACTGGAACTGCGCTCTATTGACCGCGACGGCCTGCCCGGCCGCTGAGGCGCCTGGAGTCTGGGGTATTGCGCTGACTGATTCCTGGGCCGCGGCTGAGAAAAGAGCGAGCAGAAGAAACAACAGCATTGCCAGGGCTGCCCGCTTTGTGTTGCCGAGAAGCTTGAGGGCGATTTCAGCGCGCTGGATGGCAGTGGAAAGCGGATGGGCCATGACATTCACCTCGATCATTCGAGAAGCAGAATGACAGGTGAACCTGAAAGGAATCTTAATTGCCTTGGGAAAGGGTTTGCGCCCAGCCGACACCGGTGGCGCGCGGCAGCAGCAGCGGCAAGCGTCAAGGGCTATGAAGGGAATGGATAGGCCGTTAAGCATTCTCTCGGGTGCTGAAGCCGCGCCTATTCAAAGCTGCGACTTAATCAGGGAACCCCTGAGCTGTCAGTGCGGGATGTGCATATCAGCAATTCTCGGTCATGGCAATTCGGATTGACGCCGTTTTCGCGTGGAGCGAATGTGAGGAGTTCTCCTGGGGCCCATTGGACCTCCAGGAGAACATCTTCAAACGGCTGGTTCAGTTACACGGGGTCGACCGCCGGTTACGGCACTTGATGCCGGCAGCCAGGCTGACCATGCTCGCCAGCAACATTCCGAGCATTCCGGACTCAGGCGTGGGAACTGTATTCGAGTTGCCATTGATGTCCAGAATGACTTCATTTGGGTTGGAATAATCGAGACGGCAAACATCGCCGGTAGGGCAGGCGATGTTGAAGGACGAGAACAACGACCCACCGAGGCCGTTCAGAGCGTCAAGAAGAACTATGCTTGCATGGTCGCCGGGGGCTACGCTGAATCCGTTGAGGAAGTTGATATTGAGGATGGAGCCGGCACCGAGAGTGGCGGTCCCAGCAATGTCAGTAAACCCAAATTGGCCTGACGCGCTACCGGCAATATCTTCGATCAAAGTGCCGCCCTGGATATAGGAGCCTTCGAGGGAGAAGATGCTGTCGGCGCCCACAGTCAATGTGCCGTTGTTTGAGAAGTTGAAACCAGCGGTGGGGGTGCCAGTAGTGAAGTGCTGGCCGTTGAGAAGGCTGAGGCTGCCGCCCTGGGCGATGGTATTGAGATGCCCCAGGGCATTGTTGCCGTTGCTGTCGACGATGGTTGCTGTCGGCCCGCTGAGGACGATGTTGGCGGTGTTGGTGGTGATTTCTCCGCCAGTGTTATTCCCCAGGTTGAGTTGGATGGTTCCTGCGTTGGCGAAGTAGGTTCCGCCGGTCAGGTTGCCGCTCGGTGCGTTGAAATTATTCAAGTTGGTCGCGACCTGCAAAGTGCTGCCCGCGTTGGCTTGAACCACGCCATTGTTGGTGAGGCCGCCACCGCCGTCCACGAGAAGGGTCTTGCCGACGGAATTCGCAAGCAGCGTCCCATTGTTGACGACTGCCAGGCCGTTGTAACCGATCTCGCCATAGCCCTGAATCGTAATGCCATTGGTCAGTGTCAGACCGCCTGTACTCTGCTGAATGATGGCCGTACCCGTGCCATCTGAACTTCCTAAGGTCACGGTGCCGCCGCCAGACAAGGTCGTACTTTGCAGCAAGTTGAGCCGTGAGTTGTAGCCGCCTCCGCCGGCAGCTACCTGGATTGCGCCGTTGTTGACCAGTGCACCGCTATTGATGTTAGTGGTCGAATTCCAGCCATTGTTCCAAGTGGTGCCAGCGGAAATGGTAACCGTGTCTGCCGCGGTGGCTCCGCCCAGGGTGACGCTCGTGTTATTAATGCCCTGGTTGAAGGTGCCGCCGTTGCTTGCTGTCAAAGCGCCGCCGTTGATGATGGAGTTCAGAATTTGCACCTGGCCGCCGTTGGCAAGGATCGCGGAACCGTGATCGCTGACGGAGACTCCGTTGATTTGCAGGATGCCATTGTTAGTGGCTTCCAGCGTTCCATGGTTGGTGGTGTTGGCATTCAGGAGCAGGGTCAGTCCGGAGGCATCGGCGTCGATGACGCCCGCCGCCTGGTTGACCAGCGCCAGGCCGTTATAGCCAATTACACCGTAGCCCTGAATGGTGTTGTCGGCGTTGGTCAGCGTCAGGCCACCTGTGCTCTGCTGGATGATGGCCTGGCCGGCGGACGCATCCGAGGTGCTCAGAGTCACAGTACCGCCACCGGACAGGGTTGTACTCTCCAGCAAGTTAAGCCGTGAACTGTAGCCGTTGTTGCCCGCGGTCACCAGAATGGCGCCGTTGTTGACCAGTGCGCCGCTATTGATGCTGGTGGTCGAATTCCAGCCGTTGTTCCAGGTAGTTCCAGCAGAAATGGTGACCGTGCCTGCC
>CAIKND010000055.1 GCA_903828675.1 uncultured Acidobacteriaceae bacterium
CTCAAACCACACACCCACGTCGCCTGTTCTGGCGCCAATCGTGCTGCAAAAATGATCGTCGTGCTGCGTGGAAGTGTTGCGCATGTACTCGCCGATCTCTCCGGTCAGACAAGCCAAGGGGAGATACAACCATGCTGGAGTAATGGCGGTAGCCAGCTTGTCGGCAAGACAGAGTTGCGATACGGGCCGGCCGCAAGCCCTTGCGTAGCTGCGGGAGTGCAGCAGGGTGAACTCGCCCCATTTGTCTCCGAACAGAGCGCGCATCAGGCGTGCTCCGCGCTCTGGATGGCGCTCGCCGCTGGCTCCGTCCATGTCCGTGCAACCGATGTAGCCGACGTCGTGAAGAAAGAAGGCAAACCACAGCCGCGGATCGAGTGGGGGCCCAAACAGCCTCAGCCACGCAAGCGCGATCATGATGGGATGGATAAGAAACTGATGAGCGCCGTACCTATATGGTGCAAAATTGATACTAGTGTCTGTATGAGTGAGTGAGTAGTTGTACTTACGTGGCGATATTAAATAGTACTCTTACTATTGTTTATTACTAATCGTTCGAGCCTTGCCTCGGCGGATGCACTTCTGTAAAAGAATATGAGTGCGACTTTTTAGCAGGATCCTGTGTTCTTGGGGTGTGCTCATGGTTGGGCACGGTTAGTCTTCTTTGTTTCCATTCCCCCGAATAGTTAAATTGTTTGGATCGGCGAGGACCGCAGTCAAGGCCTTGCCGCATGAGCGGTCCGGAGCCAGCTGAGCGTTGACGGCGTCCGCAGCCGGTTCTATCGGATCGCTCCGGGTGAATGAGAATATGGATTACACTCCGGTCCCGACTCGCAATAGCAGGTCATTGCAATCCAGGTTGCGATCTTCAGCTAAATCACAAGTTGTTGTTTTCACCCGGATTCTTCGCGTGACCGAGGTGGTAAGTTCCGTGAATGGCGGAAGTCCCAGGGTGGGCGGCGGGACACTCGTAAACGTGGAGCGATAGGTCTCCGGTCAACAGCCGAAAGGCCTCGGCAACTTCGCGATTTGGCCAGGATCGTTTCGCGCGCTCCCGCGACTTGCATGACGGACAGCGGCCTGGAGACTGGCTGAACAGGCTGGCCAGTTGCTGAGAGCGCTCACTCTTTTGCAAGGTGCGGGGAGCCAGCGGCAACGTCGCCGGAAACAGCCTCGCGGCCGCCGCATCAAGGCCGAGATCGCGAATGATTAGGCGTCCTTGACGTCGCGCTTCTCGGCGAACCAGTGGTGGCAGAACTGTATACTGCGTTAAAAGCTCTCTATAGTGCTGTCTGTAACCACGACCGGTGAGCTCAGGGTGGATACCGATCACACAAAGGTAACAGGCAAGGCGGCGCGCCGCGCTCCTTGCGCCGGCGCTCATTGCATACTCCCGACATGCAGAAATTGCGGATTGGGCATCACCGGTGCCTCTGGGTCTTCCCATATTGATCCTATCGATGGGGGGATTAGTACATGCGTGCCCAAGTGTGCGATCAGTCTCCTGCAGCCACTCAGGTAGCCGATCCGCGATGCCTCCGGGCGGAAGATGTACACCTGCGAATCACTATGGTGACAGTTCATCGATTCTGTCCACGACCAATCGTCGTAATACCCCCGCAATAAGTTGAAAGAGTTGACGCTGACTTGGCGAACAACCTCGAAGGTCGCCGGACCGCCATCGCCCGTCTCCAACGCATAATTGCACTCTGCGAGATTTAAGGCTGCTGTCGAAACGATGCCGCGTTCACCACGTGCGAGACTTGATGTTTCTGCGACCAGCCAGCCACGCCATCTGCATGCACACATAGGCATCACTTCGGCTGAAAGTCCCGGGGGATAGACCTCGAGCGACAAATACTCTGTTGAAAAATTATCTTCGTTTAGTTCCATATTGTCTCCAAAGAGCAAGAGCCGAGAGTCCCGCCCTTCGGCGCGAGCTTACGGCTCAGATGTAGTTAGTTCTTGGGCACTCCGCGGACGGGGGCTCGTACTTAGACCTTTTGCTCGTTTCCCGTCTGTAATGTCGAAAAAATAGCGGGGAGCCGAAGAATTTGGGCCTACGGCTGAATTGCGCTCAGGTGACTACGATCTCGACGGCTGAGAGTCCTTCCGTGAAGTCGGTGGCGTAATCGCGGAGCAAACCGTCGCAACGTATTCAAGTGGCAGCAACAGACCCGGCAAAGCGATCGAGAACAACTGCCGTACGAAACTGTGAGTTTCAACCGTTTGGCGAAGCCCGGAACCATACGACACGACTGCATCGGCGGCTTGATGATGGTCGATCTCCTCCTGTTCAACGACTATGCGATCAATCCTGCGGAGGTCTGGCGCGTGGTCGTCATCCGTCTCGGCGTCTTTACGCCACGCGCCGCAATGTCAACCGTGATCAGCTATTGCCAGGACTGAGCAACACTATCGAACCGATCTGCAGGGAGTTGTCGTTGGTTTTCGGCATCGCCACGATGCTCGCCCGCCTTCTGCATCAAGCCGAGGTGACAGTGATCGTGCATTAAGTTACTTTCAAAGGCAAAGGTTAAGGAGCCTTTTGCAGCAAACGGCCGCGGCGCTCTTCGAAAGGCCAATGTGTTGGCTACGTTCGTGTGAGCACGTTCGAGCCGAACGGACTCCGCCAGCTGGAGGGCGTTAAACTCGATCAGAAGTTCCTCGACAAAGCTTCGAGCAAGGACATGAACGCTAGCGCACGTTAAAGCTGTATACGACGCTATAGGAGAAGATCGGATAGACCGTTACAACGCTCAACGATCTCCGCCACTTTGTGAGCTGCGTCTGAAGGGCGTCGTTGAACTTGACTGCCACAGGGTTTCCGGCGTCCCCGAGGTTACCGCACTGCGTCTGCTGCGCATCGTTGCATACCCATCCCGCCATCTTCACGTCCACCGTAGGCGCCCCCGTAAACACAACCCCGAACTCTGCCGGGAACGACCAGTGGCGCTTGGACCGTGGGATGAACTTCCCGAACCCGCCGCTGGCCATGAAAGCCGGTTGGTGACGATGCATTCCCAGCACTCCCGTACCGCTCAGCGGTGTAGCACCAGTTGCCGGATTCGCTTTGGCAGAGTAGAAGTCTTGGCCATCTACGGTAAGGTTCGTCCCGGGCACGATCTGGCTGGTCGCGGAAATCTGGTTTCCATTGAACAGCATCATCCCTGCACTCAAGCGCCAGATGCTGTTCAGCGGATAGTAATCCACCATGGCTCCAGCCGAGGCCAAGTGAAGTTGAGCATCAACTCTGAACCCTTCAATCTCGAAGATGCCGCTGTTGTAGTTGAAGAAATTCACCAAGCCGCGTGCATCAAAATATTGCGTCAGCACGATTGCCGACTTGATCCCGATTCCTGAAGGTGAGACGTCGGCCCCGATTCCAACCCGCGAGAAAGGCTGCTGGTGCGCCTTCGCGGCCCAGGGAACTTCGGTCGGCGCATCGGATGCCGTAGGGTAAGTGGGTTGCGGCGCTTCGGTAATGCCGGATTCCCAGATTTCACCGGTAGACGCTCTATCAGAAAGAAGTGCTTTTGAGCTGATCCCGAGTGCGTGAGAGGAAACCGCTGTGAGCAGTGATGGGTCAGGCGTCTCCTGCGACCCACAGGGGAGCGAACAGGAGGTGGTGACGAAGGCAGCAATGAACAGAAGCCAAAGGATTGATGCAAAAAACTTTCTCATGAACAATCTCCGAATGATTGAGGAGAATCCGCGCGATTTCTTGTTACCGAAGTGCAAAGCTCCCAGCGGAAACTTCAAGATGCTGCGATAGCTTTTCGAGCGTTTATTGTCGCCTACGAAGAAAGCGAGAATAGAATAGGTCACGCGCAAAGTTCGGAAGGAAGCGTACCATTGTCCGAGACAGGATATTCCGTGTGCATTGGAAGTTGCTCAAAAATCCTTCGTTACGAAGATGGAACATGAATGCGACTTCCCGCTTAATGTAAGCAAGACCGCCCCTTCGACCCTGCATGCCATTGCCACAACGGGCGTAGACGAGTACCGCATTCATGTTTTGCAGACGGAAGCCGACCTTCAGCATTCTTGCCCAAAGGTCGTAGTCTTCAAACCCATTGAATGGCTGATAACCGCCGACCGCCAATACTGATGCCTTGCGGAAAACGACAGTTTGGTGGTTGATCGGATTACGCGACTTGGCAAACTCCAATATGAGCTCACCAGACGAAGGCATGCGGCGAGTTCTGGTTGCATCCGCACAGTCGTCTCGGAATTCAGCAATGGTGGCACCCAATACGTCTACTTCGGGATGGTTTTGAAGGAAATCCATCTGCACGTGGAACCTGTCTGGAACACTCACGTCGTCCGAATCCATACGAGCCACGTACTCTCCACGGCACGCTGTTAAGCCCATCTGCAAAGCCCCGCCCAAGCCGCCATTCACAGGCAGTTTCACGCGTTTGATGAGCATAGACTTCTGAAAACGCCCGATGACCGCTGACAACTCTTGCCCCAGCGGCCCGTCCTCTACAAGAACAATTTCATCCGCTTGGAAAGTTTGATTGGCAAGACTGTCCAGTGATCGATACAAGTAAGCGGAAGATTCCTTGTCGTACACCGACATCAGCACGGAGAGATTCATCGACACGATGCGACACTTTCCTGCCCCGATGTTGCGCGATGTCTCGATTCGAGAATGTCGGAATAGAATTCCTGGTATTGTCTTGACATCCGACGACTGGAAATCATGTTCAGTGTGTGGGGCAATGGCACGAACCTTTGGCGCCAGGTTTCGGGTTCAACGCTGTCTAGGGCGGCCCGGACGGAATCCCATCCTCGCAGATCGAAGAGGCGCATCTGATCTGGAAACATGTGTTGCGTGTATCGATGAGGCGGTATGTCTGTAGCCAAGACTTGGATTCCGGTCGCGCAGCCCTCTATTAATGCGTTAGAAATCCCCTCTGAACTGGAAGCCGAGATCAAAAGATCAGCAGCTCTTAACAAATCGTCAACATCTCCCCGTTTGCCAAGAAACTTAATATTGGGCGCAGTGCCGGCAGCCAATTCGCAGGCTTCCCTCACTGGTCCTTCGCCAGCGAAGGCCAGAAAGCCGCGTTTTGATAATTGGGACGCGCGGAACCCAGTCACAATCTCGACCGGATTCTTGAGATTTCTCAAAACTCCCGTATGCAATACAACCACAGCATCCGCCGGCCACCCGAGCCTCGCGCGGAGAAGTCTTATGTATTTCTCATCCGGGGCTGGGTAATACCTGCCGAGTTCAACACCGTTTGCTATTCCGTGAGCCGTTATTCCCGACCGCAAGACGATCTCGGCGAGGGGTTCAGAAACCGTGTTTACTGCGTCAAAGCGCCTCAACGCTGCATACTGGCGCATCGCCGTTAGGGTGCCAAAGACTCGACCATAGGCAAACCGGTAGTCTTCGAAAAGATCGGAGTGTACCGTGGAAACGATCGGACATTCCAGCCCCGCTCCCGCGATCAAAACGTCCGCTCGAAGTCCACTGGAATGGACGAGGTCCGGTTTAATCTCAGAGACCAGACGGCGCACGCCCCGAGTGCCGAACAATAGAGATCCGATGCGCGACAGTCCCATCTGCGTGACCGGAACTCCAAGAGACCGGAGGCTCTCGATAACGCTATCTGACGGTTCGGCAGAAAGCGTGGCAACGACAGCCCTATACTTAGATGGGTCGAGATATCGAATCACGTTCATCAATCCGTCCATAGGCCCGCAGCGGGACAGAGTAGAAACAACTGACAGTACCGTATACGGCAACTCGTATCCTCCTTATCAAAACAATCCATGCGGCTGGCGAGTAAAAACGCCAGACCCCACAATGGCCAACACATCGCCGACCCCGAATGTAATCAAGCAAAGACCCGCTAGTTTTCGGCACGGATGCCTTTCCATGCGAATTCATTGGTTTCGATTACTGTTAGAACAGCGCTTAAGATGTACGTGGTGATCATGAACATAGAGATGAAGACAATCGGAGAAGTAATGTTTGCCACTCCGGAGCGTTGAATGGAAAAGAGGGCGGGAAGACAGGTGCAAAGGAAGAACAACGCGGCGTTGCTGTGGAATGCCTTTTCTTCCCACTTGCGCAATAAGCAACCCAAAAAACCGCAAGCAGCTGCATAAAACACTATTACTCTCCCGCAGATATAAAAAATATCAAGGAACGCGCTTGAATCAAGCCCGTTTCCAGCCTCGAAGAGGGCGGGGCTACTTTGCGCAGTAATATAGTCCACCATGTTGGCTGTTTCGATCGAACCTATTCCTAAAGCGCGATATACATGTCGCATGGACAGGAGCGAGCCGATAATCGTATGTAATGGCGGGGGAGATAGCTGCCACGAAAGCGCGGGAATCATAAATGTAATGCCTTGGCTTATGAGGAAATCCACGATCACAGGGTGATCAGCTACGCTTCCGCTTTGAGCCCCATCTCGAACCATCTGAATCCATTGAAAGGCGTAGCCCACAACTGCAAAACCCACGAGTAAGCGGCCTATCCGGATGGGTTTGCAGCGGACGGTCGAAAAATGCCAAAGTACTATTAGAAGCCAGGTTCCTACCTCCATTCTCTTCCCAAAAACGACGCCGCACAACGCGTACGCCATGACAGCGACGACCATTAGGCGGCTGTATCGCTTCTCGCCAATAATTACGGCTAAGGCGAAGAGGGTCGGAGATAGGTAACCGATGAGAGGCAGCAAGCTGAATCCTGATTCAGCTTGATTTAAATACAATGCGGCATAACCACCTGTGGCGAAGGCGCCAAAGCGCTTGTGCAACAAGACTGGAAGTAAAATGGCCACAATGATAATTGCGACAATAAAGCTCCGCTTACAGTAGGTTCGGTGTCGGTCGCCTAACGGCGTCAGATCACGACGAGTATTGCAGAAAAAAAGAAAGTAACCGCCAAAGAGACTCGCAACACCAATAGTCCAAAACGCTAGCAGGCGGTAAAGATCTGGCCCGCGGGGCTCAACCAATCGCCCAAACAGCAAGGTATATGCGCTGTCGTCTTGAGTGACTAGGGCAAACAGTGGCCGCGGGACAATGAAAACGAGCGTTCCTAGAAATAACAGGCCAATCAGGCTGGTTATTCCACCCGGAGTCTTGTGAATAGCGAATCCGATGACTGCCATCACAGTAAGCAAAAGGATGGAGCAGGTATTGGGAGTCATCGAAACTCCGACAGCGTCGAAGACGACTAGCACCAGAGCTATCACAATTAGGGTTGCGCCTGCAAAGCGCTGGGGAATCGCTGCTGTCGAGACATCGCCTAAAGTTGAGGCGTTCCTCATGCCTCACGTCCGGTCATGACGAGCGGACCCTTGGTCAAGTAGCTGCGTCGAGCGCGCAAATAGATTGTCAACGCGGAAGGCAACGCGATACCTGCCATAGCACCAAGATAGCTGAGGGTCACGCCAGTATTACCCCAGCGACGCGCTGAGAGCATGGCCATCAAGAGTGATACCGAGGACACCGCGAGAGATTGCATTAAGAACGGCTCTCGCTTGAATGCGCGCAGCAGCGTGCCCAGACTCTGCACAATGCAGTTGGCTCCGGCGGCCAATAGCAATACAGCGAGTAGTTGCGGCGAAACCATTCGAACCGCAAGCCTGGGAGCGACGACCGTTAAGAGCACGGCGCCAGCATCGACAGTGAGGGCAATGATGGCGAATATTCCGAGTGCCTGACTTAAAGAGCGGCGAAAGAGTCTATCAAGCTCATGAAACTGACGCTGCGCGATCATGCGGCCGAACGGCGTAGCTTTGGTTGAAATCCAGGGAAGCACCAGGCTGGTCATGTAGCCCGTGATGCTGAGAGACATACCCATCTTTCCCGCATCCACGGGTCCACGCATTGCGAAAAGGATGGGAATAAATATCTGGATTGTGAAGTAGGAGCACATCCAGCTGACGGCGATGCGCCACTGGAATGGCCACACTTCGCGGTTCCAATGGATGGCCGCCTCGTTGGCTCGGTAGCGCAGCAATCCGGACAGTAGTCGGCGATGTGAGCCCAGGAAAAAGAGGCCCGTACCGACTTGGCCCACAATCACCAGAGCGGGAGCGTAAAGGCCATGATGCAGCATCATCGCTGCCCAAGCAAACGCGGCAGCAACGCCTGCTTGGCGCAGGCGCATCGCTGCCACCGCTCGAACTTCTCCGCAGCCCTCGATAAATGAGTAAAACGGTGTGCACCACAAGCCCCCCGCTGATGCAAGTGCTGCCGCGAGCCATGGTCCTTGCCATGCAACTCGAGTTTGTCCTATCGCATGGTGTGCAAAGAAGACGAATCCTAGCGGCGCCAAAATCAAGGCCATTGCCGCAGCGGCTACGGTATACCAACGCAGACTAAGTTGGAGAGCAGAAGCCAAGCGAGCATGTGCAACAAGATCGCCGCGCACGCCGCCGTCAGGGGATAATTCTAGGTGAATACACTCGTGTGCAGCCAGCTGTTGAATCACAAACGAGAAACCCAACTCAAAGACCATCTGCAACGAGACCAGGCTGAGCAGTGTGTAGTAGTATCCCTGCTCAAGAGGACTAAGGAAGCGCACGATGAGCAATACCGTTCCGGTACTGCCGACTATGCCTACGAATCGCGCAAGAAACGTATAAGCGACGGGGCCATCGAGACCAAGGGCCCTCCGCACTATGATAGCCAGGTTTCGGTGATTGCTTTTTCGATAGCCAAATACCACGAACCGGACTGGCGGCGAGAACGGCGCAAGATGGCAATGAGCTCAGCACCTACAGCGGCCAGCAGAGCCAAAGGCAGCGAACAAAACAAAGCCCCCAGCACAATCCAAAGCTTGTATTGCGAACTGGGCCGGTCGGGAGCGACTGCCGGTTCCACGATCTGTACAAGCGCACCCTGCCGCGCTTCATCCACGCGCGCTCCCTCGAACTGGCGCGTCAGAAGATCCACAATCGTCTCGCGATATTTCACCTCGCGCATAGCCCGTGAATAGTCCAAGCCCGCCTGTGTTGCTGTGCCTTTAGGTGCAACCAAGTCGCCTGTCTTACGGTCGTTGGCCGCATCCAATACGGCGAGTTGCCCTTCCATGCCAGCCTCCTCTTGCTGTGACCTTTGCAGGTCCGGATTACCCTCTGCGGCAAATTCGCGCATAGCCCTGATCTCGATCTGCTTGGCCGCCAGTTGTCCGCGTAGGACTGCCGCCGATGCAATCATGCTGCGGCCCTGACCCTCAACATCAATGATGCCGGTGCGTTGCTGAGTCTGTTTCATGTCTTCTTCGGCATGGGTCAGATCGTCGTGTGCAGCGGTTAACTGGCGCTCGTAAAAGAGTCTTCGTTGCGACGCTTCACTTATGGCAAGCGTCGCGGTGAAGCGCCGATATTCTTCCACCCACCCGTTCGCCAATTCCGCCGCTCGGCGCGGATCCCGGTCGGTCACCGAAATGCGGATCATTCCATCTTTCAATCCGTTATCGGTTGTTGTAGATTTCTCCCAGCGCTTCCGCGTGGCCGATAGATATTTCTTGTGATAGAGATTTTGTAGATGGAAACGTGCCACCATCGCATCTTCCACAATGCGACTTTTGAGGAGCGCTAATTGCTGATCGTTCGGATTTTTGATGCCCAGGCCGCCCGCCGCCGCTGCCATGCCCCCCATGGCGCCGAGTTGCGCCATCATGGCCGCACCCGCCGAGCCGCCCTGTTGTGGTGGAAGGAGCACCACGGTGGCGATATAGATGTTAGGAAGCAATAAAGCAACCGCGAAGCCCACGGCGGCAAATGCGATCGTCATGCTCAAGATCAGTTTTCTCCGTCTGATTGCGACCCTCAGCCAGATCAGCAGGGTGCCACTGGCAGTACTGGATGTTCGAGTTACCGGTACGTGTACTTCTGTTGCCATTTTTTCCTTCTTTGCGGATATAACGGCGCGCCTTACAGTGTGTGGGGTCCGGTCTACGGGTCAAGTTGAAAATGCAGTTCTTGAGCTGAACTTATTTACCCTTTACTCCTGCCAAGCCGCTGGTTGATCGGAATAATTAGCAACAATCGAGATTTATTCGGGGGCGCGATCACGTGTTACCTATCGCTCTATGTTTATCAATCATTCTATGTATCGCAAATGAGGAACAACTGTGATCTACGTCACCTCAAGCGAAGCTGAGACTTCATATTCTTTTATTCAATAGTGAAAATATCAATAGTTACGAGCCTTTCTAATGTCCGCCACACTCAGCGCCGGTCAGGTCTTACTTGGCTTGCGGTCGCTGTAGCGTGTGCCCTATCGACGCCCGGAATTCATGCGCAATGCCCAAGTGGAAGCAGTCCAGATGCGCTCGGATGCGCCATCGTGCCCAATTCCGCTTCTCAGCCCGATGGATCTCCCGCTTCAATAACTATCGAGGAGAGCTCGCAAGTTGGAGTACCGAAGGCAGACAACTCAATCGATGCTTCAGGAGGCGGAAGTCTTTTGAACGGCACGCCTCGCGCTGAGGCCGCAGTCGGTGGGGCAAACGGTTTACGAAGGGCCTCGCCGGCTCAACCTGAACCTCCCACCGAATTCCAGCGATTTGTGGCCGCTTCCACGGGGGAGACGCTAGCCATTTACGGAGCGAAGCTTTTCAGTTCTCAGCCGGCATCCTTTGGTTCTCTCGATCACGGCCCCGCTCCCGGAGAATTGATTATCGGCACTGACGATGAGTTGCGCGTCCGTGTCTGGGGTCAAGTCAATTTCAGTGCCAATTTACGCGTGAACCGTCAAGGAGAAGTTTACCTTCCCAAGATCGGCGCTATACACGTGGCGGGATTGCCGTTTTCCGCTGTTCGCGGCCAGTTGCGTAGTGTGATGGAGCGAGTGTATCGCAACTTTGAGATGAGTGTGGATATGGGTGAGATCCATTCCATCCAAATCTACGTAACCGGCCTGGCGCATCGTCCAGGGGAGTACACCGTCAGCGCCCTTAGTTCTTTGGTTGACGCGGTCTTCTCCTGTGGTGGTCCCGCCGCGTCTGGTTCCATGCGCCACGTCCTGTTGAAGCGCTCTGGCGCGGTGGTCACAGATTTCGATCTATATGCCTTGTTGGTCAATGGCGACAAGACCGGCGACGTACAACTGCAGCCAGGTGACATCCTTTACATTCCATCGGCGGGACCGCAAGTGGCGTTGCTTGGCAGCGTACGAGAGGCAGGCATCTACGAGTTGCGCGGCAGCGAGTCGATCGACAATCTCCTCGACCAAGCAGGCGGCAAATCAACGATTGCCTCTGGCGGAGAGTTGTCTTTGGAACGGATCGAGGATCATGCGCGACGGCGAGCTTTCGAAGTGGCCTCTGATCCCGCAGGTCTCGCGACTCTACTGGCCGACGGCGATATTCTGCGGGTCAACCCCATCATCTCCAGTTATCACGAATCGGTTACATTGCGCGGAGCCGTGGCGAATCCGGGTCATTTCAAATGGCATGAGGGCATGCATCTGAGTGAATTGTTGCCAGATCGGGATTCGATACTGAAACGCGATTACTGGTGGCTTCGCACAAAACTCGGTCTTCCCTCTCCTGAACTCGCTCCACCTGGTGCCACTCTCCTTCGAGAAGAAAAGTCCCCTGTTGTGGAGAGTCCAGCGGCTCAAACCAATTGGAACTATGCAGTCATCGAGCGGTTGGCCCCATCTACCATGACCACCTCTCTACTCCCGTTCAGCTTGGGTAAACTGGTTCTCGACCATGACATGTCGCAGGATCTTAACCTTATGCCGGGTGATGTGGTTACCATTTTCTCCCAAGAGGACATTCGGATTCCCATCCATGAGCAGACAAAGTACGTCACTCTGGAAGGAGAATTCGTGCATCCTGGGGTCTATAGCACGGCGGCAAGCGAAACGTTGCATTCTGTCGTAGAGCGTGCAGGGGGACTAACCGGACAAGCCTATCTCTATGGAGCTGTCTTCACCCGCAAGAGCACCCAAGTGCTTGAGCAGGCACACTTGAAAGAAGCAGCCGATCAGCTTGAGCATCAGCTGATGCGCAGTTCAATGGGGTCGGTCGGAGGGGTAAACAGCGCGGCCAGCCAACAAGCCGATTTGATGAATCGCGGTCTGATTGGACGAATCCGAAATGTCCACGCTTCGGGCAGGATTGTACTCAACATGCACTCTACTCAAGGGGAAGACTACGAACTTCCAGGCATGAATCTCGAGGACGGAGACCGGCTCGTAGTTCCCTTTACTCCCGAAACCGTCCAAGTCCTTGGTGCAGTTTTCAATCCGCAAGCATTTCTATTCCACAAAAAAGCCACAGTGGGAGAATACCTTCGTCTCGCTGGAGGTGCCAGTCGGGACGCGGACCGCAAACGCATTTTCGTATTGGCAGCGGACGGGACGGTAACCAGCCGGAACTCGGCTCCATCGGTATTTACAAACGGACTCAACAAGCTACGCCTTCATCCAGGCGACAGCGTCATCGTGCCAGAGAAGCCGCTCCACCCCTCGGCCGTCAGTCAGGCTTTGGCGTGGACACAAGCCATATCACAGACTTCACTAACTGCCCTTGAAGTGAATGCTCTCAAGTAGGGCGCACATATCATTCGTCTTAAGTAAACATGATTTGTTTTTGTAGTTTAAGGGTTCGATCGGACGGTCTTAGAAATGCCAACTCCGTTGCAAGTTCGTAGTTCGCAGACGAAGATTCATGTGCTACCGAGTCCCGCTCCTATTTCTCTAGGAGGGTGCGTGCACAACCTCTGCTTTCAAACGTGTCTAACAAACCCTCCGGCCAGTGCTTGGATACTCTCGCGTACCAGGCGAATTCTCGATATCTCGATTGCTCTTTCGGTGCTCATTTTTTCGGCCGTACCAATGTTGGTCATCGCTGCCTGCGTACGATTTACTTCGAACGGGAATGCTATTTTCAGCCAAGAACGAATTGGCCTGAGAGGCGACCCCTTCCAAATTTATAAGTTTCGGAGCATGGCGAGCGCCTGTGGACAGAATACGGGAATCGGACTTACTCAAAATGGGGACATGCGAGTTACACCTTTGGGTCGATTTCTGCGCAAGCTCAAGCTGGATGAACTGCCGCAGTTTTATAACGTTCTCCGCGGCGACATGAGCTTGATCGGTCCTCGACCGAAGCTGCACCAATACGCTGCGATGTTCAATATGCCTTACAGGCCTGGTATTTCCGGAGCAGCCACAGTCTTTTTTCGAAATGAGGAGGATATCCTTCGCGATATTCCTGCACTCGAGCTGGATTCGTTCTATAAGGAACACATCAAACCAGTAAAAGCCCGCATTGATGTGTGCTACATGTGTCAGGCTACCCCCTCGACAGACATGCGGATGCTGACGGAGACATTCATGAGCTGCATAAAACACGATCGCTGTCCGAACACATGTACAGTTGTTAAGCCCGTGCCATCTCAGTGGTAATCATTTTTTTGCTCGAAGTGCTATGGAGTCTTAGCAACACAGGGTCGAACTGTTTTCGGCGGGCTTCCTGGCGATCATTGGGAAACGGGAATACCGGAAACAGAGGCTTGCAGCACGAAACAACGGCGGCCTAGCAAATTTCGGCAATGACAAAACGCGGGCCGGATTCAAGTTCGACCCTAAACTTTCCAACTCCTTCGATCGAAAATGCTCTAATCGTGCTGCCTAGTGAAGTTTGGCAAGAAACGAAATGATGCTGACCTTTATTTACTTTTTTCTTGACACACCAGTGGGTCATTCTTCGTTAACGCCGAAGGGACAGGATAGCCGAAAGCTGCAGCCAGAGAAGGCAGGCCATGGAAATGTCGGTGTGTGGAAAGAATGGAAAAACGATGAAGCTATTTTTCCACTCTTCCCACAGACCCTGGAAATCGTTGCGACGATTGCCACATTCCCACCGCCACGACGACGACTACGGGGATGAATAAAATCTCTCCCTAAGAGAGACAAATGAGGTGGGGCCAAATCAAATGGTCGAAGTGGCCACGGCCGCCGGAAAGCGAACCCAACCAGCTTGACCATATGCGCCCTTGCAGTTGAAAAGAGCGTACATGTCGTGGACGGCTTGTTCGCACCCGCAAAAGCTACTCCGGCGCTGACAAGTTCAAGACCTCCCTTCCTGATGAGGATTCCCGTTCGAGAACTTTGCGGATTGCCGATGCAAAGCCTACTTTGAAGATCGTGCGCCTTGACTTTGAAGAGAGAATCCGACCGTGGGGATCAATTTCCCAACCCTCGTCTTCCAAAACTCGCTCGCTAATAGCGTAACGTAGGGCTTCGGTTTCTGAAACGGTCAGGCTAGCCGATGGAGGTAAAATCTGGATCAACTCCCGCGACGCTGACGAAGTTATCTCGGCACGCCTGTCGATTATGACGTTTGCCCGACTCTTGAGCAGGTTGACTTCCCCACGCAGCTTCTTGTTGTCAGCAAGCACCGACCCCATCACCGCGCGCACAGCGGGATCGTCGATTTTGGCTAGCACGTCGTTTAGGGGGTTTTCGCTAGCCCTCTTTGGCTTCTTGACCCCGCCGCCGGCGAACTTGGCCCACTCGGCGATCAGAGCCTTGTAGGCGTCGCCTGTCCTGTTGTGAATGGTCTGTTTTGAGGGCCCTTTCCTTGCTTGACAGAGCCGTGCGATTGTCGCAACGGAAAAGTCCTTGCTGCCGCGGTCTTGCTGCTCCCGACACACCGCATCGACGATGTCCAGATTTCGGGCCTTGCGCGAATTGGCAGATCCCTTCAGTTGCACCAGAAGCTCACTCGGATTCATCGGTAGCTTTGCCTTTCTTAGGCTTCTTCAAAGCCAATGCCTGCCTAGAAACATCTACGACCTGACGGAATTCGACAGCGCCCAACCTTCCTCTCATGAGATCAACCGTTTCGTCCAACAGGTTGAGCTCCTCAAGCCGCCGCTTCCCTTCTGCAAATTCCACGGCCCCGTGCAGACTTCCTGCGCGTGCCCGAATCAATTTCATGATTTCGTTTCCGGCTGTCAGTTGTTCATTAGGAGTAAGCCGAAACAGAATGGGTGGCTTTCCATTCATCTGAAACATGGCGTCAAGAATCTGACTGCGCCGAAGGGTTGCCTTGCTGGCATCCACAGCAGGAAAGATGACAGCGTTCTCGCAAATAACCTCGAGTTGGTGCATTTCGGATTGCGTCTCGTTTAGGGCGTATTGGATATCGCGAAGCTCACCACCAGCAACGAGTTGCAACCCATCCCCTAGAGGGGATTTGTTGATTTCAATGCAACGCGCCATCAGACGAAAAGAAGCGTGAAGGTCGAGCATCAGCCTGTTCGCCTTTTCTGCTTCTGCCTCATAACGCTGATATGCCTTCTCCAGTTCGCGCACCTGAACAAACATTGTGTCGTCCGTCTCGCACTGACTCCGCGCATTTTCCAATGCTTCGACGTCCTTTTCGAAACGGACATAGCGTTCTGCACACTCCGTTGCCTGATAGCTACTGTCATTGAAGCGTGCCAGCAGGCCCGGCAGGAAGCCAGGACCTGTGATGAAAAAGCGACACTGCACACAGTTACGCTCTTGCGGATAACCTGGAACTGGGCTATGAAGAAACGTCCCTTCAGTGGCATCAGGATGCTGTTCTCCTCCTATGTCGCAAAGGCCACCTGCTACCGGGCAGATGCCCTTGTCGTCAATGACAAAACCAGCCGCGGACGTTTGTTGTTGACAGGCCTTCAGAGCATCTGGCTGGAGAAATGCGAAACGCTGTTCGATTTCCTTATATGTCTTTTCCATCAGGAATCGCTTATAGCTCCCGTCTTCGCTTTGCATCATTTTCCGTTCGGCCTCTTCCATGACTTCAGTGACAAACGACTTGCCGGCCTTGACGTAATAGAGGGTCATGATTATTCGCGCATGTCCGGCGATGAGCTTCGAGAGGATCGGGAACGGCACACCCCCCTCAAGGGCAAATGCTGTAATCAAGGAGACCCGCAAGGAGTGGAGAGGGTAGTAGGTTGCTTGGCCCTGCGGATAAACAAATCGGATTGGTGAGCCGTCATCGAGACTCTCACCATTTCTTGCGCAACGACTCTCGAGTTCGGTCAGCAGTTCATGCCAGAGACGCTCCAAGAAGGCTGTAGCCAATGGCTTGTGCCGGTCTTCTCCAAAACTCGCAGCGTCACGAAATAAGAAACAGGCATCACCCCGCTCGTCGAGTACGGTGGGGTGAGGCAGTGTCCTCCCGAAGTGCTTTCTCTTTAGGGTCCGCCAAGGAGTCGGTTGTTCAAGTACGTTGTATCGCTCCTGCCAGTTACGCAACTTCTCGAGCCAGTACAACACAGGTTGGTAGGTCCAAGGAATGACGTACCCTTTTTCATTTTCGTCCTTGTTGATGTCCGCTGTCTTGTTCGTGTTGATATACATCCCTGCGCCACCCCCGTTGGCGCTACGATAAAAGACACCGCGTTGCGAAGGACGCTTCTCCGAACCGAGCACAAGGGGTGAGCTGTTGACTCGAAAGTTACCTGAATCGTACCGCCAAGTGTCAGATTCGCCGGAGTCTAGCATCCGCACTTGAAAGGTCCGAAGAGGCAATTCCAACTTAATGTAGAGTCCCACGGCACGAACTGGTGACCACAGTTCTGTGACCAAAGCCGGCAGGCCCTTGGTTCTGATCTCCGCCTTCGACGCGGGACGTTCGCGGTGTACGCAATCTGGGTCCTCGGGATCAATCAAGGCAGGATTTACAACGAACCAGTCACCACCTCTGTTATTCTTCATGACGTTCTGCGCCCAGGTCCAGTCCTTGAATTGCTTTCCTTGAACAATCATGCCGCGAAGTTCTTTTAGAAACCGATATGGAAGAGGATTCTTGTTCGTTTCGGATCGAACGTCTCCGCTATCGGATAGGAATGGGACTGGATTATGGTACAGACTTAGAACTATAGGGCGGCCGTAGTCGTCATTTTCAGACAACTTTTCGGTGAGCACCCATTCGATGAACCGGTGAATGCAGTTGTTTACCCTGACATCGTCGTGGGTCGAAAGTTTCGGGGAAGGCCCGCGACCACGCTTGGCGGCCTTCACGACATCAATGAATGAGGGTTTTTTGTAGTTTCGGTTTAGGTAAGTCCAGGGTACTCGTTCCTGATCCATACCAACGATATAAGCAAGCAGGAATTTTTCTAGCGCCATTCTGGCGCCGTCCCGATTCCTTAGTTGAACTCTCAACCATTCGGCGGCCAGTCCCCGCCACTCCTCCATACGCACGTCATGAACAAGCACCCATCGGAATTCAAGGTCATCTGCTTTCCCGTAGCTTTTTTCCTTGATGCGCGGAAACGGATTGCACAAATTCGATGGCACCACCCGAAACCCTTGATCGTCGAGTTCTGAATAATTTGTGATTAGGACCCAGTCAACGAAATCACTGATAGTGTCATTTCGGAAACTCCCATGCCCTTGCTTGTTCTCGGATAGTGAGAGGGCTTGCAGCAGCGTGGGCGCAGAAAAGCTCTTATTCAAGAGTTTTTCAGGAAGCAGGCTAAGTCTCTGATTGTGCAAGTAATCGATGAAGAATCTATTCAGCGTCGATTGCGTCGCCAATTTGGATCGTTGAGTGCTCAGCCATTTCGCCCCTAGTGCGCGCCAAGTTTCGAAAGCCGGATCGATTTCAAGAAGGTAACGGAGCTCTGGATCCGTAACGTCGCCCACTCTCTTCTTTTGGCTTCGAAAAAATGGGTTTCTAAGCTTTAGGACAAACTCCTGATTCGCCCCGCCGCCTTCTTCACGCTTCTTTGCGATCACCCAGTCGAGGAAATCAACAATGTAATCATGCTGAGAAATCGCGAAATTGTTTTTAAAGCCAGAGAGAGAAAGGGTCTCCCATAAAGGGGGCACTTCGGGACCGGCAAGTAGGAAGGCCTCCGGAGTCTTCTCGATGCTTAGTTGACCCAAGTACCCTATTAGGAATCTCTTAACAGCGATCTTTGCATGGCCTGTGAGTGACTGGTTCGCGAGCCATTGTTCAGCCATGATTACCCAGTCTTTGAGAGCCGGATCTATTTCAGGAAGATCACGAAGATCCTTGTCCCTAAGATTGGACCGCATCTTCTTTTGCCGTCGAAAAAATGGGTTTCTAAGCTTCAGGACAAACTCCTGATTCGCCTCGCCGCCTTCTTCACGCTTCTTTGCGATCACCCAGTCGAGGAAATCAACAATGTAATCGTGTTGGGAAATCGCGAAATTGTTTTCAAGGCTAGAGAGAGAAAGTGTCTCCCATAGAGGGGGCACTTCGGGACCAGCAAGAAGAAAGGCCTCAGGAGTTTTCTCAATGCTTTGTTGACCCAAGTACACTTGTAAGAATTTATTAACCGCCGCTCCAGACGTTCTGCTTTGACTCAAGGTCGCAAGCCACTGTTTTTCCAAAGTTCGCCACTCGTCGAGATCTGCACGTTCAATCACTTTGGATTCAGTACTGTAACCGCGACCTTGCGTAAAGCCTAAAGGCGTTTCCATCACATTCTTTTGTGTCATACTATGTCCTTCGTAGTTTAGGGTTGGGGCCAGAAAAAAGACCCAAAGGGTCAACGTCTTCGAAGCCGTATTTGAGAAAATCTATTGGGGGTGCGGAGACGCTTTCGTCGAGTCGTCGGGCAGCGACATCGAGCATGTCTGTGACTTTCTTCGCTGATGGCTCGGTATAAACGATCTGCGATTCAAGCGATTTGTGATGCATTGCCCGCTTGATGAATAGCGGGGCGATCTTAGCGTCGCTCATCCGCTGCCCGTAAGCGTGGCGATGCCCGTGCGGTGTGGTGCCACAACCCTTCGCTGCGACTAATCCAATGCGCTCTACGGCCCGTTTATGCGCGCGCATAAATGAATCGATCGAATACGGCTTTCCGTCTTTCGTGATGAAGGCAAATGGATGATCGCAATCCTTCACGGCACGCTGGATCATATAAAAGTTCCACAGCTTCAAGAAGAGTTCGCCGGTCCAGGTGGGAAACCAAACAATAGACATGAAAGATCCCGGTAGCTCGACGGCATTCTCCTTCCAACCGGCATGCAGCTGATCTGACAAGGCATACTTATCTCGCGGGCGTAAGCCATACTTGCCACGAAGATATGACTCTCGGATGCATTCGATTGGGTTCCCCGTGGCATCGCGCCAATCAGGGGGCGCTTGTCCATCGCTGGGGTGAAATATCCTCACATATGCTTTCTGCGGTCGGATAGGATCCGGCAGAACGTCATGCACATAGAGGTGGAACGGCTCAGAAACGCGCACACCTCCATAGTGCATGAGCATTGTGATCAGCATGTCGCGCACGTTCAGGCGTTCCTCAATCCGGCGGCTCCTTTGCTTCCCGGGTACGATGAACCCTGCAAAGAGCACGTCCTCGATCTTATCTTCGGGGAAATATTTGACGCCCCCGTTATAGACGAACAACGTCTTTTTGAGCAGGATGTTTCGCGCCCGCTTTACCGCTTGCGATGCTCCGTTGCGGTCCCAGGTGTGGGCCAGAAAAGCTCGGTTGTGCTTCTGGTTCCAAGCCGCCCAGTTGAGCATTTCTTCGCATCGGGTTGCTTCTCGCCACGGGTTTAGGGAGTTCACGCCGTCTTTTTCGGCCATCCAATCCATGAATCCGGAGATCTGAAGTACCAGCTGCCGGACAAGAACGCGACGTTTCCCGTTCCAATACAAGCCGCTAGGGTCCGTCCCGTTCTCACCATTCGTTCCAGAATAAAGCCGTTCTACAAATGACTCGAACAGTTCTTTTGGATCGTCAAAGCAGCTTCGATTGGCCTCCCAATAATCCAGTAACAGGCCGATGCCCTGCGTTAGCTTCTGCATCCACGAGAAGCTATGTGTTTTGGATTTGTTGAGTAGATAGTCGACAAGCGGCTGGATGACACCAAATTCAGTAAGGATAACTGGAATCTCAGTGGCGACACCTGTATTGTCGCGAAAGACTTTTGCACGAACTGTAGTATGTGCCAATCTTCGACCTCTTCCTAAGATGAAATTGGTAATGACTCAGCATTCAACCGTTCCCGCAACAAAGAACACAACGCAACTTGGCGTCCGTCTGAACGACGTGGCTCCCCGACCGCTTTCTGTGCGGCAGCAACGTCCCCCACGAGAACGACTTGTTGCTCTGCCCGGGTAACTGCCGTGTAAAGCAATGTGCGGTCCAGCAGTTTGTTTTGGGTGACCGGCACGATGACCCGACGGAATGCCGAGCCTTGGGACTTGTGGATTGTGATGGCATAGGCCAGCGCAACATGTTGGAGTAGGTCTTCGGTCAGGTCGCGAACTTGACCGTTATCCCAGCGAATGCTCCCGAGGACCTTCTTCGAATCATGCTGTAAATGTGCGGCCGCAAGGATGACGCCCAGTGAGCCGTTCTGCAGGTCGATTTCCCAGTTGTTCCTTAGGCATATGACTGGATCCGCTACTCGAAAGCCAGTGGGCTGAGGCTGCCCAAGGTCGGAATTCCAGAAGAGGAGTTCTGTTCCATTTGAATTGACACGTCTCTGACACATCGAGTTGATCGACATAACGCCCCCGGCTCGAGAATTCCGAGTCGCACAAAGAATCTGGGTAGCGCTGCGGTCTTCATCGTAAAGCCGCAAAACCGTGGAATTGATCTCCGAGTATGAGCAGCTGACAAAAAGAATATCCGCTGCGGTGTTATCACCAAGGTCAGGCCACTGGCCTGTCCGAATCAGAGTTGCGGCTCTGGCAATCTCTCCCCCATGCCTACGGATTTCTTTCAATTCGACGACGGGTATCTGCTCATTATGCACAAGTTCGTGCAGGAGTAGGCCCGGGCCCACGGGAGGAAGTTGGTAGGGATCGCCAACGAGGACAATGCGGTATGTAGTGGGGAGGCTACGGATGACACGATAGATCGATGGCAAGTCAACCATCGAAGCTTCATCGATTACAACCAACGCTTTATCGGGGGCCTCATTCCGTGTGAAGTGTTTCAGGAACCCTGCGATGGTCTGGGCCCGATGTCCGGTTGCCTCGCTGATCCGTTTTGCTGCCCTACCGGAGAGTGCCATCGCGTAAATGCCATAGCCGGCTGCCTCGCAAACGCGAAAAAGAGCGCGCAGGACGGTGGTCTTGCCTGTTCCTGCGCTACCGGTAATGACGCCAAAGGAATTTGCATTGGCACTTTGAATCGCTTCGCGTTGCTTCTCGTTGAGATGGAACGTTGTGTCACCCGTTTGAAGACGCGTTTCTTCTTCATAAGCGTCTAGGATTGCGGCGACTTGACTCTCTTTCATCAAGGGATTTGAATTGTTCATCCGTTCAACGATGGCTTCGACTAAAGTCGTCTCCATCAGAAAGGGGCCGGGCGCATGAAGATGGTCGGCCCTGGTGATAAAGCAACCGCGTAGTTTGCCGGCCTGCAAGGCGGACTCGACTACGGCCTCATCAGGGTTTGTCAAGACCTTCGTCAGACGTCGCTTGAAGTCGTCTAGGTGCAGACAAGTGTTCCCCGCATCAAACGCCGCATAGAGTACTTCGTCAACGCCCCCAGCCAATCGTCGCGGGTCATGTGGCAGTATGCCGAATGTATTCTGAGCAAGGGAATCAACGGCCTTCCACGAAGCAGCAAAGCTAATTAAGCGGTACGGATCCTCCTCAATCTTGGTCCTCGCATCTTCGCCGTAGAATTCCAACAATTTGCGCCCAAGCGACACCGGAAAGCTTTTGGACTGGAGCCACTGGAGTGTCAGAGTCTGCCCGTATTGGCTCCAGCTTTCGACCAACCTCTCGGCAGTAGACTGAGGCATGATTTCCACCAGACGCTCAACTTCACTCCGATCCAGAACTCCATAGAGTTCCTCGCCAAAGTGGTCCCACATGCGTCTCGCCTTGGCTTGTCCAATACCGGCAAAGGCTTCGCCTTCGGAAAGCAAAGTAATGATATGCTCACCCGACGGCCGCAAAAGTTCCAACTCCTCTGCATCGACAGTCAATTCCGTTAGTTTGTAGTTGTTGACTATGATTGTGTTGGTGCTTGCCGCTCCTGAAATGCGCCACAGTTGCCCGCGCTCCACGCGCGTTGGCAGAATTTGTCTCGGAGCCTTGATGACTAGGTGCGTCTTGGCATCGGTCCTCCAGCCTTGGCTGTCGACTTCAATGCCCGTAAAAATGGCACCACCATTTCCTTTTAAGTTCTGGCTTCGTATGCCTGAGACACGCACGGTTACGATGGGAGAAGGTGTATTCAACGCGGGAACCGTCCGGTTTCTGCCAGAATTGCGTCCAGCCGTCGATAGTGTTCAAGATCAGTTCGCAGTTTCGTGAGTTCTGCGCGAAGTGAAGCATTTTCGGATTCCAGGCGCTTTAGGCGCTGTTGGTCAAGTCTCTCCCGACCGTCGAGTTGCGGCACTGGTGGGGAGCCATCCGGTTCACTAGATTCGGCCAAAACCGGCAGGACGTCACGCGCGCGTAATTCGTCCTCTAGAGTCTTCAGAGCATCCTTGATACGGGGATTCTGGGCGAAAACTGAACGGGTGAATCCACATTCACGAGATATTTCCTGTCTCGAAAGCTGCCCACGAACGGTCATTTCGCGGAATTCGAAATCAGTCTTACTAGCTATCCAAGACAGAAAGGTTACGAGGTTGTCTTCGCCGCGTTGCTGGCCATTTGTCATTGAATCCTCCCGCAATCCTTTCATCGGCACCATGAACGTCCTGCGTCATGTGCTGGTCCTGGAAATTGCAATTAGTATTGGTATCTAAAATACACCATATATGACACTAGGATCCAGACAAAAAAAAACGACTTCCGAAGCCGGAAGTCGTTTTTCAGTTCAGATTAGTAACAAACCAGCGCACCATATAACCGAACAGAACGCTCTTCGTGCCGATTGTCATGATTGCCTCGTTGGGCGCACAGCATCTGTTGGCGTCGCAGGACGCGCAGGTGCCGGCGTTGTTGGTGTTGGGCGACGATGATGGCTTCCCCATGAAAGTAGCCACCTGCCGGGTTGTGCGCTCTTGCTTGCCGATTAGGGAGGCCGTAGTAAGGGAGTCGTGAGTTGTCCTGAAACCGCGCGCTAGTCACGCGGATTGGGCAAACCGCACGCTGGAAGGAATGGGGCATCCGAGGGCGGAGCGGATCATCTCTTTGGTGCAGCCGGCCCAGCAGTGGTACATGCGGGGCTCAGCAACGGAGATCGAGAGATGAGTTCCACGCCGGTCCTCGCCGCGTTGGGCGCACGACGGACACTGGCCGACGTAGTTCTTGCCGCTGCGCCGGTGAGTGCGGATGTAGCTGAGGATATGGAAGCCATGGTTCTGGCTTCCAGCGGCAGGCAGTTGGACCCAGGGCATCGCAGGAACTGGGGCCGGGATGGGTGACATTCCGGCGGTGAGGGTTTCGAGTTCTTCCCGGGTGACCCGTTTGACTTGGCAAAGCAACTGAAGCTGCACTTCAAGGGTTGGCTCGGCGTCCTCAAACCAGTAACGTTCCATGCTGGCGCGATGGACCCCGAGAGGTCCGCGGATTGCGTTTCCGAATTCGTCGGGCTGGAGTTCGTCCTGGCGTGGGAACACCTCGATACCGTCTTCCTTGTTCTGTTTGATTGCGATGCCGAGACGGCGCGCGACATTCAGAACATAGAGACGGCAAAGTTTAGCGGGCAACGGTTCCGCCAGGAAAATCCAGAGATGGCCGCCGCGTCGAGACTGTTCTATCAGAGACTCAATCCCATCTTTACGGAAAGCCTCCTGGAGCCGGAGGAGGTCGCGGCGGGAATCGGCGTAGTCTGCATCGATCGCAATCCACTTCGAACACTGCGAATCGGGATTGATCGCGTAGACGCCGATGGTGAGATGGCCCGCGAGATGGCTCTGCACGGTCGCAGCGTCGATGCTGAGAGGCTGCTTCGACACTCGGTCGCACACCTTGTAAAAGTAGAAGCGCCCGGATTTCTTGCTTGGGTAGTGGCTCTGGCGCAGGTAGGCTCTGCGGTTCACGAACAGAATCATGTATTGGACGGCCTGGGCGCGGGTAACCGGCAGGATCACCGCAGTCGTGTGGGTGGGCATGGGCGGTCTCCTGGTGCAAAACCGGCAGACAGGCGCAGACCTGTGGGGTCGCCGGCATAAGTGCATCCATTCTCATTTGGGTTTCGCCAGGAGGAGTTTGTCGCTCCTCCTGGCGGGCGGTGGCCAACGTGGTTATCGTGCAACAGTGGCAGCGGCCGAGCGCGTTGCGGCGGTGGTGGCCGATCCGGCGCGGACCTTCCGGTTTCTGCGGCGGGGGCGGTGGTGCACGGAACGTGGGCGGTCGGGCGCATTGAGGTGCGCGGCAACCGCCGGCACCAGGCAGCCGATCTCGCGACGGCTGAAATCGTCGTCGCGGCCGTCGACCACCAGCATGAACAACGCGCCGCACAGCCTGTCATATATATAGATGGCGCCGGAGTTCGCTTGGCCTGGAACCGAGGTCGCTAAGACGAAGCCGTTCTGCGTCTCCTCGATCCGTTGCAGTGTCCCCTCCGATTTGCGCACGAGTTCAAAGAGCACCTTCATGGGGGATTTTTCGCTCACGGTAGTCCAGAAACTGTACTCAATGTTCATGGCGATCTCCTCGCGCTGGCTCTCGGGTCCAAGCCAGCCAGGTTGTCTCTAAGCGCAGGGCGGAGTGTTGCCACGCATCCGAGGGAGGATTCCCCTGGC
>CAIKND010000056.1 GCA_903828675.1 uncultured Acidobacteriaceae bacterium
GCTTATGTGTTGATGAAAATTATGTGTAGTAAGAATTGAAGAGCCGCAGATGTGGCGTTTTGTACTGCGTAGTCACTTCACATAAATAGACCGTGTGGCGGTTGAACATGGACCCTCGATCTAGGAGGATTCCATGTTCAAAGTTTTATATCGTTGCAATCGGACCATCGAACGTCACATCAATAGCCCGCTGGCAGACTCGCGGCGGCGGTATCTGGAACATTTGGCGGCAGGCGGTGCAAGCCCGAGCATGATGAGAAATGCGGCGGCACTCATGTACCGGGCCGTGCAGCTTTTGGATTTAGAAACAGACCGACCTGTGAAACGCTCCGAGGTCGAGCGGGCAGCAAAGGAATGGGCAGGCCGAGCCTATCCTCATGCCGGCGAGAATGGCGCCAATACAGCGGAGGGAGATTTTCGCCATGCTGTCTGTGCGTGGTTGAAGCACGAGGGCAGGTTGCTGGAAGAGGCGCCCAAGCCGGTCCCACACGCACAAAAGATCGATGAATACTGCGCGGCAATGGACAAGGAGAGGGGGTTCTCACCAGCAACCATCGACACAGCCAGATGGTATGCGAATCTGTTTTTCCGTCATCTTGGCGAATGCAAGCTGAAGCAGTTGCGTCTTGTGGATGTTGAGCAGTTCCTGGAGTCGCTTGGCAAGAAAGGCTGGACGAGAAACGGCATCAGATCGGCAGCGCACTACGTTCGCAGCTTTTTTAAGTATGGCGAACGACGCGGTTGGACAAAACGGGGGTTGAGCGGGCAAATCCATGGCCCGCGTGTGTATAGACATGAGGATATTCCACTGGGGCCCGCGTGGCCTGATGTGCAGCGGCTGTTGGCGAGCACGGAAGGATCGTCAAAGAATGCAGACATCCGCGATCGCCCGATCCTGATGTTGCTGGCGATATACGGGCTACGCGTCGGAGAGGTTCGGCGGATAAAAATCGACGACATCGACTTCGCAGCGGGCACACTGACAATTCCACGCACGAAACAGAAGCGGGCGCGAATATGCCCCCTCACGGGAGAAGTGGCACAAGCAATCCAACGTTACCTTGATGACGTGCGGCCCCAGAGTCCACACCGTGAACTGTTCCTGTGGCTGGCGTTTCCGCATCGCCCGTTCGGACACGGCGGGATGTATGGGATAGTTGCATGGCGAATGAAGAAGCTTGGCATCAAAGCGGCTCACAATGGCCCGCACAGCTTGCGTCACGCCTGCGCCACTCATCTGCTGGCCCAAGGACTGACGTTGACCGAAGTCGGCAATCATCTTGGGCACAGCAGCGTGAATGCGACGCGTATCTATGCCAAAGTTGATATGCCTATGCTGCGCGAAGTAGCCAACCTGGATCTGGGAGGGCTGCTATGAACATCGGCGACGCGACGCGTGAGTACGTGAAATACAAACAGGCGCTGGGACAACGGTTCGAGACCGAGGACGTCATCCTGCGAGCCTTTACAAAAAGGGTTGGCAGACGGACTGTTGTCTCGAAGATCACAGCCGACCAGGTTCTCGGTTACCTGGGGAGCCGGGGAAAAGTGACTTGCTTTTGGCATCGCAAGCACGATGCGCTGTCCGGCTTCTGGGTGTTCTGCATCCAGAGAGAATGGACCGACCGTTCTCCTGTCCCAACTGTCCGGCCGGCCTATCCGCCTCGGTTCGTTCCTTACATCTACTCTCAGGAAGAGCTGCGCGCTCTTCTGGAGGGCACAACTACCTATCAGAAAAAGTGGCTCAAGCTAGAGCCAGTCACGCTGCGCACACTTCTGCTGTTGATCTATGGAGCCGGGCTGCGAGTGAGCGAGCCCATAGCTCTGTGTTGTTCCGATGTGGACTTCATAGAGAATACCCTGCTGATCCGCGAGAGCAAGTTCTACAAAAGCCGCCGCATCGGGCTCAGCTCGCAACTTGCGACGGCAATGCAGAATTATGATGCGAGCCGTGTCCGCGGAGGTCACTCTCGCCATGCCGATGCACCGTTCTTCACTTACAAAAATGGTGAAGCTGTCGCGCGCTTCGTGGTAGAGGATGCTTTCCTTCGGCTGCGCCAGCATGTCGCTGTACACCGGCTCAACGCCCGCTACCAGCCGCGGCTACATGATCTGCGGCACACCTTCGCTGTGCATCGCGTGCTGGCTTGGTATCGCAACGGGCAGGATGTGCAACAGTTGTTGCCGGGACTGGCGACGCACCTCGGTCACATCAATCTCGCTTCCACTCAGTGGTATCTGACCATGACGCCAGAACTGCTAGCGGAAGCATCCACGCGGTTCGCAAGCTATGCGGCGGAGGTGATTGATGCGCAAGAATGAGACGCTTGGCCCGTGGGTGCGCAGGTTCCTGCTCGATCATCTCGTCGGCGAGCGCAATCTGTCACTGAACACACAACTCAGCTATCGCGACGCTCTGGCGATGCTGCTACCGTTCGTTGCCAAACAGCAGCGCAAGTCAGTTGACCTACTGGAGGTGCATGACCTCTCTGCCCGAGCGGTTCAAGCGTTCTTGCTGCACCTGGAGCAGGAACGCAAAGTGGGCCTGAGAACCCGTAATCTGCGGCTCGCAGCAATCCACTCTCTGGCTCACTTCATCGCACAAAATAGTCCAGAACATGTGGCATGGTGCGGGGCTATTCGAAATGTGCCGTTCAAGCGGCATGTGCGAGCCCTGGTGTCTTATCTTGAAAAGAACGAAGTCGAGGCGTTGCTGCGGGTACCTGACAGAAGCACCTCCGGTGGCGCTCGCAACTATGCGCTGCTCTTGTTCCTCTACAACACCGGTGCGCGGGCAAGCGAAGCTGTAAACTTGAGAATCGCCGACTTGACGTTGACTGCTTCTCCGCGTCATACCGACAGCGTGGAGTTCCTTGGCAAAGGCAGCAAGCGGCGCCGATGTCCACTCTGGCCTAAGACCGCAGAAATGCTGAAAGCCTTGGTCCACAACCGCCAGCCGGATGAACGGGTGTTCCTCAATCGAAGAGGGCAGCCGATGACCCGGTTCGGCCTTCATGCAGTCATCAAGACCTGCGTCACTGCGGCTTCTGAAAAAGAACCCTCGCTTCGCAAGAAACGAGTAGGGCCGCATTCGCTGCGGCACTCCACCGCGACACATCTGCTTCGGGCCGGCGTGGACATCAACACCATCCGTGCGTGGCTCGGACATGTCTCCGTGGACACTACGCTCATCTACGCCGAACTGGATATGGAGGCAAAAACCCGAGCACTCACAAAATGCACGCCTACCAATCTTCCAATGCCAACTGTAGCCGTCCCTGAACCTCTGATGCACTTCCTGCGGTCGCTGTGAAATGAGTCGGCTTATGTGGTCTTCCGTTCTTCGAAATGCTCCCAAAAACAGCGCAGAGGAATGGAAGGCCACATAAACTAAACCAACACATAAGCTCAGTTATGTTGTTAACAACATAAGGCTGCGA
>CAIKND010000057.1 GCA_903828675.1 uncultured Acidobacteriaceae bacterium
AGAGGGTGATTCTATCGCGATGTCGTATTCAGTCCTCAACCGCAGCGGCCGGTGGATCGAAGTTCTGCCGCCTCTGCTGGAATTCAACAACCCCGCCAAGTCGAAGAAGAACGGGAAGGTGGATAAGAAACACCCGGAAGCTCTGGCCGAGCAACTGCCCATCAGCGACTATCGGATGAGCAAGTTGAAGCTCGCGCCGGGTGAGCGCCTGGATGGAGCTGTTGCGTTTGTCAGGCCCGGCTTCAAGTTCAAGAAGGAACGGCTGCTGTTGCAGATTGCCAATGCCAGCGAGGTGGATACCGCTTTGATGGTGCCGGTTCCCTTCGTGCCCGCAGAGCGCTAAACAGGGAGAGAGGAGAGATCAAGATGTCGCAGATCGATTTGCCCCAAGGAATAAAGCCGAACGAAACGGCAAGCCAGACGTACCAGGCACATGCGGGATTAGGCAACGGCGCGGAGACCCCAAATGCGGGAGTTTCCGGCTCCGAACAAGGGGACATGCCCGGGATCAAACGGTCTTTCCTGAGTTCGGACAAGAAGGCCAACAAGCCGTTCATCGTCATTGTTGGCGCCATTGGGATCATCGCGCTCTTTTCGATGTTCTTTCACCATCCGGCGACCAAACAGCAACCGGGCGTCAAAGTGTCTGGACAACCGACAACCGGCGGCCCAGAGGCACAGACCAACCAGAGCAACCTGCCTACCGACCCGCAGAAGCAGGCAGGTGAGCCAGTCAATAAGCAAGACACAACTGCGGATGACATCCAGAATACCCGCGGTGCCGACCGGAACGGGCAGACTCTTGGATCTATCCAGAATTTCAATTCGCAGCAGCCTGGAGCCAACGGCCAATGGGTCCCGCCGCCCTATTCGGGCCCAACAGCAGGCAGTGGGCAGGGACGAACCGACAAGGAAGCCAACATTCGGCTTGCGCAGGTGACGAAGCCATCGCTGACTTTTGTACTTACCAGCACCGATATAAGAGAGCTGGCTCATCTGGAATCAGATAGCCTGGAGCTGCCGGTCACCAATCTTGGGTACGAGCCGGGCTTTCACATAGCCACCCATCTGGAGGCGGTCGTTACCACAGCGACAAAGGCTCCGGCCATTGCAGTTGTAGACTTCGATTACCGGCGCAAGGGCATTGTCGTGATTCCCGCCGGTGCCCGCATTATCGGAGAAATCGAGCAGGCGACGTCTACGGGGGTTGTTGGGCTTCACTTCACTTCGATTCATTTGCCCGATGGAGAAGACATCGCCATCAACGCGGTTGGGCTGGACCAGCGAATGGGTCCCCTGAAAGGCGCCGTTACGGGGCGCAACCGGGGAAAGCAATTCGCCCTAGCGGCGCTCAGCGGGCTTGGTTCGACCGCGGCGATGTTTGCTGGGAACAACGTGAGTGGGACACTGAGCGAGGCCGATTTGATCCGGGCCCAGGCCGCACAAAACGTCGGTCAGGCCGCGGATTCACAGATCCAGCAACTCGCAGTGACCGAGCACATGATTGTCAGCGTCGCTGCCGGGACGCAGGTCCAGGTCACCTTCATATCGCCTGCGAAGAAGAAGCCAGAGGTCCAGACAGCATCCCAGAACTGAAGCGGGCCACCGCACCGGCACCGAAGCTGAGGCGGCCAACAAATCCCCGCAACTTTTCTTTAGGTATCGGGTTGGAATGGTCAACTGGCTGGCGCGGCATCGCAAGCCGGTCGAAGAGTGTTAAATGCACACCCTCCTCATTCTCGCCGATTCACCGCTCGACCTGGTCAGAGACTTGGTTGCGTTGCTTTTGTCCGTTGGGGTTGTCTATGCTCTGGTCTTTCTGCCGCGCTCGAAAAGCGGCTTCTATAGTTGGCACCCCGTCAAGAGGGTGCTGACAATTGTGTTTTTCCCTTTCGCTCTTTTCTACTGGTGGGCAACATCCGGTTGTTTCTGCGCGCGTTGCCGCCAGACCGATGAGAACACACTGTTCCTGTTCTTCGATTCCAACCACTAGACCTCCTGATCGGGTTCCTTCCTCTCAAAAAGCGCGCTTTAACCTTTCGCTACGCGCCCCCTTTTTCCCCAGACGGCCACTCCTGGCCTGTTTAGCTGTTAAGTCGACGCACGAGCGCGCAGCCCCATAAAACAGCGAAAATTTTTCAATTGTAGACCTTCCCCTCAAATCCAAGACAGGGTACTGTGAAGCCAACTTAAATGCTCGCCGGTCTCTTGAGCGGTGGAGCAGGAATCGGAGACTATCACATGCCAACCAGTCGTCGGATGCAGGTATGTGCGCGCGCCTATCTGTGGACGCTCGCCATTCACGTGTTCATGGCAATCATTCTGTTGCCCGCTGCAGCTCGAGCCCAGCAATCCGGTAATTCGCCGGTTCTTGGCAAGGCCGTGCAAGGGCAGTCGGCCTCGGGTATTGAAGGCACACTCGAGACCGGCGTCAACTACATCTCCAACGTCCTCGGCCCGCTGGCGGCTGGCGGGTTCTTGCTTCACAGTCTCGTGGCGTATCACCAGGGCGGCCGGCCCATGAAGTCAATCATCACCGGAGTCGGTCTGCTCGGTGTCTCGCAGGCCCTGCGCTTGGTCGAATGGTTCGTAACAACCGGCCAAGCAGGTGTCCATTGACCCCTTTACCGGGCTCGGGACGCATGGCATTGCAGTGCGTCCCGTCCGGCTCTCAGCCTCGCAGCGCAAGAGGCTGACTTTCTGCTCACGGAGACGATGATGGTCCCAGCATTTCTCACTGGACTCTACGGTCTGCTCATTGGAGCAGCGCCTTACATGGCGCTGGGCTGCTTTGTCGCAGCTGCCGTATCTTTTCGGTCAGGCAGCGGGATCAACTTCGACTGGGGGGGCAGCTTCACCAAATGGATCTTCTGGGGCATGGTGTTTCTGTCTCTTCAGGCGATTCCTACATTCCTAACCTCCGCTGGAATACCGATGCAAACCCCGGGAACATCCTCGACCTCAAGCCCATATCTTTCCGGCTTGTTGGGACTGGTTAAGAACTTTACGAACAACTACCTCGTAAGCCATCTGGTTCCTGTTGTTGGCGCGGCCCTGGTGCTCAAGGCGCTGCTAGACAGCGCGGAGGGTAATTCACCCATTCCCTCTCTGGTATCTGCCTTACTTGTTCTCTCCGTGCAGGCTCTTTGGACGATGGCACAGTCCTGGAGCCTGTCCTCGGACCAGTATGGCGTGGCAGACGGGCTGATGAATCTCGTGAACTGGTTTGGGAGTAACGTCTGTCCGGTTGCAGGTGCACTGTGCATCATTGGCGCCGTGGTCAACTTCGTTCGCGGGAAGCCCTGGGGGCAGCTCGCAATTACGTCCATAGCGATGATGTGTTTCTCAGGAATCTGGCTCTTGGTGAAGTCATGGGGATAAGGTCACTCCATCTGGTTCTCGCTCACGCCATGCGGTTCACAGCCGCACTGTTGGCGCTTTTGGCGGTTCCTCTGTACGGAATAGCCTGTCTTCCCTTTTCGGAGGCAGCGAGGCTCCTTACGGGACTTTCCATGCTCGCGCTGTGCTTAGTGGGCGCAGTTCTCTGCGCCTGGGGATTCATCCGTGAGTGGGCGCTGCGGATATCAGAGGATAGACGTTGGGTGCAGGCGTTCCTGGTCCTGCTTCTGATTGACCTGATTGGAAGCCTGATCGTCATTGCTCTCATACACAAAGCGACATTGGGAGCGAGGGTTGCGCTCCTTGCGATTGTCGGCCTTCTTCTGTCTGGCGGAGCCTGGGCGTTTGGCGGTCTTCTCCAATGGCTGTGGCGTCTAACGGCACCTTCCCAGGCTCCTACTCGGCGGGTGCGCACGATCCGCGCTCGCTCTCTTCATGGAGGGGTGTCCCGTGGGTAACGGATCTTTTGATACAGGCCTGACCGCAATGGCATCCTACCTCGGCAATGTGATCCTGCCGATTTGCGCCGGGTTGGTCCTGTGCATTGGCATTTACCAGCTCGCGCATCGCGCGCGGGCCGGTGAACGCTACCTCACCGCCTCAGTGGTCTGCCTATTGGCATCCGGCTTTGTCCGGTTGGCCGAGTACTTCTCCACTCAAAACAGCGGCCAGGACCAGTTCTTCTATGCGCTTCTGTCTCTTACCAACTGGGTAGGCAATGTTGTCATGCCGCTTTACGCGGCCGTCAATCTCCTGCGCGCCATTCTGGCCGTTAGCAATGGAGGAATGTTCGAACTCACGAGTGTGGGCGGCAACGCCGCGCGCCACGTCATTGTCGCGGTCGGCTGCCTCGCAGTTTCTGGCGGTCTCCGGCTGCTCGAATTCTTCGTTACGTCCGGCGCGGGAGGGATTCACTGATGCATCTCAACGCAACTCCGATTTCTCGCAATCTGAGAACCAACGTGCGCATGCTGGGCTTGGAGGTTGAGGATCTCTTGACCGTTGGCATAACTGCGGTCTTGGCCCTCCTTCTCGGTCAGTTCCTTTTCCCCCGCAACATGATCGTCATGGGCCTGCCCATGAACTGGTTTTGCTTCTTTGTCGTCCTCATCATAGCGGTGCCAGGCTTGCTGATCTTCAAATACGGCAAACCGCGCGGATATCTCAAAGACTTCCTGGCATGGCATCTGAAACCGCGCAGCTACAGCGCTCTGGAGCGAGATCCCCAGATAACGGGGCCGTACATTCTCGAAGACAACGACGTACTTCCAAAGCAGTCCAAAGGGGCAACAAAGAGTGCCTAAGACAGTTTCCCAACACGAAAAGAGCAAGATGGCGCCCGCAGTATGCACGCTATTCGAAGTGCGCGATTTCCTCGACAACGTGGTGGTCCGTATGGATGGCACGTATGTTGCGGGATACAGAGTGCGGGGATCGCTAACGTATTTCGGTTCGGAAAATGAGCGTAACGACCTCAAGGCACGCGTCGACGCTCTCCTCCGCACATGTCCAGAAGAAAGCATGCGCATCCAGATCCGTTACGAGGTCAACGATCAGGTGGGCGACACGCTCGACAAATTCGAAGATGCGCGTCACACTTCACTTCCGGCCGCCCTCGCGCTAGAAGAGGAACGTGTCAGAGATTGGAAGCAGAGGGCCAAATACGGCGAATTTCTTACGCGCAGTCTGACCATGTACTTCATTTGGGACCCAGAAGCCCACCGGCGGGTAATGGCCGCCGCCGGCACTCCCTGGAGCGGGGCAAAGAACGCCACACATACCTTCTCGCCGTTCAAGAATAGTTGCATAACACGCGAACGGGCGCAACATGAAGCAATACTCGCCCAGTTTCAGTCGCTTCTTCGCGGTATCGAATCCTCCATGGTGGCTGCTGAGTTCGAGCCCGTGCGCATGAGCCACGAGGAGATATTCCTCGAAATCCAGACAACCATCTCGCCCTTCTGCCCTGTCCGCGCCAAGCTTCGCAGCCATCCTCTTTCAGTGCGCTACATATCCGCTCGTGAGCAGCTGATGAATGCAGGGATAGACGGTATGACCGAGAGCTATGTGTGCATCGACCATCTGCTTTGGAGCGTGGTCACGATGAAGTCTCCACCGGACCAGACTTGGCCGGGCCTGATCCGGGAGCTGCAGACGCTGGGTTTTCCGCTCGTCATCAGCACCAACATCTTCATTCCCAATCAGACCAAGGTACTTGAAATCTACAAGCGGCGACACAAGAAGATGATCGCCGCTCAAGTGGACCACCGCGGCAACCCCCGGCTCGACATGAGCGCGCATGTGGCTGCAGAGGATCTCGGAAACATCCAGGCGCGCATCATGAGCAGTTCCACCAAAGCCTGTCAGGCGTCGCTATCTATTGCCTTTCGCACGTCGCTGCCATTTGCGTCAGCGCCCCAACTGTCTGATGCCGAGCAACAGATAGCGGACCGCCGGGAACATGTTTTGCATGTGATAAGCCGCATGGACGGTGCTACAGGTCTGCCTGAAGCGGGAAGAGCGCAGCTACGGGCGGTCTTCAGCACACTGCCAGGGCAGGCCGGCAAGGATCTTCGAGAGATGGAACTTCTGACCGCGCATGCGGCAGACCTCGTTCCAGTTGAAATGCCATGGAACGGCACGCCGCGTTCGCCCATGATGTTGTTCCCTACCCCCTATCGGCAACTGCTGCCTTTAAGCCCATTCGACTCGTCGCTCGAAAATGCCAACGCGATCATTGCGGCGACTTCGGGCACTGGCAAGAGCATGCTTGTGCAGAAGATGCTGTTGACGGCCGGCAGGCAGGACATAAAGGTCTCCATTCTCGAGCGCGGCGACAGCTACCTGAATACGGTCCGCTACATGGGCGGGAAGATGGTCACCATGTCGCTGGACTCGAAAGTCACCATCAACCCGTTCGATTTCGAGCCCGGCGTAGCGGAGATGACGAACGACCACCGTTCGTTCCTCATCAACCTCATCCGGCACATGATCGGCGATTCCGCTTTGAGCGACGTCGACATTCTGAACAATGTGGTCGAGACCTCGATTCGAAACGCCTATGCGCGCGCACGCATGCGCCCGGTACCTATTCCCACGCTCAGCGACGTCCGGGACGAACTGGAAAACTATCTCGATAAGAATAAAGAAGAACTTGTGATGAAGGAGGCGCGGATCGCTGCCGTCAAGTTGCGTGCCTGGGTTGACGACGGAATTTATGCGAATCTGTTTGACCGCCAGACGACGGTTGACATGAACATTCCGTGGCTCTATTTCAACATTGAAAAGTTGAAGGACGATCCAAAGCTAGAAACTGCCATGAGCCTGTTGATCGCCTACGCCACAACTAAGCGCGCCGAAGGCGGCGGCGGAGCACGCTGCATAACGGTTCTGGACGAGTGCTGGGCGCTTCTCCAGTCTCGCAGCCTGGGCCCGGTTGTCGAGCAACTCTTTCGAACGGCACGGAAGCGCAATGCCTGCGTTTGGGGCATCAGCCAGGCGGTTGAGGACTTTACAGGAACACCCGACAAGCCAAACGCTATCGGGGGTGCGATTCTGACGACGACGGCTATACGCTTGATCGGCCGCCAGAAGGGCAATATCGATGTCTTGAGCGAGTTCTTGCATCTGTCGCCGGCGGCCGTCGAGCGCATCAAGAATTTTGGCATGACCGACAAGGGCAAGCGGAGTGAGTTCCTGATCTCAATTGGAGAGGACTCGGCAAGCACACATAGTCTCTACATCGAGCTCACCCCGACGGAATACTGGCTTGCCACATCGTTCCCGCGCGAACGGCAGTATCGCACATGGTGGTTGAGTACCCACACCAATCTTGAGTATGGCGAGAATATTCGCCAACTGGCTTCCAAGTATCCCAACGGACTCGCTCGGCTGTCGGAACTGCCGGAGGAACGTTCAGGAGAGGTCAACCGCGCTACCACTCCTCCAGATCCGGATTACATGCTTGTCTCCGCCGCCAATGAGGATGGAGGTCCCATTGGCCACGGTACAAAATCCAAGCGGGGAACGTCCCGCGCCAGTACGCCATCAATGTTTCCAGAACTCGCTGCGTTAACGGAGGCGCAACCATGACATTCCGCCGCTTCAAGGATCCCAGGGCCGTAGCCCGCTACATTGCGAGAACCACAAGCGGCGTGCCCGAATTGCCGAGCCGCACGAATCGCAACCAGCACCGGTCTCGGGGCCCGCTGCTCATAACAGTTCCAGCCGTCTTCTTGTTGGCGGGCATGCTCTTCCTTGTTCCGACTGTTTCGCGAGCCAACAACGGTTGGTCCATCCTCACGACGATCCTGCAGACAGCCAGCCTATTGGGTAACCAAGCGCAACTTCTTCAGCAGAGCCAGGCGCAACAGCAATCGTACAACCAGCAGGTGGTAGCGCCGCGGGGCAATCTCGAACAAACTACGTCACTGCTCCGCAGCCTGCAACAGGCCTATTCGACGGTCATGAGCGCAGTGAACGGCGTTTCGGTCCATAGTG
>CAIKND010000058.1 GCA_903828675.1 uncultured Acidobacteriaceae bacterium
ACCTACAACTCTCAGGTAACAGCCACCGAACTGGAACTACTGAACCCAGTCATGAACGCGGAGGTTCTTGTACTGGACGACCTCGGCGCCATTCGACCGAGTGAGTGGGTATGGGACACGGTCTCTCTGATGATCAACAGCCGCTATAACAACATGCGAACAACCATCATCACCACCAACTATCCCGCGTTAGCCCCTGGAGAAGGAGGCCTCCGCGCCGAAACGCTCGGTGATCGGATTGGCGAACGTATGCGGTCCCGTCTGATCGAGATGTGCAGAGTGATCGAGATGCAAGGCCAGGACTTCCGCCAATTTGCGGGGCGCCAGGAGCAAAACAAACGCGCCTGATCGAAGAGGGAAGGGAAGTGACCGCGGCATGCGACGGGCAACGTCTCAAATATCCACATCATGCTGAACAAGATTAACCCCGAAACGTTCCGAGCCCACACGCCATCTTTCAGTTGGCTGACTCTCGATGCTGTAATGCGCTTTCTTGTGGCAAAACATGGTTGGGCGCGCACAGCTGGTCTGACATGCTGGGATGAGGAATCACAACAGGCTGTGCGTCTGTCAAGAGCCGAATGTAACGGGCTTCGACCGGCCCGGCAACGGCCAACCGGCGGCGCCGCACAAGTTGAACATTACCAGGACCAGGAGTCCTTCCAATCTTATGTCCGACGAGAAGTGGCCCCGAGTGTCCGGAAACTTCTGATGCGACAGAATGTCACGTGGGAGGACCCCCATCGCCTTCTCTCGAAGGCTGATCTCAGGCTTGAGAAGGGAGAATTGGGTGGATATACAGTCCTTGTCATCGACTACGACATCCAGGTAAAGGCCTCCGACGTATTCCGCAACAACTTTGCAGGGAAGGAACCGTCAGAACGCTGAGGCAGCTCTTGGGGCCTGGACACTCGCCTCAACATCCGGTTATGAGAACGCTCAACAAATCGTTCGTACTCCTGTTCGTAATAGCGGACTGAGAGAAGACCGGAAGGCGCAGCGACTTGCCAACCGAGTTTCCCTTATGGCGGATTATAGCCAGTATCGTAATCGGCAACGGGAACTATGCAAGGGATTGACCGCACAAGGAAGCGAGCCACGTCAGCAACTCGTTCTCAATCTTCGGCAGCGAAAGAAGGGAATTCAAACCGAACGAACCACAACAAACCGAACCGTGAGGTGATGGAGAAAAGAGCACCGGCCAGGGCCGCGCAGCTCGTCAAAGTTGAGAGTGCGCCTGAGCATCTTCGGCGCCAAGACGAAATACTGACTGGAACCTGCTGAGAAGGGCGTTCTCAGAGAACGGAAAAAGCAGTGCGCTACCCGCCGACGTACCCATCGGATTGATCAAGAGACATTGGGAGAAAATGGGGATGCCAGGCGCCGGCAGCGACCGGCGTTGCTATGAGCTGTGCGCACTGTCGGAATTGAAGAGTGTTCTCCGTTCCGACGACATCTGGGTGAAGGGCTCACGCTAGGTCAAAGACTCGAAGACTACCTTGCTTGCGGCAAGAATGCGGCGCGAACCGAATTGAATCCTATAGGGATGCGACCATGGATTTGGGCGCGGCTCGACAGCTTTTGGCGGCTTCAATCCTTCGATGCCAAATCAAAACAGCGCGCATTGATTCTGCCACGTTGATGCTGGGACACCAGTTTCGCCCTATCACTGAAGCGAGATCATCCAAACGCTCAGTGCCCACCAGCATGGAGATCCACCTTGCCGCGAAACTTGCTGTACACAAAAACGACGTAGCCGATGGCCAGCGCCATGCCGAAGCCCCACCAGACCAGGCCGACTGCGAGGGTGTGCGGGCCGGAGATTGCGCGGCTGAGGGTGATGTCGCGGTCAGTACCGGTGGTGGCGGGCAGCAGCGTGGGATAAAGACCCCAGCACGCCCCGGCCAGCATAAAGAACAGATAGAAACAGGAAGAAAGGAATGCCTTCACCGGCTGGGCCTTGCGATTGAGGAGCCAGATACCGGCCAGGGAGGCGATGACTCCCACTGGAACGAGGAAGGTTACGGGAAAGTTGAAGTAGTTGTTCAGACTGGCAGGACGCACGGCGATGGTAGCGACGAGGCTGACAACTGTGAGAACCGCCAGAAGGAGCCAGAGCGGGTTGACGATGCCGCGGGTGCGCTGGGCCAGTTCTCCCGAGGTTTTGATGGAGAGCCAGAGAGCGCCGTGGAGCGTGAGGGCGACCAAGGCAAGCAGGCCTCCGATGACCGTATACCAGTCGAGAATGCCGGGGTGAGGGCCGGGCTGCCAGTTGGTCCACAGGGGCAGGAAGAAGTAGCCGTCGGCCTGGAGGGGAACGCCGCGCAGAACGTTGGCCAGGGCGGCGCCGAAAAAGATGGTTAGCAGGGCGCTGGAGAGGCCAAAGACGCCATCCAGCAAGGCGCGCCAGACGCCGACCTCGATGTGATTGCGCAGCTCAAGGCTTACGCCGCGCAGGATCAGCAACCAGAGCACGATCATCAGGGGAAGATAGAATCCGCTGAATGCCGAGGCGTAGAGCAGCGGAAAGGCAAAATAGAGCGTGCCGCCGCCAGCCAGCAGCCAGACTTCATTGCCGTCCCAGACAGGGCCGATGCTCGCGAGGGTGGCCCTCCGCTCCGCTTCAGTGCGGACGAGGAAGAGGTGGAGCACGCCTACGCCGAGGTCGAAGCCGTCGAGCACGACGTAGCCCACGATCATTACGGCAACCAACCAGAACCAGATGAAACCCATCATGGCGATTTTCCTTTCTCTTCAGGCCCTCAAGGGATAGCGGTGATCGTCATTTTGCATTAGCCGCTTTGGCGGGGATGACCTTTGGTTCCGGGCCATTGCTGATCTCGCGGTAAATGAGGACGGTAAACAGAAGACCCAACAGCGAGTAAAGGCCCATGAAGCCCAGCAAAGTGAACAGGCCGTTGCTGGCCGAGACAGTATTCGAGTAGCCCTCGTTGGTACGCATGAGGCCATAGATGAGCCAGGGTTGACGGCCGAGTTCGGCGGTCATCCAGCCGGCTGTGTTGGCGATGTAGGGCAGCGGAAAGCTGAGCAGCAGCGCCCACAGGACCCAGCGGGATTGGTAGAGCCGCTGGCGCCAGAGCAGGAAGGCGGAGACGATCATCAGCAACACAAACCAGGTTCCGAGACCGGCCATGATGTGGTAAGCGTAGAAGAGCAGCGGCAAGGCGGTGGGCCATTGGTCGCGGGGGATCTGGTCGAGGCCTTTCACTTCCGCCTTGGTGGTGCCGTAAATGAGGAAGCTGAGTGCGTCGTTAACGACGATGGGGTTGTCGATCTGGCCGGTCTCCTCGTTGGGTTGGCCGATGAGCACCATCCCCGCACCGTCTTCGGTCTTGAAGAGGCCCTCCATGCCGGCCATCGCGGCCGGCTGGTTGCGCGCAACGTACTTGCCGTGAAGGTCGCCGGTGGGAAAGATGATGAGGACGGAGGCTACGAGGCCTGCTATGACGCCGACCTTGAGGAAGATGCGCGCGTAATCAACCATCCGCCCTTCCAGGAGATAGAACGCGCCAACAGCACCCATGACGAAGGAGCCGGTGACGACCGCGCCGGTCATGTTATGCGCATATTGATGCAACCCCCAAGGGTTGAGGAGCAGATGCCAGAAACTGAGCACCTCAAACTGACCGTTGGGAAGGCGGTCATAGGCCACAGGGTGCTGCATCCAGGCGTCGGTGACGATGATAAAGAACCCTGAAATCCACGATCCGACAAAAACCATGACGGCCGAGAACCAATGCATGAGTTTGGAAATGCGCTTTTCACCGTATAGAAACAGGCCCAGGAAGGCCGACTCAAGGAAGAAGCTGAAGACGCCTTCCATTGCGAGTGGCTGGCCGATGACGCCGCCGGAGAGTTGCGAAAAACGCGCCCAGTTGGTGCCAAATTCGAACTCCATGGGAATGCCGGTGACCACGCCGAAGACGAAATTGATGCCGAATATGCGGCCCCAGAAGCGGGCGGCGCGGTCCCACTGCTCGCTGCCGGTTTTAAGGGCGACGGACTTGAGAACCACGATGAGCAGGGCAAGGCCCATGGTGAGTTGGGGAAACAGATAGTGGAAGGTAATGGTGAAGGCGAAGTGCAAGCGGTGGATTAGTTCGGCGGTCATTGAGTTTCTCCTGTTGCGGTCCGCTGCGCTGGAGTGAGAAAGGCAGTAGGAATCTTATGTCTCTGGAAGGTTGAACGCCGAAGGCCGGTTTGCATGAACAGGAGCGACTGACGTTTTCGTGTCGGCTCTGAAATTGATCTCAAGCAAGGCTCTCAAACTAGCTTTCTCGACCCGGCGCCAGTATACGCCTGGCCGCCTCCGAGGAAGCCACTTCTGCGTCCATTGCGTACCGGAAGGATCTGCGAGCTGTTGCTGACTCAACCCTAGTCAAGGTGGTTGATCCATAGACCCACAGACGACGCCTCGCCAGTCAACGGTCTATGGGATCTTCTGCCCAGAGTACCAACCGGCCCTTTTCACTGCATCGTCCGCTGTTGCGGAAAAGGAGAATCTCTTGAGATTTGAGGAAGTCTGCAGAGTTTACACGAATCGTGCTCGACAATCTGTTGCATTCATATTCAGTAACTGCAGTTCCGTTGGAGACCGAAAGGCTCGGGCGGGGTTCCAATTCGCTATCATCTTGGCCGACGCTGATCAAATCCTCTTTCGCGTTCATCAAGATGGTTCCTCGCTACTTGGCGAGCTGTTTTCGAATCGAAAGCAACTCTGCGCGCCTCTTCTCAGTTGTCTTTGGATATGTCATCTTGAGACCTTTAAGCGCATCAAGGACAATGCCTGTAACGATCAAGCGGGCGTTTTGCTTATCGTCGGCTGGAACCACGTACCAGGGCGCATGATGTGTGCTTGTCGCACCCAGGCACGCTTCATATGCCTCCCTGTAACGTTTCCAATACTTTCTCTCGTGAATGTCGGCGAGGCTGAATTTCCAGTTTTTGTCTGGCTCATCAATGCGCTCGAGGAATCTCTTTCGCTGTTCGTCACGAGAAAGATGCAGGAAAATTTTGATCGTCCGGGTTGCGTTCCGATAGAGATGGCTTTCCAGGTCCACGATGGAGCGAAACCGCTCCTCCCAAATGCTCTTCTCGTCGCGCAGTTTTTCAGGAAGACCCTGGTTCCGGAGAATCTCAGGGTGTACTCGAACAACGAGCACTTCCTCATAATACGAGCGATTGAAGATGCCAATCCGTCCGCGTTGGGGAAGCCGGCATGTGGTACGCCAGAGAAAGTCGTGTTCCAATTCATCGGTGCTTGGCTGTTTGAAACTGAAGACCTCACAGCCCTGCGGGTTGACACCGGACAGGACGTGCCGGATGGCGCCGTCTTTGCCGGCTGTATCCATCCCTTGAAAGATCAGCAGCAATGCGAAGCGGTTGGAGGCATAGTGAAGCTGCTGCAGCGAGTTTAAATCCTTTACATGTTCTTCGAGCATCCTCTGATACTGCTTCTTCGACTTGCAAAGAGGCGCCCCGATCGTCGGCCACTCTCGGAGATCGACTCTTTTGCCGGGCGGAACCTCAAAATCTTTTGGGCTGATCGTCATCTTCCTCACATTCAATTCTTGATCTGTGCTGATTGTGCCTGGCAAACATGGAAATCTCTGCAGTCGGTCAGTCCTTAGCAACATCATCCTGGGAAGTCCCTTGATACGTCGGACGTGTTGTCATGTTGGATTCAACCTTATGACCAGGCACTGCAAGTCATCCAATTCAGCGTATGTATGGAGTCGGCATCCCGTTTTCACCAGTCGTCCAGAATCTTGAAACAGTCTCTTCGGAAAGACATGGGGAGACTGTGCAATTCCGCTCAAGTCGGTAGTGCGTGTGCACAAATTGAGGCCTGAGTGTGTATACCGGCTTTGGCCACCAAAGAGCGCCGCCAGCCCCTCTTAGGCGAGGGTGCGCAAATCCACCTTCGTTGGTACCAACGTCGGTCTCTGGTAGGAGATTCTTGCAGGGGAATCACGGGTCTGGCCGTTGTAGAAGAGTATCGACGATAATCAAAGCTCGCACGAATCATCGTGTGTTGGAGAAAGAGGTTCCCGTGCACCGTGCCACTGCTGCTTTTTTTCCGGTTCTTGGTCTGGTTGTCTTAGGTGCGGTGTGTGCGTCCGCGCAGGTTTCCGCTCCGACGGAGAAGGGCGCACCGAGTCCTGCGCGGCACGGCCTTCTCGAGCTCGATGAAGATCTGCAGGCGCTGGCTGAACGCGTTGGGCCAGCGGTGGTGACGATCGAGGTCACCGGCCTGGCTACGGTGCAGGATCCCAATACGCGGCAGACGACCTATATCGCAAAAGAGCAGGGAGTGGGTTCCGGCATTGTCGTCGATCCGTCGGGATATATCCTTACCAATGCGCATGTCGTCGAGCATGCGACCTCCCTCTCGGTTCTGGTATTTCGCCATCGCAACAGGCAGGCTGGTGGCATTGGAGATGCGCAGCGCTTTGCCGCCAAGGTTCTTGGGCGCGACGCGTTGACTGATATCGCTCTGCTCAAAGTGGAAGCCATTGGTCTGCCGGTGCTCCAACTGGCGGACTCCGACCAAGTGCATGTCGGCCAGCTTGCACTTGCATTTGGTAGCCCACTTGGCCTTGAAAACACTGTAACTATGGGCGTGATCAGTTCGACCCAGCGCCAGCTCAACAGCGCCACTCCCGTGGTCTATCTGCAGACTGATGCCGCCATCAATCCCGGCAACTCCGGTGGACCGCTGATCGATATAAGAGGCGAGGTCATCGGCATGAACACTATGATTGTCTCGCAGTCGGGCGGTAGCGAGGGCGTAGGCTTTTCGATTCCCTCAAATATGATTAGCTTTGTCTATGAGCAACTGCGCAAGCGGGGACACGTGCGCCGTGGTGCTATCGGTATTGTCGCTCGTGAAATCACGCCAACGCTTTCGAACGGACTCGGCCTCGGGAGGCAATCCGGAATCATCATCGAAGACGTGTTGCCAGATTCTTCTGCAGAACGCTCAGGCTTGCACCCAGGAGACACTTTGCTCGCTGTCGATGGCAAGCCATTTCAAGATCCGCAAGCCCTCTCTGTGTGGCTCTTCCAGAAGAAAGTCGGCGATATTACAGCTTTCAAAATCCAGCGCGGCTCGGAAGTCCAGAACCTGAATGTCCCTGTTACGGAGCGCAAGCGGGATCCAGAAAGCATTCTCGATCCCACACAGTCGGAGGCCAACATCATCCCCAAACTGGGTATCGTCGGCATTTCGATCACGGATTCAGTGGCCCAGTTAATCCCACCTACACGCAGTCCGGGAGGCATCCTGGTCACTGCGCTGACCGCTGGAGGCAACGCCTCACTCTTCGGCCTGCAGCCCGGCGACGTGCTGCATTTCCTGAACCGCACGCCGCTCGATTCGCTGGAAACGCTGCGCAAATTGCTGGCCGAGCTGAAGCCTCGGGATCCAGTGGTCTTCAGCATCGAGCGCGATGGACAACTGAACTACATTGCGTTTGATAACCCAGAGTAGAAGGCAGCGCAAGCTCGACTTCCGCAGTGGCCTCCGCAGAAGCCGTAGCGGCTCTTCGATATTTGTTGTCTGGAGCCTATACTTGAATTCTCACTCTTGATCCCCATACCCGATTGTTCCCATCCCCTTGAAAAGGAGTTCCAATGAGCCATGCCTCGCGTGCCGCGCACATCGAAGGCCTGATTGATGGACTGATCGCTCTCTACCTTGCCCAGGCCGCCGATCTCCGCGAGTATGCCCAAGCAGTGGTGGCGGGTGAGGGGACAGTGCATCTGGAACACACCCTTCGTCGCCGGGAACTTCAGCGGGCCGACCTTTACCGCCTGTTTGAGCAGGCCGCCTTCCTGGTGTCCCAAACGCCAGACCTCGCTGACTGAACTGGAGAGCGGGAGATTCCGCGGAGTCAAAAAGCATGATTGGCAACCATTTGGCTGCACCTCAAAAACGGGGAATCTGCGTTTGTTTTCAGAAGAGCGACGCAAAGTATACAGAGAATCAGGCGGGTTTTGGCAGCGGAATGCTGGCCAAAGATGAACTCCGTGCAGCAAATCGGTTGCTCGATCACGGTGCTTGCTGCGAGGTGGTGCAAGGTGTTGAACACGCATACCGGATAGCGCAGTATCTGTTGCACCGAAATCCACGCAGGCTGAGCACTCGAACACGGCCTTGCCATAGGCTCTTGCAGTAAGGTCAAGGGAGCCGATGTTTGGCTCATTCGGTTGCCTGCTTCAAATGTGGCAAATGAGGTTTCAAACCATGAATTGGACAATCGCTTTAATTGTTGCGGCAATCGCCGCAATCATTCTCGTAATGAAACGTGCTGGCCAGATTTCACCCAAAGGGGCACGCCGGTATTTGAAGAGCGGGGCGCTCGTAATCGACGTGCGCAGCCCCGCCGAATTCAACTCCGGCCATCTGCCGAGCGCGATCAACCTCCCGCTGGACGAAATCGAAACTGTTCTTCCCCGTCGCGTAAAGGATAAGAAGCAGGTGTTGCTGCTGCACTGCCAGAGCGGGATGCGCAGCGCCACGGCGAAGAAAAGGCTGCAAGGTTTGGGTTATGCGAGCGCCTTCAACCTTGGTTCCTATGGCCGGGCGGCACAGATTGTGAGCGGCAAATAAGCCCCAAACCAGTGGATAACAACTAAAGTATCTTCAGATCTCCAGCTTTGGAGACCGTATCGAAACGGTCAGGGTTGTCGTCTAAAAAATATTTTCACGCTTCTTGTAACGGAATCCCCATTCCGTGGCTTTATCTATATGAATGCACCAATCAAGGACATCTAACCCCATGAGTTCTCGCCTCTTCCGATCTTTGGGCCTTTTCCTTCTGTTTTGTATGGGGGCATTGGCCGCCGCGGCGCAAGAACCGCTGACGCTTCGGCAAGCCATCAATCAGGCCCTGGGGCAGAACCCTGAGACTGCGATTGCGCGGGCCGGTAACCAGGACGCCAAAGCGGCTGCGGCTTTGGCGCGCACTGCACTGCTGCCGCAACTGGGCTTTACCGAGGATATTTCGCGCGGAAACGATCCTGTTTATGTGTTCGGTTCAAAGCTGAGACAGGGACAGTTTACGCTGGCCGACTTTGCAGTGAACGCACTGAACCGTCCGCAGCCGATCGGCAATTTCTCGACGAAGTTGTCAGGCTCGTGGATGGCATTCGACTCGTTCAAGACGCAGAAGGGGATCAGGCGCGCCGATTTGTTCAAAGCAAGCGCCGCCTCATCTGCCAAGGCAGTCGATCAGCAAATCGTGTTTCGAGTTGTGGGTGCGTACCAGTCGGTGCTTTACGCGCAACGGGAAATTGATGTGGCGCAGCATGAACAGGAGACAGCGGCCGCACTGCTGGCTTCAGTTGATGACCATGTGAAGGCCGGTCTTGCTGTGGAGTCAGACCGAATGTCGGCCCTAGTGAATGTCGCTGCGCGCAAGCAGGAATTGATTGCTGCGCAAGGCGACCTGGAACTCGCCTGGGCGCAATTGAGCGAAGCGATGGGAGCCACAGACCTGAAGGCTACCGAATTGAAACCGATTGAGCCGCACGCATTTCCCGAGCTTCCGCTGGAGCAGGAGATTGCGACAGCGGCGAAGGCTAGGCCCGACCTTGCAGCCTTAGGACAGGCGCAGTCGGCGCAGGCATCTGCCGTCGGAGCGGCAAAGTCCGATTTCGGCCCTCGCGTGAGCGCTTACGGAAACTGGGAAGAAGACCGGGGCTCGATAGGTAGCTCGGGAGGCAACAACTGGGTGGCCGGCGTGCAGATCAGCGTCGACATTCTGCCCATCGGCAAGCGTTCTCAGCTTGCGCGAGAAAGCGCCGCTAAACAGAAGATCGATGCACAAGTGGCAGCCTCGCAACAGCATCTGCGGCTCGAAGTGAGCCAGGCGCATATTCACAAGCAGACAGCAGCACTTTCGCTGGAAACGGCAAGGGCGGCAATGGATCAAGCGGCCGAGAGCCTGCGCATCCTAAAGAACCGCTACGGTGCGGGGCTTGCCACAATTACAGATTTGCTGCGGGCTGAGGATGCCGAGCGGCAGAGTCAATCCAACTACTGGCATGCCGTCTACGGAAATGCCATGTCCTATACCGAACTTTTGTACGCGACAGGGACTCTGACTCCCGATGCGGCGGAGGAATTGCAATGAAGACTGTCTTATCGGGTGGCTTGCTTCTAGTCTCCGCGGCTCTGGCGGTGGGATGTCATAGCGGTGAGTCCGCTTCACCGGCGGTTGCACAAACAATGCAGGCTCGGGTAGTGGAGAGCCGGCAGCAAGAGGTGCCTCTGATTGTGCGTTCCACGGGCACTGTTCATGCGCGGGAGACCGCGGTGGTGTCCGCGCAGGTGATGGGCCGTATTCAACAGGTGCTGGTGCATGA
>CAIKND010000059.1 GCA_903828675.1 uncultured Acidobacteriaceae bacterium
CGCCACCGGCGGCGGCGAGGTGAATTGGAAAGGTTTCAACATGTACAGTGGCGGCACGACCATCAACGGCGGCGGCCAGTTCAATGCTCAAAATGCCTCTTCTTTCGGTTCAGGGCCGGTGGTGCTTAACGGCGGGACCAAGATCGCTTATTTGAGCGGCCAGGCCAATTCTCTCACGATCAATAACGGTATTTTGGCTGGCGGCGGCAGTTGGAATGGGGCCATCACCTTGCCCACCGGCTGCACCGCTGTGGCTCGCGACAATGCGGGCCTCTATGGCAAGATCACCGGAGCGGGCGGAATTACCATTATTAATGGTGCTACCTTCGCCAACGCCACCAGCGACTACACCGGCCAGACGATCGTCCAGAGCGGCACGTTGAATTACGGGAAACCTTTGTCCAATGTCGGCGTCGCCGGCCCGCTGAGATGCAACGGATTTTTGGACCGTTTTTTGTTTATTTAAGGGAGAGGATTTGGGCTTCGAATTGGGCCGGAGTTTGGTAGGCGAGGGCGGAGTGTTTGCGGTGGGTGTTGTAGTAGGAATCGATGTAGGCGAAGATTTCGGTTCGAGCGTCTTGGGCATCGATGAAACAGCCGTTTTGGAGCATTTCGGCTTTCAGTGTGCCCATGAATGATTCGCTCCAGGCGTTGTGGTAGGGGTTGGCCCGGGCCGACATGCTCTGGCGTATTCCGGCCTGGCGCAGCAGAAGTCGATAGGCCCCACTGCCGTATTGGCTGCCGCGGTCGCTATGGAAGATTGGCTTTTGAGCTGTGCTACGTGAGCCGATAGCTTGGTTCAGGGCGTCAATGACAAGCTGCGTGCGCAGATTGTCAGCCAGTGACCAGCCGACGATTTTGCGCGAGCAGAGATCGATGACCACGGCCAGATAGAGCCAGCCGGAGGATGTGGGAATGAAGGTGATGTCGCCTGCCCAGACTTGATCCGGCTTGTCAGGGAGGGGTTGGTCGATGAGGAGATTTGGCGAGGGTTTGTCGGCCCGGCCGTCGCTGGTGCGCGGCACGTAGGTCTTGCGTTGGATGGCCTTGAGCCCGCGTTCCATCATGATCCTGCGCACCCGGTCGGGGGCACAGGTGACGCCGTGATCCGACAGTTCCTCCCAGATCCGGCGGTAGCCGTAGCAGCGGCGGTGGCGCTTGAAGATGGCCTGGATCAGGTCGCCGATCTCCTGATCGGATTGTTGTGTGGGGGTGGGCTCGGCGGCATGGTAGAAGCTGCTGCGGGGCACTCCCAGCACGGCACAAATCGGACGGATGCCGTGCCCGGTGGATACGTGGATGTCCATGATCATTTGCCGGAGTTGAGTTGGGGTCTGGTGCCAAGGATTACCGCGGCTTTTTTTAAAATGTCATTCTCCTGTTTGAGGATGGCGTTTTCGCGCCGCAGGACGCGCAGGTCGTCTGCGGCCCCGGCCCCCTCGCCTTCGGCTCGTGGTCCTGTGCTGCCGCCCTGCGAGTCCAGTCTCCATCGGTAGAGCATGCTGGAGCTGATGCAGAGATCTTCGGCAACCCGTTCTACAGGTTTGCCGGTGCTGAGCAGTTCGACGGCCTGGGCCTTGAACTCGGTGGTGTAGCGTTTGCGTGGTTTCTGGTTCATCTGGTGCTTATTGTAGCGGTTGATGGTCCAGAAATCTAGCGCACCTCACAGGACGCGCCAGAAGCCAGAGTAACCGGGGCCGGGCGTTCCTGCTCCCCGAAGTGATTCCCAGCGCTTGAATCAATGACCTCCTTATCTTGGTTAGGGTTTCCGAAGGAGTCGATCCAGCGGGAAGGCCGCACCGCAAGGGGGTTTGGGCGAATTGTCTGGGCGAATTGTCTTGAATTCGGGATTGGACGGGGCGGAACCTGTCTGATTATTCCCATGAAAGCGACCCATATCAATCCAAGCGCCGCCCAAGCGCTCCTC
>CAIKND010000060.1 GCA_903828675.1 uncultured Acidobacteriaceae bacterium
CAGGTCGAAGCAGCAGCGCGACTTGGTGTCTCTCAGACATTGCTTTCTCTTATGGAGAAGGGCAAGCGTTCCGTCACGCCCGCGGTTGCCGAGAAAGCCGTAACGCACTTGCAGGCAACTCCTGAACAGCTTCCTGTTTTCCCAAAGACTCGTCACAGCGACGATCAACTTGCGGCTGATCTCGGTGCACTCGGCTATCCCGGTTACGGTTACCTCCGAAGTCAGCCACGGAATCCGGCCGAAGTTCTCTTCGACGCACTTGATCGGCCAGACCTCGATGCCCGTCTAGTGGAGGCGCTACCCTGGCTGCCGCTGCGATACTCGAACATGGATTGGACCTGGCTTACTACACAAGCAAAGGTTCACAATCGGCAAAATCGCCTTGGCTTTGTCGTCGCTCTCTCCGCAAAGGTCGCGAAGAAGCAGGCGAAGCGCGACGTTGTGAAACGCTTGTCCCAGGTTGTGAAGACGCTGGAAGAAGCGCGCCTCGCGAAGACCGATACACTGTGCCAAACGTCGTGGCCACCAAGCCAGAGAAAGTTCGCTCACAAACAGCGGTCTGTTCTTGCGGCTCATTGGAAACTGGATACGCGACTCACAGAGGAGAATCTTGCTCACGTTGCCGCCTAGCCCGTGGAAGGAGTTCCTCCAGGCTCTTGACGCGAAGATGACCGAAGCCTGTACGTTGCCATGCTTTGGAGGCTTCGCCGTCACGCTGGAGTACGGTATCAGCAGACCAACTTCTGATATAGACGTTCTGGATGTCGCACCGCCCAGAGCGGTAGATATCCTGATGAGGGAGGGGGGCAAAGGCTCCCCTCTGGCAATCGACTATAAGGCCACCTGCCCCTGCTGAAGTCCGATTCCCCCATAGTGCTGCGCCCCTCTCGTTGGTCCCTGACTCTTGGTATGCCCTTTGGACTCCTCTTTACGGCAAGGGAGACTGGCTATTAATCTCTGTATATCTTGACAGTGTATGAAGTGACATTTCATACTTTACACAAGAAAGCGCAGCAGGTGCTTGAACCATGCCTGGAATGACGATCAAACCCTATCCCTTTTACAACCGGACGCTCGAACTCGCTGCCTGGGATCGCGCCTGGAAGCGCCATCTAACCGGTGGGCAGATGCTGCTTCTCTATGGACGCAGGCGGTTGGGCAAGACCTTTCTGTTGCATCGCTTCTTTACGGCGGGCCTCAGCGGCAACGAAGAGGAAAAGCCACACTGCTACTTTCTCGCGGAGCAATCTACTCCAGCGACACAGCGGCTGACCCTAGCACGCCAACTGCTTACGGCCCTGCCTTCGGACGGAGTTGCCGCCGAGGACCTTGCTGTGTCCTGGAACGCGGTTCTCCGCTACGCCTCGCAGCAGACACTGGCACGCAAGAAGACAGCCGGCCGTTTTGCTCTGATCCTGGACGAGTTCCCTTATTTGGTCGCCCAAACGCCGGAGTTGCCATCCATGCTGCAAGCCTGGTGGGACCGAGAAGGGGTACATTCTCCACTATTCGTGGTTCTGTGCGGGTCTCAGCTCTCGGCCATGGCAGCTCTCGGGCAAGAAAGCGCTCCCCTCTTCGGGCGCTTCAACGCCGGAGTCTTTCACCTCGATCCGCTCCACTACGAAGATGTGGCCGCCTTTTACGCCAGCAGTCCCCACTATGGCGTGGTCGAGAAGCTGCTAATGTATGGCGTCTTTGGCGGAACACCGCGCTACCACGCATTGGTAGACACATCGCGCCCTCCTGCTGAGGAGATCGTCACATTGCTGATGCAGCCGCGGGCGATCCTTGAAAACGAAGTGCGATTTCTGCTTGGCAGCGAACAAATCCGCGATCCTGCTCCCTACAATGCCATCCTGGCAACCATTGCAGGCGGGGAAACAAAATTCAATCGGATTCAGCAGTTGATCGGCGTGGAGCGCGGAGCACTTTCTTCTTCTCTGCGCGCGCTGCTGGAGCTGGGATGGATTCGGCGCGAGTTTCCTTTTGGCGAACGCTCCGACCGCAGGGCTATTTATCGAGTTGCCGATCCTTTTCTGACTTTCTGGTATCGCTTCGTTGCGCCACTTGCCAGCGCCCTGCAGTTTTCCGACCCAACGAAGATCTACGCCGAGCAGGTAGCTCCGCGCCTGGCAGATTACATGGGCTGGTCGGTCTTTGAGGAAATTTGCGGTCAGTGGCTGCAACGCAACGCACAACCGCGCTTCGGCCTCAATATTCGCCACATGTCGAGGTACTGGAGCAGGGATGGCCGCACCGAGCTCGACCTGATGGCCGAGCTCGACAACGGAAGATTTCTCTTCGGAGAATGCAAATGGCGCACAGATCGTGTCACTCGGCTTAGTGACCTGAGCGCCCTACAGGCCAAAATCGCGAGCCTGCCTGAGGCTCGCTGGCGCGATCAGCCCAGCTATATCCTCTTCGCCTTGGGAGGTTTCTCTCCCGAACTTCTTCAACTCGCCGCCGACCCTGCCGAACGGCTTTTCCTTGTTGCCGAAGCAGATATGCTCGGACGCGGCCGTCCATAGCTTCAAATACTTGTTGCGTAAAGGATCGGAAGCGAGTTGCCCGCCTAGCCACTCTTCACCTGCCGTATCTCTGTTCACGAGCCGCCAATGGGCGGCTCTTTTTGTCGTGCGTTAGGAGAACTCCTCATGAACGTTGACCTCCACATCGGCCAGAACTTCCGCTACCAGCTGCAACAGGCTCTACTGATCTACGCCGGGAATGGCGACACCCGAGGCGGAAGTTTCGTTACCCTGCATGACGTCCAGGGTGAGTCCAAGCCCACCCTCGGCCCGGCCCAACGGCTCTCCACTGCTTTTCTTACTTCC
>CAIKND010000061.1 GCA_903828675.1 uncultured Acidobacteriaceae bacterium
CAACACTCCCCAAACTGCTCCAAACTCTCCTGCGAAAACCGCGAAGTTGTCATACAAACAACTTCGAACCTACACGCGCTGCTTCAAAGTACCTTCTATGGTTCGATCAATTTTCAAATGCGTTTGCCCTGGGTGGCTGGGACTTGTCGTTGGGCAATCTGCGATATGATGATAAAATTTGCGGTTCTATTGGCGTCTTGCCAGGCGTTTTACTGTCGTCAAATCCATGCCGACCTCTTGAATTCGCAATCTGCGCTCAATCTAGGAAGAGGATTTGACTCTAGAAGTCGTTTCGGAAGCTGACTGCCGACGAGGATGAATTGCCCTGCAACCCGGCCGCATTATCACTCAGCCCCGGGAGCAATTCCGCTGATTAGAGGCTGTTGGGGGCACGCGGAGACATAACGGGTATAGTATCTCCTGGGGTGTCGCGAATAATTAGGTCCGGTAGCTTGGCATAGTCCAAGGGGGTTGGCAGGTTGATTCATATCGAAGACGAATTCCGCAGAGGCTTTCCATTGACTCGACAAGTTGCTTCGTCAGTGGACGAGACGACAATTCGCGCCTTTCTGGATGCGCTCGATCGGCATTGTTCCGGATATTGTGTACTTGGAGGGTATGAAGAGCTTCCTGCCACTATCGATACCGATATTGATTTCATAGTGAGTGAGCGAGACTTTGAGCGTCTCCCCGAGATATTGCGCATGTTTGCCGAGGATATAGGGTATCGCCTGATATTGGAAATCAAGCACAGGACAGGGCGCAGATATGAAATCGTGAAAGCGGAACCTGGGTGCGTGTTCTATCTTTCTCTTGACCCTTGCTCTGCCTATTACCGCCATGAGAGCTGGAGATGTTGGTTAACGGCGGAGGCGCTTCTGGAACGCAGGCGTTGGGATGCAAAGGGCTTTTGGGTGCCTGCTGCAGCGGACGCGTTTATTACCTATTTCATCAAGCGCATCGGAAAGCGAAGTCTTGAGGATCGGCATATTCGACATCTCGGTCGCCTCTTTTCCGACGATGAGCTGGGGTGCACTGAGGCGCTTCAGTTGCGTCTCCCGCGGAAGTCGGCAGAAATGGTTGCGGCGGCAGGCCGCTCATGCGACTGGAAGCCAGTCATCGAAGCCATAAAGGAACTCGACAGGGAGCTTGTGGCGAATGCAACTGGAGAATCCACTCGATCGAAACTCAGAGATGTTGTCCGGCTGGTACGCCGCTGGATTCAGCCGACAGGCTTATTTGTGGCTGTTATAGGACAGGCAGGTAGCGGAAAGACCAGCGTGATCGAGCAATATCTACCTGCATTTGGAACGGCTTTCCGGCAAACACTATCATTTCAATTGCGCCCTCGACTGCTGAGTGATTCGGTAATAGGACAAGCGATCAGCTCGGCCACTGAAAGCCGGAAACCGGGAGGGTCTCTGGCTTTCGCGGTGCACCTATTGGCGTTGTCTGTGGATTATGCGCTGGGGTACATTGTGCGGATTCGCCCGAGCCTAGTGCGGTCGGGGCTGGTGGTTTTCGACGGCTATTATTATGACTTGCTGTTCGGCGTGCAACGCTTTCGATCGGGTGGACTACGGTGGCTTGCCAAACTGATTTGCCCCTTGATACCGATGCCGGATCTGGTGCTGGTTTTGAATGCGCCCATGGAAGTTCTTCAGTCGCGGGGGCTGGAAACTTCCGCAGGAGAATCAACTCGTCGGGCAGATGAGTATCGGGCATTCGCCGAAACATATGCGGCCGCAGGGCGTGTGGCAACAGTGCATGCGGCTCGCCCTCTGGATGAAGTGATTTATGAATGCGTCGATAAGACGCTGGTCCTGCTGCAAAAGCGTACGGCGAAGCGGTTACATCTGGATTGAGAGCAAACTGATATTACGCGGCTTGCGACACACTCTCAACGTGTAGTTTTCGAGCCGCAGTCCTCGTCACAGACGTCACGATAGCGGAAGTCGCGGAACCAGGGCCGTTTCGATTGCAAGGCGCCTTGATCTTACAATCAGAGCCGTCGCAACTATGCCTTGAAATATTACCTGCGTCCCCAAGATCCCAATCATCGTGCCCTTCAATCCGAGCCCCTTCGCCATTGGAAATGCAAAGGAAATCGCGAATGCCGTCATCGCAAGATAGGACCAGAAGATCGGCGCCGTAAACTCCAAGGCCTGTAACCCGGCCCGCAGTGGCCCACCAACAAAGATGAAGACGTAAAGTAGAGCATAGAGGCGCAGAATGTATCCATATTGAGACATATCCGCACCGTACGCAAGACGGAGCCATAGATTCGGCGCGACGGACATGATGAGAGCAAAGATTAAGGTCAGCCCACCCCATTTCAGTAACATAGATCGAGTATAGGCAAGCATCGCGCTCACCCCGCCAGCGCGAAGCCGGCGGGCTGTCTCAACGGGAACAACATTATCGAGCCCCTGAAACCAGATGTGTGTTACTCCCAACAGATTCTGCGAAGCCTTGAGAACGCCTACTGCCGCCGCTCCGTAATACATGGGTGCAGCAATCAGGAAGAGGTTCCCGGATGTCCATTGCATCACCGCTGACCCAGCAAGCCAACGGGAAAGTTTCCAGTGTCTTCGCGAAACTGATTTGATGTCTTTCCACTTGAACTGGAGAGGTTCCACCCAGAACGTCCCAGCAAGTAGCCCGAGAACCGAAGTGCCGGCCATAGCCCAGAGCGCAGTCACACTGTTCAGATGTCCTGTCCTGTGCAGAAAAAATAGGAGAGGCAGTTGCGGAAGGTAGCTGAGAATATCATTAGAGAAGGCATACAGGCTCTTTCGGGAGGCAAAGAAATATCGACGGATGAAGTCCTGCATCTGATATGCGAACGCGGACACGGCAAGCGGCATTGCCAACCGCTGCGAATCGGCGTGAGGAAAGAGATTGCCGGAGAATGTCAGCGCAACGAACACGAGAATAAAGCAGCCTGAAACGAGAACCAACTCCTGGAAAACAACCGCCCCATAATAGGAGGGCCTGTCTTTATCATCTTGCTTTGGTCCGATGCTCATCATTGGGGCAATAATAAGTGCGCTCTGAATACTGTTTACAAATTGCACAGACATCCACGCGAGTGCGAAGATACCAAACTCGCGCAACCCCATAAAGCGCGCCAACATCACGTTGGTCAGGAAGTTCGTTGCACTCACAACGGCCTGGTCCGTGAGCGCCCAGATTTCCCTGCCGAGAAATGGGCGAAGGAAGCCATTTAGAAGTCGCTCCCAGAGTGAGCCCTTTTCATTCATCGTGCCCCCGAAACGCCAATTATAGGATGGGTACTTTGATGTCGCTCGGTTAAATCACGGGTAGAGTCAGAATGCCATTTTACGCGTCCGACCTACGGTGGTTTCCAACTTAGTGCGGGTAGGTTGATGTCATGCCCTTGCCTGTAGGATCAGCCTTGATCTCAGTCGACTTGTTTGGGTCAGCCAGTGAAGTTGCACAACGGCCTGAGATGATACGTAAGCAATTTCTTTGCGGTAGAGTAAGGTCTGTACGCTCACTCGGCAAAGGAGAAGTTATGGGTTCATTACGGCTAGACCATGACTTTCATGCGAGAAGTGAATGAACTGCAACCCGCAGGTACTCGCTCCGAGCCAAGTTGACTGTCAGCCTCACCTGCGAACTCTCGGGGATATGGTGTCAGGATTGGCAATAGTGTTTAGCTTAACAATACTGATTAACGCAGTCAATCTGCAGCCGGGGAAGCCCAAAGCAGCAGAGATGGCCTGAGAGCGCCTGGCACATGGCCAGGTGCCCTGTCGTTTATTGCGGGCCGCGCGATGGCATGGGCAACTGGCAGGTACGATTGTTATGGCGGGAGAGATTTGGACTGCCTCCGGACAGAGTCAGATTACTTATGTTGTCTGAGCCTCAACATGACGTACCTGCGCGAGTGTCGAATGTTACTTGTCTGGATAGTTAGGAGTCATAGGTTTCATAGATCACCTGCAGGATTCTTGAGGAATTTAACATGCCCAACGAATGGCGCCAATGTAGCGGTAGGACTTTGCAGCGGCCAGTGGTCGCCGCGATATCCCGGCATTCCGCAATCGGAAGTTCCAATGACGCAGCCATCTTAAGTAGTGCTTGCAATTGGCATTGTGCTCTCTAGGAACTTGTTGAAAAACACTTAGAGGTCTCGGAATGTGGCAAATATCGGAATACCAAAACCCTCACTGAGGCATTACCGATCGCTCTGCGGGCTTTGTAGGGCGATTCAGTTTTTCAATCTGCGTGACGTCCGACG
>CAIKND010000062.1 GCA_903828675.1 uncultured Acidobacteriaceae bacterium
GCTCATCGGCTTCCAAAATCCTCACCCGCAGATCGTCCGAATAGGCTCGTCCCATCCTCGTCATCGCGGTCACTTCGTCAGAGATATACAGAATTACTCGTAAAATCGCCGCTGGGTATAGCTAACTTGATTCTGCTCTAAGGGATACGTTTTGCGCGGCCAAGGTCACTCTGCTGACCCCCGTAACAGTTATGACCTACCGCATTTTCGCGCGGATGGAGTTTGGCGAGGGAGACCGCTTGCAGGGAGCTAAAAGTGCTCGACGAGCGCTCGCATCACCGCGGCGATCTGTTGCGTTTGAACTGAAGAGCATTCCTAAGTCCCAATAAACCAAATCCCAAAAAGAAAAGGCTGCCGGGGACAGTGAAGACCAACGAAGCACCGCGTTCTTGGAAGCTGCCCAACGAATCGACGAATAAGTATACCCCTGCACCCAGGAATATCAAAGAGAGCATGCATAGCCGGATCGTGTTCATCTTCACGTTCATGTCTTGTCAGCCTCCAAGATGCGTGTGGAAGAAAGCGATGATGCGGCGACGGGCATCCATTGCGGCTGGCTCATTAAAGCCGATGTTTCGAAAACGCAGCATTTTGAACCAGAAGCTCTGCTTGTTGTTCATGAAAGAGTGGCCGGCGTCGGGATATTCCTTGACGTCACGAGGGACGAGAGCGCGCTGAAGAGCTTGCTCAAGTTGATAGGCAACGCCTTGTTCCCAGTGGCTCTTGGCCCCATAGCTGCCGACGACAGGACAGGCGACCCGGAGGAAGGTTTCCACATCGGGCGGGAGCTTGCCTCCGTAGTTGACGCTAGCAGCGGAGAAGCCGTGCCCGGAGGCGAGTAAGAGGGCGAACCCACCACCCATGCAGAAGCCAACGACGCCGACCTTGCCGTTGCAGTTGGGTTGGGCAAGGAGCCACGTGCGAGCAGCTTCTACATCGCCGAAGGTTGGCCCGGAGCGGGCTGTGAAGTCGCGTATGATGGCGCGAAGACAGAGCGGGAACCCACCTCGGTAGTAGAGATCGATGGCGAGGCTGAGGAAGCCGGCTTCGGCGAGCCAGTCGGCCTGGCTCCGATGGTCCTGGCTCATGCCGCCGACATCGTGAAGGACGACCACGCCGGGAACTGGCACCGGATCCGATGGGGCTGCTAACCAAGCGGGCATCTGGCCGTTGGGGGTAGGTACGACGATGTTGGGCATGGGCGTTCTCCCAAGTCTGGCGGCTTTATCGCATTTTCATTTCTGCTCACTACCGAAACCTTGCGGCACAGTTTTTTTTAAGAACGGCCACCTTAAAGGTCAATGCGATGTGAGCATGTGAAGTGATTCTGCTTTAGGGCTGACGACAGATGATTCTACGCCCAGCCGAGAGCGGGTGCGATGAATCTGAAGAACACAGTTTCTCGAAGCGAGACCGGCCCCTGGATATTCAAAACCCAGAGTACCGGAAATTCCGGCACTCTGGGCTCAGTGAAACAAACAGAGATACTATTTCGCCGCTACTGCGATTGGATCCGCGGCTGGCTTGCTGAGTTCCGAAAGGATGCTGCGGCCGTTCCTCCTTTCCAGCTGAAAACCGTCGAGTTGCTCGCCTTCTGACGAGTAAGCGCGAACGGTCATTTTGTCGCCGTCGACTTCGATGACCTGGAACATCTGCGTATTCGGTATGACCTTCGCCATCAAGGGTTCAAAACGATGGTCGATTTCATACATCTTGGGGCCGCTCACGGAAATCATGTAGACGGTTCCTGGGGCATCCGGAGCAACGATTTTGCCGCCTGCCAGTTTCTGGCTGCGCGCATAAAGATGATCGTGCCCTTGAAGGACGAGGTCTACTCCGTATTTGTCATAGAGCGGAAGAAGCGCCTCACGCATCTTTACATAATCCCGGTTGTGCGCCATGGAATACATGCCCTGATGCTGAAAGACGACCGTCCAATGGTTGGGGTTGTCCTTGAGGGCTTTGTCCAGCCATGCGGCTTCCTTCTCGATCATGGGCTTGACAGCGTCGAAGTTCTTTTCGTTCTCCATCATGTTGACATTGAGGGAGATGAATCGGACGCCCTGATAATCAAAATAGTACGACTCGTTTTCAGGGATATCGGGCCCGTTTTGCGGATAGGAAAACTGCTGCTTCCAAATCAATGGCAGTGACTCGGCCTTGGGCGTTCCGGCTGGCTTTTCGAGTTCGTGATTTCCTGGTACCGCAAGGCTTGGAACGTTGGCGGCGATGAATCCCATTGAGTCGTACCACTCGCCCCACAGATTATCTCTGTAACCCTCAGAAACCAGATCGCCAGCGTGAATGATGAACGCTGACTTGGGCGCTTTGCTGTAAGCCGCCTGGATCAGACGCGACCACCGCGACCGGATATCGTTCTGCGCATCGCC
>CAIKND010000063.1 GCA_903828675.1 uncultured Acidobacteriaceae bacterium
CTGTAGCGCCGCGCATTTCGACCATGCTGCGCAAGGCGCTTCCGGCGCAGGCACTGGCGATTACTGGAACGGCAAAGTACCTGCGCAAAGCCAAAGCAGCGCGGATCGTAGCCGAGTGCGGCGCGGGCAAGACCTACATGGCACTGGGCGCAATTCACGTTCTCGCCGATGGGCGGCCCTCGACGACGCTTGTGATGTGCCCCTCGCACATAACGCACAAATGGGCGCGAGAGGTGTTGATGACCATACCGCGCGCCCGCGCCTTTCTGATCGAGGATCTGCGCAACGGAGGCGACCCGAGAAAGACGCACGGCGTCTGCGAGGTCAAGCTGCGCAAGGGTCGAGTTGTCTGTGAGGGGATGCGTCTGTCGCTCTCCGATCTGCGGCGGATGAGCCGCCGGGAGTGGCGCAAGAAGTGCCCGGCGCCGGCCTTCTTCATCACAGGCAAGGACAAGGGAAAGCTCGGCTACTTCTGGGAGCACGTCTTTCTCAAAGCGAAGTCTGGGCCGAACCTGGGCGGCGTCGTCAATCCCGACACTGGTGCTGCCATCCTCGATTCCGAACGGCAAAAGCTGACCTATCTCGATTTCGGAGACAAGGTGAAGCTCTCGGAGATGCTGACTCGGCCACAGGACGGAACGACGCGGTACTCGGCCTTGTGGCAGGCCGACCGGAGCCGAATTCAGCGTATGGCTCCAATTGAATTCGCGGGTCGCTATATGCGGCGCTGGTTCGATTTTGCCATCGCCGACGAGTTGCACCAGTTGGCCGGCGACACCGCGCAGGGCAACGGCTTGGGTGTGCTGGAACGCGCGGCCCGTAAATTGATCGCGCTGACCGGCACGCTGATGGGCGGCTACGCCGACGATCTCTTCAACATCTTCTACCGCATGGAACCGCACGCGATGGCTGCGGAAGGCTTTGCCTACGGCGGCCAGGGGCGGCGCGACTTCCAGGAGCAGTACGGCGTGCTCGAAACCATCGAGAAGGTGCGCAAGGAGGACAACGCCTGCTCACGGTCCACGAAGAAGACAATTCAGGTCGTACGGAAGCCGGGAGCATCGCCACTTCTGTTCGGCAAGTTCCTGATGAATACGACGGCCTTTCTCTCGCTCGAAGACATCGCGGACAACCTGCCGCGCTACGAGGAGAGCGTCCTCTCGGTCGAGATGGACACGGAACTTGTCAAAGCCTACGAAGAGTTGGAGGAGGATATTCGCTCGGCGATGCGCCAGCACCGCGGCAACAAGAGCCTGATGAGCATTCTGCTCAACACGCTGCTGCTCTACCCGGATCATCCCTATGGGTTCGATGCGATCTGGGCGCGGGCCTTTGATCCGCAGACTCGCGAATATATACGGTTTCTCGCTGCTACGCCTGTAAATCTCTCCGAGGACCGACTCTTTGCCAAAGAGCGTGCGCTCATTTCCGACGTAAGTGAGGAGTTGCGCCAGGGCAGGCGTTGCCAGATCTATGCCACCTACACCGGAGAGAAGGACGTCACTCTGCGCCTGGAGACGATTCTGCGCCAAGCCGGTTTCCGGGTTGTCGTGCTGCGCTCTTCCGTGCCCACGGAGAAGCGCGAGGACTGGTACGAGCGGCAGTTGCAGGCGGGAGTCGAGGTCGTTGTCTGCCATCCGAAGCTGGTGGAAACTGGATTGGATCTGTTGGCCTTTCCGACGCTCTACTTCTACGAGACCGGCTACTCGCTACACACGCTGCGGCAAGCCAGCCGGCGCTCGTGGCGCATCGGCCAGCGTTATCCGGTGCGGGTGAAGTTCGTCACCTATGCCGGGACCATGCAGGAGACCTGCCTGCGGCTGATGGGTAAAAAGATGCTCGTTGCGCTGGTGCTGGAGGGTAAGTTCTCGGGCGAAGGCCTGATGGCGCTCGATGCCGACGAAGACCTGATGAGCGCGATGGCGCGCGAGTTGGTCGAAAAGGCTGGAGTCGGAGAATCGGCGGATCTGGTCTGGCGACAACTTGATAAGGAACGCGGCCAATTCGTGCCTCAGCCTCCTCCACCAATCCAGATGGAAAGCGAGTCGCTGCTCGACTTGCCGGACTTCGTGGTTGCCAATCCGTCATCGAATCATGACGGCAACCATCTGCTCGAACCTGTCAGGACCGAAATCAAGAGCACACCCTGGCCGGCGGCGGCGGTTCCCGTGCAACTCAGCCTCTTCGGCTGAGATTGCGCGGAGTTGCGAATCTGCCTTTCATCTACAACAAAAATGATCGAGGTGATCCTGTGACCAAAGAGAATCACCCTCCGCGGAGCTTTGCCGAGTGGGTGCTCCAGTTGCTCGAAGAGCGATTTCCGTGGCTCGGGAAAACGACCGACGAACAGATCAGCGGCGCCGATACCGTCGATCAGCTAACCGACCTTCACCGGGAACTCAAG
>CAIKND010000064.1 GCA_903828675.1 uncultured Acidobacteriaceae bacterium
AAACCGACTATTCCGGCACTGAACACACGCCAGGATGACTAACAGAGACAATCAGTTCTCTTCTGTCCACCATCTAGCTGATGGACTAGCATTTCCCTGGTAATACTAAGTTGGATGCGGTCGTCAATCGCCGCTCGCTAGCTGCTCGCTACAGGATTCAGCTGAGCTGTAACCCCGCACGCCATCTATCCTGCTATTCACACGATGATGACAATTGAGTCGATCATTGAGAGGAGTAAGTCGTGGTTCTGATGCCGGTGATTTCTGCTAGCAAACTGGGTGACCCTCTGCTCGAGTCGGTCGCGGTTGGTGTCCATGAGGTTCTCAGCGAGGAGGCCTTCAAACGGATGATCGCGATCGAGCGCAAGAGAACAGAAAGATCCAGAGAACCCTTCCTTCTAATGCTGCTTGAGGCCGGCCACCGTCCAGGCTCCGAATTGAATAGGAGGGCTCTCGATAGGGTAGTGTCTGCCCTTCTGACATCGATCAGGGAGACAGACATTATTGGATGGTACAACGACCGGACAGCAGTCGGTGTGATGTATACCGGCCTCCCGGTCAAGGATAAGAAGCCTGTCATAAACATCATCCTGAGCAAGGTCAGTGCAACATTGCGCAATGAATTGCTGCTCGAGCAGTTCAATCAGGTCACCATCTCTTTTCACATCTTCCCCGACGATTGGGACAATCACGATTCCGGGGATCCGACAGATCGAGTATTGTATCCGGATCTGCTGACCATCGATCGCCGTAAGAAGCCGGCACTGGCCCTGAAGCGCGTGTTGGATATTGTGGGAAGCGCGATCATACTTACCATTTGTGCCCCTCTATTTCTCATAATTGCGTTGGCTATTAAAGCGACTTCCAAGGGCCCCGTGCTTTTCAAGCAACAGAGGGTCGGCCAGTACGGCAGGTGCTTTACCTTCCTAAAATTCCGGTCGATGCACGTTAACAGCGACACCTCTGCCCATGAGGAGTTTATTACACAATTCATCACCGATCGGGGGGAGCATCGGCCTCCCAGCGGAAGCGGCGATGGAATGTACAAGCTCACAAATGATCGAAGAGTAACAATGCTCGGGAAAATCCTTCGAAGGTCCAGCCTCGATGAGTTGCCACAGTTCCTGAACGTTCTTATGGGGGACATGTCTATGGTAGGACCTCGTCCTCCAATTCCATATGAAGTGGCAGTTTACCAAACCTGGCACCGGCGGCGTGTATTGGAAGTCAAGCCGGGAATTACAGGACTGTGGCAAGTTACCGGCCGCAGTCGTACAAAATTCGACGAGATGGTCCGACTGGACTTGCGATACGCGGAATCGTGGACGCTTTGGCGCGACATCAAGATTCTTCTAAGGACTCCTCTTGCGGTGATTAAGGGTGCCGGCGCGTACTGATTCCTGTGGATTTAGCTCTTCACACTTTACTCGGTTTCCATCTTATTGAGACTGCAAGAGACCTGTGCGTTCCTACCTCTCATTTCCTGGCGTTAGAGCGTCTTCAAAACGGTGACTAATCATGAACTTCGGCGTAATTGGTTACGGATATTGGGGCCCAAACATCGTGAGAAATCTCGCCAGTTTGGAAGATACCCAAGTGCTTGAAATCGCAGATGTAAGCCCATCCGCCAGGAAACGGGCACACAAAGCCTGGCCGGGGATCAAGATCGCCGCCAACGCCGCGGACTTGATTTCGTCAACAGAGATAGACGCTGTGGCAGTTGTCTCCCCGGTTTGGACACACTTCGATTTGGCAAAGGCAGCACTGGAGAACGGCAAGCACGTGTTCGTCGAAAAGCCGTTCACGAGCAATGCCGCGCAAGGCGAAGAACTGATCAACCTCGCCGATAAGAAGAATCTGAAGATAATGGTGGACCATACCTTCCTGTTCGGTTCCGCAGTACGGAAGATCTCGGACCTGCTCAGCGAAGGGACTCTTGGACGTCTTTATTACTACGATTCCACGCGAGTCAATCTAGGCTTGTTCCAACACGATGTGAACGTGCTTTGGGATCTTGCACCCCATGATCTTTCCATCATGGATTACCTGATCAAGGCAACTCCCGAGGCCGTCGTCGCAACAGGACAGAATCACCTGAACGGCTGCGAAGATGTTGCCTTCATGACGCTCTACTTCCCTGAGAAGGTCATAGCCCATATCAATGTCAACTGGCTCTCGCCGGTGAAGGTCCGGACCACGCTTATAGGCGGAGAGAAGAGGATGCTGGTTTGGAATGACCTCGAGGCGGACGAAAAGATAAAGGTATACGACAAGGGAGTGAAAATTTCCAGTCACGAGGGAGTCTACGAACTTCTTGTAAATTATCGCTCTGGGGATATGTGGGCTCCACACCTGGATCAGGTCGAGGCTCTGCATCAGGAGTTGTCCTACTTCGTGGATTGCATCTCGAAAGGACATCAGCCATTTAACAACGGATGTGCAGGCCTTCGTGTAGTGAAGATGCTGGAGGCAGCCAGCGAATCGCTCAGCAAGAAAGGGTCTTTGGTCTACCTATGAACGCCTATCAATGCATCTCGGATGACGTCAAGTTGGGGAAAGATGTACGCCTCTCACAGTTCGTAAATCTCTACGGATGCGAGATTGGGGACGAGGCAAAGATTGGCGCATTCGTAGAGATTCAAAAGAATGCCACTATTGGCAAGCGCTGCAAGATATCTAGTCACACTTTTATTTGCGAAGGAGTCGTCATCGAAGATAACGTCTTCATCGGGCACGGAGTCACATTCATAAATGATAGCTATCCTCGTGCGACGACGTGCGAAGGTGGCTTGCAAACTGAAGGTGACTGGAAAGTGGAGCGGACATTTATCAGGAAGGGTGCATCCATCGGGTCCGGATCCACGATTCTCTCCAATACCAACATCGGAGAAAACGCGATTGTGGGCGCGGGCAGCGTTGTCACGAAGGATGTTCCTCCCAACACTATCGTGGCCGGAAACCCGGCCAAGGTTCTTCGCCACATCGAAGACCCTGCGAAAGGTTACGATGCACATTCCTAGTCTTCCTTCGATCGGCGTTCCTTTTCTCGATCTGGTTACTCCGCACGTAGAACTCGAACAAGAACTCACAGACGTTTTTCATCGTGTCTTGCACACGGCCGCCTTCGTAGGCGGCCCCGTAGTGGAAGAGTTTGAAAAGGCATTTGCCGCCTTCTGCAATGTGGACCATTCAATTGCTGTCAGCAGTGGAACGGATGCGTTGCGGTTCGCACTAATGGCTTCCGGTGTTCGACAAGGCGACGTAGTACTTACCGTGCCCAATACATTCATTGCGACGACCGAGGCGATTTCCCAAGTTGGAGCCATACCGGAATTCGTAGACATCGACCGGCGCACGTACAACATGTCAATCGAAATGCTGTGGCACTTCCTCGAACGGAAATGCAGTAGAGACAAATCAGGTAGGCCCATCAGTCTCCGAAGCGGGCGGCCGGTTAGAGCGGTCGTCCCCGTCCACCTCTACGGACAAATGGCCGATATGGATTCTATTCTCGGCCTAGCGGCGCAGTATGGTCTGACAGTGATTGAGGACGCGTGTCAGGCGCATGGAGCCGAGTACTTCTCAAAGAGGCATAATAGCTGGATGAAAGCCGGTTCGATGGGACGCGCGGCCGCATTCAGTTTCTACCCTGGGAAGAATCTCGGGGCGTGCGGCGAGGGTGGAGCCGTGACGACGAATGATCCCGTGCTTGCCAGTAAGATCAAGATGATTCGTGATCACGGCCAGGCGAAGAAGTACTACCACGACATTGAAGGGTACAACGGAAGGCTAGATGCAATTCAGGCCGGGTTACTGCTTGCGAAGCTACCACATCTTGCGGATTGGAATGCACGGCGTCGCGCCCATGCAGCCGAGTACAACCGCCTTCTGGCAAACCACGATTCCATTTGTCTTCCGTATGAGCCACCGTGGTCTCGCGCTGTGTATCACCTCTACGTGATCCGCACAAGCAACCGCGATGACGTGATGAATTATCTAAAGAGTGTGGGCATCGGCACAGGACTCCACTACCCCGTTCCACTGCACTTGCAAAAAGCATATGCTTCGATGAATTACGGAGTTGGGGACTTCCCCGCAACTGAAGGTGTCGCTACCGAAATCATCTCCTTACCAATGTTCCCTCAACTCACTGTCGAGCAGCAAGCCAAAGTATCTGAGGAGATTATCAGGGCTGTACTAAGCTGTGCGACCGCCGAAAGTTCCCCAATCGTCGCCAGCCGATAGGGCGCGCGCCAGGGAGCGCTAGCAGGGGTCAAGCTGGGTTGAAGGCGGTAGGCAACTAGGAGCAAGACCCCGGGGCCTTCAACTGGCGCATGTTTCCAGTTGAAGGCAATCAACTGCAAACCCGAAACAGAGCCTGAGCAGATTTTGCCAGCCAGAACGATATTTCCTTGCAATCTGGACAAAACCAAATTTAATGCGATATCATTTTGGTTTGGACTGGGCAGCTGCGCAAGCCATATTGAGCCAAGGACGGTGTCTCTAAGTGGAATGTCCAACCACATAACCACGGGAGATTTGCTGCCTGGGACGAGCGGGATCGGAACCAGTGCTGTTCCTTAACTATCGTAGTTGGAATAGATACGACATCTTTAGGGAGCGGCAGTGCGATCTCAGTGGGGTTTGTACTATGAGACACTTCTTTCAGATGGTTGCGCTCGCGGTCTTTTTGCTTTCGATAGCTGCGCAGGGGCAGAACATTTATGTCGCTCAAGCCTCCGCGGGAGGAAGAAACGGCGTCGATTGCGCTGACGCTCGTGATTTAGGTAACTTAACCGCTGGGGATTGGGCGCCGGGAAACACGATCCATCTATGCGGAACAATTACTTCCCCAACTGGATCGTCGGGCCTTGTGGCCCTGGGAAGCGGTACAAGCTCGCAACCCATCACAATCAAATTCGAACCTGGTACTATCCTGCAATCACCCTATTTCGGATATAACAATGGATGTTCTTCGCTCGCCACATGTCTCGGAGGAATCGAAGTTTATAACCGAAACTACATCGTCATCGACGGCGGGACAAATGGCATCATTCAGAACACGGCAAACGGGACCCACCTCGCATACCACACGGCAAGTTCCGGCATCACTCTGAGCGGAAATAATTACATCATACGAAACCTGACTATCCAGAACATCTACGCCAACGACCCAACAACGGGAACTGATCTGTTCGGACTATTCACCTATGACATCGTTGCGCTGCCCGGATCATACAATCTCACAGTATGCAACAACACGCTCAACAACGCACACAGTGGGATCGCAGAGGATACCGTAGGCGGGGCAGTCCCCACCTACCCGCTTCCATCGTGCGCATCTAACACCTTTACGAGCGGCACGAACCTCTACGGCAACACGCTGAATGACCATGTGTGGCAGATCAACCCGATGGGCAGCAGTACTCCGGTTGTCAATATCTTCAACAACGACATGAGCGGCGCAGCGAATTGGATCTATACGCCTAATCCTTCAGCTTATTACCACACAGACGGAGTTATTGCCTATGGCGACGCTGGCGCTCAGTTGAAGGTTTACCTTTTTAACAATCTCTTCCACGACACTGCGTTTGGAACGGCTGCCTTTTATTGCACCTACGGGACAACTGGCAGCGGGTGCGCAGCTTACGTCTTTAACAACATATTCGAAGTTGATACCGCTGAGGCAAATTCGAGTACTGCCCTTTGGTTGAATGGCACGGCAGGCTATCCGCTGGGGCCATACTACATTTATAACAATACCTTCATTAATAATGGATATATGCTGATGCTAGGGGGAGACAACGAGGCGGTAACGTTTGAGAATAACCTTGTGTCTGAAGGAGTAAGTGGCGGGAATTACTTTTACACGAAGCAATACGGATCGAATCCTCTGCCTAGTGTTCTTGCTGCTGCCGATTACAATAGCTTTTATGGAGGGCGAGGGCTCTCGATCTCAGGTGTTGGCGCTTACTGGTGCTGGCCGCAGACTGGTGGTACCCCTTCCACCTGTGGTTCATCCTACAACGGGCCTTGGGTAAAGAGCGGATTTGACACCCATTCCATCAGTTCCAACTCACAGATCGATGCAAGCTACAAATTGCCGCCTGCTTCGCCGGATCTTCATGCAGGAACGAACCTGACTTTCCTATGCAGCGTCTCCGGTTTGGGCCCTTTGTGTTTTGACAAGACTGGTGTCGCGCGGCCACCAGTCGGTGGGTGGGACATTGGCGCCCTCCAAGTGCAGGGTCCGAATCCCCCCATAGGCGTGACCGGAACAGTTAAATAGGCGGTCGCGAAAGATCCCTAGTCTCCCTTTCTATTGGTTACCAGGATTGAGCCACGCTCTGTTGTTACAACCCACGGACGCAAATGCGGACCGGTCAATTGAAGATCGCTTCTTCACGACATCCCACTTGCATGCGGATCTGAAGGGACGGTCCATTCGTGGCGGCGCAGTCATGCTCGCCGCTCAAGTGGTGAAGTTCGCAATACAGTTAGCCTCCACCGCGATTCTCGCCCGGCTGTTGATGCCTGCTGACTTCGGCATTGTGGCCATGGTGACCGCCTTCACAGGACTTCTCTGGATGTTGGGGGATATGGGACTTGCAAGTGCCACGATCCAGCGTGCCGAGATTACACACAAGCAAGTCAGCACGCTGTTCTGGATCAATATTGGATTCAGCCTGCTCATTTCCGCAGTCGTTGCTTCACTAGCCCCGGTAATCGCCTGGTTTTATCACGAGCCCAGGTTAACAATGGTCACTCTCGTCTTGGCCGGGCCGTTTGTGTTCAGTGGGCTGACGAATCAGCACTATGCCTTGCTAACCAGGCAGATGCGGTTTAACGCTATGGCGCTCGTCCAAACGCTGCCTCAGCTGGTAAGTGCCTTGGTTGCAATTGGACTGGCAAAAGCGGGATGGCACTATTGGGCACTGGTACTTAACGGAATCGTAGGCGGTGGGGTCACGGTCCTGCTCGCCTGGGTTGCCTCCGGGTGGAGACCAGCGTGGCCAAGCAGGTGTGCCGGAGTTGGTTCGATGCTAGGCTTCGGTGGACATCTAATGTGCTATAACCTGCTGACCTACTTCACACGTAATACAGATAACGTCTTGATTGGGCGCTTCCTGGGATCAGGTCCGCTCGGGATCTATTCGAAGGCGTACGCGTTACTGATATTTCCCGTCCAACAGATCAACGCTCCCGTAAACGGAGTGGTCCTTCCCGCCCTTAGCCGCCTGCAGGGGCAGCCTGACTCGTACCGGCGTTTCTTCCTCAGAGCCGTCGAAGGCGTTGCGTTTATAGGCATGCCGATCATCGTCTTTGCGTTCGTGGATGCACGACTTCTGGTCTTGACGCTTCTCGGGCCAAATTGGCTGGGGGCAGTTGAAATATTCCGCTTGCTGGCGCCCGCCGCTCTGGTTGGAACCATCAGTTCGGCACCGGAGTGGATCTTTACTTCGCTTGGGAAGACTAACAGGCTGTTACTTTGGGCGGCTATTTCATCGCCCATCATTCTCGCCGGATTTACTGTTGGCTTGAAATGGGGCGCAGCAGGGGTGGCGGCCTCGTTTAGCATTACCTTCACACTGTGTTTTGCGCTTTTCATCATCGATGCGTGCCGGCAGTCACCCGTCCGACTTCGTGACTTTGCCTTGGTCTTGTCACCACCGTTCATTGTGAGTGCCGCGGCTGCCTTAATCGTTAACTTCGCGGGGCATCTTCTACATTTCCACTCGGCTGCAAGACTCTTCATCGATGCAGTTCTATTCTCTGTGGCGTACTCAGCTCTTTGCCTCGTGTTTAAAGGCGGCCGCAGAATGTGGAAACTTGTCCTAACACAGGTCGGAGTCTCTGGACACGAGTAAGCGCCTCTGGGCCAGTCGCAAGTCTGAATCGAATGCCAACGAAGTCGAGAGTGCTCGCAACACCTTCCGTCTCATAATCAAGAAGTCTGCTTGAGTAAATACATTGAGCAATGTTGTCTTACAACCCCTGGACGCGGTCGCTGACATTGGCGGACTTGATCGCACGATTTGTCCGGGTTGTGGAAATGGGGATGCGAAAGACTTTCTCCAGGGCCCTGATCGCTTCAATGGCAGAAGGAAGTTATACCGCTTGGTTCGGTGTTCCCAATGTTCGCTTGTGTTTTTGAGGAATCCGCCCCCCGCATCAGAAATGGCTGAACATTACGGGTCTGACTATGACAGGTTAATCGGGAAGGGGGCTTCTTCTTTAGGGTATTGGGAGCCCCGAAAGCGGCTTATCTCACATTACAAGGCCGCCGGGACGCTTCTCGATCTGGGTTGTAGTTCCGGTTCCTTTCTGGAATCGATGAGGGGCCCACACTGGCAACTCGCCGGAATTGAGATGTCCGCTGATGCGGCAAAAATGGCAGAGGCCCGGTCTGGCGGTCAGATCTTTCACGGTGACATCCTTGAGGCGAGCTTCCCTCCTGAGAGTTTTGATGTCATCACATGTTTCGACGTTTTGGAACACGTCTATGAACCCCGGAGTGTCCTGGCTAAGGTGCGGGAATGGCTGAAGCCTGACGGCATATTTTATCTCATGGTGCCAAACATAGACTCCGCGGCGGTGCGCGTATTTCGGTCCTACTGGTACGGCCTGGAGCTGCCGCGCCACTTGACACACTTCTCACCAGATTCGCTAAGAGCAATGGCTGCCGTCGTTGGGCTGGAAACTACGGCCCTGCCTGCAAACCGTTTTCCTGCTGTCGAATACAGCGCTCGATATTTGGTTGATGATTTACTGCGAGGGATGGGTGCCTCGCGCACACCGCTATCCCTGACCCCAGAATTGGGCATCCCTGGGAGAATTGCACGCAAGGCTTTTCGACTTTGCATACTGCCTTTAGTCCACATCGGGATTTCTCTCGTCGGGCCTGAGGAATATATTCATGCCGTTCTTACAAAGAACATGTCTTTCACTTCAACTCCAAGAGGCGCGAGGGCTCAGGACCTCGTCCTGTAACCGAATCCAGGATAGGGTAAGCGATTTGCGCTCACTGCAACGAACCTCATGCTACGAGCGTCTGTCTCACTTCCACATTCCTTTGTGTATACCGCAGATTATGAGGTGGGCTTAGGTGCAGTCGCATATCTCCATAGTTGGCACGTTTGGGGGCGGAGCCACTGATACCATAATGCACCCCGTGGTGCTCGTCGCCTTGATAGCCGCCATTGCCCTGGTCCTTTGGCTTCCGCGGAAGCACGTGGTGGTGGCTTTCTTGCTTGCCTTGTTTCTCCTCCCTGCCGGTCAGGAGCTTTATGTCTTCGGTGTCCATCTGTATGTTCCCCGAATCTTGATCATGATTGGGCTCGCGCGGCTGGCGCGGGAAAACGTGGGATCGAGGATTCCGATACTTCCTGGCGGGTGGAACGATCTGGACAAACTTTTCACCTGCTGGGCTGTCCTTCATGTGGTCGTCTCTACTCTCTATTACTGGGGCAACGCAGCCGCCTTCATCTCCAAAATTGCCTTCTTGTGGGACACTCTGGGTGGATACTATTTTCTCCGGTTTCTGATCCGTGATACCGAGGACATTAGACGGATTGCGAAGACATTTGCAATTATCGTCGCCATCCTCGGCGTTGCTTTAGTATACGAGCGCGTTCAAAACCGGAACCTGTTTGCTTACTTCGGAAGCCTCCCTCCTATCCCAGGTAAGCGTTGGGGCACGATTCGTGCACAGGGGCCATTCGCTCACCCGATTCTGGCCGGCTCTTTCGCAGCTACTGTGCTTCCGTTTCTTGTCTGGCTTTGGGACAGCAGAAGGACCAAGATCATGGCTGCTTTGGGCGTGGCCGGTTGCACTGCCATGGTCATCGGCTCCTCCTCCTCCACCCCATTGTTGTCCTACTTGGCCGTAATCGCAGGTATCTGCTTCTGGCCCCTTCGTGGGCGAATGAGCGCCGTACGGTGGGTGTTCGTGATCCTGTTAATCGCCTGCAGTTTGGCCATGAAAGCACCTGTCTGGTTCATTATCGCTCGCGTGCACCTTCTAGGGGGGAACTCAGGCTGGCACCGCGCTGAACTTATCGATATGTTCTTCCGGCATTTCAGCGAATGGTGGCTATTGGGAACCGACAAACAGGCTACGTGGGCGAGGTATGGCAACCTTGACGACCTCTGTGAACAATGGATTGTCGAGGGTGAGACCGGAGGACTCGTAACGCTGGTCTGCTTCATCCTGCTCATTAAGCGGCTATTCAGCAGGATAGGCAAGGCACGGATACGGACCTCGCAGGATTTGAAGCAGGAGTGGCTGCTGTGGCTTATCGGTGTTGCACTGTTCTCCCACTGCCTCGGTTACTTTGGCATTAGTTATTTCGACCAGACAAGATTCTCATGGTATGCCCTCCTGTGCATTATCTCGGTCGCTACAATTCCCAAGAAAGACAAAGCCAGAGTGCTGAAACATGCGCAGAATCGAGCGAACATTGAGTCGCTGACACCTGTCGCTTCGATGGCGAGAGTTACTGGCTGAAGACCTTGGGAATGGGGATCAATTCCCTCCCTAAAGCAATACCACTCTAACCACAACACTCACCGCTGCGCATCTTTCATCATGCACCGCCATTTTCTGTCCGTCTTCTGAATCTCCAGATTGAGGCATCACATGCATCTCGGAGTACTTTCCAATCAGAATTTGAACCCTTGGGTAAACTGGTCGACGCTTGGACCTCCTCTGCTGCAACCATTGGCTGCAATGAGCAAGGGCCAGTTGATTGCGCCTCCTGCCTTTGCCTATCAGAGTATGCAGGAATGGCGACGCGTTCTTCACAGCGTACGCCCTGCGGACACCTTATTCTGGATGCAACTTGCCTCTCGACCAGAACTTCCGGTCTTCGTAACTTCGCTGCTCGCGGGCTTCGCAAGACGATCCGCATACGTGATAGACGCCTGGAAGGTTTCACATTTGAAGATCGGTGCACTTGCTGTCCTTCAGCACCTAGATCCATGTTTCGTCGCATTTCGCGAGGCCTACGAAGAGCTAAAAACGCGCTTCCCTTCGGCTAAGTTTGAGTGGATGCCATTCGGTGTCGATACAAACGTGTTCGATGCGGTGCCTGGTGAGAAGCCCATCTTTGCCTATTCGATGGGCCGTCGTTACGAACCATTGCATCAGGCACTGATTCGCTATTGTTCAGATCGTGGGCTGAAATATGAGCATTCAAGCAATGGCGAAATACGTGATCCGTTAGAAATCGGGAGGCTGGTTGGCCGCTCTCAATACTTCCTTGTGACACCTCCCAATTTGCCGAGTCCCGCCCGAACCCAAGGCTATAGCCCGTTTGTTATGCGATACCTGGAAGGTCTGTCAGCAGGTGCGCGGCTCATAGGTGTCCTACCCGGAAGCGGCGAATACGAGATGCTCTTACCACTCAACGCAATACTACAAGTGGCGCCAGACGGCTCCGATCTAGCTGCTAAGTTGGATGCCGACAGGGATAATCCTGATGCTCGCGTAGCGGTCGAACGTGCCCGGTTGTTTGTCAGAGAGCATCATTCGTGGGCGAGACGTGCTGAGCAGATTCTTGATCGGTTAACTACTGGCATTCCAGCCACCTTCGAGAAGATCTGCTCTTAGAGACAAACCCGCACAGGCTATCTGTCGTACGTCTAAGCTCGATTGCACTCAGATACTCGCGGTCCGTATTTCACACCGACTTACAATGAACACCCAGCCAATCGCGCTTTCTATCATCATTGTCACCTGGAATGGCAAGCAATTTGCCTGGGAGTGTCTTGACTCGCTTCGCAACTACCAAGGTGATCCCACCGTAGAGATCATTGTGGTAGATAACGCATCTTCTGACGGTACCCCTGACCTCGTTGAACATGAGTTTCCGTGGGTCCGTCTGATTCACAACAGCGCCAACCTGGGGTTCGCAAAAGCGAACAACATCGGAATGGTTGCCAGCACTGGCAAATATGTTTGCCTTGTTAACTCCGACGTCAAGGTTCCTCTCGACTGCCTCCCGAACATGCATGTGTTTATGGAGGCCAGTCCGTCTGTGGGCATGCTTGGCCCCAGGATGCTCTGTCCTAACGGTCAGGTCGGAAGATCATATATGAGGTTTCCCACTCTCTGGAGAAGCCTGTGCGACGCGCTCGCACTTCGCCGTGTCTTCCGAAGCTCCAGGAGCCTCACCGGAATTATGATGAACGACTTCAACAACGGCCAAACCGCTGAGGTCGAGGTATTGAACGGTTGGTTTCTCATGGTGCGAAGAGAGGCGCTTGAACAGGTTGGGATGTTGGATGCCGACTTCTTTATGTACGGTGAAGACATTGACTGGTCCTACAGATTTCACAAAGCTGGCTGGAAGCGCGTCTATTTCTCCGGAGCATCTGCTTTTCATTACGGCGGAGCGAGTTCCGCTGTTGCGCCTGTTCGGTTCTACATTGAGATGCGACGTGCGAACTTGCAGTTATGCAAGAAACACCATGGCCGCCTCTGGACAATTGGCTACGAGGCTGTCGCCTCCCTTCACGAGATTGTACGGTTAATGGGATATTGCATTCTTGGCATCGTGAGGAAGCCTGAACGGCCAAAGGCACTTTCAAAAGCGAAACGGAGCCTCAGATGCATTCAGTGGATGATCTTTCAGAACCGTCAAGCAGGGATAAAGATGTCATGAGGAATGCCATGCCAGAAGGACAACGATACGTTTTAGTAACAGCCGCATACAACGAAGAGCGTTATATTGAGGCGCTGATACAGTCCGTAATAGGTCAGACTGTATCTCCGCTAAGATGGGTAATTGTGAGCGATGGATCTACCGACCGGACCGACGAGATTGTGCGGCAATACGCAGCGCAATGTGATTTTATTGAGTTGCTCAGGATCGAGGAGGATCACCCGCGCAATTTTGCGGCCCAAGTGCATGCCATAAATGCAGGCCTTGCTCGATTAAAGACCTTAGACTTCGACTTCGTCGGCAATGTTGATGCAGACGTGACATTTGATCCTTCCTATTTCTCGAACCTGCTGAGCGTATTTTCCACGGATCCGAGGCTTGGATTGGCAGGCGGTGACATCTTCGAGAAGCAGGACGGCGAGTTTAGGCCTCGCGCACTCAATAGAGAATCTTCAGTTGCTCATGCGGCACAGTGTTTCCGCCGCGAATGCTTCGATACGATAGGTGGATGTTATCTTGCTCTACCTTATGGTGGCCCTGATTCCTACGCCGATGTCCTCAGTCGAATGAATGGATGGCATGTTCGCTCCATTGCAAGCTTGAGAGTCTTCCATCACCGACCAACGGGAGGGGCATCAGGCTGGGCGCGTGGAGCATTTCGCCAAGGCAGAATGGACTATTCTCTGGGCATCCATCCTGTATTTGAGCTCGGCCGACTAATGCTCAGAGTCACATCCCGACCCTTTGTCTTTTACGCAGGCGTGAGGCTGGTCGGCTTCTGCATCTCATACTTGTCCACAGAGAAACGAATGGTCTCCCTGGACTTTGTGCGGTTCCTACGGCGCGAAGAGGCTGAGAGACTCAGGCTACTATTCCTTAAGCCCGCAGCATCGGACCACAGCACGGCACCTTGAAGGGAGTGACCCCCTGCGCCAGCTATTCAAATTGGGCCTTGTCGCTCTATGCGAGTCTGGAGGGCGACATTCGCCTTCCAGATTCCGAACTTGATTTGTCTCCCTTTCATCCAGAAACGAGAGTATTCGTGAAATTCCGCTGAGTAGATATTTGCTCTAGCTAGGCTCGCCTTCGACGCTAGGACCTTTGGGAGAATCACTCCTGCACGTTCCGGGGAGTTCTGACTTCATTAGCTCCAATAAGAGCTACTCTCTACACAGATTAAGCACTTTGCCGAATTCTAGACGGCCCTTTTGGGATAGCAGTTGGAGGATACTTCATGAGAGCATGCATGTTGGCGTATACATTCTATGAGTCGGATAACAGGAGTCGACGCTATGGCGAGGCACTTATCAAACGCGGAGACCAGGTGGATGCGATCTGCCTGGCGCGCGAGGGGCAGGATCATTTCGATGTGATCCAAGGAGTGAGAGTCTTTCGAATTCAAAAGCGAATAGTCGATGAGACGGGTCCGGTAAGTTACCTTCGGAAGCTCTTATTGTTCTTCTTCCGGTCGATGTGGCTACTCACGCTTGAGCACTTGCGAGAACCCTACGACATAATCCATGTCCACTCAGTTCCAGACTTCGAAGTCTTCGCCACACTCATTCCGCGTCTCATGGGCGCCCGTGTAATACTCGATATCCACGATATTACGCCCGAATTCTACGCCAGCAAATTCAAGGTTCACGAGCGCTCGCTTGTATTTCACGCGCTTGTTCAGATAGAAAGGCTCTCTATTGCCTATTCCAGTCACGTCATTCTTGCCAACGACCTTTGGTTTGAGAAGATCGTCCGCCGCTCCGGCCGCCTGGACAAGTGCACCGCGATCACCAACTATCCGGACTTATCAATATTCTGGCGCCGGCCACGGCCAACCTCATCCAACGGCGACTTTGTTATGTGTTATCCCGGCAGCCTCAACTCACACCAGGGTCTAAACTTGGCCATTGAAGCCGTGTCTCTCCTGCGTGATCGCGCACCTAATCTGAAACTCCTCATTGTCGGGAGCGGACAGGACTGGGATAAGCTGGAGGCCATGATCAGCGAGCTTCACCTAGAAGATCGCATTTCCATGAGGCGGCCAGTCCCCCTGGAGGAGGTCGCGGAGATCATGGCGACGGTCGATTTGGGGGTCGTCCCGAAGTTTAATGATTCATTCGGCGGAGAGGCATTCAGCACAAAGATCATGGAATTCATGGCCATGAACATCCCGGTTGTCGTATCAAGGACACGCATTGACGAGCACTATTTCAGCGACGACATTGTGCAATTCTTCATGGCGGGGAGTGCGGAGGACCTGGCAAATAAAGTGCTCGATCTCATGCAGGATCCCAGCCGCCGTATAGAGTTATGTGAACACAGTACTGACTTCGTGGTCCAGAATAGCTGGGAGGCCAAGAAGCACATTTATCTTGACTTAGTTGATCGTCTAATGGCGTAGGCCCAGGATCATCAGCCGAGGCTGACTAGAGTTATCTCTGTGCAAACTCACACCAACAACGATGCGGTAATATGTCGTGTAATTATGAGTTTTCTTGAATCACGTTCAAAATCGTTACACTTCCTGGCACACTGGTCTTTACCCTTTCCTACGCCAGGGCACACATCTATTTGCCGCGGCAATACCAGGTGCGATGTCTTTGACGGAGTCGGCACAGCAGATTGGTGTTCATGGACTCACCACAGAGACATGCGAAAGCACCCTCCATGCAGCTTTACACGATAGATCCACTCTTGGATAGCCGATGGGAGGATTTAGTCTCAACCCACCGCTGGGCATCCGTGTTTCATCAGCCAGGTTGGCTAAAGGCCCTAGCTAAAACCTACGGATATCGTCCTTTGATTTTGACAAGGACGCCCCCTTTAGAGCGGCTAACGGACGGGGTTCCTTTTTGCGACATTCGCAGTTCCATCACCGGTTGCCGCCTGGTTTCATTACCCTTCGCAGACCACGCCGAACCATTGTTGCGTGAAATGGACGATGCTTCCGATTTCACAGCGTGGATGCGAACGGAGTGCGTTCGGCAGAAATGGAAGTATGTCGAGCTTCGGCCTCTCTCTTGGAAGTTACCCCTGGACTCTGGCATGGCAACAAGCGAAGTCTTCTGGTTTCATTCTCTAGACTTGACTCCTCCAGTCGAACAGCTATTTCGCGGCTTACATAAGAGTTGCCTCCAGCGGCGCATACGACGCGCTGAGCGTGAGCAACTCTTCTACGAGAAAGGGTGCTCGAAGAATATTATCGACGACTTTTACCGACTCCTCCTGATTACAAGGAGACGTCATCAGCTACTTCCTCAACCCCGCGCCTGGTTTCGAAACCTGATTGAGTACATGAGTCCTGATGTGGAGATCCGCATGGCCCGAAAAGAGGGCAATCCGATCGCAGCGATCCTCTCTCTGCGACACCGCAGCACCGTAGTGTACAAATACGGTTGCTCAGACGAGAGGTTTCATCACCTTGCCGGCATGCCATTTCTGTTTTGGAAGTTGATTGAGGAGAGCAGGACTGCAGGCGCAGAGCAACTTGACCTTGGGCGCACGAGCCTTGACAATCGAGGGCTCATCGAGTTCAAGGACCGGCTCGGGGCTGAGCGCAGGCAGATCAGTTATCTTCGCTATCCACAGGCCATGGTGGGGACCGGTGCGGTGGGCTCGTACTTACCGGCAACCCGGCGGCTCTTCTCGATCCTACCCGACGCACTTTCATCCAGAGCGGGTCAATTGTTGTACCGGCACATCGGCTAGCCTCAAATGTTTATGAGCGCGATCATTCCTTGACTGAAATGATCGCCGAATGAACGCCTATACGGGTATCATCTCAATCAATGTCCAGCCCCCGCACAACACTCGACAGCACATTGACGCAAGCCGTTCGCGAGCGGTATCGCTGTCCGGAGGAGTTCCTGGATTTCGGTCTCAGGCAAGGAATCTCCCGGGATTCAGGCTACTTTCACTTTGGGCCGAATACGACATGTTATGGCCGCTCATTAAGACATGCTCTCCTTCCGGGGCCGAGTGATTCACTCTGCGATATGCTACCCAGAGTGGAATTTGACGGCACACAAGTTGTACTCCCCTTTAATCCAAGTGAGGTTATCGATAATCTTCGATTGGAGCGTTACACTAGTGTCCAATTGAGTCGACACGAGAGCGCGTTCAAGAAGATCTACTACTGGCTTCGTCCGATTACAAACCGCTGGCTGCGCGGGAACATTCAGAGACTGCGGGCTGCCAATTGGAAGAAGACGCAATTTCCACGGTGGCCGGTTGATACCACAGTCGAGTGTATCTGCGAGAACCTGTTGCTTCTTTCGTTGCGAGCCAGTGGTGCTGACCGTATTCCATTCATATGGTTTTGGCCTGATGGCGCGAGCGGCTGCTTATCAATGACACACGATGTTGAAATGGCTGCTGGGCGTGACTTCTGCGGGCGTCTGATGGACATCGATGATTCTTATGGAGTAAAGGCGTCATTCCAGATTGTCCCGGAAGGGCGATACCACGTCACGCAGGAATTCCTAAGGCAATTCCGTGATCGGGGATTTGAGATTTGCGTTCAGGATTTGAACCACGACGGTCGGTTGTTCGACAATCGAAAGGAATTTGTAAGGCGTTTCGCTCAAATTAATCGCTACGGTCGGGAATACGGCGCAAATGGATATCGATCGGCCGTACTCTACCGCAAACCTGAATGGTATAGAGACATAGCCTTTTCCTTTGATATGTCGATTCCAAATGTTGCGCACCTTGATCCGCAGAGGGGCGGCTGTTGCACGGTAATGCCGTACTTCATTGGAGAGGTTCTCGAGTTACCAGTTACTACCGTCCAGGATTACACCCTGTTCCACGTATTGAACCAGCATTCCACTACCCTGTGGAGGACGCAACTTGAGATGATTCTCGCTAAAAGCGGCATGGCTAGCTTCATAGTTCACCCTGATTACATTAACGAAGAGAAAACACTGGCTGTCTATAAGGACTTGCTTGCGCTGTTGACCCAGTTTCGCAAGAGTAAGGCTCTTTGGTTCGCTCTTCCGGGGGAAATCAATGCTTGGTGGCGGACGCGGAGCCGGATGTCGCTTGTCAAAGATAACGGGACTTGGAGGATTGTAGGTGAAGGCGCCGAGCGCGCAGTGTTGGCATTTGCCAGAGAGGTTGAGGGCAGACTCGTATACGAACGCGCTGACTCACCGCTAAACGATACGCCAACACGGCTTTCGTCATTCGTGAGCAACCCGCCGCCTGCGCCAATTGAAATAGAGACAACACCTGTTGCGGCAAAGACTATTGCGGTTTAGGCAATGTTTGATAAGGAGCAAGACATTCCATGACCAGATTTAGCAGGCTCCAGGCTGGTTTGGCCCTCCTCTGGGCACTTTCATTACTCGTTGGGTGGCGTCCCTTTGTCGATACTCTTGTATTGTCCTCGCGCGACCAGGCATACACTCACATTCTCTTGATTCTTCCCATCAGCGCTGCTCTGATCACTCAAGAGTGGCGAGTTCTACGCACCATGTTTGCCCCGAGCGTTCTCGCCGGCTCACTATTCCTGGCAGTCTCCGCGGTAGCGGCCGGCTTTGCCAGTGTCTGGTCAGCTTCGTTGCCCTTCGATGTGCAACTCACGATCAAGATGTCTGCGCTGGTAGTTTGGTGGATTGGGGCTTTTGTACTTTGTCTCGGGTCAAGAACTGCCAAGTTGGCATTATTCCCACTACTCATGCTATTTTGTATGGTCCCGCTTCCAAATGTGGCTGTGGACTGGATCGTGGTACTGCTGCAACAGGGGTCGGCTTGGTCGGCACGCGCGCTCTTCGTTGTATTTGGTATTCCCATTGCTCAAGATGGCTTTCTTCTCACAATCCCTGGCCTAACAGTGCAGGTTGCCCAAGAGTGCAGCAGCATCCGATCCAGTTCGATGCTGCTTGTGACAACGCTAGTTTTAGCTCAGGTTCTGCTCATTTCTCCCTGGCGAAAGATCCTAGCAGTCTCCATCGCAGTTCCTCTTTCTATCGCCAAGAACGGTCTCCGCATTTTCGTAATTGCAATGCTCGGAACTCGAGTAGATCCAGGATACCTGACCGGTAGATTCCATCACCAGGGCGGAATTATCTTCTTCTCGATAGCATTGACCTGCATGTTTGCCCTGCTATGGCTCTTACGGAGGGGCGACGGGATATCGCAGGAGATGAGGGCAAACTAAGTCGGGCCCAAACTAAAATGCTAATGTCATAACTGCATGGTGCCTCGCTCCAGGCTGCATAGGTTAAACAATGTGCCGTTGTTGCAGGCAGGATTCGCCTCAACCTCTTCGGCCGGTGGCGAGACCAACTATCGGCATTGGACAACTTCCTTGAGGAGATTCAGGGTAAGTCTCCGCTGATGCGGTAATCGACACGCTGGAGGACGCTGTATTCAGGTCACTCTTAGTCGAGCCAGGCTCTGACTCGCCAAATGACCCGAATGACTGCGTGAAGCTGCACCGTGACGGCCGTAGCACGGTTGAGCGCTGGCTGTGCATGCGCCTCTATTGATTGGACCCTCGCCCTCTTCTTTGCACATTCACTTCGGAGACGTATGAAGCTCATTGACGCATTGGAAGTTCTCAGGCAGCCTGTCGCGACTGATGCATCCCAACTGAATGTTCACCTAGCCTGCGGCTTTACGCCGCTTCATCTTCAGACATTTCTTGAAGCACGCCTGAGAAGTCGGTATCCGAAGCGCCTGTACACCATTGAGACTAGCATATACGGAGATTTGGCCGGAAGCATTGAACGTTTGGAACGATCTAATGTTCACGTATTAACGGTTCTAGTTGAATGGGAAGATCTAGATTCACGCTTGGGAATGCGCAGTCTGGGTGGATGGCGGCCATCGAATCTAAATGATATTGCCGAGTCCGCCAATAAGGCGGCGATACGTCTACGAGACGCACTACTCAGGGCTTCAGGCCTCGTGCCGACTGTGATCTGCATGCCGACCCTGCCAATGCCACCGGCATTTTGGACGTCGCCAGATCACACCTGTCCGTCAGAGTTGCGACTACACGAGATCGCCGCAGTGCTCGCGGCGTCTCTGTCCGAAGAGCCTGCCATACATATCGCGAACGCACAGTTTCTGGCTGAGATATCTCCTCCATCCCAGCGGTATGATCTGAGGTCCGACGTCCTGACTGGCTTTCCTTACAGTCTCACCCATGCATCCGCGCTTGCGGGGATGCTTGCGAATTTGATAGATTGTCGGCCGCCACAAAAGGGCTTGATTACGGATCTAGATGACACTCTCTGGGCGGGCATCCTAGGTGAAGACGGCGTGACAGGCATCTCCTGGGACCTTGAGCGGCACACGCATTTGCATGGTCTGTACCAACAGTTGATTGCTTCGCTTGCTGGCGCAGGTGTGCTGATAGGGGTTGCAAGCAAAAACGACTCCGCGCTTGTGGACAAGGCATTTGAAGGTAGGGACATGCTCATATCCAAGAGCGACATCTTTCCTTTCGAAGTCCACTGGTCTCCAAAGTCAGAGTCTGTAAGGCGCATACTTCACACGTGGAACGTCAGCCCCGATTCTGTTGTGTTCATTGACGATAGTCCGATGGAAGTGGATGAAGTCAGGGCATCGTTTCCCGCGATGGAGTGCATCCTCTTTCCCAAGGACAATTACCTGGGCATTCTTAATCTTTTCAAGCATTTGCGTGAGAACTTCGGAAAGCCCCTGCTGACAGATGATGATTCGATTCGTCTGGAAAGCATTCGACGCTCAAGCGAGTGGCGAGATTCGCTTGATTCACGCTCCACTTCCAAGGAAGACCATCTCCGCACAGCTGAAGCTTTCATCGCCTTCACCTTTACAAAGATAGGCGGCAATGCCAGGGCATTCGAGCTTGTCAATAAAACTAACCAATTCAATCTCAATGGCAGGCGCTACAGCGAGTCGGACTGGAGGAACTTCTTGAGTGATCCATCAGCATTCGGCCTCTGCGCTTCCTACAGGGACAAGTTCGGACCCTTGGGGACAATTGCAGTAATTCTAGGGAAGACCGAGGGCCGGAAGCTTTCAGTGCAAGCTTGGGTGATGAGCTGCAGGGCATTTTCGCGGCGCATTGAACATCAGTGCTTGAAACATTTGTTTGAACATTTTGACATTGACGAGATTGCATTCGACTACCAGACCACTCAACGAAATGGCTCGCTGCAGGATTTCCTAACGCAATTGCTGGGGAGTCCGCCTGCCCCTGGTATCCGCATTTCAAGAGAGCAGTTTGCTCACAGCCTTCCAGAACTCTACCATCATGTCGAGGGACGGTCAGTGCCTAAGACTGAGAATGGATTGTAGAGCGCGTGGCGACTGTAATTGCCTTTTAGACCTTAAAACACGAGAGCAATGGCTAGAAGCCTCCTATTGAATATACTCGCCAAGGGGCGAACGTCCGACTCGAGGCAAATCCATATTTGTTCAGCCCTGGATTGATTGGGAGACACACGGAATCCATAGAATGCTTGTGAGGTGAATACTAATGAATGACTACGACGATCGCTTGATCCGATGCTTTGTGTCAGCCTTTCCTGGCGCTACTTGTGATGAGATCAGGACCGCACACTTTGATGCGATATCAGGTTGGGATTCACTGCGCGGCGTGACGCTTCTGGCAGTTCTGGACGAGGAATTCGGTGTGCAGATTGACATGTCTGAACTAATGGATCTGGAAACCTTTGACTCGCTGAAGTTGCATTTAATGGGACAACGGCAAATACCGGAAAGTATAGCCTCGATTGTAGATTAGTTGGAATTCTAGACTCAGTATTCAGCCAGGCCGAATCTCGATCGATGGTGACGTAGAAGCATGAAAGAGAATCCGTTCAAGGGATTGGTGATCAGAATCTTGCAGACGATGGCTATGATTTTGCCCGGTGGCCAGAACCTCCGCGTACTGCTGCACCGTGCGCGCGGGGTGCACATCGGAAACAATGTCTGGATCAGCTACAACGTGGTTCTCGAGACGCAGTCCCCACATCTGATCTCGATTGGAGACGACACGTTTATCGGGATTGGCGTAATCGTCATTGCGCATTTCAAAGAATTGCGCAGCGGTGTTCGAATTGGGAAACAAGTCTTCATTGGCCCAGGCGCAATCATTCTTCCTGACGTTGAAATTGGTGATGGCGCCGTGATTACGGCTGGAAGCGTTGTGTCCAGTTCGGTACAAGCTATGACAGTAGTCCAGGGCAACCCTGGAGTTCCCGTCGCGATATGTGGTGTGCCTTTGTGGCCCGCTACCCCAATCAAGGAGTTTTCCAGACGGCTGAAACCAATCCCCAAGAGCAGACCAGCCCAAGTGAAATGAACCCGTGCGGGATTGGAGACGAGCTTGGATTGCTGGTCGCCTTATTAACCCCTCTTATCACTCCTCGCGGATTTGCCCCGGATCCAGAGGACCTCAAATGGTCGCAGTACCTCTGTCTGCCGGGATGCGGTTAGAAGGATTATATGGGGAGTTCTGAGACTGAGGGTCTTGTGATGAGGGAAAGCCAATTGCCCTATTACAACTTCATATCACTATTCTCCGGAAGAGCCGGTGAGCGGCATCATCATACCGGATTCGTTGTAGCGTCCATTTCAGATGTAATTGAAAACTTCTGTCGAGCGGTAGGTGGAAGCTATTGGTCAAAAATTCAGTACGACCCTGTGCAGAGAGTGCGCGTGGCATTCATATACCCAGACGCCCTTGGCGCCCCCAGCATCGAACTGGTCGAACCCGCAGGTCCAGGCTCCCCTATCGAGAAGTTTCTCGAGCGTGGCGGCGGCCTGCATCACCTTTGCTATGAGGTGGACAATCTCGAGCAGGCGGTATTGGACGCGTCGGCACGGGGCCTGGTTCTAATCCGACGGCCTCAACCTGCAGTGGCATTCGGCGGCCGTCGGATCGCATGGTTCATCACACGCGAAAGGTTGCTCATCGAGTATCTTGAAAAGGTCCATTAGCCGCTCAGGCATCGGGGTCGTTCGCGACATTTCGTTATCGGGCGTTGGGACCAAAGACAACTCCTACTGAATCGTGATCCGCAGCCCTGGAAAGAAAAGGCGAGTGTGAAACTGGTTGTTCCATATGTTTATGAGCTTCGAGAAGTGGATGCTCGCATGGTCCGTCTGGCCGAGTTTCTCGGTATCCCTTGTGGAACTTGCGCACTCGAGGACCTGACTCCACACCCGGAGTTTCTCGAACGTTCGCTTCCGGATGGGCGCTTGTGCCTCGCCGTGAACCCTCGCGTCTTGCAGGATTGGACCGGAAGAGAACATGTTTCAACCGAATTGATCGACTATCTTGTATCTCGCTTCACAAACCTTTTGGTATATGGCTTGTCTGCGGATCCCTTCGACAGCGAGTTAGTTGCAGCTCTTTCAAGGGGCATGTTCAAGTCCGTCGAAGCGATTGAGCCAGAGAATTCCCCTTACGTGGTTGCTGAAGATGCGCGAGATATATGCGAGGCCTTCTCGGGGCTTTCCTTCGGCTCCGCGAATCCAGCCAATGATCATGTCTTGACCATGGGGCTCCATCACGCGGCTGTCCGCAAACTGATCTCCATCGGTGGCCGCCCTTTTATGGCGACTGTAAAGTCTAAACGAGCCGAAATCCTCTTTATTGCCAGTAATGATGTCGTCGACGTGAATTCTCAAGTCGGCCACGCACCATTGATCGAGTACTTTTCCCGGTTTGTACCCCAGGCGATGGCCCTCCGCCACGTGGCCGACGATGAGTGTTGGCGGCCGGGCAAGCCCTATGCATCTGTCGTCATCGACGATCCGCTCTTGCAGAAGAATTACGGATTTCTGAATTTCGACTCTCTCCTGCGTCTGGCGGAACGGAACAACTTCCATGCCGCCATTGCGTTTATCCCTCACAATTTCCGTAGGAATTCGCTCAGAACCGCAAGAATGTTCGTGGAGAACCCCAAGCGCTTATCAATCTGCTTTCACGGAAACGATCACACAGACGGGGAATTCGGCACTACCAACCCGACACTGATCAATTCCCTGCTCCGTGTCGCTGAAGGCAGGATGAGTTCGCACCTTGAGTCGACTGGCCTTCCTTGCGACAGGGTCATGGTGTTTCCGCAAGGTAAGTTTTCAGTCGAGGCAATGAGGGCCCTCAAATCCCGCAATTTCTATGCTGCCGTAAATACGATCCCGTATCCTGTGCAACAGGTTGTCCCGTTGACAATTGGTGACCTGGCTCAACCAGCCGTTCTCAAATATGGGGATTTTCCGTTGTTCCAGCGCAAATCCATCCGCAATATCCAGAGCCAAGATATAGCCTTCGACCTATTTTTCGGCAGGCCCGTTTTGATCGTCGAACACCACGATCTCTTTGAACATCCGGAGCCTTTGGCTGAAATCGCCAGCAAGATTAACTCTCTGGCGCCTCAAATCCTCTGGTCCAACCTTGCGACTCTGGCCTGTAATTCGATTCTTACAAGGAGAACACCCGATGGTACCCAGCATATTCGTGCATACTCGGGTACTGTCCGACTATCGAACGACTCCGAGTTCAGTCAGCTCTATTCAATCGAGTGGGTCAGCTCTCGCAGTGACTCTCTTGCCGAGCAAGTGTTAATGGATGGATCGCCTTACCTCGGCATCAGAATCTACGATGCCGGACTCCGGATCTCAGTAGAATTGCCGCCTGGAAGCTCGCGGACCTTCACATCGGTCCATCGAAATAGGGAGATCGACATCAGAGGACTTGGGCTTCGGTGGAAAGCGCGGGCTTTCTTGCGAAGAAGGCTTTCGGAGATTCGTGATAATTACCTCAGCAAAAACCGACCTCTCCTATTGACTGCTAAGGCGTTTCAGCAGCGCTTCTTGAAGGTCTGATTATCAAGAGCACGAACCTTACTATATCGACCAGTCTCGATACAAACGACTCCAATTTGCAAGTTCATAACAAATTCTCCGTACAAGGAGTGACCGGTGACCACTGTTTATCTAGATAGAACAACAGAGACCAGGCAGAAGATCGAAAGCCGCAATGCGCACATTGGCATAGTTGGAATGGGCTATGTGGGCCTGCCGCTGGCTCTGCTATTCAGTGAGCAACACTTCAAAGTCACCGGCTTCGACATCGATCCAGAGAAAGTGGAAACCCTGAATAGAAGTGGATCGTACATCGTTCGCATTCCCGGCACTGAGATCCAGTCGGCCCAAAGGAGCGGCTTTATTGCCACTGCGGATTATGGCCAGATCGCCCAGATGGACGTCGTCATCATCTGCGTGCCAACCCCGCTGAACGACCACCACGAACCCGACCTGAGTTACATTACCTCCACCGTGAACAGCATTGCGCCGCTCCTCAAGGAAGGACAACTGATCATTCTGGAAAGCACTACCTACCCTGGCACAACAGAGGAGGTTGTTGTACCACTGCTGGAGCAGGGCAATCCTGGGAGCCTCCGAGTTGCGCGAGACGAAGAGAGCACTGGATTCTATGTGGCCTTCTCGCCTGAGCGGGAAGACCCCGGAAACAACACAGTCGAGCGACGTAATATTCCCAAGGTCGTTGGTGGGTGTGGTCCAGTGGCACTCAGTCTGGCGTCCGCAGTTTATGCTACCATCTTCAATCGCACCGTTCCCGTTTCGTCACCCGCTGCAGCAGAGATGGTCAAACTTCTTGAGAACATATATCGTTGCGTGAACATCGCACTAGTGAATGAACTGAAGCAACTTTGTATGCGCATGGGAATTGACATTTTTGAGATAATTGATGCCGCCAAGACGAAACCTTTCGGTTTCCAGGCGTTCTATCCAGGACCCGGCCTAGGGGGGCACTGCATTCCTATCGATCCGTTTTACTTGTCTTGGAAGGCCAGGGAGTTTGACTTTCATTCACAGTTTATCGAGCTCGCCGGACAGGTCAATCTGGACATGCCCTACTTCGTGGTCGAGAACATCATGAAAGCCATGAGCGAACGTGGTAAAGCGCTTCATGGCTCAAGAGTCTTGATACTTGGGATGGCGTACAAACGTGACATCGATGATCTCCGCGAATCTCCTTCCCTCACTATTATCGAACTGCTGAAAACATATGGAGCCGAGGTAGAATACAACGATCCCTTTTTCCCTTTCATTGGTCGTGGGCGTAAGTACGCACTCAATATGACCAACACGCCCCTAAACCGACTCCCTGAGTTCGACTGCGTCGTGATTGTAACTGACCACTCAGAGTACGACTACGCCTGGATTGCAGAGAACGCTCAGTTGGTAATCGATACTCGCAATGCCACTAAGGGAATCGAGGCCCTCAATATTGTCAGGTGCTGATCAATCGCCATCACCTCATGTGCTGCTGCTGGGGCGTTTGCCATTTTGCTTTCCGAGATCCGCATATGCCTTTGAAATCGAAGCCAATCGCACCATGATCTCCCTAAGGGATAGTCAGGCTGATTAGGTTGGAAGGGAAACTCTCCATCCCGGTCTCATCCATGCTCCGGACAAAGTAATCGTAGATCCGTTTGCCATTGACCGTGGCATCTGTAAATGTCGTTTCCGTAGTGGGGGAAGGGTTAATCCGTTCGAAGTCAGCGCTCCCACCAAGTGCACGATAGATGTTATATCCGACGACCGGAATGTCCAAATTCGCGGGCGCAAACCAGTTCAGCTCAACTTGATGTTGAATCCCCGTGCCACTCAAACTAATCGTCTTCATTGCACCGACGTAAGCGTTGCTTGTGATGACGAGTTGTCCAGTTGATGCGCCTGCTGAGGTCTTTTCGAATTCGATATTCAGTTCGACGAACTGGCCAGGGTCTATCGTAACCGGGAACGTGGCTCCTGGCATGCTGAAGTCAGCACCCGTCAGCGTTGCAGAAACGACTGTCACTGGAGCACTGCCTGTGGAAGTCAAGGTCAGAGATTGGGTCGCAGGTACGTTCACATCTACACTGCCAAATGCAATGCTGGCCGTATCGATGCTTAGTGCCGGCTGGGGTGTTTGGACAACCGACCTCAAGCCGCCGCAACCGAATACGGCGAGGGAAACAACACAGCAGGACACAATGCGTGAGACTGAGCGCAAAAAGCTAGACTTACAGATTCGCGCATTGCTCTGAGTGCGACTCGGATGCAATCGCAGTCGGTCACGGCGTCGAAATGCTGGTTGTTTCGAAGCTTCTCGCCCGGAAAGGGGAAACCCAAGAGAATTCAGCACGGAATTCTACCTCTTTGAGTTGCCTAATCACCGCATTTTGATAGGCGCTCTGATTGGCATCTTCAGCTTCGGCTCTCGCTATTCTTTTGGCACCGGCATTACAGTTTGATTCCAATCAGACAATAGAATAGCCGAACGCTTTGAAAAAAAGAAGAACCGGGAATGCCGCGAACGCGAACCTCGTTAGTCTGCCAATTCAGAGCTTGGGAAGAGCACATCTCCAGACCCGCAAAGATCCAATATCCGTAGGCTTGGCCAGGTCTTTTGGGGGCTTTCGATGTCCGATTCTGAACTGCCGGGAGCCGAGGAAGCTACATACACTAATGCAACTATTTGCATACTGTCGCAAATGGAATTCACCTTGACAACGTGAACCTGTGCATCTGATTCTATGGTGTACTGCGGTGTCCGAATTCGGAGATCATATTGAGCATATCCGCTCTCGACCGCGAAAATCGAAGCGTTTGCAACAGGTCGCAAAATGATTCAGGCTTGACTAGATCGGGCCTTGGGCTACGCTGTAAGCACTTGGGCGGGGGCTCCATCATTCGTCTGCTGGAACTCGGAGTCTTGCGCAATCCCAGAGAGACACTTTCGAAGCTGCCAGAGAGAATTGAAAAGAGAGCGTATGGCTCGAACCTCGCAATCGGGAGACGATCGCCGGGAAGTGAAACGCTTTGCAATAAGCGCACCGGTGACTGTGATCTGCGGAGACCGGGGGGGAGCTGCCTACACCAGGGATTTGAGTAATCGAGGAGTGTACTTCTATCTTGCCTTGGCCGACAATGTTCTCATCGGCGGCGTATGTCATTTGTCGATTGAATTGCCCCCAGAAACCACCCTTTCAAGCTGGTGCTTAATCCGGTGCTTGGCGCGCGTGGTCCGCACTGACCATGTCTCTGCGGAAATTACTGGCATTGGCGCAGAGTTTCTCGAATATTCAATTCAGAAGAACGGGAAGCCATTCGCTTAGAGTTTGCGTATTCCAAGTACCCGATAGTCAGCCAGCCAACTCTTCATCACATAAACAAGCTTGTTGTTACTTTCGGGATCGGTCGGCAGCAGGAAGAATCCTGGGTCGACCAGATAGTGAATTGAGTTATGGACGATTCCCTCCAGAACTTCGTCGTCGAAGAATTGGAGCCGAACCCATATTCCATGAACGATTGGCGCCCGCGAATGAAAATTCAGATCCTTGTGTTGCGAGTCCCCTTCGAAGCTCTTTACATAGAAAACAGCTTTGATGTCAGTTGTTGAAATCTCCTGCATGATCCCCGATTCGAGATCCCGAATCCAGAAGCTCTCAGGCGAACTTTGCGGCGCGTCCCGAAGCAACGCCTCCACTGTGTCTCCAGGAGGGAATTCCATGTACCCTTTGATCGTTCTGGTTCCGAGTTTCATCACGACCTTTTGCGATCGCGGGGAATTGCCGCCGACTGGCGCGGTCATGCCCTTTGCGTCAGCCCCAGGCTGAACTGCCTCCGCGGCGGAACCAGATTGTACTGCTTGATCTTGTACAAGAGAGCTTTGTAGCTTATCTGCAGATCGACTGCTGCCACTCTGCGGTTCCATCCTGTAGCCTCCAAAGCTTGTGCGATTGCAGTAGATTCAGCGTCGCCCTTCAAATTCCGCACGAGAGATTTTAGACCTCTCCCGCCTGCTGCGTCTTCAACATCTGACACATAGGGTCCCACGAGTTGCGCGGGACCCAAGTCATCCATGACCGCCCGTTCGTCGCCCATAACAAAGTAGCGTTTGATCATATTCTCTAATTCCCGAAGATTCCCGGGCCAGGAATGATTGACCAGTGCCTGCATTAGCGCGGGCGAAATGGGCATCGGTTCGCGTTCGTATTTCGCTGCCACCTTGCGCATGAAGTGATGTGAAAGAATCGGAATCTCTTCAATGCGCTCGCGCAGTGGCGGCATCTTCAATGTAAAGCCGTTCAGGCGGTAATAGAGATCCTCACGAAATGCCTTTTGCGCGATAGCTGCTTTGATGTCGATATTTGTTGCCGCAATGACGCGTACGTCCACTCTGACTATTGACCGGCCGCCAAGGCGGGCGAAGGTTCCATCCTGCAAGACCTGTAAGAGTTTTGCTTGCAAAGTCGCCGGCATTTCGCCAATCTCGTCCAGGAAAATCGTCCCTTTGTTGCACACCTCGAACTTGCCTGGCTTGGATTTGACTGCCCCGGTAAAGGCGCCTTGCTCATAGCCAAAGAGCTCGCTCTCTAGTAGATCTGCGGGCATTGCCGCACAATTCACCTTAAGAAAGGTGCACTTGCCGCGCGGTGACAACTCGTGGATGAGCTTAGTTGCGACTTCTTTGCCGGTGCCGCTTTCCCCGAGAATAAGTACGGGGATGTCTGTGCGAGCCAAGAGCCTGCATTGCGACTCAATCTCACGCATACGCTTGCTGAAAATCACAAAAGATGTCTCTTCATCAATGCGGATTTCCTTGAAGTCATCTTCCTTGCGGCCCCGGCCCGTACCCGGTTCTTTGAGATGTTGTTGCACCGCAAGGTCGATATCTCGCTTGCTCACGGGTTTCAGAATCACGTCTGCGGCCCCGTTCCGCGTTGCCTCCACGACCTCTCGCAACTCCACTGAGCAGGCAAGCACCACGATTGGAAGCGCTGGCAATGAAGCATGGATTTTCGCCACAAGACCTAGCGCGTTCTCCTTGGTATCGTCCTCGGCCGTGTTCCAGTCCATCAGGAGCATTTCAGGTGGCGGGGATATCTTCAGCCAGTTCAGAAGCTCATTAGCCTGGGAAAACAGCTTAACGTCGAAGCGGTCATCAAGGATACGCTGCACATAGTGCAGGATCACTGGTTCGGCATCGAGTACCGCTATTTGAGGGCCCAATTTCATCTGACGCATCATGGGAACTCCTTGGCAGTAGTTTCTACCTGGCCCATTCCACACTTATCAATGCGCTCCGCTCTAAATGCCATCCCTCGCAATTGACAAAACCTGTAACAAACTCGCTGACTTGACCCACCGTAGTGATCGACAGTTGATCCCTGAGATCTCCGCCGAAACGGAAATCACCTTCCACAGAGTTGGGGGGATTCACTCAGGAGAAGACGATGAACGTAGTCGAAACTTGGGAACCATATTAGCACTAAAAGTTGCAAAGAATTCCCCTTTGTGCAAAAAATTACGCACTTTTCACTGTAACGTCTCCACTACCACTGGTTAGTGCTCAGCATTACCGCTAACACGCACAATTTATTACTAGTTAGCAACATTAATAGTTACGAACGTAGTACCGCTTCTGAGCCAAAAGTTGTACTCAAAACAGTCAACCACGTTCCAAATTAGGAGAGAGAATGGTGCCGGTACGCACAATTGAGCCCTTGGACGTGAGCAATTTGCCCCCGATGAATGTGATTTTCGGCGAGTCGCCCATTATGGCTTTGGCTCGAGAAAAGCTGGAACGGGTTGCGGAGACTGATGTCCCAGTCCTTGTGCAGGGCGAGTGCGGAACGGGCAAAGAAATATTGGCCGAACTTCTGCATGCACACTCGCACCGCTTGAAGGGGGCGTGGGTCAAAGTCGTGTGCGCTGCAATTCCGCAGTCCTTGATCGAGTCCGAGCTATTTGGCTATGAAAAGGGGGCATTCACCGGAGCATATGCCACCAAGCGCGGCCGCGCGGAACAAGCTCATTTGGGCACCCTGTTCCTGGATGAGATTGGCAGCCTGGATTTGTCTTCGCAGGCCAAGTTGCTGCAACTACTTCAAGACGGCATCTTCACGCGTGTCGGCGGACAAGTCCCGAGGAAGATTGATTCCCGGCTTATAAGCACGGCCAGCGGAGATCTGAAGCAACAAACCGATAATGGTGAATTCAGGCTGGACCTCTTCTATCGCATCAACGCAGTGACAATCGAATTGCCGCCTTTGCGTCAACGGGTAGTGGATCTACCGATTCTGATTGACTACTTTCTCGATCTGTATTCGCGGACATTTCGTCGCAACCCTGTACCCCTTTCGCGTGACATAACACGCTTGATGCAGAGATATGAGTGGCCAGGAAACATCCGCCAATTGGAGAACATGATTCGCAGCTTCATCCTGATAGGAAATGAAGACACGCTGATTGCGGATTTGATTCCCTCCGCTCCCACAAGCCTCACTGCCGAAATTGACCTCACAAAACCCATCTCGTTGAAAGAGATAACCAAGGGCGCCACTCAGGATCTGGAGCAGCAGATCATCCTCAAGGTGCTTCAAGCGAATGGCTGGAACCGCCGGAAGACGGCCAATTGGCTCGATATAAGTTACAGATCGCTGCTCTACAAACTCCAGGAAGCGCAAATCAGCCGCGCTCCTGCAAGATTGCAGACAACAAGAACTTCGGCAACCAACTACATCCTCTCGTAGGTATAGGGCTGAACTACTCCCCCATGTCAACAATGCTCATGCTTACGCGATCTAATTCACGAGAGGTTCGGAGTTCAGCTTGTCAGAAACCCTCGAAGTAAGTCGGAAAGGAGAAGGCACCAGCCCATGACCAATCCAGTTTCAATATGTGTGATAGGGTCCGGATACGTGGGACTTGTCGCTGCGGTTTGCTTTGCCGAAATCGGGCACCGAGTCGTCTGCGTCGACAATGACGAAGCAAGGGTGAGAAATCTATGTGAGGGTCGGGTACCTATTTTCGAAGACCACCTTCCTGAATTGCTTGCAAGACACCTCAAGCGGAGAGTTGAATTCACCACGGACCTGGGGCAAGCGGTAAAAGGGACTGAAGCTATATTCATCGCTGTTGGCACACCGCAGGGAGATACCGGCGCTGCCGACCTGTCTTATGTTGAAGCGGTCGTCTCTGAGATTGCACTCTCCATCAGCAATTACAAAGTCATTGTGGAAAAGAGCACGGTGCCAGTCTACACAAATGATTGGATTCGGCGCGTGTTGCGGCGACATGGAGTTGACCCACTAAGCTTCGATGTGGTTTCCAACCCGGAGTTCCTCCGCGAAGGCACGGCCGTTGTGGACTTTCTTCATCCGGACCGCATTGTGATTGGCGCCAGCAATGAACGCTCCGCCAATCTGATGCGGCGCATTTACGAACCGCTTACCCGGGGCAGTTATTACACGCAGCCTGATGCCTTGCCGGGCCCGTGCAGCACTTTCAATCCGGCTCGGCTACTGGTGACCTCCACGCAGAGTTCGGAGATCATCAAGCACGCATCCAACGCCTTTCTTGCTCTGAAGATCTCATTCATTAATGCGGTCGCCAACTTAGCTGAGGCAGTGGGCGCAGACATTGTGGATATCGCCACTGGCATGGGCATGGACAGTCGAATCGGCCCAGGATTTCTCAAGGCTGGCCTGGGCTATGGCGGGTCCTGCTTTCCCAAGGACGTAGCCGCCTTCCATTGGGTTGCGCAGCAGCAAGGCATGGATTTTCAACTCCTCAAGGAGATCCGCAGGATAAACGAAGCGCAAAAGGATGTGTTCTTCAACAAAGTGCTTTCAGCGCTGTGGACACTGAGGGGCAAGCGCCTAACCGCATTAGGCCTATCCTTCAAAGGCAATACCGACGATATTCGAGAGTCTCCTGCCATCGACATCATCAAAAGGCTATTGGAGGCTGGATCCGCGGTTACCGTATATGATCCTGCGGCCATGGAACGCGCACGAGAAGTGTTGCCGGCCTCGAACAAACTCCGCTATGCCGGAGACATTTACGAAGCGTCCAATGACGCAGATGCTGTATTGATTCTGACCGATTGGAAGGAGTTTGCAGAGATCGACCTTGCACGCCTAAACTTGGTGGTTAGGTTCCCGATCGTGATTGACGGACGGAATCTATACAATCCACAGAAGATGCTCAGACATGGCTTCACCTATGTCAGCGTTGGCAGACCGGCTAGTTACCAGTCAGTGGAGAGCAAGCCACGCGAGGCAGTATTGTAATGATCGGATTCCGATTGCTAATCGGATTCCACACATGCTTTTCGGAGTATTATCCTGTGACTTTCCGCGTGCTGATAACCGGTGTTGCCGGATTCCTCGGCTCTCACTTGGCTGACCGTCTACTGGGTGAGGGCTTTTCCGTTATTGGTGTCGACAACCTCTCGACCGGTACTCTGGAAAATCTGGCACACTTGGCCAATGAGCAACGCTTCTGCTTCGAGGAGCATGATATCTGCCTTCCCTTTGATCCTGGCCAAGTAGATTATGTGTTCAATCTGGCCTCTCCTGCCAGCCCGCCGGAGTATCTCCGTTTGGCCATTGAGACCCTGAGGGTTGGATCGGCCGGAACGGAAAACACACTGGAAATCGCCCGCAAGTCAGGCGCAGCTTATCTGCACGCGTCCACCTCCGAGTGCTACGGCGATCCACTTGAGCATCCGCAGTCAGAGAGCTATTGGGGAAATGTAAACCCGGTTGGGCCACGCTCGGTCTATGACGAAGCCAAGCGCTATGCTGAAGCTTTGGTGATGGCCTATCACCGCTCGCGCAGCGTCGACACACGCCTGGTCCGCATATTCAACACCTATGGCCCTCGCCTGCTCCCCAGTGATGGCAGAGTAATCTCCAATTTCATGATGCAGGCTGTGCGCGGCGAACCGTTGACCGTCTATGGTTCCGGCAACCAGACGCGAAGCTTCTGCTACGTCGATGATTTGATCGAGGGAATCCTGCTGCTCTCGCGCTCCAATGAGCATCTGCCGGTGAACCTGGGAAACCCCACTGAATTCAGTATCCTCGAGTGCGCGCAGGCCGTACTTGAAGCCACCAACTCAAAGAGCAGACTCCAATTCGAATCCTTGCCAGAGGACGATCCAACTCGCCGCTGTCCTGACATTGCCAAGGCACGTACACTTCTGGGTTGGGAGCCAAAGATTCCACTCAAGGAAGGATTAGCCAGGTCGCTCAGTTTCTTCAGAAGCAAAGTCCTTGTGGGGCCCGGCGCGTGAGGCTGTATCTCATTCGCAAATGAGGCTCCGCCGTGCGGCCCTGGAAACTTCTTGTCAATCCGGTCGTAGAAATACGTTCAAGCGACAATACGCTTGAGCGCAGTGTTCTTGGCCATCAGATAAGCAGTAGACACTGAAAGCAGATACACAGCAACGATGACAAATGGGTACCACAGGCCAGCCGGATACAAAGGTCGAGCATGATCTAGATTATTGAAATATATAAGATGCATCCCATAGACCCCAAGAGTCAGGCTTCCAAATGTGCTGAAACAATGAGCTCTTGGCATCAACGCATTCGACAGCGCAATCAAAGCACACCCGATTCCCATGAAATATGTACCGAATAAGCAGTCCGGTGAATAATTAATGTCGTGTTTGGTTATCAGAAAATAGAGCTCTATAAAATGCACCATATAACCGAGGATGAGAAATCCGCACCCCTTCCAAAGCCAGCTTCGATTTGGCGCCATCGTCGATAAGATGTAACCAGAAGCAAAAAAGGCAGCCCCGCCGAAAAACGTAAAGAACCCAGGCCCCTCGAATAACCAACTTCTCGTGCCTAGAGGAAGATGTATTCCCATGGGAGTATGAGCGTAGGCCCCATTCAGCAGCCCAACTATGTAAAGCATGGCAGAAAATACGATCAAAGTACCAATTCGGCGCATTTTCACGAAACACGCGCAAATAGTGGCGCTGGTCATCAACGCGGGTAGAAAATACAAATGATACATAGTCCCGAAGAACATGGCATGAAGGGGGCGTTTGGTTAGGTCTATTGCATTAAAGTAAAAGATCTTAAGTGAACCGGCAATCCCACAATTTAGATCTTGATAAACGTCATATGGGAGCAAATAGACAAGCGACCATGCCAGATAGATAATCAGGATCCTCTTCAAGAAGCCTAGGAATGTTTGTAGAACGTCAGCACCACCAACGATTTTCTTTCCCCAGAAGTAACCCGATATTGTAATAAAATATGGAACCGTAAAGCGAATCACTTGATTTGCGATTAAATACGGAGACGACCAATCAGCAATATGCCCATTAACAACAGTAGGACTCGCTGTTGCGTGGGCAATAATGACCGCAACAATGGCAATAATTCTGAAGATGTCGACGCCCGGAATGCGTTTCACGTATCCTCGCAAGAAATGATCTTGACTTTTGCTGAAAAGACTACCGTACGGATTTCATGATGTTCTCCATGTGAGCCGTCAATACCTGCGTCTTGGCGGGATACCAGGCCCTAATTCGCCAGACCGAATTGATGCGCCGTTATAGTTCGATCCCTACACCTCAGGTTGCATCCCCCGCAGTCCCCTTCCCTCCGTCCCAAGGCCAAAGGCCTTTGGCTGTCCAAATACAATTCCGATTTCGCGTTCGCCAGAGCCAACCCGGCGGCAGAATGGCAGTTTTCAGGCCCGTCTTCTGCTCTAAACCCAGGCACGCGGCATGTGTAAGCGTCCTGAGTTCCCCTCTTGACTTGATTGAGTTTTCATCTCTTGAAGTGTCCACTTCTTTTTGGTGGACACCTGTTGAGTGTGTCTAAGCGGCTTGGGAGGATTGGGTCTGTAGAGATGGGACGAGGTTCCAGGGC
>CAIKND010000065.1 GCA_903828675.1 uncultured Acidobacteriaceae bacterium
CAAAGTACGCGCCCTTGACACCGGCCTCCCCACGCCGACGCCTTCCTACGCATTTTTTACGGCCAAGGGCCATAAAAAATGCCTTGACTAAGCCGACGCTGTCATACATGGGCTATTTCCCTTTGGTCCCTCCGGGACAAGTAATCGCGTCCACTGGCTCCTATTTTCAGGGCAGATATTTCGCTTCGCTCAACATAGCACTGCCGCAGGGAGATTGCCTGGGCGCGGTCGAGTGACCGGCAACACGGACATTATGCGTTCCCGGGTCTCAGAATCGAGGCTTGGGCCATCTGCGGAACCTGGGGGAGCAATCAGCGGTGAGATCCTGTGAGCCACTTTGTGGACCGGCACTGTTCGCCGGTCCACGAGATTCATGGCAATGCGCTACTTCGTCGTCTTCAACTCCAGGACGCTAACCGAATACGGAGGAATCGACCGCGTAAAGTCGGAGCCGAATCCGGAAGCGTTTGCGATCACTGGAACGATTTTGGTTGGCTCGGTGATTGAATTGGTGTCGTCTGGGCCGCTGCCACTTAGGGTGATGGTTCGCCCGCCGGACTCGACAGAAGAGACGCCGGTAAGGACGACATGGACAGATTGCGCCGTACCGGCGCGATTCACGATCTTGACGAAGATCGTGCCCGTTTTGCTGTCACGAGTCGCATTGAAAGACATCAAGGGCACCTGTTGCGGCGCGGGTTGCGGCTGTGGACCGGTGGGGGCAGCGAAGGGACCATGCGGCGGACGGGGACCGCGACTGCCGATGATTGCGGGGGTTGCCTGCTGCGGCCGCACAATGTTGCCGATGCCGGAGACAGCGGGCGGCTGCCATTCCTTGCTCGGCACATCTTTGGCGGTGAGGGAAACTACCTCGTCGCCGTGGTAAGTCGCGAACATGCCCTGCATGTAATAGGACGGAGAGCCATAGGAACTGATGGAGTTGTAGCCAATCAGGTCGGTAAGCCACTGCAGGCCGTCGGGGTCGACTCTCGTAAACAAGGGAGCATACGCTTCCATCTTCACCACGTGGGCGTTGCGCTCCAATCCCACCATCCATGCGGCGTCGCCGAGCGTGGCCGTCCAGTTCGGCGTCGGGTCGCCAACGCGTGTTGCCCATTCGCCGACGAATACCTCGTGGGGATTGTGTCCGGCGCCGAAGCCCGAAGTACGGCGCGAATCGTAATCGCTGGCGTGGGACGCCATTTCGTCCTCATTGCGCCGGTAATAGTGTTCGTCGATGACGTCCGCGAGGCGCGTGTTGACCGGATCGGTGGCGATCACCTTAAGGTTCGGGTATTTCGCCTTGATGGCATCGAAGAACTGGGCGAAGCGGGTCTCATAGCTTCCCGGCTGGTTATCGCCGCCGTCTTCATTGCCTACCTCCACGTATTGCATTTTAAACGGCGCAGGATGACCGTCCTGGGCGCGACGGGCTCCCCAGGTGGTGCTGACATCTCCAGTGATATATTCGATCTCGTCGAGCGCATCCTGTATGTAGGGCTGCAATTCAGAGTGCAAAGTGATGCGGGCTCCGCCGCGCATGGAGTAGCCTGCATAGACTCCGAGTACAGGCTGCATGTTGAGGTCTTCGCACCAGTTCAGGAACTCAAGCAGTCCCATGCCGTCGGAAGACCAGTACCACCAGGAATCGTTAAAATGCCCCGGCCGCTGGGAGACGTCGCCTATTGTCTTCTTCCATTGGAATCGAGTCTCCAGCGTGTTGCCCTCAAGATAGTTGCCGCCCGGGAAGCGCAGGAAGGATGGCTTCATGCCGGCCAGAAGCTCCATGATGTCCGGCCGGTTTCCGTTGGGGCGGTTCTTGTAGGTTGGAGGGAAAAGCGAGACAAAGCCGAACCAGACGGTTCCCGGGCTGGCCGCCGTAAGGACGAATTTCTTCCCGGCGGTGACGGGCACCTTGCCAGTGGTTAGTGTTGCTTCATACTTCTTCCATTCCTGTGTGATGCCGGAGACGTTGGCGCTGGCGCGAATAGTGGTTCCATCGTCGCCAACGATCGAGAGTGTGATTGGCCCGGTGAATCCCGGAGCCGCCTTGGCATAAAACGTCGCCTTATAGGTCGTGTCAGGTTTCGTCGGGATCCCCCAGAACCCGTCGTTCGAGATGCCGACACGCCCACCTGCGGCCGCCTTGTCAATGACGAGTTTCAGACTGGCGGGAACAGCTTCGTTGAAGGGCGTGCCGGGGTCGAGAGACATCGACCCGCTCGCGCCGCCCTGCTGCACGAGATGCCAGAACACAATCTCCTTGGGGTCTTCCTTGAAGTTTCGATTGCGTACAAGCTCCGCATACACCCCGCCGTCATAGGAGTAGTTGATCTCCTCGGTCATCAGGCCGTAAAAGGTAGGGCTGACATGCCCGGTGATTTGATCGGCCTGGATTTTGATTTCCGCGGCCTTTTCTGACTGGCCAAGCAGTGCGGTTTGCCCAGCGAGCGCGAGTGAGATGACTGCAATCACAAGCTTCCCAGTGTCGAATCTCTTTGGCGAAATGCGGTGCCGTGAATCGTTCGTCATGGAACACCCTTCCTTGAAATCTCGTGCGAGGAATTGCCGCGACAGGCGCCATTTTTAAGTGGAGTGACTATCGAAAATTATGAGCAGAACTAGTTGAGTAAACGTTTACTCAGAGAATTATAGGAAGATACCTATGGTTTGTCAAACCGTATGTTTGTCCGGTTCCATTCGGGCTGGGGCAAGATGGTGGAGATCTCAGAATTAGAGTGGGAGCACGAAAAGCACATCTCTGGAGCTCAAAAGCTCAAGTGATTCCACGACACTTATACCGGAGATGCATCCCCGGTCTTCCGCCCGGAGGAGTCTTCCGCCGCCCTGCATTCCCGCAATGGAGGATTGCCGGATGTTGTGTCGCTGAAGTTCGCCGCATGCGGCGGCGACAGAAACGCTGGTCCCCTTCGATTCCCTTCCCTGAGCTGCGGTCACCCCTCATGAACAGGGCCAGTTGAGATTCGTGGTTTCCCACCCACTCGCCAGTAACCAACCCACGGACGAAGACCTTTCCGCGGGGATCCCGGAAAGCCGAATGGATGGGGCACGGGGCATATTTGGAAGGTTCAGGGATGGGGTAGGGGGCTATCTTGCGAGAAATGGGGCCAGAAGACGACCCGAAGCGGACGACTGCTCATTTTTGATGCGAAGCTGAGATTCGGGGCACTGGAGTTACGAAGCGGGGGAAGTGTCGAAGAAGGTGCGGGGTAGACGATCCTGATCTGGCAGAGTTAAACTCTTAACTTCCTGGAAAGGGATCGCCGTGATGCTTCTGAATCGCCGCATGTTTCTCGCGGGTTTGCTTGAGACCGCTGTTGCTGCTCGCACATCTGAGCCGACAAGCCTGGACTTCCGCGAACTGCTGCCGAGGCGTGTTTCAAGGAAGGCGGTCTTTCGCCAGAAGGACTTTATGGTCTGGTGCTCGAGCGTGGTGCGTACGGACGACGGCACCTGCCACATGTACTTTTCGCGGTGGCCACTGGAACTGGGGCACCGCTCGTGGGTGAGCCACTCGGAGATTGCTTATGCCACGGCCAAGCGGCCGGAGGGCCCGTTCACCTTCCATTCGGTCGCGCTGCCTGCGCGCGGCGCTGGGAACTGGGATGGGCACATGACCCATAACCCATGCGTGATTGCGCACGAAGGCAAGTTCTATCTGTATTACACGGGCAGCCACGGGCTGGACACATGGAGGCCGGACAAAGCGGCGAGCGAGGAGGACTGGTGGGTTCATCGCAGCCATCAGCGTATTGGGGTGGCGGTGGCCGATAGCCCGGCGGGGCCCTGGACGCGCTTCGACAAGCCACTGATCGACACTCCGGAATACGGGCAGGGGATTATTGGCGTGCCTTGCGTGACGAAGCGCCCGGACGGCGGCTTTCTACTGGTCTACAAGACGCTGGCGCCGGGGGAAGGCAAGTTTGGCGGCGGCGTGTTTCACTACCCGGCCATTGCTTCGACGCCGCTGGGACCATTCGTGCGCCATCCGCGGCCGATGGTGGACAAGACGAAGATCTTCAACCGGCACTTCGATTTCCATATTGACGACCATGTGGAGTGGTACGGGGGCGACGGCTACTACGCGATTGTGAAGGACCACGACGCACCTTACCTGACCGAGTACGGCAAGTGCCTGTACCTGATGGAGTCCGGCGACGGACTGGACTGGCACACCGCCGCTCACCCGCTGGTGACGCAGTTTGCACTGGATTGGGAGGATGGGGTTCACGAGCAGTTTGAACGGCTGGAGATGCCGAAGGTGTTTCTTGAAAAAGGCCGCCCAATGGTGCTCTATCTGGCCGCATTACCAGCGGGCGAAGCCACGGAGCACTCATTCAACATCGCGATCCCCTTGCGAAGGTGAGGCGCTACGGGAGCCGGCTTTCGCAGCAGCCAGGAGAGCCTCTTCCACGATTTTTGCTGCTCTGCGTTCCCGGGCCTCGACGCTTTCGTAATAGAAGAGACCGAGCAGATGATTGCGGCGCTGGGTGGGGGTGAGGGCGTTCCAGCCTTCGAGGGCGCGGGGCAGGCGCTGAAAGGCCGCGCGCAGGACCGGCGGCGGCTCGGTTTCGCCTTCCATGGCCAGGAAGAGCCGCTCGGCCATTTTCTCTGCCCGCTTGAGCCGTGTGGGGGCGGTCTTGGCCTCGCCTACCCATTTACCGATCTCCCTGCGCATGGACGGGCTCAGGGCATCGAACCACCGGCGCAGCTTGCAGTCTGCTTTGAGGGAATTCGCCAGCTCGGCTGGAATCAAGGTTGGGCGCCATTCCATGTCTGGCTCAATGCTGATTCGCACTTTGACGCCAGACGCAGCCTTTGCCCCGGCCTGCATCGCCCGGTTGACGAGCAGGATGTGGCCGGCGCCGCTGGGGTCAGGGAACAACGAGGTTCGGAAAGGGAAGCCCTCGATTTCTCCACGCACACGGCGACCTTTGCGCACCGGCCATGCCTTGGCGATGTCGAACGGAATGCGTGCGACCACCCAGCGGAGGCGGGTGCCATCCGGTTCGAGCATGGCGCTGAAGGTCTTGAGGACGGGCTGGTTCATACGCCTCCAGGCAGCATCAGTATGCATCCGGTTGAGTTGTACCTCAAGCGGAATAGAACCACGAGGGCTGCAGGTATGGCAGGAAAACGGTGAAGACCGCGCCCTTCCTTGGTGCGCTGCGGACTTTGAGCACGCCTTTGTGCTTGGAGACGATGACCTGGCTGACCCATAGGCCAAGGCCGACACCGGGGGTCTCCCAGGCAGTAAAGAATGGTTCAAAGATGCGCTTCTCAACCGCTGACGCCATTCCCACTCCGGAATCGGCCACGGTCAAGCGAACCCCGGCGATGCTTCTCTCCCAGTCACGCGCAGGGCTGATGCGCAAAAGCAACCGCGGAGCTGAGGCTCCCTTCATTGCAACCAGAGCGTTTCCGATGAGGTTGATCATGACCTGGCGAATTTCGCCGGAAAAGCACAACAGGCGGCGTTGAGGCTTGTAGCGGCGCTGAATTCCAATGCCAGCCTGGCTGATCCGGTCAGCGTAGAGAGCCAGGGCAAACTCGACAATCTCCCCCAAATCGGCAGGTGCCGCGCCGACACCGCGGCGGTCAAGTCGAAACGCGGCAGTTGCAGTCCGGCCTACTCGGGCAAGCTCAGTCTGTGCCCGGGCGAGATGTTCGCGGGCCTCGGGGATGGAGGTGGCGTACTCGGCCATGTAGAGCAGATTGGAGACCGCTTCAAGAGGGTTGTTGATCTGATCCGCAATTAAGCTGCTAAGGCGGCCGGCCGTTGTCTGTTTTTCGCTTTCGAGGAGCGCCGATTCGGCTTGCTTGCGCCTTCTGTCGGCCTGGGCGCGGCCCGCCATCTCCGCGCGCAAAATCTTGAATGCATCGGCAAGCAGGTGAGCGCTCTCTTCAATCCGCTTCTCCAATTCGACCTGGGAAGCCTGAGCCTCTTGGAGGGAAAGCACCATCTGGTATGCGCCGGAAGCGAACTTCGCCAGGATTTGCAGAATCCGCGCGTCCTCCGCGTCGAAGCGGAGATCTGGAGTGTGAGCGACAACCCAGAGCGTTCCCGCCGGCCCGCCGTCAGTAGACCAGGGCGCCAGCAGGCTCTCGTAGATATGCGGTGAGACGCCACGCAAATCGGGATAAAAGCGATCCGGCTCATTGAAAAGCAGAACGCGATTCCGGGCAATGGCAGTGCCGCAGGGGCTGGCGCTTCGAGGCAAGGTGCCGAAGATATTCGGCGAGAGGCTGCCGGCGATTGCGTGCCACCGGAACAGGTCGCGCTCATCGGACGGCTCAAGAATGCTGATGCCTGCCGAGCCGGCGTGGCATAACTTCATGGCCAATTCCGCCACTTTATGAAGAACGCCGCCGGGGTTGGTCCGCAGTTCTTCCGCCAGATCGAGCATCGCGTGGCTTTGAGCTTCATAATCTGGAGGCCTCGACGGGCGCATGACGAGCTCTGAAGTTATGAGAACGTCATCGACGCTGTTCGCAAATTCACTCATGGGGGAAATTGCTTCCATTTGCCTCCAGGCTTCCCTCGTACAGTTGGCAACCATGATAGGCAGGAACCACCAACAGTGAACTTGCGCTTTGTCATGGAGCGAAGATGTCACTTGCAGATGGACGCTGCGCCGAGAGCCTGCACAGCAGAAAGAGGGCGTGGAATGGCGCTCGGCACACAATCAGAGGCCGGTCCGTGTCGTTCGATCTTCTACACTAGGCTTTATGGAAGTTCTGTATGGCCTGCACCCAGTAGAAGAAGCCCTGAAGGCAGGACGGCGGCGATTCGACCACGTTCTGGTAGCCCAGGAGCGTCACGACCTGCGCCTGGAACAACTCGTAAACCTGTGCCGCCAATGCGGCGTGCGGGTCCGGCAGGAGTCGCGCGAGCAGTTGACGCTGGTGGCCCAGTCGCCCGCACATCAAGGTGTGGTGGCGCTGGTAAAAGCCCAGGAGTTTCTGTCGATCGAAGACCTGTTCACGCCCGGCTCTTCAGCGGCAAATGCAGCCGGCAATAAAGGTAACGCACGCCTGCTGCTGGCACTCGACGGCGTGGAGGACCCGCAAAACCTGGGTGCCCTGCTGCGCGTGGCCGACGGCGCGGGGGTGGACGGCGTAATCCTGACAGAGCGCCGCGCGGCACCTCTGAGCCCGGTGGCTGTAAAGGCGAGCGCAGGCGCAGCCGAGCACATTCGCATTGCCCGCGTGGTCAACCTGGTGCGGGCCCTGGAAGAACTCAAGAAGCAGAACCTCTGGATAATCGGACTGGACGAGCGCGGCACCTCCGACTACGATCAATTCGATCTGACGGGCAACTGCGTGCTGGTTCTTGGCCGGGAAGGCGCGGGGCTTCATGACTTGGTTCGCCGCACCTGCGACCATCTGCTGCGCATTCCCATGGCGGGCGGCGTTAGTTCGTTGAACGTGTCGGCGGCGGGAGCAGTGGTGCTCTACGAAGCCGCCCGGCAGCGCCGGAGCGCAGCTGCCGGTGCTCTCCCCGCGGCCGCAGGCGCGTCAAAACCACGCAAACAGAAAGGTTTGGGCTCATGAAGTTCACATTTGCGCGGGCCGCAGCAGTGGGTCTGACAGCCTGCGTATTGGCAGCCTTGCCCTCGATCGCCCAGAACTCCACACACGGACTTCCGCCACCGCCGCCGCAGGGCCAGCAGCCCCGAAGCCAGCAGCCGCAGGGCCGTGTCGTGTTTTCCCGCTCAACGGACGAGAACGGCCAAACGACTACCCAGGCGGGTCCAGCCTCAACGCAGGGTGGAGTGCAGATGGCAGGCGCCCCCTCAGCGAGCGACGCAGAGCGACAGGCCGTGACCTTTACTGCCTTCGATATGGACGTGCGCCTGCACACCGCCGAAGAGCACATCAGCGTCCGCGCGCTGGTGACGGTTCGCAATGACGGCAAGACTCCGCTGCAGCACATCCCTCTGCAGATTTCCTCCGCACTTAACTGGGAGCGCATCCGCGTGCTGGGCCGGGACGCTGTATTTCCGGTGGCGACATTGAATTCCGACTCGGACCACACGGGCCAGTTGCACGAGGCGGCTGTGGCACTGGCACAACCGTTGGCACCGGGCCAGGCAATCCAGCTCGACGTGACCTACTCGGGAATACTCACCCAATCCGCCCAGCGGTTGCTCGCGATTGGAACCCCGAACGACGTGGCGCTTCACTCCGACTGGGATCGCATTGGCGTTCCCTTCACGGGGCTGCGCGGCTTTGGCAATGTGGTTTGGTACCCGGTGTCGAGCGTTCCGGTGATTATCGGCGATGGAGCGCGCCTTTTCGACGAGATGGGCGAGCACAAGCTGCGGATGGCCGGTGCGCAGTTCCGTATGCACCTGACCGTCGAGTTCCCGCACGGCCAAGCGCCCACGGTGGCATTGATCAACGGCCACCTGGCCCCGCTCGCCATTACCAGTGTTGACAGCGTGGGCCCGGAGATCGCCAGCGTCGCAACGGCCACTCTGGAAGGATCAACACTTGGATTTGAAGCGCCCAGCCTGTTTGTCGCCGATCGTACTGCTCACGCCGCCACGAACACCACGTTCTGGAGCCTGCCGAGCGACGAAGGTGCGGTGCAGTCGTGGGCCGCAGCCTCAACCGCTGTCACGCCATTCCTGCAGGGGTGGCTTGGAAAACGGCCACGCTCTCAGCTGATCATCCTCGACCTACCCGATCCAGAAGATTCGCCGTTTGAGACAGGCGCACTGCTGGCCACCTCGATTCGCCTGGCGACGCAGGATCAGCTAGAAGGCATACTGGCCCACGCACTGACGCACGCCTGGGTGCAGTCTCCGCGTGCCTGGCTATCTGAGGGGGTAGCCCATTTCATGGGAACTCTTTGGGTTGAAAAAGAGCGCGGCCGCCAATCGGCCCTGGAATCGCTTGAGGCTTCGCGAACCGCGCTGGCCCTGACCGAACCAACCAGCCCCGGTCAAAGTACCGGACAGCCACTGGTCGCGGCCATCGCACCCATTTACTACCGCACCAAAGCCACCTACGTGCTTTGGATGCTGCGCGACGTGGTGAGCGACGCCACCCTCTCCGCGGCTCTACGCGCCTACGACCCGATGCAGGACACGAGCAAAGGCTACGGCCACGACAACGGGCCGAGTACGTTTCAGACGCTGCTGGAACAGGCCGGAACCCGGCGGGACCTCTCGTGGTTTTTCTCCGACTGGGTGAACGCCGACAAGGGCCTGCCGGACCTGACCATCGATAGCGTCTTTCCCAATGCAGGTCAAAGCGGCAATTGGCTGGTCGCCGTGAGTATATCGAACGCAGGGTACACCTCCGCCGAGGTGCCGGTCACGGTGCGCTCAGATACCAACTCCGTTACGCAGCGAGTGCTGGTGCCTGCGCACGGCAAAGTTGTCCAGCGCCTGTTGATTCTTGGGAAGCCAACGGAGGTGCAGGTGAATGACGGCACGGTTCCCGAAACAGAGGCTAGCGTCCATGTCACCAAACTCGAGAACGGGAACGGCATGCCACCACAGACACCGGCGGCACCACGCCGGTAAGTGCGCGCTTACGGACACATATTCGGTTGAAGGGTGCGGGCTTGAGTCCGTGGGAGGAAAGCCAGTTTGACGCAGAGGGCAAGCCCAGAAAATCTCTAAGACTCGTCCCGCTCTGGTTCGTACTCATCTTGCGGGAGGCGGTCCATCCTGTCCTCGCGATTCTCCTGCTCTTCCAATTGACGGCGCTTCTCCCGTTCCTCGCGCTCCTCGCGGCCATCGCTCATAACGACCTCCTCACTTCAGTTTAAGAGGTGATGGGCGCGAGTGCCCGGCGCTCCTGGTTCGACTCAAAACAACCGAGCTAAGGATTGTTACCCGCCCACCGGATGCGCTGTCAACACCCGATTCGAGTTCGCTCTACGGCTTGATCTGCATCAACACCGGCTTGTGATAGAGCGGCGATTCAACAATCACCAAGTAACCCGGGGTGAACCCGTAGCTGAGGACCAGCCCTGGCGCAGCGGCTTCTTTTGGGAGATCGAAGACCTGTACGCACAGCACACTCTGACCCGGTTGCAGGCGCGCGGCTAGGCTAGCTGTTTCGCCATTTTCCGCTTCCCAGCCTTGTTGTCCTTCGGCTGAGACCTCGTAGCTTTTTCCAGCATCCCACAGCACAGCGCGCAGGCCTCGCTCGCTTTGCGTTCTGCCCCGGGAGCGGCTGCTGACGCGCACCGTAACTACATGGAAAATGCCGCTGGCACTTACGCGCTGGATTGGCGGGCCGAGCTGCGATGCGGTTTCGGTATGAACAACGGCGAAGCACATTTCGTCGAAACAGCGATCCTGGCCGAGAGGAACGATGCGTTGCGGCGTAGCTAGGGATACCAGCGCAACGATGAGAAGATAGATGGCCCAGACGACGCCCAACGCCGGCAATATTCGCTTACCGCTACGCCCTAAACTTTGCTGCAGTCCTCTCAGTTACATTGTCCGGGCAAATGCCTCTTTCACAGGCACTTAAGCAGAAGGATTACACCAGTTCGCAGCTAACTGACTCCAACCAGTTGATTCTGCTCAACTTCTATTCGGACGGTAGTGATCTTCAATGGCTGAGACTGGTCAGCATTCTGGAAAAATCGGAATCCGGCGTGCACGCGCAGAAGTTATAGCCCATGGAGGTGAGTTTTTTGACATTCTTTACATCGGCGACGGATTTCATTCTCGTCAATGTATTGTGTTCATTGTTGTAGAAGATGTCAAACTCCAACTTATCCAGAAAGTATTCGCTTACGCGACACGAAGCATCCTGGCCGTGATCCTCGTAGAGTACGAGGACACTCCGCGAATTGAGAACGCTTTGAGCTCCCGCCAGCGCCTGAATCTCAGCGTCCTCGACATCCAGTTTGATTACAATCCCGGCATGCGGATTTTGGGCGTAACGTTCGCAGATAGAGTCGATGGTGATGCTCTGAACGTCAAATTTATGATATCCGGGTTGTTCTGCCTTTTCTCTCCGATTAACGACGCTGGCGCCAGCATGCCGCAGGTCGTGGGTCACAATGGAAAGAGTGTCGCCATCTCGCTGCCACACCGCGCCCCAAATCGCCTCGAAGCTACGGTCGTTCAGTTCGGAGTTTCTGCTCAGCCGCTCATATTGGGGCGGAGAAGCTTCCAAGGCCAGAACTCGACCTGGAGGCAATAACTTGCTGGCGACGACACTCCAATATCCGATATTTGCGCCGAGGTCTAAAAAGTAAATGTCCGGCAGGGTAACTGCGTATCTTAGAACGTAATCAACATCGGGTTCGTACTTGAAATTGCTCAAAAACACCCTAGACCAATACCCATCGTCTAAATAGACCTCGAGTTTGCCCCCAGATGGCAGTTCCACCACCACTGCGTTGCGGTGATCGAACAGCCGGGCCAGATCCCAAGTAAATCGCTGCATGCCGCGATTTTGAAGGAGACCAGAGAGGGCGGCCGCGATTCTCAGGCTGAACAACTGCAATCCTACAGAAGGACCAGATTGCTCCAATATCTTTAATCGCGAGGGGTTGCTCAAAAATGCCCTTCCGGCTGATGCAAGTAGTTTTGACTGGTTAATTATACTTCTTCCAATCTTCAAAGTAATGGCTGGCTCTCGCAAGATCAAACACGGATTTACCGCTAGCGCAATCCGAAATGAATGAATCGCGATCGATCAGTTGAGCCTTCGGGAAGAATTTAGCTTGCTCCATTTAGCCACCTGTTCTGACTAGCGTTCGTGTTTTTATATCGTAGCATCCACGTGAATTCCATCATTTATGCGAACTCAGGGCTTTATCTGCATCAACACCGGTTTGTGATAGAGCGGTGATTCGCCAATTACAAGGTAACCCGGGGTAAACCCGTGGCTCAGTACCAGGCCAGGCGCAGCGGCTTCTTTGGGCAGATCGAAGACCTGCACACAGAGGACACTCTGGCCCGGTTGCAGGCGCGCGGTCAGGCTTGCCGTTTCACCATTTGCTGCTTCCCAGGCTCGCTGTCCTTCGGCGGAGACCGGATAGCTTTTTCCAGCATCCCATAGCAAGGCGCGCAGGCCTCGTTCGCTCTGCGTCCTGCCGCGGGAGCGACTGCTGACGCGCACTGTGACTACATGGAACATGCCCTTGGCGTAGACGCGCTGGATTGGCGGGCCGAGGTGCGATGCGGTTTCGGTATGAACAACGGCGAAGCACATTTCGTCGAAACAGCGATCCTGACCTAAGGGAACGATGCGATGCGGCGTGGCTACGGAGACCAGCGCAACGATGAGAAGATAGATGGCCCAGACGACGCCCAACGCCGACAGTATTCGGGCACCGGCGCGCCGCGATCCTCGACGAACCAGCAGGACAAGCGCGCCGATGAGCGCAGCCAAGGAGGCCAGGAACAAGGCTATAAAAAGAAGCTCAAAGATCATGATGTCTCACAATCTCCGTGACGGCGCCAGGGTTCCCCGATCAACCCAGATTCGGCCTCTGGGACAGGGCCTAGGTCTTCCCTTCCTTCTTGTCGTTGCGGGCCTTTACCTTGAACCAGATGGGGGTTCCCTTGAAGCCGAAGGCCTCGCGAATCTGATTCTCAAGGAACCGCTCGAAGGCGAAGTGGAGCTTGATGTTGCGGTCAGTGAAGAGCACAAACGTGGGCGGCGCTACGGCGGCCTGGGTCATGTAGAAGATGCGTATCCGCTTGGAAATGGGCACCGGGGCACGCTGGAAATCGATCTTGTCGAGGAAGCGGTTCATCTGGCCGGTGGTGACGCGCTTGCGGCGCTCGGCGGCCACTGCCTTGACTTCGTTGAGGACGCGGGCGAGGCCCGTGCCTTCAAGTGCGGAGAGGAAGATCACCGGCGCGTAGCTCAGGTACTTAAGCACTGTGCGCAGTTGCTGTTCGAAGATCTCGCGGTCCGCCGGGGGCTTGCCGTCCGTCCGTCCGGTGGTGATCGCATCCCACTTGTTGACGAGGATGATGACGCTGCGGCCACTCTCGTGGGCGTATCCGCCAATGGTCGCGTCGGCGGCCGTGACGCCATCGGTCGCATCGAGTACCAGGAGCGCGACGTCGGCTGCCTCGAGATGACGGCGGGCCATGACGACGCTCATTTTTTCGGCCATGAGGTGGGTTTTGCCCTTGCGCCGGATGCCGGCCGTATCCACAAAGCGAAACTGGCCGCCCTCGAATTCGACGACTTCATCGACCGCGTCGCGCGTGGTTCCAGCGACTGGGGAAACAATGGCTCGCGAGGTGCCCGTGAGCGCATTGAGCAGCGTGGATTTGCCGACGTTAGGACGGCCGATGATGGCGACAGAGGTCTCATGCTGCTCAAATTCGCCGTGAGTCCGATGGAGCGGACGAAGCTCGTCGCCGTCCAGTTGCTCGGGAACGGGGCCACCTTCAGAGATCTCAGCCTCCTCAGCTTCGGCGTCCTCGGCAGCCTGGGCCGCGGCAACCTCTTCTTCTGTGAGAACTGGCTCCGGCGGCGCGGGAAGGGCCTCGGTAATGGCATCGAGCAGGTCGCCGATGCCCAACCCATGCTCGGAACTGACGGGATACACGTTGCGAAGACCCAGTTGGCGGAAGTTCTCCGCAGCCAGAGTCATGGCCTCGCCCTCGACCTTGTTTACCGCCAGAAACACGGGCTTGCCGCTGCGAATGAGGAGCCTGACCAGATCGTAGTCTGGACTGGCGAGCTCAGTGCGCGCGTCAACGACGAGCACCAGGGCGTCAGCTTCTTCGAGCGCCACCTTGGCCTGGGTGTAGATCTCGGTAGGAATGAGATCGGGATCGTCGGGCACGATGCCGCCTGTATCGACGAGGCGAAACTGCCGTCCGGCCCACTCATACTCGCCATAGATGCGGTCGCGGGTAATGCCGGGCTCGTCGCCGACGATGGAGCGGCGGCTCTTGGTCAGCCGATTGAAAAGCGTGGATTTGCCCACGTTAGGCCGGCCCACAATGGCCACCAGCGGGAGCGCTGCCGCGCCTGGCCTGCTGGGTACTACCGATCTGCGATATGTTGGCAAAACTCTTCTCCAATCACCGTTCGCCCTCAGGCGATACGGCCGTAACTAATCCCAGATCCGCTGCACGCCGTACAAGTCGAAGACCTGGTCGCGGCTTATCAGGGGAATTCTCAACTCGAGCGCCTGGGCAGCCAGCAAGCGGTCAAAGGGGTCGCGGTGGTGAAGGGGCAGCCGGCCACCGCGAGTGACTTGCCGAATCGCGGTTTCCAAAGTGGTGAACCTTCCCCGCCCCAGTACTCCTTCAAAGTCATCCAGAATGTCCGCCGCATCCAGCTTGCCACTGGCAACCTTGATCGCCATCTCCCAAGGAGTTGCAATTGAAACCAGCAGGACCGCTGACCGGTCCATCGCGATCTTCAGAACCTGCGTGGGAAGCGCCTCAGGAGTATTCAGAATCGAGAGGAACGTGTGCGTATCGAGCAGGTAAGTCATTTGTGTGGCGACGGCGCTGGAGGCGGAACCAGCGGCGCATCCAGCATGTACCCCAGGCCGCATTCCACCAATTCCGCGTCTGACATCGGTTCGAATGCATCTTCATCCCAGTGCATCCGCCCCCGGTAGGCGCCGGCCAGCCTGAAATTCGGCTCCTGCTGATTGGCCGGCGCCTCGCTGATCGGCACAATCTTGGCGACCGGCTTCTTCCCGCGCATCACCACGACTTCCTTGCCCGCTTCTGCCTCTTTGAGCAGCCGGGAGAAGTGAGTTTTCGCCTGATGGACGGTATAGGCCATGGACTAAGTATGCTTAGTCCACTCAGCGAAGTCAAACCCGCAAGGGGAGGCCAGTGCGGCGTAACCACGGGCTTTTTCTCCATTCCGTCGAACGCCGAAAGCGCCATGGGAAGATGCCGTTGAGGACCTCCTGTCCCTGGCGGGTTCAAACGGCTGAGCAAATCTCGCACGGCCGCGGTTGATTTTCATCAACCTAGCGCACGGTGAGCGCATTTAGACTTTTGAGATTCGCAGTTAGATGGAGGTCTATTCGTGCCTAAATTCGTAATTGAACGTGAGATTCCGGGAGCCGGCTCGTTGTCTGCTGAGCAGCTTCAGGGCGTGGCGGAGAAGTCCTGTAGCGTGCTGCGCAATCTGGGACCTCAAATTCAGTGGCTGCAGAGCTACGTAACTGAAAACAAGATCTATTGCGTTTATATCGCCCCCAACGAAGAAATGGTTCGCGAACATGCGCAGCAGGGCGGATTTCCGGCCAACAGCGTGGCGAAGGTGATGAGGGTGATCGACCCGACGACGGCTGAGACTGCCTGATTGATCTGGCCCCAATATGGTGTGCAGGCCTCCCACCCATTTCGCGATAAGACCTGCGAAATGGATGGGGCACGGTGCTTGTATTTGAGGGCCGGATCAATAGATCCAGGCTGAGTGGCTGGCAGACTGACCCTATCGAGGCGGCATCACTATGATGAAGGGAGCACTATCCCCGATGCCCTCCGGTTCTCATGTCTTCGAGCGACACTTCAACCCGCGCCCTGCCCACGCTCTTCGAGTTCTTCTCGCCGGGCGGCATTCTAGCGCGCTCGGCGCTGCCCTATGAATATCGCCCCGGGCAGCTTGAGATGGCGAAGGCTGTGGAGCGCGCGCTTGCCGAGCGTCGCCACCTGATTGTGGAAGCGGGGACCGGCACGGGCAAGACGCTGGCCTACCTGCTGCCTGCCCTGCGCACCGGGCAGCGCGTGATTATTTCAACAGGGACGAAGGCGCTGCAGGACCAGCTTTACTTCCGCGACATTCCGTTTCTCGAAACGCTGCTGGGCGAGTTGCGCGTCTGCTACATGAAGGGCCGCGCAAACTATCTTTGCCGGCATAAACTAGTCGCGCTGCAGAGCCAACCGATCTTGTCAGGATTGGAAGAGATCGACCAGTACCGCCAGATTGCCGAATGGGAGCGGACGACGGAGACCGGCGACCGCGCCGAGCTTTCAGGCATGCCTGAATCCAGCGCCCTGTGGCAAAAACTCGATGCGCGGTCCGAAGCTTGCCTGGGGTCTACCTGCCCGGACTATCGGCGCTGCTTTATTACCGAAATGCGGCGCAAGGCTCTGGAATCCGACATCATCATCGTGAATCACCATTTGTTTTTCGCGGACCTGTCAGTGAAGCAGGAAGCCTCGGGCGCGCCCGATGCGGGGATTCTGCCAGAGGCCGCCGCGGTGGTTTTCGACGAGGCGCACGAGCTGGAAGATGTGGCCTCAAGCTATTTTGGGCTTTCGGTAAGCAACATCCGCTTTGAGGAACTGGCGCGGGACACGGACGCCCTGCTGCGCGGCAAAGAGGGCGCCGACAAGCTGCCAGCCGCCACCCAGCAGCTTCGCGACCGCGCGCGGATGTTTTTTGCGGGACTGCCGATGGCGGGCGACGGACGCCAGCCTTTCACGGGCCGCGAGGAGTTCCTGGAAACCTCGGGCGACCTCTACATGGCCGTGCGCACAACGCTGAAGCTGATAGAAGCGGAGATGGATAACCTGACCGGCATTGACGAAGCGCCGGGCCTGAAGAAGCGGGTTGCCCGGCTCCGGAGCGAACTCGAGTTTCTGCTCGAATCCAACTCCAGCAACATGGTGTATTGGATGGAGCGGCGGATTGCGCATGGGGGGAGCTCGGACAAGTCCTCGTCCGGGGGAAGGCCGACCAGTTTTCGCTCGCAAGCAAGACATACATTCCTGCAGGCAACGCCCATTGACGTCTCTGAATTGCTTCGTGAGATGGTCTTCGAGACGATTCCAACCGCGGTGCTGACCTCAGCCACGCTGACAGTTCAGGGGGGCTTTGAGCACATGCGCAAGCGGCTGGGACTGGCCGAAGCGCGGGAGCTGGTGGTGCCTTCGCACTTCAAATATGGCGAGCAGGCGCTGCTTTACCTGCCGCCGCAAATGCCCGACCCGCGCGACCCGGACTTTCCCGAGGCCGCCGCCCGCTGCATCCAGCGGGTGCTGGAAATCACGAAGGGGCGCGCTTTTTGCCTGTTCACGAGTTATGCGCAGATGAGGGTTCTCTACGAGCGCCTGCTGCCGGTGCTCGACTTCCCGATTCTGCTGCACGGGACCGCGCCGCGGAAGGCGCTGCTGGAGGAATTTCGCTCGACGCCGAACGCGGTGCTGTTTGGGACGGCAAGTTTTTGGCAAGGTGTGGACGTGCAGGGCGAGGCGCTGAGTTGCGTTATTATCGACCGGCTGCCGTTTGCAGTTCCCAGCGATCCGGTGGTGCAGGCGCGGATGAAAGCTATCGAAGAAGCCGGGGGCAAGCCCTTCTTCGAGTACCAGGTTCCGGCTGCCGTTCTGACGCTCAAGCAAGGTTTCGGACGGCTGATTCGCTCGCTTGAGGATCGCGGCGTGCTGGTGCTGCTGGACCCGCGAATCACCAGGCAGAGGTATGGGCAGACGTTTCTGGCCAGCCTGCCGCCCTATCGAATGACGGCGACGATTACGGATGTGGAGAAGTTCTTTGAGGCAAAGGCGGGCAAGTAGAACATTTTCTATTTATTGCGGTGGTTGAAAGTTGTGTTTTCCCACCCTTGAATCAAAGAACGATTCAAGGATGGGGCACCCAATTTGGCACTGATACTCGCCTCGAAAATGATCTAAATATAGTCCCGGAACAACTCTGGTGAGGGCGCTGCAATGACGCCGCGGCCCACGAGCATTCCATCGTCTCCGGCTACCTTTGATCCGGCGGCCACGGCTGCCTGGACACTCGCTATATCGCCGGCCATTAGGACGAAGCCCTTGCCGCCGAGCGCCATGGCCAGGTGGACGCGCAGCAGGGTGACGTTGGCGGCTTTTACTGCTGTATCGGCCACTTCGATGATGCTGGCGGCTGAGAATGTCTCGATGACGCCGATGGAACGCAACTGGCTGATGTCGATATCGACGGCGTTGGAGATGGCCGCCAGCACCGAAGGATGCACGCGGGCAATCTGACGCCGCTCGATGAGAGATGCGCCAGCCGCCGAAGCACCAGCCAACAGCGCCGCCTGGACGCTGGTCACGTCGCCCGACACGACAATCAGAAACTTGCCCGAGCAGATGCTGCGAGCCATCAGCAACTTAATATTCCCGGCCTTCAGCATCGTATCTTCGACCCCGAATCCGGTGGCTATGCTGGAAAGCTCGATGAGTCCGATAGAGTTGATTTCAGACACCTGTTTGGCTCCTTCCGCTTTGCTTGCGGGTCTGCGTTCTACGCTTCAATCAAAATCACGTCGCTCTTGACCGTGACCACGCCGTCGATGCTGGCGTGAATGCGCGCGCCTAGTTTGCCCTGATCGGGCACGGCCAGGAGATCGCCTGCGCGCACCCTGCCGCCGCTCTTTACGACTGGAACCGACGGAGCACCCGCATGCTGCTTCAAAAGAATATTTACCTTGCGCGGTGCGAATGCATACTCGGTGAGCGGCCCTGTGTTGTTGAACTCGCCCAAACCCAGACGGGCAATGAGGCGGCGCATCGGTACACGGCGGAACTCCGCCATGGGATGAGGTGTGATCGATTCCGGGGTTCCCTTCCACGTGAGCCCACGCTCGCGCGCCAGAGGCTTGTTTTGCACGCAGACCGCCTTGGGGTCAAGATCTTCAGGGCAGGCGAACATGGTGCACAGGTTGCACTCGCAACAATAGAGCGTGGCGACCATCGCGTCAGCTCCGGTGGCGAAGCCCAGAGACCGCATGGCCGCGTGAGGTTCGATGGGATGCCCGAGCAGAAAGCGCGGGCAAAACTCGGTACAGAACCGGCACTGATCGCAAGCCGAACGGCCAATCCTCTGCACGTGAAGCCAAGGCGCGTTGTGCCGCCTGATGAGGCTGTGCTCGGTGGGCAGGACGACGATGCCGCCCGTGGTTTTGGTTACTGGAATATCCAGGCTGGCTGCGGGCTTGGCCATCATCACGCCGCCCAGCAGCACTCCAAAATCGGAAACCGTCGGGCCACCCGCGGCTTCAATCACTTCTCCGATGGTGATGCCGACTGGAACCCGCAGCGTGACCGGCGTTTCCACGGCTCCAGCTACGGTGAGGTATTTGTGTGTCACGGGCCGGTCGAGGCCAATGTTCATGAGCGTTTCAACGTTGGCGACGGCCGCGTCGACATCCTTTGGCAAGCCACCGGGCGGAATCACGCGCCCTGTAACCATGTGCACCAGGATGAACTCGTCGCCCGCCGGGTAAACGTCGGGCAGAGGCACCACGCGTATTCCAGCAGGCGCCTGGCTCTCGAGCGCGGCGATGATGTCGTGGTATTTCTCCTTGATGCCAACTACGCCCTCGCGTGCGCCGATCAGATCCATGGCTATCTTCATGCCACGGAGAAAGGGCTCGGCGTGGTGGTGGAGCAGTTCCTTGTCCTTGTGGAGCAAGGGTTCGCACTCGGCCGCGTTGGCAATGAGCAACGAAGCCTTGGTGCGGAATTTCACGGCTGTAGGGAAACCGCCGCCCCCCGCGCCCACGATCCCGAGTTCTTCCACGCGATCGAGGGAAGAGGCGTGCGCCCCGCTGCCAGTCGGCTCAAACCGCGAACTGCTCGCTTTTGCCGTCATTTTTGGATTCAACCTCAGAATCTGTCACAAATTGCGATTGACTCTGACCAACACTGTATCGTATCCTTCACTTTCAATCAAGATCAATCAAAATGAAATGCCTAATCCCAAATATCGGTAGCACGTCGTTCAAGTACCGTGTTCTGGATATGCCGAGCGAAACGGTTCTGGCCCAGGGCAGGGTGGAGCGCATCGGACAGCCGGGCGGCGAGTGCGCCGACTACCCGGCGGCGATTCGCAAGTGCCTCGACGAGATTGCAGGCCCTGGCAGAGCCTTGTCGAGCCTGTCCGAGATTGGCGCGGTGGGGTTCAAGGCGGTTCATGCCGGGCCACTGAACGCGCCGCAGATTATCGGGGACGAATTTCTGGCCGCGATGGATGAGATTTGCTTTCTGGCCCCGGCCCACAATCCCCCTTATATTGCTGCTATCAATGCGTTTCGGCAGGAACTTCCGGGAGTTCCGCTGGTTGCCGTGATCGAGACAAGCCCTTACCGGCACATGGATGAAGCGTCGACCACCTACGCCGTTCCTTACGAGTGGCGCAGCGAGTACGGTATGCGGCGCTACGGATTTCACGGGGCCAGCCACCGCTCGGCCAGTGAGCGTACACGGGAACTGCTGGGCCGTAACGATATTCGCCATATCTCCTGCCACCTGGGTGGAAGTTCAAGCGTGGCAGCGTTTAGGAATGGCGTGGCGATCGACACGAGCTTTGGCGCATCGCCGCAGTCAGGTCTGCCCCAGAACAATCGCGTGGGCGACATCGACGTCTTTGCCGTGCTGCACATGATGAAGAAGCTCGGGCTCAACCCGGACCAAATGGCGGACCTGTTGGGCTGCCGTTCCGGGCTGGCGGGAATCAGCGGCAAGAGCGGCGATGTGCGCGACCTGACAGAGGCCGCAGCCAAGGGCGACAGCCGTTCGCAGCTTGCGCTCGATGTTTTTGTGTACGCGATTCGCCATTATGTTGGCGCATTCATGCTTGAACTGGGCGGGATTGACGCGATCACTTTCTCCGGCGGCATCGGCGAAAACAGCGCCGAGATTCGCGCGGCGGTTTTGAGGGATCTGTCGGGCTTCGGCGTTGAAATCGATGCAGACAAGAACGCCACTATCAAGGGCGAGGGCGCGATTTCGACTGATCGCTCCACCGTGAGAGTTCTGGTGGTTCCGGCAAACGAAGAAATTGTCGTTGCGCGCGAGACCGTGGCGGTAGTGGACCGCGCGAACGCAGCAGCACAAACATTGGCAGAGCAAACAAGGTAAGCCAAGTCAGTATAGGAATTCACTATGGCAAGCACCACAATTGCGAATTCGGTTGGCTCCATCAACAGAGCGATGGTGGAAGAAATCGTGCGCCAGGTAGCTCTTGAATACCTGGGAAAAGACAAGGGCGGCAGCGCGCCGGTTCTCACCGTCCAGGCCTCCTCGCGCCATATGCACGTATGCCGCGAAGACATGGATGTTCTTTTCGGACCGGGCACGGAGCTGACTTTCGATCGTCCGCTCTACCAGGAAGGCAACTTTGCGGCCAAGGAAACGGTAACCATTGTGGGGCCGCGCAGCCGTGTAATTTCAAACCTCCGCATTCTTGGCCCGATGCGTAAACAGTCCCAGGTGGAACTGGCATTTACCGACGCCATTATGCTGGGCTTCTCAGACATTCCTGTCCGCCTCTCCGGGGACATCGCGGGCACGCCCGGCGCCATCATCATCGGGCCGAAGGGCGTGGTCGAGTTGAAAGAAGGCTTGATTCGCGCCGCGATCCACGTGCACATGAACCCCGCCGAGGCTGCCCAGTTCGGCGTTGCCAAGGGCGACCGCATGAAGCTCCGCATCGGCGGGAAGGCGGGCCTGACCTTCGACAACGTTCACGTGCGCATCGACCCCACATCACGCCTCAACGTCCACATGGACACCGACGAGGCAAACGCCTGCGGCCTGCACCTGACCAAAGACATTGAACTCTACAAGTAAGCCACTGTTCAAAATAACGAAGCTAGCAAGATCAAGTAACGCCAAGGAAAAGAGAGGAAGCGATGAAACAAGCGCTTGGAATGATTGAGACAAAGGGCCTGGTTGCGCTGTTCGAGGCGACCGACGCCATGCTCAAGTCCGCAAACGTAACCTTCACCGGCTGGCAGTCCGTAGGTTCGGGACTGGTAACCGCCTTCGTTGAAGGGGACGTGGCCGCTGTGAAGGCTGCCACGGACGCCGGCGCGGAAGCGGCGGCCCGGATTGGCGAGGTGGTCAGCGTTCAGGTGATCAGCCGCCCCCACGATGAACTGCCGTCTTTCGTACAACAGAGCAAAGCGCCAGCGAAGAAGAGCTAGGAGCAGGCTGTCGGCTTTTAGCTTTCGGCTATGAGCCTGACAGTAAGTCAACTGGCTTCGCGGAGTGGTTTGAGCGTTCTGCGGATCACAACGCTGGCGGGTGCGGCGCAAACGAGCTGGAAGCAATTCGCTGAAAGCTGCTTTTCGAGGAAATGCAATGAGTCAAGCAATCGGATTGATCGAAACCAGGGGCCTCGTCGGACTCGTCGAGGCATGTGACGCGATGGTGAAGGCCGCCAGCGTAGAGCTAGTAAAAACCGTGCAGATCGGCGGCGGGTTTGTAACCGCAATCGTGCGCGGCGATGTGGGCAGCGTGCGCGCCGCGGTAGACGCGGGCTCGGCCGCAGCCAAGGTCGTGGGCGAGCTGGTGTCGTCGCACGTAATCGCGCGTCCCCACGATGCGCTTGTTGAAAACATGTTGAAGTAATACGGAATCTGGAGAACGCACATGGCGAATGAAGCGATTGGAATGATCGAGACAAAGGGCCTGGTCGCACTTGTCCAGGCTACGGACGCGATGCTGAAGGCAGCCAGCGTGAAATTTGTGGGCTGGAACAAGGTCGGCAGCGGTTTGTGCTCGGTCTTTGTTACCGGCGACGTAGGCTCAGTCCGCGCCGCAGTGGATGCCGGAGCCAGCGCCGCGCGCGCAGCCGGTGAAGTGCAGAGCGTACACGTGATTGCCCGCCCCAGTGACAATATTTCAACCGTATTGCCTAAGTAGCCGCAACCGGCAGAGCTTGCTCTGCCGCGGCACACGAGGTGAGCCGGCATGTTTATAGCGAAAGTCATTGGCAATGTTGTCGCCACGCAGAAGCACGCGAAGTTCCGCGGCATGAAGCTGCTGCTTGTCCAGCCCTATATCAGCAGGGACGGCAAGCTTCAGATTTCGGGCAGTTCCGTGGTGGCGGTCGACAGCGTGGGAGCGGGCGTGGGGGAGTGCGTGCTGTTTACGCAGGGCAGTTCCGCCCGCCTGACGCCTACAACGAAAGATGCGCCGATCGACGCGGTGATTGTCGGCATCGTCGATGCCGTTGAAGTTGAAGGCGCAATTTTGGAGAAGCCGTAATGCAGATTCAGGAACAGGTAATCGCGGAGATTGCAAAAGAGGTTGTAGCGAGGCTTCGCCTTCAGTTGCAGCAGCCCGCCTACGCCGCCCCGGCGAGTTATGCCGCACCTTCGCGCGACGGTGTATTTGCCACCGTGGACGAAGCGGTCGATGCGGCATTCGAGGCGCAGAAGAAGGTCGCGGCCATGAGCTTCGACGATCGCGGCAAGATGATCGACATCATTCGCCGCATCTGCAACGATCGCCGCGAAGAGTTGGGTCGCATGGAGATGGAAGAGACCAAGGTCGGCCGTCTCGATCACAAGATTCTGAAGCTGACGAACATGCGCTTTGTGCTTGGGGTTGAAGCCATGCGCAGCGACGCGAAGAGCGGCAGCACCGGCTTGTGCATCATTGAACGCGCGCCATGGGGCGTTATCGGCATGATGCTGCCCGTGACGCACTCGGTGCCCACGATGGCCTCGAACGCGATCAATATTCTGGCCGCGGGCAACACTGCTGTTTTTGGGCCGCATCCGTCGGGCGCAAACGTGGCGCGGTATGCGCTGCAACTGTGGAACCGCGAGATTGAGCGCGAGCTTGGCATTGCCAATGTGCTGACTACTACCGCCGAGTCGAGCATTGAAGCCGCGGAACAGATTTTCAATCACCCCAAGATCGCTCTGATCTGCGTTACCGGTGGCGCTGCTGTTGCCAAGGCCGCGGCCAAATCGGGCAAGCGCGTGATTGCGGGCGGTCCCGGCAATCCCCCCGTCGTTGTTGACGAGACGGCCGATCTGGATCGCGCCGCGCGGTGCATTATCGACGGCGCCGCCTTCGACAATAATTTGCTTTGCATTGGCGAAAAGGAAGTCTTTGTAGTCGCATCGGTTGCCGATGCGTTTATCGCCGCGATGCGCCGCGCCGGTGCGTACCAGTTGGACCCTTCGGCCATCGAGCGGCTGACCAAGGCCGCGTTCACTTTTGAAGGCGGGGGTGGCGGCTGCGCCCGTGCACACGTAAAGAAAGACCTGGTGGGCAAGGATGTTGCGGTTCTAGCCGCAGCCGCGGGCGTTCACGTGCCGGCTGACACACAGCTTCTGTTTGGCGAGACTGAAGAGAATCACGCATTTGTAGTTGAAGAGCAGATGATGCCTTTCATCCCGGTGGTTCGCGTTCGCGATGCCAATGCAGCGATTGCAGCCTCAGTGAAGGCGGAACACGGGTACCGGCACACGGCCATCATTCACACGCAGAATGTGGAAACCGCAACCCGCATGGCCCGCGCCATGAATACGACACTCTTCATCCATAATGCCGCGTCGCCGGCATCACTCGGCGTTGGCGGTCCGGGATATTTCAGCCACACCATCGCAACCCCAACCGGCGAAGGCATCACCACGCCGCTCACCTTTACGCGCGAGCGGCAGATGGTTGTCGGCGGCGCATTGCGGATTATCTAACCATGTTTCTTGCGCGCATTGAAGGCACGGCAGTTGCGTCAGTCAAACATCCGACACTGGATGGCTGCCGTTTCCTCGTTGCGCAACGGCTTGAAGCCGACGGCAGCGCCGGAGTGGAGCCAATCGTAATTATTGACTGGCTTGGCGCGGCCCGCGGGGCAACGGTGATTGTCTCGACGGACGGAGACATTGCGCGGCTGAAGCTGGGCAATACAACGCCTGCACGCATGGTTGTTGTCGGTATTGTGGATTCGGTGCAGTCGCCGGGATACGCAGGAGGAGGGATCGCATGAGACTCGGAATTGTTCGCGGTCACCTGGTTCTGAATCCAGCCGTAGAGTCGTATCGCGGCAAGACGCTGGTTGTTCTGGAGCCAGTGACGATGGAGAATCTGCGCGCGAAGAATGGATTGGGCGGAGGCAAAGCACTGATCGCCATCGATGCGCTGGGCGCGGCAAAAGGTCAGTTGGTTGCGTTCACGGAAGGCCGTGAAGCCGCCAACCCGTTCTGGCCCGATGCGGTACCGGTAGACGCGTATTGTTCCATGATTGTGGATTCGATCGACGTAGGGCGGTAGACAGTTTTTGAAAACGCAGCAGAAAGTCTTCATAAAAAGGATCTGAGGTGCGGAAGTGAACAACGAAGAGAAGAGCATCGATATTTCCAGCCGCAAGGTTGTTGCGTTGCGCGATGTGCAGGATGCCGTAACCGCGGGCGTAACCAGCCTGCTGATCGCCGAGAACTGCGTTATCACGCCATCGGCACGCGACTTTCTGCAGCAGCGCAATATTTCCACGGTGACGTGCGGCAAGGAAAAGCAAGCGCCCGAGGCCCCCGGAGCTTATGGAAGCGCCGCGCCGGCCGTAAGCGTGCAGGCCGCGGCCTCCGCTGGCCGCCCCGCGCCCAATCCGCGCCTGTTTACCACGCCGGAAGCCGAAGCGGTGAAGAAGGAAATCTGCGCTGTGGGCCGCAAGCTCTGGATGCGCCAGTTTGTCGACGGCAACGGCGGTAATATCTCCTATCGCATTGGCCCCAACGAAGTGATCTGCACGCCGACGCTGGTGAGCAAATTCGATCTGGTGCCGGAAGACCTGAGCATGGTGGACCTGGAAGGCAATCAGATTGCGGGCACCAAGCCACGGACTAGCGAAATCTTCCTGCATCTCGAAATTTACAAGGCGGTGCCGGAGGCAAAGTCGTGCGTGCACTGCCATCCGCCACATGCAACAGCGTACGCGATTACCGGCAAGGTTCCGCCGAACAACATCATCCCTGAGTTCGAAGTCTTTGTCGGCAAGGTTGCGATTTCGCCCTACAAGACGCCGGGCACCGCGGAGTTCGCACAGACGGTTTTACCTTTCGTGAAGAACCACAACACTGTGCTCTTGGCCAATCATGGCATCATCTGCTGGGGCGATACGGTAACCCACGCCGAATGGTACGCCGAAGTGCTTGAGACTTACTGCTGGACGCTGATGCTGGCCTCGCAACTTGGCGTTCCCATCTCCCAGATTTCGCATCAGAACGCCGATGACCTGCTGGCCATCAAGAAGAAGCTTGGCCTGCCGGACAGCCGCTTTGATACATCCCGGATGAAGGAGTGCCAACTGGCCGATCTTGAGGTTCCCAATTCGATTGCGCTTGCTCCGACGCCATGCGACGGCTACACGGGCAAGTCTGCCGAATCGGATATCGATACGCTGGTCAAGTCTGTCACCGATGCGGTGATGGCAGCGATCGGTTCCAGGTAAGTCACTTCGACTTGAAAGTCTGTGGCGCTACTTGTTGCAGGCCAACGCATTTTCACTGGTACAGAAGTAGGTTGCCCCATCCTCATCGCGCATTTTGAGGTGAGGATGGGAAGCAAGCTGACCAACGATGAAAGCTGCTGAACGGCAACTTAGAATTCGCCAGATGTTCGAGTCGCGGGACTTCCTTGATCTGGAGACCCTTTGCCGCGAGTTGGATGCATCGGAGTCCAGCGTTCGCCGCGATCTCGATATTCTCGAACAGGAAAAGATTCTGCGCCGCGTCTACGGTGGCGCGGTCTCACTGCAGGCTCCGCCCAGCCGCGCGTTTGACTACGCTGTCGAGAGTGTGCGCCTGAGCGATGAAAAGGATCGGATCGGACGCCTCGCTGCCGGACTGATCGAAGACGGCCAGACGGTGATTCTGGATGGCGGCTCGACAGTGGCCGCCGTGGCCCGGGAACTTGCCACAAAATCCCTGCACATCGTGACCAATTCCCTGCCCATCGCCGAGGGCCTGGAAGCGCTGCGCAACATCGAGTTGACCCTGACGGGCGGGTATCTCGATCCGCGGCATCGCGTGATGCTTGGACCTTTCTGCGAGCAGATGCTTGGGGCCATTCGCGCCGACACCCTCATCATGGGAATCGGCAGCATTACGGAAGCTGGATTCAGCAATAACAACACGCTTGTGGTGGGCTCGGAACAGAAGATGATCGAGGTCGCCGGCAAGGTGATTATCGTTGCGGACCACACCAAGTTCGGACGCGGCGGAATGATCCCTGTCGCCCCGCTGAGCGCCGTTCATACCGTTGTCTCCGACAAGGACCTGGCGCCTGAGTATATCGATCTGCTCCGCACCAATGGCATCGAGGTACTGCTGGCCTGAGGTCCTACTCGAGGCGCATCGCTCCTGCCGAAATCATTTCTGAGAGAATGAATATGCCGATGAACGCTTCGGCCAGGGAGACACGATGCGGATTGATGAGCATGACGTTCTCATCGTCACCGATGTTCAAAACGATTTCTGCCCCGGCGGCGCGCTTGCCGTTGCCGATGGAGACGCGGTAATCGACTCTATCCACCGGGTTGCTCCGCACTTTGAGCACATCGTACTTACGCAGGACTGGCATCCCGCGCACCACACGTCGTTCGCTTCCGCGCATCCCGGCAAGCAACCCTTCGAGCAGATCGAATTGAGTTACGGCACGCAGACTCTGTGGCCCGAGCACTGCATTCAGGAAAGTAAAGGCGCCGAGTTTCGTGCGGCGCTGCACTTGCCCCAGGCCGAGCTTATTTTGCGCAAGGGATTCGATCCGCAGATCGACTCCTATTCTGCATTCTTCGAAAACGACCGCATTACGCCGACCGGCCTTTCCGGCTATCTGCACGAGCGCAAACTGACACGGGTGTTCCTGACCGGGCTCGCCTATGACTTCTGTGTTGGCTACTCCGCTCTGGACGCACGGAGACTCGGGTTGCCGGCATTCGTACTTCGCGATGCATGCCGCGCCATCAACTTGAATGGCTCAATCGCCAGAATGGAAGCCAACTTTGCCAAGGCCGGCGTCACAGTGATCGAAGTCGGAGCGCTTTCCGGTCGAGGCTCTGCAACGTAGAATCGCAACAGGCTCGGCGGGCTGTTTCCGCTTCCTCTATCATGTCGCGTAACCTCTACATTTTGTCTGCCTCGCTGCTGCTGTTCGCGCTGGTCTCGGCGGGGATGTCGCTGGTGCCTTCCAGCTTTCAGCCGGGGCTGCCGGCGAATGGGTCGCTATGGCGTACCGTCGCTTTGTTTCTGGTGCTGTTTGCGTTGTTTTCAGCGCTGATCGGCGTGATGAGCCATCTTTTTGAGCAGGTTGACCGGCGTAGCGAAGAGGCGCGGAAGGACGCGCGGCGGAAGAGGCGCGGGGGCCAAAATCCGTAAGGCGCGCCATCCCGGTAAAATGGGATGAGGGATTCTTTCCCGCACAGGATCGAGCAAACGCCGATGTATGAAGTCACAGTGGAGGCTGGATTCTCCTCCGGCCACTACCTACGCAATTACCGGGGCAAGTGCGAAAACCCGCACGGGCACAACTATAAAGTCCGCGTCACCCTGGCCGGGGCTGCGCTGGACGACTCCGGCTTGCTGCTCGACTTCAAGCTGCTGAAGCAGGTGATGCGTCCGGTGATCGACCGCATCGACCACCAGATGCTGAACGACCTGGAACCCTTTATCGAGCTCAACCCTTCAGCCGAGAATATCGCCAAGTATTTCTACGACCAGACCAGCGACCAACTGGCGCTGATGACGGCCGGCCGCGTCCGCATCAAGGATTGCACAATCTGGGAGACCGACACGACCACGGCGACTTACTACGAGTAGCGGCACGGCTTTCTGCTACGTTGCCCCGGCTCTACGGCTTCAGAGGCTGCGGAAAAGGCCTGATTTCGAGGGGGAAGTTTGAAAAGCATCCTTCGGGGGCTAAATCCATATTTATTTTCAACGACTTGTGGCGCGGCTGAAGCCGCGCCCTTTCAAAACAACGCCTGATATGAGTTTTTTCGCAGCCTGTTCAGTCCATGCGGCTCGACCTTGACTGCAGGTACTTGTCGAAGGGAATCTCGAAGTAGAACAGTTCCTTGCCGTCGGCGTCGCGAAGCTTGTGCAAGTGAAGCTTGGCACCCTTGAGCGGGTGGTCCAGCTCGCCTACGTCATAGAACAGGAAGCCCGCACGGGTGGTATGGGGTTCCACCACCAGCGCACCGTACTCGAAGGTGTCAAAATCCTGCTCGATTTCCTTGTTGCTGGCTTTGGGCTTCAGCTTGATGGAGGGTAACGGCCCAGGCAGCGGAATTTTCTTCCCCTCGCGCTCCTTGCGGGTCATGAGCCGCTCCACATCTTCCGGCTCGGCGGCCTGGATGCGGTCGCCGGACGCGGTCTGGAACAGGATTCGCGCATCCCGCAGTGAGATTGGCTTGTCCCCCTGGTTGGTGACAATGAGCCGGATTGGCATGACGCCGTGGCTGAGGTAATCGACGCGGAAGATCGCCTCTTTTTCCTTTGTATCGTAGGGTTCGACGGCGATGGCCACCTTCTCGTCGGCATGAACCTCGACGGCGGGATAGGTGGTGGCCGGCTGCACGGCAGGCGATGTGTGGTCGGTTGCCACGGCTGGCAGAGCCATCCAAAACAGGAGAGGCGGAATTGCCCACAAAACCTTCATCGTGCTCGACTGTATCATTTGAGGGTTAGACCGGGAGACGAAAGTTCCGTCACGCATGATTCTATTTCTCTACAACCTCGCCCTGCTCGTGGGTCTCGTAGCCAGTGCTCCCTGGTGGCTTTGGAAGATGGCAACCACTCACAAGTACCGCGAGGGCATGGGCGAGAGGCTGGGCCGGGTGCGTTTTCTCGAAGGTCAGGGCGGAAGACCCCTGATCTGGCTCCATGCCGTTTCCGTGGGCGAGGTGCTGGCGGTTTCACGACTCGTGAAAACCCTGGATGCCCTGCTGCCTGACTACTTCATTGCTATCTCCACCACCACCCGCACCGGGCAGGATCTGGCGCGCGAGCGTTTTGGCGACGGCCGGGTTTTCTACTGCCCTCTGGACGTGCCCTGGGCGGCAAGGGCCTATCTGAACGCGCTCCAGCCGCGCCTATTGATCCTGGCCGAGACCGAATTCTGGCCGAACCTGCTGAGCGGCTGCTTCCGCCGCCAGATTCCGGTGGCCGTGGTCAATGCCCGTATCTCCGACCGCTCCTGGCCCCGCTACCGGATGCTGCGGCGTCTCTGGAACCCTTTTCTTGGGCGGGTGAGCCGCGTGCTGGCCCAGAGCGAGACCGACGCCGAACGTCTAAGGGCCATTGGCTGCCGGCCTGACCGCGTCTCGGTTTCCGGCAATCTCAAATTCGATGTTCGGGCTGCGGAGGAAGCTGAGGCTACCCGCCAGCTCAAGACAATTGCCCCGCGCCCGCGATTTCTAGTTGCAGGGAGCACGCTCGAGGGTGAAGAGGCTGCGCTCATCGCAGCCAATATCTCCTTGATTGGCGCAAATCCACTCCTGATCAAAATCATTGCCCCGCGTCATCCGGAACGTTTTGAAGCAGTCGCGGCAATGCTCAATGCTTCCGGTGTTCGCTGGTTGCGGCGGTCAGATTGGAAGGAGAAGCCCATCGACTCGCTGCCTCGGCTTCGCGGAGGTGAGTATGTTCTCCTCGATACAATCGGCGAACTCGCGTCGGTCTATTCCCTCGCCACCATCGCTTTTGTCGGCGGAAGCCTCGTACCAGCCGGGGGGCATAACCCACTTGAACCGGCGCAGTTTGCGGTGCCGATTGTCATGGGTCCCCACTATGCCAACTTCCGCGCCATTACCGAGAGCCTGATCGCCAATGATGCGATCCAGATCGCCAACAAGGAAGATTTCACAAAGGTCCTGGTCGATTTGCTGTCTGAGCGCAATCGGGCGTCTGAAATGGGCCGCCGCGCCAAAGAAGTTTTCGACCGCGAGGCCGGCGCCACCGACCGCTGCGTCGCCGCTATCGTCACGCTCCTCCCACCCACCGCAATCGAGGATCTAACCGCATGAGCCAGCCAAGCACCGCTCGCCGGCTGCTGCTGCCCTTGACCCCGCTCTATCGGCTGGCCCTGGCAATACGCGAACTGCGTGTCGAAAAAGGATGGGAGCCGGTCCGCCGGCTGCGTTATCCCGTGATCAGCATCGGCAACCTGTCGACGGGCGGCTCGGGCAAAACGCCGCTGACCATTGCACTGGCCCAGGCTCTGACCGGTCGCGGCCTGAATGTGGATGTGCTCTCGCGCGGATATGGCCGGCAGAGCGAACTTGCTGCGCGGGTTGATCCCTATGGCGCGGCTGAGGAATTCGGCGACGAGCCGCTGCTGATAGCGCAGGAAGCAGGCGTTCCGGTCTATGTAGCTGCGCAGAGGTACCAGGCTGGACTGCTGGCTGAAGCCGCGCATATTGGTTCGGAAGGTGACCTGGTTCATCTGCTTGACGACGGGTTTCAGCACCGCCAACTTCATCGCGATGTGGACGTTTTGCTCTTGAACGAGCAGGATTTGACGGACAGGCTACTCCCGGCTGGAAACTTGCGCGAGCCTTTAAGCGCCTTCCGACGCGCAACTGTTCTAGCTGTTCCAGCGGACGAACCTGAGGTCGATCGATTCCTAAGCGAAACCCTTCCAATTGACCGGGGAAGCGAACTGCCCCGCTGGACCGAGCCAATCTGGCGAATCAAACGCGTGGTGGAGGTCCCGCCAGTTGACGGCCCTATATTCGCGTTCTGCGGGATCGCGCGGCCGGAGCAATTCTTTGAGGGGTTGGAATCTGCGGGTCTCGAAGTTGCAGGTATGATTGCTTTCGCGGACCACCACAGCTATACAACCAGCGACCTCGACAGGCTTGTTGCGGCCGCCCGTGCCTCTGGAGCCATCGCCCTCATCAGCACGGAAAAGGACCGCGTTCGCTTGGGGAAGCTTGCGGCGACTCTTCCCGCCTCCCTGCCGCTTAAGATCGCGAAACTCCGCATCGAGATTGAAGACGAAGCAGCCGCTGTGGATTGGCTTGCGGCGCGGCTGGGCATCTAGCATCGGCCCTTACACCTTCAGGATAATCTTCTTCCGGTAGAGTATCCAGACGGGAATAAAGCAGACGGCCATAAACGAAAACGAGTAGGCAAAAGCTCCCCAGCCGGGGTCGGGAATCTGCGAGAAGACATGGAGACTCACCCAGGCAAACGGGTTCATCTGGCGCCCATTTGAGGTCCAGTGAATGTTTCCGAGTATTCCCGGTAGCAGTTCGCTGAACATGTAGGCGGCGATGGCATTGGATCCGAATACCAGCCACGGCCAGACCAAGCCCCGGCTCGACCCTTTGCCCTTGCCCCAGCCCTTTTGCTCCACGGCCCAGAAAGCCAGCGTGAATACAACCAGAGACCACCCGGCCGCCGTCAGCACAAACGAGCTGGTCCACATTTTCTTGTTGAGCGGAAACCACATCGACCATAGGTAGCCCGTGGCCAGGCACGCCGCAGCGCCCGCCGCAAGGCCCAGCGTCCTGGTCTTGACCGCACGCTGACTGCGCAGCCACAGTCCAGTGAGCAGACCCAGCAGCACCGTGCCCACCGCAGGCAGATCGCTGAGCAGCCCCTCAGGATCGCGGAGGTTGTGAAGAGGGCTTTCTTCGTACAGGTGATACGGCATGATGTGCCGGTCAAGCCAAGACACTAAATTGAGATCCTTGTCGAGGAATGGAATGTCCCGTCCCGGCATACCAAGTCCGGGCACCGGAACCCACCGCACGAGTACCCAGTAACCAACCAGCGCCGCCACCAGCACGGCCACCTTGGTCCACACCCGCTTATCTGCGAGGTAAAACAGCCCCACCACCAGGTAGCAAACGGCGATCCGCTGCAGCACCCCATAAATTCGCAGATGCGGCAGCGAGAAAAACGGAAACCCATTGACCACGATCCCGAGCAGGAACAAAATGCCCGCCCGCTTGGCCGTGTGCCAGGCCAGCTCCGCCCGTGTTGCCCCGCGCGCCAGCCGCGCCTCATACGCGAACACGATCGAGGCCCCTACGACAAACAGAAATGTGGGAAACACCAGGTCGGTGGCCGTCAGGCCGTTCCACTCCGCATGGTGCATCTGGGCCCACGCGCCGGGGCCGCCATTGTTGTTCACCATGATCATGAAGGCAATGGTGATGCCCCTCAACACGTCCAGCGAAAGCAGTCGTTTGACGGGAGTAGTATCCAAATTCGGATTGGTCATTGCAGTTCTCCATTGGCGCCTATTTGTGCAATGCCAATTACCCTACGCGTCGAGCCCCTTGTTCGCCAAGTCAGCTTGCCTTCTCCCTGTCCTACACGCCCCCCACACTGCTAAACTCGCACTTCAGGGAATTCTCAACAATTCCAGAAGCATGCATCCGGAGGCTACCTGTGCCCGAATTTCAACCTTTTGTGTCCCCCGATGAAAACCGCCCGGAGTTTACCGTACGCGCTGTACTGCTCGGAGCGATCTTCGGCATCATCTTCGGTGGCGTAACCGTGTATGTTGGCCTTAAGGCCGGCCTTACCGTAGCCGCTTCGATTCCCATTGCGGTGATTTCGACGAGCCTGCTTCGCCATAAAGGCAAGGCCTCGGTGCTTGAGACCATCATCGTGCAGACCACCGGCAACGCAGGCCAGTCCATTGCTGCCGGCGTTATTTTCACTCTGCCGGCGCTGATCTTCCTCGGTTTCGATCTCGAATACTTCCGCATCTTCATGCTCGCGCTGATCGGCGGCTACCTCGGCGTCCTCTTTATGGTGCCGCTGCGCCGCCCCCTCATCGTCGAGGAACATGGAACCCTCCTATACCCCGAAGGGACGGCCTGCGCAGACGTTATCAAGGCCAGCGCGAGCGGAGGTTCTACCGCCAGCCGGGTTTTCTTCGGCCTCGGCCTCGGTGCGCTTTACGCCGCCTTCCAGAACGAGAATCTGTTGGGCGCATGGCCGGCCACTCCCGAATTTCAGCCGGACTTCGGGCCCGACCACGTGCTCAAGGGCTCTTCCATCAAGGCCGATGCCACCGCGGAGTATCTTGGCGTTGGCTACATCATCGGACCCAAGACCGCCGGCATCATCTTCTCCGGAGGCGTCTTCTCCTGGCTTGTGCTGATGCCCCTGCTCTACTTTTTTGGCAAGAACCTCTCCACCCCCATCTATCCCGGCACCATCCCGATCGCGCAGATGGGCCCCAGCGAACTGTGGGCCACCTACATCCGCCCCATGGGCGCTGGAGCGGTAGCCGCAGCCGGCCTCATCACCCTCTTTAAAACCCTGCCCACCATCATCGGCGCCCTCCGCAGCGGCTTCAAGAACATGCGAGTAACCGGGGCCGCCGGAGCCGCCAAGCCACTGCGCACCGAGCACGATCTGTCCATGGGCTTTGCCGTAGTCGGCGCGGTCGCGCTCATCGTCATCATGTTTCTCTTCCTCACCTTCAAGCCCGTTCCGGGCGCTCAGGTGGGTCTGCTGGCCAATCTCGGAGCGGCGCTGCTGGTCATCGTCTTTGGATTCCTCTTCGTCACCGTCAGCTCCCGCATCGTCGGCCTCATCGGCTCCTCCGCCAACCCTATCTCCGGCATGACGATCGCTACTCTGATGGCAACTTCGGCCATCTTCCTGGTCAACGGGTGGACCGCCCCGGCCTTTGGGGCCCTGGCCATCACCATCGGCGGCGTGGTTTGCATTGCTTCCGCCGAAGCCGGTGACACCTCTCAGGACCTCAAAACCGGTTTCCTCCTGGGCGCAACCCCCATCAAGCAGCGGATCGCTCTGTTCATCGGAATCACCGTATCGACAATCATGATCGGCGTTACGCTCGACCTCATGAACAAGGGGCTGCAGGAGTTCCGCGAAGCACCGCGAGCCTGGAGCATCTCGGCCTCCCATCCCGGAGTAGCCGTGCAACAGAACCCCCATGGGCTGATAGACCAGTTCACGGTAAGAGGGCCAAACAACAGCACCTCTCTCCACCACAAATCCGAATATGTCGTTCTGAACGCACTCGGCTCCTCTGAGCTCGCAGACGGAAAATATCTTTACTCGCCGGTCTCGGGCCGCATTGAAGTCCAGTGGATCCCCGGCATCGGCAGCGAAAAGGCCGCAGCGCCACAAGCCCGCCTTATGGCGACGGTCATCAACGGCATCCTGAGCAGAAAATTGCCCTGGGGACTGGTCATGCTCGGCGTCTTCCTGGTCATCGCAGTCGAATTGCTTGGCGTCCGCTCTCTCTCGTTCGCCGTTGGAGCCTATCTCTCCATTGGGACGACTCTAGCCATCTTTACCGGCGGCGTGGTGCGCTGGCTGGTGGACTCGGCCGTGAAGAAGGCAGGCGGTTCCGACGAAGGCGACGTATCGGCGGGCTCGCTGTTCGCATCCGGACTAATCGCAGCGGGAGGCATTATGGGACTTTTGGGAGTGGCCTTCAAATTCTACGAGACCACCTGGAACAAGCCCAATCCGATTGGCATTCCCCACACCTTTGTCTTCAACGACGGGGTGTCGGTTGCAGCTTTTGCAGCGCTGGCCTTCTCGCTCTATTACTTCGCAAGAAAGCCACTGGATAGGTAAGCGAACGCAGCAGGTTTCATTGCCGTAGATTCAGAAACAACCGTGCCCCAGGTTTTGATTCCGAGACCTGGGGCACTTGACTGCTGGATACCTTTAGAATTCCTGCAGGAGGCACGTCCCCATGAATCCAACCGGTAACACCATCCTCATCACCGGCGGCGGCAGTGGTATCGGCCGCGGCCTGGCTGAAGCTTTTCAGGCGCTCGGCAACCAGGTCGTAATCGCCGGCCGCCGGCAGAAGGCGCTCGACGAAACCACCGCCGCCAACCCCGGCATGAAGTCGCTTCAACTGGACATTGAGAACCCGGCCGCCATTCGCGCCTTCGCCGCCGAAGCCGCTATGCAGTTCCCCGCGCTGAATGTGCTGATCAACAACGCCGGCATCATGCGTCCGGAGAGACTTTTGGCGCAGCAGCCCGACCTGGCCGATGCTGAAGCCACCGTGACCACCAACTTGCTCGGCCCCATCCGGCTAACCGCAGCCTTGCTTGGGCAGCTCCGAAAGCAGCCCAGTTCCGCTGTCATCAACGTGTCGTCCGGCCTGGCCTTTCTGCCCCTCGCACTTACGCCGACTTACTGCGCCACCAAGGCCGCCATCCACTCTTACACGCTCTCGCTCCGCTACCAGTTGCGGTCTACTACCACTGAGGTTCTCGAGCTGGTGCCACCTTACGTAGCTACAGACCTGATGAGCGGGGCTTCCGATCCACGCGCGATGCCCCTCGGGGCCTTTATCGCCGAAGTGATGAAGATCTTGAAAACGCAGCCCACCCCAACAGAGATCTGCGTCGAGAACGTCAAATCGCTCCGATTTGCCGCGGAAAGCGGGAAGTTCGGCGCCATCTTCGAAGGCCTGAACGCGGCGATGGCGGATGTTCACTAAAGCAATTTCAGCCTGTCTGTTCACCGTCGTCGCTGGACTGTATGCAATCCCACCCTTTCCGCAGAAAGCGCGGAAAGGATGGGGCACCCAAAGTTTTGTTAACACCTGAATCGAAAATCCCTTAGCGCCGCCGTTCATAGCGGCCGCCGCACATTCCCACCTACAACTCAGACGGAACAGGCGGCCGTTTCCGGCCGCCTGAGGTTATGTCCCGAACTTTTTTGTTCGGGAAAGGCTTCGATCAACGCAGACGGAATACGATCCCTGCACCGATGCGGAAGTAATTCTGGTGTGTGCCGTACAAGTTCGGCAGTTGAGTATTCATGTAGTCCATCTGGAAGAGGCGAAATGAGGTGCGAGGCCCTATTTTCGCATCGATGCCGCCCCCGACTGACACAGCAAGACACTCCGCAGTTGCCACGAGTACTCCGTCCTTCGGGAACGCGCCGCTTGAACCGCGTGCGTCCCCGACCAGGAACTGGCCGAACGGCGAGAACTTGGCTGCGTTGCCCTTTTTCTTCAACGGCATTTCGAACCTCGGACCGGCCATGAAGGTTAGCAGGGTCATGTCATAGATCTGGCTGTTCATGTTCGAGCGTGAGCCCGTGAACTCACCCACCATGGCAAAATGCCGCGGCAGGACGTAAGCCACCTCCGCACGGCCACCTTCGAAGCCGACTTTGCTACCTCCGCCCTGCGTTTGAGTGCGCTGGTAGAGATAACCAGACGAGAGTTGGATTCCCTGCGCCCCAGCCAATACGGCACAGCAGAGGCACAACAGAAGAGTAACTATCACCTTTTTCATCGTTCCTCCTACTGAACCGTCAGGTTAAGTGTGGCGGTGTGTTGCAATGTACCGCAGGTGCCCGTCACCGTGATTGTGGAAGTTTGCGGTGCTTGAGCAAAGATGCCAGAAGAACTGCCGCAGCCATTGACGCCGACCATGATTGCCAATCCGAGCACCATGAGCATCAAGAGACCAGCGCCGCGCGCCCGCCGGCGAAGTGTGAGCAGACCAACCACGGGCAGGAACAGACAGGCGAAGGTCAGCCCTGACGGGAAGGTATGGTTCGAGGCGATCACCGGAGCTGTTTGCACGACCACGACTACAGGCGTCGAGCCACCACCAGTTGGAATCGTCGAGGGTGTAATTGTACCGGTGGCCGATGTGGGCAATCCCGACAACGTCAGCGTAACGGGGTTCGGGAAGTAGGTGCCGTAGGTGGGAGCAACCTCGATAGTGAAGGTAGCTGTGCGGCCAGGCAGAATTGTAACCGAGACCACGCTGCCCGTACCGATGTTGAACTGGAAGTCCTGCACCATCTCCGAAATTACGGACGATGTGCTGGCTGTGAAATTGCCGTCGCCAGGATACGCAACCGTGATGAGGTGCGAGCCAACGGCGAGAGTGCTGATGGGCAGTTGAGCGTTGCCGCTGGCATCCAGAGTTACGGAGCCCAGCGCGGTGGACCCGTCCATAAAGGTCACTGCGCCGGTTGGCGTACCGGTGGTGGTTGAGGCCACGTGGGTAGTCAGCGTGACGCTGTTCTTTACCAGTACGGACGGCGCAGTGGCCGAAACGCTGGTCATTGTGGCCGCCTTGCTGATGGTAAGCGTGCCGTTGGTCAGGGTAACCGAGTAGTTGGAGAGCCTGGTCTTGGGATCGTTGAGCGCCGTGGTGATCGTATAAGGTCCCGCGGGGCTTGCCGATGTGGCCAAGGTTGTATAGGAAGCGGTGATGCCGTCGTTGTTGACGACGCCAACAAGTGAACCGGTCAGGGGCGCAGGAACCGCAGTGCCATAGACCATCGCGGCATTCGCCGCCGTGGCGGTCAGCGGTTCCGGGTTCACTGTAAGGTTGACCGTATCGCTGTACACGTTGCCGCTGGTGAAGGGATAGAAGCTGAGCGACAACATCTGGTTCGGGCCTGCGCTCAGGACCGTTCCCAACGGCGGAGTATAGGTGAATGTGCCGCTCTGAGTAGAGATGGCATTCAACTGCGTCGCGGTTAGGGGCGTGCCATAGACGATGGGAACCGGGTTATACCAGGTAATGATCGGCGCCCCATCCTGCGTCGGGAAGTCAATCAACTTCCAACCGCCGGGGTAATTGGCGGTGTCGGAGCGCAGGTTCATGGGGATTAGCCATGCCGATCCAGAGGTTCTTGTTGTCGTTGACCATGGTGCGAATGCCGTAGCTGGTGTAGTTCCCCAGGCCGGTAATGCTCACTGCTGTTGCGGCACTACTTGAGTCAGCGAAGGTCCAAAGGTCGGCTCCATAGAAATTGGGAGCAATGCTCCGAATTGCCGCCGGTATGCTTGACGACTCGTTGCCATTGGATGCCAGGAAAGACCAATCCATGGTGCCGATGTAGAGTTGCTTCTGGAAGACCGACATGGACCATGTGTAGTTATTGAATAAGTTGCCAAAGCCGGCAGCGCCGTAAGTCGGCGTTGCGCCCATGTTATTCGGCACAGTGCTCCATGTGTCGGTGGCCGAATCATACTTGGGAAGCGTCGTACTTCCATAAAGCAGCTCGACCGAAGGTGTCGGCTGCAAAGTAGAATCGTAGCCCTGGGTGCGAAAGATCGAGATAGCCCGATAGGTATCGAGTTCCGTGGTCGTGTTGATAGTTCCACTTGGATACAACGTTGCAAATGCGATGAGGGGTGTACCCGGCACTTGCATCGTACCGAAATAGAGGTAGCCGTTGAACGATTCTATTGCGCCGCCAACCTGGATAGCAGAGGGCTCCACCTCGTAGTTGTTGAGGTTCCAAACTTCGGTCCAGTTGTCCGCATCGGCTGGGTCCAGCCCAGTGCTCTGGTTAAGGATGGGGCTCATATAGAGAGACATGCCATACTGCTTCCCTGCCCTGCCCCACGTGGTGACATACATGTGCCCATCGGTGTGGGCGACAAAGTAAGCCGGCTCGCCTTGCATGTGTCCCACTTCAACGAATGAGAATGGGGCCGCGAGGGTTCCGGTCCAGCGCAACATCGCACCACCGCCCACGCCCGCACTCGGCTTTCCAACGCCGGTGAAAAGCTGGCCATTAATCACATGCCACTGACGGATGTCGTTGTAATAGGGATGATTCGCGTCAGACCCATCGAAAAGATAGGACCCGATGTATTGTTGAGTCGCCGCGTTGAACGCGTACATGGCAACGGGGGTGGCTTTGTTTGCGGCTTGCGTTAGGCCGGCAAAGAAGACCACGCCGCCGTAATTACCCGCGGAGCGGATTCCGACCGTCTTCGTGAGAAGTGCGGCACCGCCGCCTGCGAGGACTCTTGATGTCAGATCTGTAAGGCCATTGGTCGCCGAGTTGTACACGAATAGGCGTGGCGGCTTGAAATCTTCCATCTGGTTTTCTTTGGCGTCGCAGACCCATGAGCTATTTTGCGAAGGAGACGGCACGGTTGCGTAGTACCCGTCCTCCACCAGGCAGAGGGTATTGGCGACGGTGCCAAACCAGAGATTGGCTCCATTCATGGTCAGGCCCCAGACATACGCCTGGTTGATTTTTGGAAGAAAGCCGCTGCTGACGCAACTAGCAATGTCCGATGCAGAAAGACCGGCAGGATAGTGAGCGCTGAACGACGAGTTGTTCGCAGCAATCTGAGCTGCCGATAAGCCGTTGTTGGCATCGCCCTGGTAACACTCATCTGGGGTTGCTTGCGCCACCATGGACCATTGATAAGTCCCTTGTGCGTGTGCTGGCGCAGAAAGATATGGAAACAATGCAAAAGTGGACAATACAGCCAAGATCGCGAAATGCTTCTTGCGCATCATTGCAATCTCCTTCCCGTATTACTGATTCAATCGTTGGATTGTGGCGTAATCAGATACGCCATAGTTGTGATATTGATCACGCCCCGGACCGACATACAATCTAATTAGGCACAGATCGGATGTAGCTCGTTTGTATCCAAACGAACTTCATGGGCTGATGCCGCCTCGGTTATAAGCTGGCAGGGCCCTATTAGAACTGACTCGGACCTATGCATAGGAGAACGACGGCAATCATATAATTAGCTTTTCCTAATTGTCAATAGAACTTTTTAATGATGGTTTTGCCACGTCGAAAGTTCTGAGCGTGGTTTTGGAAACCTATCCACGGGGGCGAGAAATGTGACTTTTGACTATGCACTGGAACCCTTGGCCCGGGATTTTGTGCGGGATTGTCGATTAATCCTCATGCGACAGGCGCGGCCGTGATGCGCGTGTATGCAAGTGACAATTTAATGGGCACAGAACAGGCAATCCCGCATTGCCAGAGCAGAGATTCTGTTGACTAAATTGTTGCCAGGTGCGGAATTCAGATTTAGGACTAAATAAGTCGAATTATTATGATTTCACAGATCGCTTGCTAAATCCGGCGCAGCCACATCGGCTTTTCAGCTCATCCTGCCAATCGCAGCTTAGGGCCGGAGGAGCGCGGTCCTTCTGCCTGGCGGGAAGCATCAATATCGGTTGGCCTGCTGATTGGCGTTCTCGCCGGAGCAGCCGCGGAAGCTGGAACCCGGGCTGCAGCAGGTGACGACTCAAGCCATGACGGTCGGGGGCGGCCTCGTTGCCGTCTTTTCCTCAGTTTCCAGTTCAGACCAACTTCTGCACAGGCCGGCCTTGGCCTACACTTTTCAGATATGGCCACTTTGCCCGATTTGACCCTCGATGCCGGATTGCCCTCGAACATCGACGCCGAGAAGACCATTCTGGGCGCCATTCTGCTGGACAACGCGGCCCATTCCGAAGCCGCTGAGAAGCTCACAGAGGAGGACTTTTCCCTCGACTCGCACCGCCGAATCTTCATGCGCATGAGCGAGTTGATGGACGCGCAACGCGCTGTCGACATTGTTACCCTGGCCAACGAACTTGCCCGCAACAAGGAGGTCGAGGCCATCGGCGGGGTCGCCTACCTAGCCTCACTGACGGAGGGTTTGCCTCGCCGGCCCGTGATTGAAGAGTACATCCGCATTGTGAAGGACAAGAGCCTGCTGCGCAGAGTGATGACCATCTGCGCAACGGCCATCGCTCGTGCCGCCGATCAGTCCGCGTCTGCCCTCGACGTGCTGGACGCTGCCGGCTCCGAGCTGATCAAAGCCACCGAAAGCGGACTGTCACAGGGCCTGCAACCCCTGGATCAGATCGTCGCCAATTCCTTTGGAACCATCGACAACCTCTATAAGCAGAGCCGCGAAGTGACGGGCCTGGCCACCGGGTTCACTGAATTTGACCGGATGACCAGCGGCCTGCAGAAGGGCGAGCTCATCATCATCGCCGCCCGTCCCTCGATGGGCAAAACGGCACTGGCGATCAACATGGCGCAGAATGCCGCAATCGACCACAACGCCACGGTGGCCGTCTTCAGCCTTGAGATGAGCAAGGAGTCGCTGCTGCGACGCATGTTGGCCTCACAGGCGTGGGTAGACCAGCGCAAGCTGCAGACGGGCTTTCTGGGCCGCGAAGATCAGGAGAAGCTGCAAAATGC
>CAIKND010000066.1 GCA_903828675.1 uncultured Acidobacteriaceae bacterium
GAGGATGGTCTTTTCGGCGTCTACGTTCGCCGGCAGTCCAGCGTCGAGGGTCAGATCGGGGATCCCGGCCATATTCCTCTCCATATCTTACGAGGTAGCAGCAACACAGCAGCAGGGTGTGGCGCATCGAGTAAAACGCCGTCTGCCAGCCTCGCACACCCCATCGTCGTGGTGCAAGATACCTCAAAAGATTGACGATAAATCGTCTTTCTCGTCGCAGGTGGCGCCCGCGCTGTTCTCCGCAGCCGGGCCGTTGGCAGCTCCGGGCACTGCCCTCGCGCCCGCTTGTGGCTCCGGTGCCGGCGTGAGCAGTGAGATGTCCGTCACGATGATATCGGCCCTGTACCGCTTCTGGCCTGTCTGCTTGTCCTCCCAGCTGGAGGTAGTGAGGCGTCCGTCAAAGAGGACCCGGTCGCCCTTGTGAACACGATCGCGTACCACCTCGGCCAGCTTGTCGAAAGCGACGACATTGTGCCATGAGGTGTGTTCGACGTATTCGCCGGTCTGCGTGTTCTTCCTCTGCTCGTTGGTGGCCACGGAGAATTCTGCAACCGCGTAACCGTTGGAAGAGATCTGGAAGACTGGGTTACCGCCTGCGTGGCCGAGTATTTGCGTCTTCGCGAATGATTTGGACATGGATTAAGCTCCTTCTTGATAATTGCCAAAAACCGGTGTCACTGGAACCTCTCCAAAGGGTAGAAATGGCCCATGACAGTCGGGACAATGAACGACCGGAGAGGATAAGAGGAGTTGTGGGTGGAGAGTTAGTAGTCGGCCCCAGCGCAGGGGCTCCGTGTATCGAAACAGGTGTGCCCATGGGCAGCCTGCTAGAGCGAACTCCTGTCGAGTTGGGAAGACCCTTACCGCCTGCGTCGGCAGCCGCGCGTCAACCGCTTGCGCCCGAGGTCATCCCGTCCACGCGCATCCCGCGCCATGGCCATCTGTGTCTTCTGGGTGTGCTGGTAGTCGTTGGCCTGGTGGGTGCCGGAGTCCTTACTCTAAGCGCCATCCACATCCGTTTTTTCGGTGTCTCAGCGCCTCACCAGGTTGCCGCCGAAATCTTTAGCGCGCTGGGCAGCATGGCGGAACTTTATCTCGTCACGCTCTCTGTCAGTCTCCTCGTCTTTCCACTTTTGTGGCATACGATGCTTCTTCGCTGGCTTGCCATGGCATGAGGACGCGGCTATGGTCGTCGCGGCCACGTGGTCACGCGCGGCGAGCCTGTCGAGGGTGGCGTTGATCTCAGCGGCAAAGCTGGTCGGACCTGCCCACAGTCCGCGTGATCGCAGTCGCAGCTTTCCGCTGCGGAACGTACGGTAGTCCGGGTGTCGAGCGTGTCGTTTTGCTGAAAGGCGAGAAAAGCTCCGACCAAGCTATGTGTTCGTTCCGCACGGCGGTGGTCGCAGCAGAAGTCCACTCCCCACTCACGTGGAGGTCGGTTAGACGGCGGCCAATTCCGGTCTGGTCTCGGATTGAGAGAGGAACAGTTCGATGCGCTTGCCGTCGAGCGGCTCCCATACCGGATTGATGAGCCGCAGCCCGGTGCGTTTGTCCACTTCCTCGGTGAAAGTAACGCCACTCCAACGACCAGAGAAATCGCGCTCGATGAAATCCCAATGGACGTTGTCTATCCACGGGAATCGCATGAGAACCACAGTCGCAAAGAACTCGATGGAGTTGGTGAGACTTTTCCGTGGATAGAACTGAGCTGTACGGTCTGTCCCAACAATCAGAACGCGGTCGTGAGAACAGAGCAGGTCGAGCTGGTGCGTACTGAGTTCGCAACCCCCCAGCACCGGATAGGTGATGAGGCCACTGAACACAGGAGAGAACTCCCGGTCATTGAGGGAGTCTTTGTCAAATGGATGTATGCGGGTGTATCGAGCCGGGCGGAAAATGGAAAGAATGGACATGCACAACCTCGTCATCGTGGGTTCGGAACGGCGGCGCAAATGGATGGTGCCTCCGCTCGTTTGATCCCATCATGGTGTGGAATCGGCCCAAAAGGCAATGCTACGAGAGCAAATAATAGAGAGGTGTCAAGAATTGATCCAAGGGGCTATGGGGCCGGTCGTGTTCATGGTGTTACTGTCGCACTTGAAACAGCCGTTTATCGTATTCAATCCACCGGCACCATTCAATCGATTTTTTTGTGGCGTCCGGATGAAGTGGGTTAAACAAGGGCGGATTCAACGACTCTGGCGACGGGATCGACGGTACAGCAAGTAGCGCAGAACTGCCTTTGCTGAGCCAAGAGTGACCCTGGCCTTGGGTACCTGTGCGAAAAGGGAGCCATGACATATCTGAGGCCGCTGCGGCCAATTTATCATTGTCGTTTCAAGAGGCAGCGGCGCTGGTCGGGGTCGTTGACAAGGGAAACCATTCGGCCGGTCTCGCAGTTCCAGTGCGCGGTCCAAGTCAAGGCTGGCCAAAGCCCGCTGTTACGCCGTCAAGAGCCTTGAAACGGACCTCCGTCGCCTCGGTACATAACACCTTCAAGGCGGGCTTCATGCGGAGCGGCGAATTCCCATTTCCTCAGCCAGCCGCGGTTGACCGTCTGACCGGCACTGTCTTGCTTGTTTGGCCACCGGAACTGCGATGCTCTATTGCGGACTGCGAGGATATAGCCCGAGCTTTGACTGACAGTTGAGGCCTGCGCGAATGGCGCGAAACGTGCCGAGGGAGCGTCTGCAAGCGCTCGATAGTGTCTGGGAAGTGGGCGACGAGTTCGACAAGTGTAGCGGCAAGCGGACTCACTTGGCCACCCTGCTCCCACTTCTCCACCGTGCGTGGACTGACTCGCAGCATGTTCGCCCACACGGCGCGTGAGACATTAAACTTTTCCCGAGCAGCAACAAAGAACTCCGCCCCCGGAGACACTTTAATTTCCGGAGCAGCGACGGTGTGCGTGCGAAGCGTCATCTTTCCCTCGCGCGCGACCTTCATGGTATCCACGCCTTCCATCAACTCGGCAAACAGGTTCCTCTTGGCTGTCTTTTCCTTCTTCATTTCCTGCTCCTGGCTTTTCGTGCGGCGCGTTCCGCTTCGAGCGCTCGCCTCAGTTGATCTTTCTGGTCTTTCGTCAAGTCAGCGGCATCGTTCTTGCCGTACAAGGTCAGCAGCCAGATCTCTTGCTCTGAAAGAAAGCAATAGTAAACAACCCGTAGTCCGCCACGCCGACCCTTGCCACGGCTTGAGTCTTTCCAGCGCAATTTGCGGATGCCACCCGCGCCAGGCACCATATCTCCGGCTTCCGGATTCTTCGCCAGATACCTTTGCAATTCTGCGAATCCGTCATCGTCGACCATGAAGATTGATAGAGACGATGCGGCCAATAGGCCGCATTCAGACTGCTGACAAAGTACCCAATTAGGCCCCCGTAAATTACGGGGGCCTTTTGTATTTTGGAATCATGTTGAAGAAGACGGAAGCGCAACAACAAGAGTTTGAGCTGGTGTCGATCGAGTCGCTTGTGCCTTCGGGGCACTTGCTGCGCAAGATCGACCAGGCGGTGGAGTTCGGATTTATCCGGGATCGAGTGAAGCATCTTTACTGCGAGGACAACGGGCGTCCGGCGCTGGACCCGGTGGTGTTGTTCAAGCTGTTGCTGCTGGGTTATCTGTACGGGGTGCGCTCGGAGCGGCAGTTGATGCGCGAGGTGGAGGTGAACGTGGCCTACCGCTGGTTCCTTGGTCTGCGACTGCGCGACCAGGCGCCGGATGCCTCGACGCTGAGCCAGAACCGGCGGCGTCGCTTTACCGAGAGCACGATCTATCAGGAGATCTTCGACCAGATCGTGGAGCTGGCAGTGAGCAAGGGTCTGGCGTCGGGCACGGTGCTTTACACCGACTCGACGCACCTGAAGGCCAACGCCAACAAGAACAAGTACGACGTGGCTGAGGTTTAGGTGAGGCCGCAGGAGTATCTTGCGGCGCTCGATGCGGCCATCGACGCGGATCGCGCGGCACACGGCAAACGCCCCTTGAAGCAGCAGGCCGAGACGGAGCCGGAGGCCAGGCAGATCAAGGTGAGCCGCACCGATGCCGACTCGGGCTACATGGTGCGCGACGGCAAGCCGAAGGGGTTCTTCTATCTCGACCACCGCACCGTCGATGGGCGTCACGCCATCATCACCGACACGCATGTAACACCGGCCAACGTGCACGACTCGGTGCCGTACCTGGGCCGGGCTGGACCGGCAGCGGGAGCGGTTCGGCTTCAACGTGCGCGCGGTGGGCGTGGACGCGGGCTACGCGGCGGCGGCCATCACGCAGGGACTTGAGGAGCGCAGCATTTATGGAGTGATCGGCTATCGCAGGCCGACGCATCGCGACGGTTACTTCTACAAGCACGAGTATCGCTACGACGAAAAGCTGGATGTCTACATCTGCCCCAACGGACAGCTGCTCAACTACCGGACGACCAATCGGGAAGGCTACCGGCAGTACCACTCCGATGCGGCGCAGTGCGCCGACTGCCCGGTGCGCGGCAAGTGTACGCAGTCAAGTAACGCAACCAAGGTGGTGACGCGCCATGTGTGGGAGGCCAGCCGCGAGCGGATGGACGAGCACCGGCTCAGCCGGGTGGGCAAGCGCATCTACAAGCGAAGAAAAGAGACGGTGGAGCGCAGCTTCGCCGACGGCAAACAACTACACGGCCACCGCTACGCAAGAATGCGCGGGCTGACTCGCGTGCAGCAACAGTGCCTGCTGGCCGCCGCGGCGCAGAACATCAAGAAGATCGCCCTGCTGCTGAGCAGGATGGGGCCGGATATGCCCACTTCCACGCTCCGGGCGCTCGTAGACGCGTATATCGCCCTGTGCGGCCAGTACTGCGATCTCCTCACCGAGCCAACCAAAAGCTACTGAACAAAATACAAAAATAAACCCCACCAAAATGATGGGGTTCGTCAGCAGTCTGAAAGGCCGGACAGCGTCCGGCCTTGTTCGTGTTCAGTTCGAGGTCTGTTCAGCGGTGGGCTTGGCGGCGATGGAGGACGCGCCGGACTTCGAGGGCATCGTAGATGTTGACAAAGAAAAGCCGGTAGTCGCCGACGCGGAGGCGGAACTCAGGCGGCTCAATGTCCTGGAGGCGCTTCACGTCGCCCTCGCCGGTGCGGGCGAAGCGATCCAGCGCGGTGAGAATGCGCATGGCGGTCTCGCGGTCGATGCGGCGCACATCGGCCTTGGCCGGTTCGGTCCAGACGATCCGCTTCACTGCGGTTCCTTGTAGTTGTCGATCTCTTCCTGCGTGATGCCGAGTTCAGCCAACACCTGTTCGTGGGGAATGCCCTCGTTGTGCTTCAGCCACTCACGGGATGCATCGAGCGCCTTGATCTCTTCCACCGTGAGCGGTTCATCGTCCAGAGGGGCGTTGGCCAGAGCGATTTCGACCGGATCGAGCATGGCCCTGAAGAGGCCGACGGCGGCGACGACCTGTCCAACGGACATCTTGTCGATGAATTCGTGGGCCTGCTGCTTCGGGTTGGTTGCGGCGTATGCCATGGGGAATCCTCTCTTGTTTAGCCTACCGCTCAGCGGACCAGCGGCGTGCTTCCTGCTGCAGAATCATCGAGTCGAGCACCTGCTGGACGACCTTCTTGGACTCCGGATCGAAGCGGCAGACGGCCTCAAACTGGAGCTTGAGAGACGCATCCGGTCCGCGCTCATCCTTGTCGAAAAGTAACGCATCTGCACTGATTCCAAGAGCCACAGCCATACCGCGAACCACATCGAGCGTGGGCTGGGCACTCCCGGCCTCATAGCGGCGCAGTTGCACGACGTGGACGCCGATCTTCTCGGCGAGTTGCTGCTGTGTCATGCCCTTCTGCTTGCGCAGGGTGGCCAGGTGCTCGGGGAAGTTCACGGTCCAGTTGTGGTTGTCGGCACGAGATTAGCGTAAGCGAGCATCTGAAACCCCCAACTCGAGTGTTGGCCTTAAACTATCACATCTGTTATCTACAAAGAAACAGATGTTTCTCTTGACAGGTTTTTCAGCGGAGGGTGGAGAATGGCGCGCATCCCAGAGGCGGAAGTGGAACGGTTGAAGCGGGAAATCTCAGTCCAGCGGCTAGCCGAGGCGCGGGGGATCAAGCTGACGCGGCAGGGCGCGGACCTTGTAGGCAAGTGCCCGTTTCATGACGACCGGACGCCTTCGCTGGTCATCTCTCCGGCGAAGAATCTCTGGCACTGCCTGGGGGCCTGCAACGCGGGCGGCGACGTGATCGAGTGGGTGATGCGGGCCGAGGGCGTGAGCTTCCGCCATGCGGTCGAGATGCTCCGGCAGGACCATTTTCCCTCAGCCGCCGAGCCGATCCAGCCAGTCAAAACATGCACAGTGCGCAAGCTGCCCGCGCCGGTGACGGCGGCGGCCGAGGACGGCAAACTGCTGCGGGAGATCGTGGGTTTTTATCAAGAGACGTTCAACGAGTCTCCAGAGGCGATGCGGTATCTGGAGTCGCGGGGCCTGCACTCTGCGGAGATGGTCGAGCGGTTCCGGCTGGGCTTCGCCAACCGGACTCTCCAGAATTATCACCGCGACAGCAAGGTGTAGTTGACCAATACCTAGGCCAGATCAGATCAGCCGTGGACAAGATTCAGCGTTGGTTCAATTTCAACAGCAAGTAAAGAAGTTTTGTGAGGCGAGAATTATCAATCACGTCTGGGTCTTTTAATGGTCCAAGATCGATTTTTCCAAGCGGTGTGTTTACGCAGCGTGAATTGGCTGAAACATGGATCAAGCAACATGGTTTAACGGGAACCTTGACTCAGTACCCAATAGATGAAGGTATCTGGGACTGGGCAGTACGCAATGAACTGTTTACTCCCAAGGAGGAGAAACAGAGAACGCCACAATTCATCGAGATGTTTAGCTCCGCATCGCACGGGCATTTTCATTATGAAGACGGCTGTCTGGCGTAAAGGAATGAGACATTGCCGCAACCCGCGAGCCGTCCTTCGGGGCGGCTTGTTGGTTCTGGGGCTTCCATCTGGCGGCATGGGCAAGGCAGCATCCCGGCCATGCTTCGCATGGGCATGGGTAGGGACACTCCACCCTCGGTTATCACCTTAAATCCGGCCATATATTATCAGTTCAAAACCGGCCAACGGGATTGGCCTAAGACGTGTTGTTTTACCTTGCTTCAGCGTCTGTGTGCAAGGCGAGGATTGAGCTTTTGGATTTGAGCCTGATTCTCAGGGCTTCGGGTTGCGTGGTGGCTCGTATACTCCTCGAACCCACAATGAATCGAACAGAAGAATGTGTTTGCCCACGGATTGTGCCTGTCTTTCATCAGCTATGGTGACGATGATGGTGATGGCCGTGTTGGTGCTTGTGAGCCGCGAATACCGGACTGGCAAACGCCATCAGTAGAAGAGATATGGCAAGTATCTTTTTCATCGCTTCTCCTGCGGGCCTCATAGACAGAGGGAAACGAAGGCGGAAGGTCTACATGAGCAAAATCTACCGGTTCAGGCCGCCTTTCGCCGCGCGGTAGCGCGGGAGAGTCGGTGGCGCTGGTCGGGGTCGATGACGAGGGAAGCCATGCGGCCGGTCTCGGCATTCCAGAAAGCGCCCTGGTAGGGGATGCGGCCATAGCGGAACAGGCGGGTGAGCATGGACAGCGCGGAGACCGCCAACGTCTGATTGACAAACGGTTCCTGGGCGTTGATCGCCGCCGCGGCGCTGCAGCTTGGCAAGGGGTCTTCTTCCTCGCCCAGCATCTCCGGAAACAGCTCGGACACGATCCGCAGCCGGTCTTTACGCCGGCGGTTGCGCGAGTTCAGGGGCTGACCGAGGACGAATTGGCCGCTGGAGCTGTTGTTGCCCAGGTCCAGGTAATAGCTGGTGCTGGAAGTGGAACTGGTTACAGCTGCCGTGATCTCCCTGCGCGCCGCGCGCGAGTCC
>CAIKND010000067.1 GCA_903828675.1 uncultured Acidobacteriaceae bacterium
GGTAACAGCCGAGGACAAGTTGGAACTGCGTCGCCGGTTCTCAGAGCTTGAAGAAGAACTCAACGAGCACTTGTCTGACGAGTATGGAATCAAGAAATCCGGTTTCAAGAAATGGAAGGAATCGCACAAACCATTTCACTGGTTCTGCGACTTCCACCGCATAACCGCCTCCGGCGGATTCGACGTAATCATTGGGAATCCCCCGTATGTCGAGTACGCGAAGGTCCGATCAGAATACACCGTCAAAGTCGTTTCAACCCTCGATTGTGGAAACCTATACGCCTTCGTGCTGGAACGATGCAAGCAGGTCGCAGGGCCGAACGCACGTGAGGGTTTGATTGTTCCGTTGAGCATTGTTTGCACCGATAGGATGAAGCCGCTACGCCACCGCTTGAGTACGGGAACAATCTGGACTCCGAGCTTTGATATGCGACCCAGTGCTCTATTCGAAGGCGTCGCGCAACGCCTTTCCATTGTTTTGCAGCAAAACGGCAGTTCTGTCACTGAGCGGATGAGCGGAGGATATCGGCGGTGGACAAGTGCCGAGCGGGGTGCATTGTTAGATACGAGCAGATTTGTCAAAGTGGCCGGGGAGAGTGCCGACGTCATCCCGAAGATTGTTAGCCCTTTGGAAAGATCAATCCTCGGGAAACTTGGCTCCCGCTCACTTCAATGGTTTGTGAGAGAGGATGCTGCGCCGATATATGTTCACCGAATTGTTCGCTACTTTGTTAAGGCGTTAGATAAGGCGCCTGTCTTCATAGATGCAAACGGTGAATCGAGCAGATCGGACGACTACAAGCCATTTTGCTTTGACCCTAAGCAACGAGCCTATATCGTTCCACTACTGAACAGCAGCCTTTTTTACTGGTTTTGGAGAAGTCATTCCGACGGCTTCCATTGTGGATATGGGGATGTCTACAGAATGCCATTCAAAGATGATCTGTCTTTGACCACATCATCGTCGTTGGCCAGTCTTGGAAAGAAGCTTCAACGAGATTTGTTCAAGAACTCCGCCGAGAAACAGATTCGAACCAAGGCGGGTCAAATAACCTATCAAGAGTTCTACCCCAAGCAATCGAAGGCCATATTGGACGAGATCGATGCTGTCCTCGCCGAACACTATGGTCTCACCGAGGAGGAACTCGACTTCATCATGAACTACGACATCAAGTACCGCCTGGGCGTAGATGAAAATGAAGATGAGGAGTAGGCATGATCCTCAGCGAGCAAGTCGCGACGATTCGACAGGGAAGCCCAGCTTACCCGCAGACTTTGCTTGCAGGACTTGGCAGCGACGCGCCCGCTGAGTTCTGGTCTAACGGTCCGCTGCAACTGCTCGACCAGACCAAGACCGGCTTCTTCTGCTCCTCGCAATGCCCCGGCTCCATCGTCCTCAAGACCTTCGATGCCATCACTCGGATGCGCGACGAGGGCCAGGTTCTCATCGGTGGTTTCCACTCCGTGATGGAGTGGGAGTGCCTGGGCATTCTGCTCCGTGGCCGCCAGCCCGTCATCTGGGTTCCCGCCCGCGCCATCGTTGGTATGCACTTGAAGCCGGAATTGGTTCCCGCCTTCAACGCCGGCCGCCTCTTGATCCTCTCCCCGTTCCCGCCAAAGGAAAAGCGCATCACCGCTGCCCTAGCCGAATCCCGGAACCGTTTCGTCGGAGCCCTCGCCGACCGCATTTTTGTATCCCACGCCGCGCCTGGCGGCAAGACAGCAGCCCTATGCCTTGAATTCTTGAACGCTGGCAAGCGGGTACAGGTAATCGACGACCCAGCCAATCGACAACTAATTGCAATGGGCGCACTCCCCTTTGAGCCCAATAGCGTCACGGTCCCCGCGGTCCCGGGAGCTGCACCAAATGAAAGAACAAGAGAGTGAGGAACGACAGAGATGCAGAAGACTCCGTACCAAGTAATCGACATGGCTCAAAAGCTCAAGTCCGGGGAGGCCTCTCGTCGCTTCAAGATTCGTGCCATCTTGAAGTGGTTCGGAGCGAAGCGGCGCGGAGACGCCATCGTCGCCGAGATTCAGGCCACGCTTGCGAAGTACGGACTGACCACCGTACCGCAGTTCGACCAACCAGGCATCGATGACTATGTCCGATTCGCTCAAGCAGCTCAGGATCACGAACAGAGCGAAACAGTCACGGCCCCTGCCAGCTCGCAGACGGTAGAGAGCAACACCGCGACAGAAGAGCCGACCCCCTCAACCGAAGAAGAGCATGTTGATATGTCTGAGCCGCAACTAGATCAAGAGACAGTTGGGAATGTCACAGCTTATGCCGAGATTGGCGCGCCTCCTTCTGAGGATCAGCTTGAACCTGAGAATGACGACGAAGATGAAGCGGTCAAGCCGGACGATCACCCTGTGACAGCCAGAACCTGCGACTGGCCGATAACGGCCCTCACCGGAATGCTGGATAGGGGACAGCTGGACCTCCAGCCCCAGTTCCAGAGGGAGTATGTCTGGGCAACTCGTCCTGAGTTGCCCTCACGGTTGATTGAATCTCTATTGCTCAAGATTCCGATTCCGCCCATCTACTTTGGAAATGTGCCTGGAGGACGCCTGGAGGTGATTGACGGCCAACAGCGCCTGAAGACGCTGGTGAAGTTCGTCCGCAATGAGTTTCCTCTTTGCAAGCTCCAACGCATGAGCAGCTTGAACGGGAAGTATTTCAAACAGCTGACCGTTGAGCAACAAGAGAAGATCTTGCGTGAACCAATCCGGAGTATAGAGATTGACGCGGGCGGCAATTTGGATTTGCGATACGAGATATTTGAACGGCTCAACCGAGGATCAATGCCGCTTAATGAGCAGGAGATTCGAAACTGTGTCTTCAGAGGCCCCTTCAACAACCTGCTCGTAGAGCTTGAAAGAGATTCCAATTGGCGCAAGGTGAAAGGAGGCGAAAAACCCGAGGGACGGTACAAAGAACGCGAGATGATTCTTCGCTTCTTTGCCTTTGCGAATAGGCTGCCTCAATACAGCGGCAAGCTGAAAGCGTTTCTAAACGAGTACATGGGCCAATACGCTCCGAAGGAAGATGCGGCTCTCAAGGCTCATGTAGCCCTGTTCAGGCAGACCATGCAGAATATCTACGCTGTATTCGGCGCAAATTCAGCACGACTCTACGAGGCGAGCACCTCGCGTACAAACAACGGCGCGTGGGACACAAAGTTCTCAGTAACCGCACTGGATATTCAAGCTTCGGCTCTGATGAATCGACCGTCAGCAAAGGTTCAGCAGGCCGCAGAACAAATTCGAGAATTGTTTTTGTTCACCATGTTGACGGATCGCGAAATGCAGGACGCGATCTCAAAACGCACTGGGAGCACTGCCCAAACAAAGATACGGTTTGAGAAGTTCAGAGCACTCGTCGATCCAATAATCAATGGCGCCCTTGTTGAGCCAAGGTTCTTCGACTATGAATTCCGCAAACAGCTTTGGAATGCGTCTCACATGTGCCAGCTTTGCAAGAACGAAATTCACTCATTTGAAGACAGCACAGTTGACCACGTTTTGCCGTACAGCAAGAATGGCAAGACGGTTCCAGAGAATGGTCAACTTGCGCATCGAGGGTGCAATGCACGCAAAAACGCTCAGGTTCCAGAGACCAACCGCATAAGCGGAACCTAACCATTGCGATCTGCTCAATCCTGGCATCAACACGATATTGCGACCTCTTGCCAGATCAATCCCTCATGCTGAGGTGAGACGTGAACGTTGAATTCATGATTCGCTACGACGATTTGTGGAAGTTCTGCAAGCTGGCTAGAAGCAAAACTCTCCCGGTCGGCGAGCAGTGGAATGTCTATTTGGCAATCAACGGTCTAATTGGGGGCTTTTCCGCCGGGGGGATCTATGCTCAGTATCCGATCAATGCTGTCCACGAAGGAAACGTACAGATCCCGCTTGGTTGTCTTGAGGAAGTCATCAAAGAACAGGATTCGGATTGGGCAGATATCCGGTGCGAAGACGGCGAGATTTCCTGCGGAAGGAAAGTGTGCTGCCATGATTCGATTGCGCTGGAATGTGGTATGGAGGATTACTTGCAGTATCCGACCCCATTGGAGCTGATCCTTCTAGGTCGGCTTCTTGATGAGAAAACCTGCAAGGATTCGGTGGCTGGATTGGAAACGCGCATTCCCGCCGCAATGGCCAGAATGAAGAGTGAAGTATGGAATGCCATTGGTTGCTTGGGCCGGTACGGCGTGACCGAGCAGGATCTTAAACAAGTGGTTGAGAAGGCTTTTCAACGAGCCGAACCGAGCATGAAAGCCGGTCGATACAGCGGATTAATCAGATCAAGGATACAGGACACTGAGGACCAGTCTCCGAGCTTCGATGAAATTGAATCACTACGAGCGTTGGACGAACTGTTCAGAATAGCTGGATACTTCTCAACGCGAGTTGAGTACGCTGATCTGCTCAGGTTCATCGCTCGATTTCGGTTGTACTCGCCATTCAACGCGATGCTCATTCATACTCAGATGCCAGGCGCGATCTACGTCGCCACTCCCCACCGCTGGTTGAAGGATTACAAGCGGAAGATCCAACCAGGGGCGAGACCAATTACGATCTTGCAGCCCAAGGGGCCGGTTCTCTTTGTCTTCGATGTGAGCGATACAAGTCCGCTGCCCGATGCTCAGGAACTCCCTCAATCTGTCACCAATCCATTCGCGATATTCAAAGGAAAGGAGAACGGCGAGCTCGACAAAACAATCGAGAACGCGAAGCGCGACGGTGTTCGAGTCCACCAGCACGAATTCGGCTCCCAACATGCCGGCCAAATCCAGACGGCGAACACCTCGGATGTTTTTCACTTGTCAGAAGGCCCCAAGTCGAAGGAGAGGCATGTAACCATTCCGGTGCGCTATGAGTTGTTACTCAATTCCCGCCAAACGAGCGAAGAGAAATACGCGACCCTGGTTCATGAGCTCGGACATCTGTACTGCGGGCACCTTGGCACTCCGAACCCAGAGCATTGGCCAGACCGGCGCGGCTTGAGCAAGCAGGTGGTTGAGTGTGAGGCGGAGTCCATTTCATACCTCGTATGTACGAGGCTCGGAATCGAGACACCCTCTGCGGAATACCTTTCCGGTTACCTCGGAGAGAGAGGCAAAATGCCCACGATCAGTGTGGACACGGTCGTCAAGATTGCCGGTCTGATTCAGGAGATGGGACGGCATAAGCTCCCATTGCGGAAAGACCCCCAAAAAGAGTAAGTCTGTTTGAAAAGGGATTCGCCGAGCAAATGTGACCGTTCGAAGTCTCTCCGGTAGTCACCCCTCTCAATTCAGAGACAGGGAAGCTCCAAAGTGGGAGAGGTACCGAGCCATGCCGCTGCCAAAGTAGACAAGCGCTGGGGACTCCAAGAGCGCCGGGGGCTCGATCTATGAAGCGGGGAATCGGGGATAGACCTCGAAGTTCTCCTCGTTCGGCCATGCCAAGCTCAACGGGAGGTGGTACTTCTCCCTCAGCAGACCGATGTAGCGAACATCGGTAACAGCCGGCTTCTGGTCCAGGACCAACCACCACGACTGAGCCGCCGAACGAGGTGGATAAAGGTTGTATTCAAAAAGCTGGCCCAACGCCTCTCGGATAGCGTGTCGGGTATTCGCACCGTAGCAAATCTTCAACTCGGCGAGGTGCTTGCCCCCTTTGTGACTGAAAGTGAGGTCAACCCTATTCCGTTCCTGCGTTGCTCGCACCCCGAAGCTTATTCGGAGCCAACGGCGAAAGCGGTTTGAGAGCGCCGCATGCAATTTCACTATGTTCCGATGTGAGGCTTGAGTTTCTCGTGAATAGGCTTCTTCGTCCAACGGGTCACTCTCTTCGTCCTCTGCTTCAGGGGTCATGCCTGCAGTGCTCTCCCGAAGCTCATCCGTCTTCTTGGCCCATGCCGGATCAAAATGCATGACGGTGATTCTCGGTGCCCCGTCCCGGTATCGGAATGGAACAAAATCATGGTCCCAGACGACCGGAACTTCATGCCTCCACGGAATAGCAGGGTTGCTGGGTTCAGTCATAGGGCTCCGAGCGTTGTAGCGATACGCACGCTTGCCCGGTGCAGATTTCACATATCCTCTCGCGACCATTGACTTGGAGACAGAGTCCCCGACCAAAATGACATCGCCACCCATGATCTCCCACGCAAATCTATAAATACTGCTTCGGGCTGCCGTCGTGACTTTCGGATCCACATCTTCTTTGGCGAGATCGGTGAGGTCTGTGTTGGTGACTGGCGAATACGTGATGGCGACTACGCCGCGGTCGCGGCATAAAGGCCACATATCGTCTCCGTGATTCCCCGCTCTCAACTTCATCCGCCATATGTTCATGACTGGGTCCTTTGTACTGATCACTCCTGATCATGCCGACCTGCGCACATGCAACAACCCCATATGCATCCAGCAAAGCCTTACGCATTGTGCTGAAAGTTCATCGTCCCGCGGACCTACTGCTTGAACCGGCCGGAGAGCGCCGCGGCCAGAACCGTTGCCTGGATCCAACCAGAGAGAACGAGTAGCCAGCGGAACCACATCATAAACCAATAGTTCGTAAGCAACCCAGTCGAAGTGTGACGCTGGTCGGGCGCCCACCTCTCGTCCTGGCCAAGTTTCACCAAGGGCAAAGCGTTTTCCAGCGTGTAGACGAAGGGATTCAGCGCCGGGTATGCGGCAGGCATGGGCTTGCCAGATGTGAATGCATCATACGCGTTGGGATCGGTTGGAGCCAAAGCTCCTTTGGTTGCCGCATGGCCGAAGATGAGCCAGCCGAGGAGCAGCGCAAACGTGATGGAGTAGAGGATGCGGAGTGGCACTTCTTCGAGCCAAGCGAAAGCAATTGCCCACCTGCGCTGCAAGAGCCATCTTCTCTGTTCATGAGCCTGCATGCAACGGAATTTGAAGAGAACGTGCTTTGCGTCTTTGTGATTCCCTTTTGACTCCAGGTGTTTCGAGAGTTCGATCCATGGCTGGGGCTCGATGCGCCGGTCAGGTGACTGGAGCGTCAACCACTCGATGCGCTCTGCAGCGTCCTCCTGAAGGGCAATCCCTAAAATGCCGTGCTCGATTTGTTCCTAGCTCGACGGCTCATGAAGGCTCAGTTCCTCATAGACCAATCCAGAGAGAAGTAGATTGTCTTGCGGCGGCCAGCTCTCCCAATCGTCGCGCAGGTTCTTAATCCGTGCGCCAGTGAGATCGAGCACCGTCCTCTCTGATATCCGGATTCCCATCCAAATCAGGTCTCCAGCGAGCTTAAGATCAGTGCAATTGACCCTTTCAACTTCCGCATCAAAAAAAGACAATTGTCCTCCAATCGTCGTGTTGTCCAAGTGAATTGCCCCGGAGGACTCGAAGCCCTGGGTCATCAAGACACTTCCACGAATCTCTGCGCAATCTGCAGTGAGCGCGTCACGTGAATCATCTGCTGCAATGGCAGGAAGGTCAGCGAAAGGGGGTGCCATCGGAAGCCGAAGCAACTTTGCACCCTTGAAGTCCAATTGGCCCTTAATTGTCGCGTTGACCATGCAGATCAAACCGGAAGACTCGAACCCCTCGCTCAGGAAGACGCTTCCCCCGATCTCAGCGCAATCCAAAGAAAGTGCGCGACCGTCCGACACGCGCAGCTTTGCACCTGTGCAGCTTAGATCTGCCTTAATCTTCGACCCAACTACTCGAATCTCGCCGGAGAAAATGCTGTTCCGAAGAAGCAGTGCCCCCCGAATATCGATCCCGTCAGCAAGGATGCTTCCCTCCACTGTGCAGTCCACGATGGAAAGCACCCCAATCTCTGCGAACTGGAGATTTACACCGCCATGCAAAGTACATCGAAAAAAGGAGATGCCGAAACCAAGTCGACACTTTCCGAGGTCGAGCTTTTCCGGGAGCGTAAAGCCATAGAGGCGGAGCCCCTTGGGATCGATATGAAGCGCAGCCTCCGGTTCTGTGGCCAGCCAGCGCACGAACTCCGGCCGAATCTCAGGACGCGGAGCACTGGTTTCGGATTCCTCGGGGTCGAGAGAACTGGCAGAGTCGCGCAGCACTTCTATCTCGGCTTCCGAAAGGTAGGGGTCGAACCGGGCGTGGGCAAGCTGGAGGAGTAGACCAGCGCGAGCTTCGTCGACAAGGATCACGAGAGGGCAGCCCCTTACGTCAGGAGGGTAGACTCGGCTTCCACAATGGCCTGAGAAGTCGATGACATTCTACTCCAGCCACGGACCTCGTTGGATGCCGGTTGTCCAGCACTTTGCGCTTTCAATCCGAGCGAGAGCATGAGGTGAGCAAGTGCGGTAGCTCTTGGGGCTCATACGGTATCAGGCGTAGGGAATCCCCGATCATGGTCCAAAATGTAAAGATTGTGGACCACTGAATTCGGACGTCGCAGCGCCTGGAAACAAAGGGGTTACCGGGGTGGATTCTGAGGACCTTATTGACCGCCCCCAAAACCTCTACTTCGTCGTAAAGCTCAGCACCGATTCGGGCGTCTTGCCCCCCGCGTTCTGCGCCACCACCTGGAAGTAGTACGTCGTCTTGGTCTTTAGCCCTGCCAGCGCGGCCGTGACTGGGCTCGTCGCCGCGCCGGTCAGGCCGGTCACCGTCGGGGTGGTGCTTGAGAGCGCGGTCTTGCTCCTCTCATACACAAACCAATATTGAGTCGTGGCGTTCTCCGAGTTCACCGTTCCGTTTAACGAGGCGCCGCTCGAACAGAGGTTGGTAGCTGCCTGCGTTGTTACGGCCGGCGCCGTTACAATCACGAACGCCGCTGTCGCTACACCGCTCTGTGAATACCTGGGCGCCACCGCCATTGCGTTTATGGTCTCCGTGGGCGTCACCTCGATGCCCGGCGCGGCATACTTCGTCGAATTCGTCGCGGGGGTCGAGCCATTCGTGTTGTAGTAGATCATCTCACCGCTCGTTGTGCTGGACAGCGTCACCGTCAGCGCCGAGGTGTACGTCCCCGCCGCCGGAGTGAAGCTCGGCGCGGCCGTGGTGCCCAGCGCAGTGATCGTGACAGTGCCGTTCACCAGCGAGAAGCTGTGGTTCGCCGCCGCCAGCGTCCCCAGCGCCAAAATTATCGGGTAACTCCCGGCCGCCGAGTCCTGTTTGGCAGTGGTTGTTTCTGTGGCCATGCTGGTCACCACCGAGGACGCATCTCCGTTCACGACTCCACTCACGGCATAGGTAAGCTTGGGCAACGGCTGGTTATAGGCCATGCTGGCCTTGGTCGCGGTCACGGTCAACACAGCCTTCGTCACTTTGATGGTCTGCGATGCTGTCGACGCTGCTTTGTAGTTGCCGTTGCCGGCATGGTTTGCCGTCACCACGACGGTTCCAGCGCCGGTAATGGTGAGTGTGGTGCCGCTGAGGGCCATGGCCTGTGCGAGGATAACAGTTGCACAACCTCAGAATCAGAGGGGCGCGAAGCGTCGAAGAACATCATATTCTTGAAAATAATTCAAATGTAGATCTTCCCCTCCAGTTCGTTCTCTGACATTATCTCCGCATGAACAATGCACAGTACAACATACCCAACGGTATCCAGGGCCACACACGGGCCCACTTCACGGTGTTGCGCCTGTCAGCACTATGCTCCGTCGCGCTGGTCGCATTGGCAGTGGTCGCGACGGCACAGACTCAGCAGATTCCGCGCCGTGACCCAGGTCGTAGCCTGCATCTGCAACAGACCGAACAGGGCGCGCACCCTGCGCAACTAACCGACCTTTCTGGATACAGCCAACGGCTCAACCAAAGACCGCCCGTTGAGGACACAGCGCGGCGCGCCGTCAACCAGTGCAATCCGGATTCCGGAGGCCTGCTGTACGCCTGGCAGGACCCTGCGGTGCAGTACAAGATCGCGACCTGGGTTTGGTGGAGCAGCGTGATTGCGGTGCTCTGCTTGCTGGCGGCCCTCGGCTACATCTGGTGGTACACGAACCTGTGGGAAGTACGGCAGGAGTGTTTTGAACGAGCCGCCGCGGTCCTGATTGACCAGCGCGACAAGGCGTACCAAAGCGCACGATTCGCCATCAACAAGCACAATGAGCTGGTGGAGAAATACGACCGCTTGTGTGAGGAAGTCGACGAGGAAGAAGAACGCCAGGAAGCAGCAGAGGCCTTAAGTGACGGTAGAAAATCCGCGCAGTCGTTAGTCTCTGACGACGCAGGTGACGCGACGCCTACCGTCGAGGCAAACATTCCGGTTGTCGAAGTCGAGGGCGACACATTCATGGGTGACCAAGTTGTCGAGGTCAACGGAGTCGAATACGTCAAAGAGGACGACCACCGGCGCCGCATGTGCTCGTTTGAGAACAAGGTCAGGAATCAGCGCGCTGCAATACACCAACTCACCGACCGGCTCGCACAGTTTGAAGGCACGAACTGACCCCATGATTGCCTGCTGCATCGAACTCGGTTCCCACTGGTGGACGTGGATCGCTGCAGACGCCGACGAACATTTCGCCCCCCGTGGCGCCGTGTTTTACAGCTGGACGGCCATCCTGAGCGGCACCAGCGGCAGCATTGTCTCAGATGTTGGACATTGCCCGGCATCGGCCGCTCCAACGTTGCCGGCTTCCCGCGCGCGGCCGTGCCAACCGACCTGCAGCACATCACTGCGCTTACCGAAGAGAGTGAAACTCTGCGCGGCGCAAACCGGCTGCTCTGCCGTTGTGCTGACACTCCCCGCTCGCTGGTCGATGCGCACCTGGTTGTCGGGCGCAGCATCATGTGCGGTTGGATAACGTTCGTATCCGACTGGAAGACAGACGGCGTGCAGGTCGTTCGCACGAGGGCCAGCAAAGGCGTGCAGGAGACGCTCGTGCTCATGCCGCCCGATGGCGCCGTCCAAACCGCCGAAGGAGTCTGCCGGATTGCGTGGCAGGATGGCCGGACATCTCGGCGGCGCGTACGACTTGTCCTGGCATATGCAGCCACTTCGGGCGCCGTATAGCAGCAACACTTTGGAGAACTGACGTGATCCGGTTGCAACACCCGTATCCGGATGTGCTTGCCGACGGCAATGCGTTCGCCGCCACGCGCGATGCTCCCGCGTTGTCTGTGCGCAAGTCGGCCGTCCAGGTGTCGGTCACGAGCGCCGCACTGGCCAGGGCCTCTGTGACAACTTTGAGCGTTGGCAGACACCGTCACCTTGGAGAACTGACGTGAGCAGGATGCCGCACCCGAACCCGGATGTACTTGCCCGCAGTGATGCACTCGCCGCCACGCCCGGCACCCTCATGCCATCCGCGCGCATTGTCCCAACGACATTGGTTCTTAGCACAGCGCTGGCCGCAGCACCTGCTGCTACTTTAGGTGCCGTCGAGCACCAACACTTTGGAGAACGACCGTGAACGAATTGCCAGTCTCTAACCTGGATGTACTTGCCGGCGGCGATTCGCTCGGCGTGACACCCGACACTCTCGTGACATCCGCGCGCGCAGCATCCGACTCGACATTGGTCACGAGCACCGAACGGATCACTGGTCAGAGCAGTTCTGCAAGTGCTGTCACCGGTCGAGCGCCGCGGAACTACAAGCCAAGTACCGCCACCGGCCTGACCGCGCGAGAATACCACGTTCTTCGAATCCTGGACTGCTACGGATGGTGTACGCCAGAAATGGTCTGGCACATTGCGAACTTCCACGGTGTGCCGTGGTCGGGAAAAGGCAAGGTGGTTTACCGTCTGCTCTCGCGGCTGCACGAACTCGGCCTGGTGGTTAGCCGCAAACTGAACGAAGGGACAAGGGCGATTGCCTATGCGGCAACGCAAGATGGGATGGCGTATATCCGTGGGTGTGGCGACGGGCTGCTCTGCGACACAAACGCGCAGAAGGACCCAGCCAGCATCTTCCATTTCGTGGAATTGAACAGAATCATGCTGAGGCTTGTGCGCCAATTTTCGGCACATTATTGGATGACGGATTTCCAGGTGCGATCGGACAACAGCCTTGTCGGCGCGGCTGGCTTGGCGAAAGACTATGACTCGGTGGTTGAGCTGGTCCTGCCAACCGGTCATGTGCGTTTCGCGGTTGAATACGAGAGATGGCAGCAGAGCTCACGCCGCTATGCAAGGGTGTGCGCCAGCCTGGCGTCGGAGAAGTACCTGCACATGGTCATCTTTTTCCTTGATAGGCCTGGTCTGCTCAAGTCTATCGCTCCACACTTCAAGCGCCTGGGCGGCTTCGTCTACTTTGTGGACTGCGGCCAGTTCCTCACCAAAGGGGCCAGCGCAATTGCGAACTACTGGTATTTGAATAGCTTGTTCGAGGCTCCATTGCGCTCCGTGCTCGAACACCACAGTCACAAGGCGCTGCTGAAGTATTTACCATCTCATCAACTCATCCTCCGACCTCCTCCAAGATCACTTGGATAAACGACGCATATTATGCGGATACATAGCCATTTCAGACATGCAGTGCGCGGCCCTCTCCTCGCCGCTTCCTAAGTAACTGATAATGCTGTTTGTTAGAGTCCGTCTTGTAGCGCTTCGCCGGATTAGGTTCAGGGCGCTTGGATCGCTGTAAAACCCCAAAAACAACGATTTTTTCTCATGTTGGCTTTCTGGTACATTTTCACCCCGCATCCTGCTGCCTTGCCGCGTTCTGATGCTTTTCGGCTGACCGAGTTCGTTGCCATCCCGACGGCTCTTTGGCACATTCGCCAGTTGCTGTTTTGGTTCTTGTCCGTGCAACTGCGCTCTGATGTGCATCGCCTTTCGCTGACTTGCCGCGTTCTGATGCTTCTCGGCTGACCGAGTTCGTTGCCTTCCCGACGCTTTTTTGGCACATCCGCCAGTTGCTGTTTTGGTTCTTGTCCGTGCAACTGCGCACGGCTGTGCAACACGTTTGCGCTGACTTGCCGCGCGTTCTGATGCTGTTCGGCCGACCGAGTTCGTTGCCTTCCCGACGCTTTTTTGGCACATCCGCCAGTTGCTGTTTTGGTTCTTGTCCGTGCAACTGCGCTCGGCTGTGCAACACGTTTGCGCTGACTTGCCGCGTTCTGATGCTTTTCGGCTGGCCGAGTTCGTTGCCATCCCGACGCTTCTTTGGCACATCTGCCAGTTGCTGTTTTGGTTCTTGTCCGTGCTATGCGCACGGAAGTGCAACGCCTTTGTGCTGACTTGCCGCGTTCTGATGCTGTTCAACTGACCGAGTTCATTGCCTTCCCGAAGCCTCTCAGACACATCTGCCAGTTGCTGTTTTGGTTTTTGTTCGTGTAACCGCACACGGATTTGAAACGCCTTTGCGCCGCCTTGCCGCGTTCTGTAGCCGCTCGACTGATCCAGTTCCAATTCTTCCCGGCACATGTCGCCCCGTCCACGAGTCGCTGTTTTGAGTTTTGTCCGTGCAAGAGCAATCCAACTTTCCAACTCAGCCGAAGCACAACTCTCCACCGAAGGTGGGGGGCGAAATCTCCACCGTCCGGTTTGCCTTCATGGCAGATCGCCAACCAATTCCCATCTCAAGGAGAACACTATGCGTCGCGGAACTTCTCGCAACAACTGGAATCGGTACGAGCAGTCGCAGGACTATCTGGTTCGGGCGTGTTTCAACGAGCAGGCGGCCGAGGCGGCTGCGCGCAAGACAGCAGTGGCCAAGGCGGCAGCTTCCGCCCGGTAGCTGCTCATGACCTCTGGCCGGTTCGGCAATACGGGAATCCTCCAACTGCAAGATGGGGATGAGTGGCAACACCCGCCGTATGCCGAACCAGCTCCACTCTGATTGTCGCCACCTTGGCTTAGCTTCTATTAGCACTCGCACCTGCAAACCAGAACGGCCGTTCCCCCCAGAGTGGGGTGGCCACAAGGAGTCCATCGTGCAAACCATTCAGGCGCATGTAAGCGCCAGGATTCTCAACAAGGCGGATCGGCTGTTTACGAACAGACTCAGCCAGGTTTTCGTCGAGCTGCTCCAGAATGCCCGGCGCGCCGGCGCGTCCCTTGTCTCCGTCACAACCAACCCCGGTGCCACCGCCGGAACCACTCGCATTACGTTCACGGACAATGGCTCCGGCGTCGACGACTTCAACAAACTGCTCTACCTGGGCGAGTCGGGTTGGGATGAGGCGGTCGAGCGCGCCGAGGATCCGGCCGGCATGGGCCTCTTCGCGCTTCTGCATAGCGGAGTCACGGTGAGCAGCCGCGGCAAAACTGCGACCATCACTACCGATGCTTTCCTGGGCAAGGAACCGGTAAAGGTCCGCGACCAAGTTACTCCCGACCCCGAAACTGGAACAACCCTGGCCTTCCTTCGCGAGGAGACAGAGACGGGCATCAAAGAAACCCTCCAACGCGTCGTGCGTTACGGCCCCGTAGACGTTCTGTTCAATGGCGTCTTGCTGGGACGCCAGGACTTTCTCGCCGGCGCCGCGCATATCAAGGAAGTGGACGGCGTGCGCATCGGCGTCTTTCTCGGTGATTCCGCGCCATGGGAGACGCTGAACTTTCACGGCAACGTCATCCGCGTCAACCTGTCCGAGCGCGACCTTGGGAAGGTTGTGCGCTCACCAACCCACAACACCCCGCTCAATATCACCGCGCGTGTTGACATCGTGTCCACCACGAGTTTGCACTTGAAGCTTCCCGACCGCACTGACCTTGTCTACGACCAGGCATTCAATGTACTGCGGAGGCAGGTGCGGAAGACGCTCCTCGAATACCTGGCAACAGTGGACGAGCACATCGCGCCTTTCTCGGTATACAAGGAAGCGTTGGAGCTCGGCATCTTCCTGAAGCCGGCCGTCCCGTACCTACAGCCATTCTTCGTCTCAGCACAGGACAGCAACTCGGGACTGGAGCCGTTCGATGGCGACCGGGGCGCCTATTTGGCCAGGGTGTACGAGGCGGCCGAGTGCGCGCTCGTGACGCTGGATGACGACACCAGCGAAACTGCTTCCTTCACTTTCGACCTGGGTTCCAGGGGCCGCCAGCTTCCGGAAGGTCTCGTTGCGGTGCGGAAGGAGCGCGGCTTCGAGGGCTACGCCTGGTACGACAGCATGGCCCGCTGCCACAACTTCAAGATGACCATCGACGGCAAACCTGCCGAAGATGCTGGTCCAATATCGGACCTGACGGTCGTCGACAGCATCCAACTGTCCTTCGATCTTGAGCGGTCCGGCGCCGCCCCCGAGCAGATTGTGTGGGACCTGCCGTTCGCAGGTTGGAGTCAGGATAGCCAGGACGAAGCCATCCTCTTCATCACGCACGACAGCGAGTGGGCGAAGACCTGCTCGCCCTTCCAGCCCTTCAGCCTTATCGATGCTGCGCAACATCTCGCCTTCAACTCGAGCGACGACTGCGAAGCCGACAGCGTGGAAACCCAGCAGGAGTACTTCTGGCGCGGCTACGAGAAAAGTATCGTCGACACGCTCGGCGGTGCGATTGCCGCCGCGCGCCTGGCCTTGTCGCGTGCTCTCGACTGGGACCTCACCACTGCGCTCGACCGCGCCAGCCTGTCCGAGGTCCGGCTCGTCCGGAAGGAGAACGGGAAGTGGGAGGCGGAGATTCCCGACGCAACCCAAAACCCAACCTGAACAACCAAGCCGGTTGCCCGATCAGGGCGACCGGCTTGAATCCACCAATCGCTACGTTTATTCACTGTCGCTATTCCGGAGATCGCCGTGCTCGCAACCAATCACGTTCGCACAACCATCCTTCCCAATGGTCTGACCGTTCTCACCGAACGCATGGAGCATGTCCGCTCCGTGTCCATGGGAGTTTGGCTTACAACTGGCGCGCGCCACGATGCGCCGGAACTCAATGGTCTTTCACACTTCGTCGAGCACATGATCTTCAAGGGCACCACCACCCGGTCGGCACGGCGCATTTCCCTGGACACCGATGAACTCGGTGGATACATGAACGCTTTCACGGCGCAGGATATGGTGGCCTTTCACGCCACCGTTCTCGATGCCCATGCGACCCGCGCTCTCGACCTTCTTGCCGACCTCATCCTGAACCCTGAGTTTGCCCCCGCAGAGATCGAACGCGAGCGCGACGTCATCCTCGAAGAGATCAACGCGACTCAGGACGACCCGGTGTACCTTGCCCATGATGCCTTTATCCGGACGCTCTGGAAGGACGACCCGATCAGCTTGCCGATTGGCGGTACGCCGGAGACGTTGGGCTCCTTCACCCGCGACATGCTCGTGCGTTATGCAGAGGGTCACTTCACTGGCCGGAATATGGTGTTCGTCGCTGCCGGCAACCTCCAGCACGACGACATGGTGGAGAAGGTAAAGCAGTGCTTTGGCCGCGCCCCGGCCGGCGCACCCCTTTCCCGCGGCACGTTCCCCAAAACATCCGCAGGAAGCACACTGATCTACAAGCCGAGCGAGCAGGTGCAACTGCTCATCGGTGTTCCTGCTCCGCCACTCACCGATGCCCGGTACTTCAC
>CAIKND010000068.1 GCA_903828675.1 uncultured Acidobacteriaceae bacterium
AGACCAAGAAGATCCTAGCTCCACGCCTGAGATCGACCGCGCCGTTCGATCTGCGGGCAATCAACCCCCTCAACGAGCCATCGATCAAAATCCCTGCCCAGGCCGCGCATCTGTTGGTTCAGATTCTGGATGAGATGAGCCAGGGCAATGCAGTCAAACTGATCCCAGTCCATGCGGAACTCACGACTCAGGAGGCCTCCGATATGCTGAACGTTTCACGTCCGACTCTGATTCGCCTGCTTGATGAAGGCAAGATCGAATTTCACAAAGTAGGAACCCATCGCCGTGTTCCTTTCAAGAGCGCGCTGGCTTACAAGCGGCAGATCGACGCGGAGCGTAAAGCGGCCCTTGCAGAGCTCGCGGCCTACGATCAGGAGTTGGGTATCTGAGCATGGCTGCGCTCATTGCGTTCTACGACGCGAACGTTCTGTACCCTGCGGAGCTCGGAACTTTCTGATGCACTTGGCGCTCACCGGTCTCTTTCGCGCCAAGTGGTCCGCTGCATCAGCATTCAAAGCCATGCCCCTCAAATTCAATCGGTCTGGACATTCTCAACATAGTCCTATATATTGGACCATATATGGCCATAGGGCTTTATGTATGGAGCCTTACAAATGAGATCGAATGTTTCAGATGTTCTGCCCCCCGGCGTCAAGCGGTCGCTGACCAAGTTCGGCAGCGACCTGGCAACCGCGCGGCGGAAACGTGGGATCACAATCCTTGCCGTCGCCGAGCGCATGGGCGTCGCCAAGAATACTTACCTCCGCGCAGAGAAGGGTGACCCCAAAGTCGGCCTTGGCGTGTATGCGATGGCGCTTTTCGTCTTGGGCTTTGGCGATCCTCTTGGCACTCTTATCGACGTGAGCCGCGACGATACCGGCCTTCTGCTCGATGAAGAACGTCTGCCCAAGCGCGTGCACATGAAGAAAGCACAGGTGCCGCAATCATGAAGAGGAATATCGACGTGATGCTGGGCGATGGGGTCGAGGTCGGCACGCTGCGCTACGACCTGCAAGGGCGTCGCGAAAGCGCCGCTTTCGAGTATGGTGCGGGCTGGCTCGGCGCCCCCGCGCGTTTCGCTCTGGGGCCGACGCTTCCGCTCCAGGCGGGACCACAGTTTCATCGCAAGTCAAAAGACGGTTCTATATTTCATGCCGCGATTGCCGACACCGAACCCGATGGGTGGGCAAAGCGTGTCATCATGCGCGACCACATCAAGCGCAGACAAGAATTGCGCCGTGAAGGAAAAGAAGAAGCGCAGCCGCTCAACGCGCTTGATTATTTGCTGGCTGTGGATGATTTCAGCCGCGTCGGCGCGCTTCGTTTTCGCGACGAACAGGGCGTGTTTCAGCGTGCGCAGGAAGAAGGGCGCCGGACCGCCCCGCCACTCATCGAGCTTGGACAACTGTTGAGCGCGTCGCGCGCTGTCGAGGCGAACAAAGAGACGGCAGCGGACCTTGCATACTTACGCGGCCGAGGCACGTCGCTTGGCGGCATGCGCCCGAAATGCACGGTCATTGACGAAGACGGCGCGCTCAGCATCGCCAAGTTTCCGAGCATCGCAGACGAGCTCGCCGTTGCCAAGGGAGAAGTGCTCGCTCTGACGCTTGCCAGAAAGGCCGGGATCGATGCAGCCTCGGCGCGTGTCGTCCAGTGCGAAGAATTGCCGGTTGCGCTGATCCGCCGCTTCGACCGGCACAACAGCGGGCATCGCATAATGTATGTCTCCGCCGCGACCATGCTGGGTGTCGAGGCGACGGAACCCGAGGAACATACCTACACCGAGATCGTGGACGCAATCCGCGTACACGGGGCCGACGCACAGGCCGATATCGAAGAGTTGTGGAGACGTATCGCCTTTTCGATTTTGATAACGAATGTAGACGACCACCTGCGCAATCACGGTTTCCTGCATGTAGATAGGGAATTCTGGCGGCTGTCGCCCGCCTTTGACATCAACCCGTCACCCGAGCGC
>CAIKND010000069.1 GCA_903828675.1 uncultured Acidobacteriaceae bacterium
AATCGTGAAGCGATGGGGGAAACAGAAGCGTCTGGTTGACCGTGTCAGGAATGAAGTTCTGGCCCATGAATCGAACCTAAAACAGAACACAACGACCCTGCTGTAGGCTCCGTCACAAATCTATGCCCAACACTCACCTAGTCCCTGCCTCTTTCATCTTGCCGCCCGGCAGCAGCTCAAACACCCGTCCCCGCCACAAGATCTGCCGTCCCAGGTAGCTTGCCGCCCAGAACCCAAATCCCATCAGATCGCGCACCGGGTAAAGCACCACGAGCCCAAACCAGCTCCGGTCCCCCACCACCAGCCCGCCTACAGCAAACGACAGCGCCAGCCGCGTGGCCACGCTCCAGCCCAGCAGTGCCAGCCCCCACCAGGGATGCCCAAGCCAGGCCGCCGCCGCCCACCCCAGCAACCCGAACGGCACACTAAACGTCAGCGCCGTGCCAAAGTGCCCCCTGGGCCGCGAAAAACGCGTCGACTTCATCCACCGCACCTGGTGCTTCAACGACGACCACAGGCTCGAATTGATCACCATGTGATCGATGGCATGATGGCTCAGCACCACTGTCTCGCCGAGCTTGAAGGTCTCGTTGCCCAGCACAAAATCGTCGGCGCAGTAGTCCGCCGTAACCGCAAAGCCGCCCATCCGCCGAATCGCATCCCGCCGGAACGCCATCGTCGGCCCCAGCACAAACTGCATGCCCTCCATCATCCGCGCCACCAGCACACCGGAGGTCATCTCGACACTCATGCCAACGGCTTCAAGGCGCGCCCATAAGCCACCCTCGGTCGCAACTCCGCGATACGGACAGCACATCGCGCCAACATTCTCGTCGGCAAACGGCAGCGCCACCGCGCGCAGATAATCGGGCGTCACCCGCACATCGCTGTCGCTGACGACCAGGATGTCGTACACCGCCTCCGCCTCCATCTTTTCCATGGAGGCCACTTTTGCATTGATGTAGTCAGGCTCGCCGCCGGTCGAGAAGAACCGCGCCGGAATCTGCGGAAATCGCCCCGCCACTCGCCGCGCCGTCTTCAGGCCGGTATCGTTATCCGAGCGCGCGCAGAACAAAATCTCGTATTCCGGGTAATCCTGCTCGAAAAACGTGGCCAGATGCGCTTCGAGCCCCGGCTCATCCCCATGCACAGGTTTCAGCAGCGTCAGCGGAGGCTTGAACCCCGGCCGCGCTTCAAGCTGACGCAGCGCCACCCGCCGCTCTCGCAAGTACCCAGGCACAGCCCAAAGCACCATCCCCGCAAATACCGAGGACGTCACCACCCCGAAGACCGCCAATCCAAGAAGAACGTAGGACATACAGGTTCAAGAATACTCGGCGCGGGGCGAATCCAGAGGTCAAGTTTTCACGCAATGAAACGGAAGGTCAGCTGGCTATTTCTTCGCAGTCGATTTCGTCACCACCATCGGCCTGCGCAGCGGCACAATGGCTCCTGCGGAACTCGGCGCATTCTGCTGGAACCGCGACAGCATCTCCGTCCGCACGTACTCCACAAAGCTCTGCATCTGCCGGTTCATCTCTTCCATCCGCTCCCGCATCTGCAGGATGATGGCGATCCCCGCGATGTTCACGCCCAGATCCCGCGCCAGATTCAGAATGAACTCCAGCCGCTCCAGATCCTCGTCCGTATAGAGGCGCGTATTGCCCTCGGTACGCGACGGCTTCAGCAACCCTTCGCGCTCATAAAGCCTCAGCGTCTGCGGATGAATCTCGTACATCTCGGCCACCGCCGAAATCATGTACGCGCCTTTTGTCTTTCGTTTTGCGGCCATCGGTTTTCTCGAATCAGCTTACCTTAACTGTCCCGCCAGTAAAGTAAATATCTCGGCACACAGTTCACTGTTCATTGCCTTTTTCAAACAGCGCCACCCGCGGGTCCTGGTTATTCAGCTTGGCCAGCTCGCGCATAATCTCGCGGCTGCGCTCGTCCTGCAAGGTCGGCACCACCACTTCGACGGTCACAATCTGGTCGCCGCGCTGATCTGCCCGCTGCGAATTCTCTACGCCCCGCTCGCGCATCCGCAGCTTCTGCCCGCTTTGCGTTCCCGGAGGAATTTTCAACTGCGCACGCCCATCGATGGTCGGCACGTCCACCTTGGCCCCAAGCGAAGCCTCAGGCACGGTTACCGGCACGGTCAACTGAATATCGTCGCCCACCCGCGTAAACACCGGGTGCGTGCCCGTCCGCACAATCAGGAACAAATCCCCCGCCGGCCCACCGTTCAGCCCCGAGTTGCCTTTGCCCTGCAGCCGTATCCGCTGCCCGTCCCGCGTTCCCGGTTTGATGCGGAACTCCACTGCCTCATTCCGGTTCACGGTGCCCTCGCCGTAGCAGGTCCCGCAAGCATTCGACGTCCGTCCTGTCCCGTTGCACCTTGGACACGGAATGTTGAACTTCATCCGCCCGCCCATCTGCGTTACCTGGCCCGTGCCGTTGCACTCCGGGCACTGGATCACGCCGCCCGTGTGCGCCTGCCCGTGGCAGGTCGGGCAGGTCTCCTGCCGGTTGATCTGGATGCGCGCCTGTCCGCCCCGAATAGCCGTCCAGAAGTCGACCGTCGCCTGGTATTCAATGTCTGTGCCAGGCTGCGGCCCTCTTGGCTGTTGCCCCTGCTGCGCCCCCGAGAAGATGCCGGAGAAGATGTCTTTGAAGCTGCCCCAGCCCGCCTGTCCGGCTCCCGGTTGCTGCGCCGCCTGGTGCCCCGGCCCGCCGAATCCAGAGAAGTCGAACCCGTCAAAGTCCACCGCCGATCGCCCGCCCCCGCCCTGCTGCCGCGCATACGCCTCAGCCTGTGCCGGGTCAATCTGGTCGGAGTAGAACCCCAACTGGTCGTAGACCTTCCGCTTTTTTTCGTCGCTGAGAATATCGTTGGCCTCGGAGATCTCCTTGAACTTCTCCTCAGCCTTCTTGTCCCCCGGGTTCACATCCGGGTGATACCGCCGCGCCGCCTTCCGGAACGCCTTGCGAATCTCCTCCGGCGTTGCGGACTTCTTCACCCCAAGCGTCGCGTAATAGTCTTTGTTCTGTGCTGTAGGCATCGTCTTTTCGGACTCGTTTCTTCGTTATGCTCTTAAATTCCGTCATCCTGAGCGAGTACAAAACCGCCTGTCATCCTGAGCGCGCTCAAAAACTGCCTGTCATCCTGAGCGGAGCGCAGCGCAGTCGAAGGACCTGCGGTTGCTTCTGCTGTTGCTTTCTGCCACCTACCCCATTCAGCCCCGTGCCCCATCCTTTCGCCTTTTATCTGGCGAAAGGGTGGGAAACGACGAATCTCAACTGGCCCTCTTCATGCGGAGCGCACATAAAAACCGCCTGTCATCCTGAGCGAAGCGCAGCGCAGTCGAAGGACCTGCGGTTGTTCTTGCTGTTGCTTTCTGCCACCTACCCCATTCAGGCAATCTTCGGACCCTTCAACCCGCCGGTCTCCCCGTCTTTCGGATGCAACGGTACTTCCTTGCAAATCCTCGGCCAATCTTGCTGTGCAGTCTCTAACTCAAAGTCTTTCTGGAGATTCATCCAGAATTCCGGCGTCATTCTGAATCGTCGCGCCCGCCGCAGGCACAAATCCGCATCCAGCCCGCGCCTTTCCTTAACAATAGCAACCACCCGCCGCTCAGGCACCTTGATTTCCTTCGCCAGCATCTGCGCCGTCATCCCAAGCGGAATAAGGAAATCCTCATGCAGAAACTCGCCCGGATGAATCGGCGGCATGAGCTTTACTTTCTTGCGCGGAAACGACACCGGCTCTCCTCAAGGCTCATAGCGGAATGCTCGTGTGTTCCTCATGCAATCCGTAGCGCCTTCTGCACCGCCTGCGGTTCGCGGTCAATCACCATCAGGTAAGCGCGTGTCGGACCTTCGGGAACGCGCCGTCCCTGCTCCCAATGGCGTACCGTGTTCACGCTGAATCCAAAACAGACGGCGAACTCTTGCTGCGTCATTCCCAATCTGCCGCGAATCGCTCTCACATCGATCTCGGCGGGGATGTGAACGACGTATGTACCTTCCTTGGCGGTGCCCTCGGCAAAGGCAAGGGCCTGCTCAAATCCTCGGATAATGCTTTCGCCAACCTTGCTCATGATAACGGCCTCCGGGATCGATACGATGTATAGTAGTGCATTGCGCTACTACTAACAATTCACGTGCGGGTGATCGATGCACAAAATCGAGACCTGGAGTAATCGACTTAAAGTGTCGGTAATCGGTTGATTCGCTTATACTCTTGACCATTGACCGAGAACAGGCGTTCAAGTTACTGGAGCTTGCAATGTCAGGAAAAGGGACGAAATCCGTTCGCTTTGCTCTTCGGGCTGTTTTCTGTGGATTATCAACCTTGGTCCTCCTGACAAGTTGTGGCGGCGGCGGGAGCGGCAGCATCGGCGTCTCGACACCACCCCCCATCAGTGTAAGTGTCAGCCCTTTAGGCGCAACGGTCTATAACGGCGGATCGCAGACCTTCACTGCGACAGTCAAGAACGACCCAGCCAATGCAGGCGTGACTTGGGGCGTTAATGATCCTTTGAGCGAACTCATCGATTCGACAGCGACAAGTGTTACTTATAAAGCACCGCCCAACACCACCACGCCTCGCATCGTGACACTTTTCGCTACTAGCAAGACCGACCCAACAAAGGTTGGTACGGCAACCATATACATCTGAAGATCATTTGAAACCATATGGATTTCCGCTGACCGTACCCTAACTAACTGTTGGAAAAAGGATTGGCTCCAAAACGAATCTAGAAAACGCTTCCGGCGTCATCGGCCCATCGGATGGTTGTGGCTTTCCAACGAAATCTGCCAAAGAGACAACCCGTCCGTGCGTTTCTTTGAAGGTTCCTCGCCGGCCGATTCCAGGACCGGCAGGCGGACAAGTGACACTGATTATGCCAGCACGGTCTATCTCAATGACAGCAGTAGAGAGGGGTGGTTGATTCGGTATCACTGTGACGATCGAATTGCCGTTCAGGGAGACTTGGAATTGAGGTCCATGCGCGCCGTTATATTCGGAAACGTCACTCTGGATTTGTCTTTTAATTTCGTCCAAAATTGACGGGCGTTCTGGCGCGGACCACCCAGGAGTTACGGACGTACTTCGCTGTGCTTGGTCCGCCATTCTATCACGTATTAGATCGTTTACCCATCCCATAATCCGATCCATCCTTTCTTCACGGAGGCGCGATAAAACTAAGAATTAATAAGCCAGAGTGGGGCGAGAATTCATCGCCCACTCAAAATGATTGACCGGCTTCTTGGTTAATTGACAAGCCCAGTGCCGCCAGTACTTGCAACTATTCGGGCATCCGGCTTCATTGTCACTCTTCGTGGATTCTGTCCAGCTTCGCTTTTGCTGATGATGCGGACAACTGCGTCATCTCCGAATACCCGGTCAATCCGCCCGTACTTCTCAACTCCCGTGTATGCATCGTCGAACACGATGCTCGTTCCTACAATTGAAGATGTTTCCATAAGTCCTCTCCTTCCCACTTGTTCTGCCCTATCATCTTGCTAACACCCGCGCAGAGGAGCTAACTCCGCGAACTCCGCCAGCTCCGCTTCACTTCTTCTCGTCCACGTCCACATACTCCGCGTCAATGACCGTGTCGTCCTTCTTGGCCTCGGCCGCAGGCTCTGCCCCCGCAGCGCCCGGTCCGCCCGGAGCCGCTTCCGCCGCCTTGGCCTTGTACATCACCTCGGCCAGCTTGTGGCTTGCATGCGTCAGCTTTTCGTGCGAGGCCTTCAACTCGGCAGAAGTTGGCGTGCCTCCCAGAACCTTCTTCGATTCCGCAAGAACCGACTCCACCTCGCCCTTTTCCGGTCCCTGGATCTTGTCCCCGCTCTCCTTCAGCATCTTCTCGATGTTGTAGACCAGCGAATCTAGCGAATTGCGCGCGTCGATCTCCTCGCGCTTCTCCTTGTCTTCGGAGGAGTGCGCTTCGGCTTCCTTGGCCATCTTTTCCACTTCGTCCTTCGAGAGACCGGAACTGGAAGTAATGGTGATACGCGTGTCCTTGCCGGTCGCGTTGTCCTTGGCAAGAACGTTCAAAATACCGTTGGCGTCGATGTCAAACGTGACCTCGATCTGCGGCACTCCACGCGGAGCAGGCATAATGCCGCCCAGCTTGAACTTGCCCAGCGTGCGGTTCTGCGCAGCCAGTGGCCGCTCGCCCTGCAACACGTGAACCTCAACCTCGGTCTGCGAGTCCGCCGCCGTCGAAAACGTCTCCGTCTTCTTCGTAGGAATCGTCGTATTCCGCGGAATCATGGTGGTCGCCACGCCGCCCAGCGTCTCAATGGACAGGGTCAACGGTGTCACGTCAAGCAGCAGCAGATCCTTCACTTCGCCGGCCAGAACACCGGCCTGCACCGCCGCGCCAATCGCGACAACTTCGTCCGGATTCACGCCCCTGTGCGGCTCGCGGCCGAACATCGCCTTCACCATCTCCTGGATCTTGGGCATACGTGTCTGCCCGCCCACCAGCACCACTTCATCAATCTCGCTGATCTTGACGCCCGCATCCGCAATCGCCTTTTTGCACGGCTCCAGCGAACGCTCCAGCAGATCCTCGACCAACTGCTCCAGCTTGGCGCGCGTCAGTTTCCGCACCAGATGCTTCGGCCCGCTCGCGTCCGCAGTCACAAAGGGCAGATTGATCTCCGTCTCGATGGTTGTCGAGAGCTCGATCTTGGCCTTCTCAGCTGCGTCCTTCAGCCGCTGCAGCGCCATCTCGTTGCCCTTTGAAGACAGGTCAAGTCCCGACTCCTGCTTGAACTCGGCAATAAGCCAATCCACAATCCGCTGGTCAAGATTGTCGCCGCCCAGGTGCGTATCGCCATTGGTCGACTTGACCTCGATCACGCCCTCGCCCACTTCAAGAATGGAAATATCGAACGTGCCGCCGCCGAAGTCATACACGGCGATCGTCTCGTCCTTCTTCTTGTCCAGCCCGTAGGCCAAAGCGGCCGCGGTCGGCTCGTTCACAATGCGCTTCACGTCCAGCCCGGCAATCTTGCCCGCGTCCTTGGTCGCCTGCCGCTGCGCATCGTTAAAGTAGGCCGGAACCGTAATCACGGCCTCCGTCACCGTCTCGCCCAGGTAGGCCTCCGCAGAGGCCTTCAGCTTCTGCAGAATCATGGCTGAAATCTCCGGCGGGGTGTACTCCTTGCCCTGCGCCAGAACCCCCACATGATCGCCCTGCTGCGTCACCTTGAACGGCACCATCTTCATCTCGTCGTTCACTTCGTTGTAGCGGCGACCCATAAACCGCTTGATCGAGAAGACCGTGTTCTCCGGGTTGGTGATGGCCTGCCGCTTGGCCACCTGGCCAACCAGCCGCTCGCCACTCTTTGAGAAGCCGACAATCGACGGCGTAGTCCGCGCACCCTCTTCATTTGGAATCACTTTGGGCTCTCCGCCCTCAAGAACGGCTACGCACGAGTTCGTGGTGCCGAGGTCGATACCGATAATCTTTGCCATGTTCGTTGTCCCCGCCTGTTTCGATAATTTTCCGACTCTTATAAGATGCATCATTGAGTGACTTAGTGTCAACTTTATTTGATGGTATCTCCATAACGTATTGCTCCACTTATCGCGGCACAGAGCACCGTGCACCATCCATTCGCCATGTCGCTGGCGAATGGGTGAGACAGAAAAAGGCCCACCTCCCAACGCCCGTCCCAGCGACAAGCCCCGCGCCCAGCTTTTTCGCCCTTTTCTGGCGAATGGGTGGGATAGTACCAACTCCCCATCCCCCCATCGCTCTATCCCTCGATGCGACACATTCCTCTTGCATTGGATATAGGACAGATTTAGTCTCTATTTAACTACGACCGATTAGGTCGTATATTTTCCGGAGGATTCGCGTTGTCCTTTCATTCATTAAAAAAGGCCATCTTGATCTCGCTATGTGTTGCCGTCTGGAGTAACCCCACCGCCAAAGCCCAGGAGAAGCCATACTTCGTCACCTACTCCCACGACCTTGAAGAGCCTGGCAACCTCGAAATTGAGACCAAAACCGCCCTGGCTAGGCCTGACGGCAGCACTCACTACGGAGCCACCACCCTCGAATTCGAATACGGAGCCCAGGCCTGGTGGACCGCCGAGCTTTATCTTGACGGCCAGGACACCGCCCAGGATTCGACACTCTTCACCGGCTTCCGCCTCGAAAATCGCCTTCGCCCTCTCATGCGCGACCACATCCTGAATCCCGTCCTCTATATCGAGTACGAAAACATCTCCGGCGCCGACAAGACCCTGCTTGAAGTCGTCGGCCACGACGGTCAGGGCGACCTCGCCACCCCCAACGCCGAGGCCCGCCGCGAACATCAGCACGAGGTCGAGCTCAAGCTCATCCTCTCCTCAAACGTCAAAGACTGGAACATCTCCGAAAACTTCATCGCGGAAAAAAACCTGGGCCACGAGCCCTGGGAGTTCGGGTACGCGGTCGGTGCAGCCCGTCCCCTTAGCGGCGCGGCCGGGGCCCACGATTGCACCTTCTGCGCCCGCAAGCTGACCGCCGGCGTCGAGGCATACGGCGGACTGGGAGATACGGACGCACTAACCATCCGCGACACCTCCCACTACATCGCGCCATTGCTAAGCTGGCAACTCCCCAAGGGCCTTCGTCTCAGCCTCTCCCCTGGCTTTGGCCTTACCTCAACCAGCCTTAGCCGCGTCTACCGCATCGGCGTCGCCTATGAATTCGATCAAATCGGCAACTGGTTCCGCCCCACCCAGACAGGTGCGCAATGACTCTCAAAACTTATGCTGCTCTTTCCATTGCCCTTTGCACCCCGTTCGCCCTTGCCGCGGCTTCCAGTCACTGGGCACACGTCCCTGCCAAAGACCACGCCCGCGTCAATCCTCTGCCGGGTAGCCCGGAAGCCGCCGCCGCTGGAGCGCTGGTTTATCGCGACCACTGCCTCCAGTGCCACAAAGCCGATGCGCAAGGCGACGCCCGCAAGCGCCCCTCCCTGCGCAGCGACAATGTACGCTCCGCAACCGACGGCGATATCGAATGGTTCCTTCGACAGGGAGACCTGGCCCACGGCATGCCTTCCTGGTCAAGCCTCCCCGTCGAGCAACGCTGGCAGATAGTCGCCTATCTCAGATCCATCCAGTAGGCCCCCTCCGATCATCGCAACCAGGCCCCGTGCCCCATCCATTTCGCAGCTTTATCGCGAAATGGGTGGGACAGAACAAAACTCCACCGCCCCACGGGCCCTATCATCCGCGGAAAAATAAGGCAAAGACCCAGAAGCGGAACGCTGAAGGCTGAGAACTGAAAGCTGAAAACTGGCACCCTCCCCTCCAATCGTTTACCCTCTGAAGAGTCCCCACACTCATGCCCGACGCCGCCGCCCAAGCCCGATACCCGCTAACCCAAGGCGTGAATCCGTGGCTGGTCACCGTCTCCGTCATGCTGCCCACGTTTATGGAGGTGCTTGACACCGCCATCGCTTCGGTTGCGCTGCCCTACATCGCCGGCTCGCTTTCGGCCTCAAACTCCGAGGCCACCTGGGTGCTCACCAGTTATCTGGTCGCCAACGCTGTCATCCTGCCTGCCTCCAACTGGTTTGCCCGCCGTTTCGGCCGCAAGCGCTTCCTGCTTATCTGCGTCACCATCTTCACCGTTGCCAGCTTTTTCTGCGGAGCCGCCCCATCCCTCGGCGTCATCCTGTTCGCCCGCATCATGCAAGGGGCCGGCGGCGGAGCCCTGCAGCCGCTCTCGCAATCCATCCTGCTTGAGAGCTTCCCCATCCAGAAGCGATCCATGTCCATGGCCGCCTACGGCCTCGGCATCGTGCTCGCCCCAGTCATCGGCCCCACGCTCGGCGGCTGGCTCACGGATACCTTCAGTTGGCGCTACGCCTTCTACATCAACATCCCCGTCGGCATCCTCGCCTTCGTCCTCATCAGCCGCTTTGTCCACGACCCCGCTTACATCAAGAACGCCAAGGTCGGCCCCTTCGACAACATCGGCTTCGGCCTTCTGATGGTCTGGACGGGAAGCCTGCAAATCGTTCTCGACAAGGGACAGGAAGACGACTGGTTCGGCGCCGTCTGGGTGCGCTGGACGGTCGCGGCCCTCATCGTCTCCTTTGCCCTATGGATCTGGCACTCCTGGGCCCGCCCAGATGGGCTCATGGACCTTCACGTCCTCAAGGACCGCAACTTCCGCACCGGCTGTTTCCTCATCGCCATGCTCGGCATGTGCATCTATATCACCATCGCCATCTTGCCCCTCTACTATCAGGAGGTGCTCGGCTACACCGCCTTCACGGCCGGCCTCGTCGTAGGCCCGCGCGGCATCGGCTCCTTCATCGGTTCGCCCATCATCGGCGTTCTCGGCTCCCGCATGGATCCCCGCAAGCTCATGACTGCCGGCTTCCTCGGATTTGGCGTCTGCTCAATGATCTTCGCCACCATCAACCTCGACATCGGCCCTTACACGCTCCTGCTGCCGATCATGCTCACCGGCTTCGCGCTCAGCTTTGTCTTTGTGCCCATGGCTACCCTGATGATGGCCACCATTCCCAACAAAGAGATGGGTAACGCCACCGGCCTCTCGAACATGCTCCGCAACATCGGCGGATCAATCGGAATTTCGATGGCCACAACGGCGCTGATCCGCCGCGCCGCCCTGCACCAGAACGACATCGGCGCGCACCTCTCTGCTTCCAATCCGATCCTTCAGCAGAAGTCCGCCGCCATCTCCGCCTATCTCGGCCACCACATCGGCCCCGCCGTAGCCCGCCCTGGCTCCTTTGGACTCATCTACGGCCTCATGATGCAGCAGTCCGCCCTGCTGGCCTACGTTGACATCTTCCGCTGGACTGCCGTCCTGGCTTTCTTCTGCGCCGCAGCCACCTGGCTCTTCAAGAAGCCCGCCAGGCACGCCGCCCCGCCTCCCGGCGCGCACTGAGTCTCAGCCTGATTCGCTTTTGAGGCACGGGATTGTACAACTCAAAAGCGGCACATCTTCCCAAAAACCTGTCATCCCGAACAGCCCGCCCCGCCCAGACGCATTACCTCCGAAGATGAACCCATCCCGGATCATCTTCCCTCGCAATAAGCCCCCGTGCCCCATCTATTCGCCTTTTTTCTGGCGAATGGGTGGGATACGACGAAGCCCCACCACCTCGTTCATCAGGAACGCAGCGAAGCGAGGTCGAAAGATCTGCATTTGCTCTCGCTTTTCCAATCCATCATGCTCGTTTCTTCTCGCTAATCAATGAGCAGAGCGCCTCGACAATGAGAATTCATGCTAGAGTCGTCCCGCACCACAAACTGATATGAAACGCAGATATAAACTCCTCTTATTGCTCATCGTCGCCGCCGTCGCAAACAGCCAACCAAGCAAAACCCCTGCAAGGTCCCACCTGAGCAAGTTCTCCTCGGACCAACTTAAAGCCTGCTATTAAGACAAGAAGATTTGCGGAGTCGACGAACAATGGGAAATCTCTGAAGAACTCGCCAACCGATTACAGGCCTTCACCACAGAGCAGCTTCTCTCCTGCTTTGCCGATTGGAGGATTTGTGGAGTCTCTGACGGCCTAGCCACAGGTTGGCCAATCTCCGATGAGCTTGCGCATCGCGGCAACCCTCATGAACTGCTGCTGCGCCATTGGACGGAACCCCACTTGGAGATCCGCGACGGAATCGTGCACGTCGCATATCACTTCAAGAACCCCGAGGTTACCGCGTTCATGCGAAGGGTTCTCGCCGAGTCCAAGGGCGAGGACGAAGAACTATATTGGCCGGCTAACTACCTCGCGAAAAGATGCGATCCCGCCGGACTTGAATGGCTCAGTTCCAAACCGCAGCGCAGCCAGGGTTGTATGCAGTTCGCCACGACCATTCCTCTCTTCGGCAAGTGCGCATACCGGCCGGCAATTCCTTATCTGATAAGTTATTCACTCCATGACGCCTGCTTGAATATAGTGGATGCCGCAGAGATTGATCTTCGTGCCATGTATCCGCACAGCCCCAAAGAATTCAACAGCATAGTCGAAATGCAAGAGTATTACTGCCGCCGTGCCAGAAAAGAAGGCCTCCCGATACAGTGCAACTTCTACTAATCGACAATCTCCTCAACCTAATCCCCCGACAACAACTCCCGCCGCTCCACCCAAATCTTCGCCGCCTCGCCCCACATGGGCCGCGCAATCAGATAGCCCTGTGCAAGATCGCACCCCAGGCTCTTCAAATAGTCCATCGTCTCCTGGTCCTCAACGCCCTCCGCCGTCACCAGCAAACCCAGGCTGTGACCGAGATCGATGATCGATTTAATAATGGTGCGTGACTCTCGCGATTTCTGAGCCTGCGTCACAAACGACTTATCTACCTTGATCTCAGAGAATGGCAGCCGCACCAGCTGAACCATCGACGAATATCCGGTGCCAAAGTCGTCGATCGACAATTGAAAACCCTTCACCCGGAAGCGCGTCATCAAGTCCAGAGAGAGTATGGGGTCTACCATCGCGCTGGTCTCTGTCAGTTCCAGCACCACGCACTCGGGAGCGACCGAATAGCGGCGGCAAAGATCGGATAGGTTATCGGCCACGTGAATATCTACTAAGCTCCTGGCCGAGATATTCAAAGATAACTTCATGTCGGACTTTGGAAACGATTGTGAGAACCAGGCGAGGCTTTTATCAAATATCTGCACCGTCAACGCATCGATCAGCCCGGTCGCTTCTGCAATTGAAATAAATAGGTCCGGCATCACAATGCCGCGCGCCGGATGTCTCCACCGAACCAGCGCCTCAAGCCCCGCAGGCACGTCGCTCTTGCATTCGACCTTGGGCTGGTAAGCCATCTCAAATTCATTGCGATCGAGCGCTTCCTGCAGATCGGCCTTCGAAATCTCAACTTCCTCCCTGTTCGAGGATTCCTCCTCCACCCACACAGGCTGATCGAGTTCGCTGCCTCTACCCACAAGCACCCGCAGCGCATCCCTTGAGATCGGCTTGGAAATCACGCCCGCGATACTCAAGCCGTGCTCCAGCGCCGACCGCTGCGCCGCATCCAGCACCCTCGTGCCCATTCCACTGGAAATTACAATCTGCGCCGAGCATTTGCGCTCCGCAAGCAACCGCATGATTTCAACGCCGTCAAGCTCAGGCATCGCAAGATCGATGGTGATGATCTCAGGACGCATCCGATCCAATCGCTCAAAGAACTCGCTTGGGCACGTCACAGACTCCGCCTCGAAAGCAAGGCTCTCCGCCATCCACTGGATCGTCTGAGCGACTGCTGGGTCATCGTCCAGGATGAGCATGCGCCTGTTTGTCATTCCACCATCCTTCATTCGGCGCCGCCTGTCGATCCGGCAACTAAATACGATTCGGATGCCCCATCCATTCCCGCGTATTTTGCGGGGATGGGTGGGAAGGAGATGCCCTTGTTTTCTTGACGGATCAATGAGGCTTTGTCAGGGCTCTGCGGATTCGTCTTGCCAGTTCCAACCTCGTATAGGGTTTGTTCAGCAACTCAACATCCTTGTCCGGCAACCCCTGGTGAACGATAGCGCTCTCCGCATACCCCGAGCAATAAAGTACCTTAAGCTCCGGCCTCAGCCTGCACGCAACCTGCGCCAGTTCGTACCCGTTCATCCCGCCCGGCATCACCATATCCGTGAACAGCAGGTCGATTTCCGCATGATCGCGAACCACCGTCAATGCTTCTGCGCTGTTCGCGGCCTCAAGAACACGGTATCCGAGATACTCCAGTTGCGCCTTCGCAAACTCGCGCACTTCGTGATTGTCTTCGGCCACCAGGATCGCCTCCGAGCCGTGAAGTTCGACGGACGCCTCTGGATACTGTTCCTGCACATCGTCTGATTCATTGGCCACGGGAAGATAGAGCTTCACTGAAGTGCCGTGTCCCGGTTCCGAATAGATCTTTACATGGCCCTTCGATTGCTTGATGAATCCATACACCATGCTCAAACCCAGTCCCGTTCCCTTGCCCACTTCCTTGGTGGTGAAAAACGGATCGAACACCCGCCCCAGGTTTTCCGGGCTGATGCCGGTCCCCGTATCGGAGACTGCCAGTAGGATGTACTCCCCCGGCTGCACCTCCTGGTTCTCGGCCGCATAGTCGGCATCCAGAACTGTCTTGGCTGTCTCGATCGTCAGTTTGCCGCCGCCGGGCATCGCATCCCGTGCGTTCAGGCAAAGATTCAGCAGCGCGCTTTCAAGCTGGCTCCGGTCCGCCATCGCCTCGCAATCCTCGCCCCCGCAAGTCAAGTCCAGCTCAATTTCTGCGCTCAATGTCCGGCGCAGAAGGCTCTCCATGTCCAATAGCAGCTGATTCAGGTTCAGTGGCCTTGGCTGCAAGCTCTGCCGCCGCGCAAACGCCAGCATCCGGTGCGTCAGCTCCGCTCCGCGCTCGGCTGCATTGTGAATCATCTCCGCCATCTTGCTAAGCCGCGCGTTCTCCTTGACATCCTGACCGATGAACTCCGCACAACCCAGAATCACGGTCAGCAGGTTATTGAAGTCGTGAGCGATCCCGCCCGTCAACTGGCCCACCGCCTCCATCTTCTGCGCCTGACGGAACTGCTCCTCCAGCTTCCGACGCTCCGTAATGTCGCGGAAGGTCCAAATCCTCCCGTAGGACTTGTCGGCCTTGTCCTTCACGGGCGACGAGTACCGCTCCAGAATCGTACCGTCAAGCAACTCGACCTCATCCCGGCTCACCTCCCCAGGATGGGAGTTCAGATATTCGACCTTCTCCAGGAATTGCCTGGGATTCTTGACGACTCCGGTCACGAACTGAAGCTGCCTGGCATCATCCGGATTGTCGGCAATCTCCGCCGAAATCTTCATCAACTCATTGAGCCGCTGGTTCTGGAATATCTTCTTCCCATCCCCGTCCACCACCAGCACGCCGTCCAGCGCCGAGTCCACCTGCGCTTCAAAAAGCGCGGTCCGGCGTCGCAGCTCTTCGTCCACCTTCCCCCGTTGCTCTTCCCGGCGATTCACTTCCAGCGCGAACCCAACGTCCATCGCCAGCTCGTCCAGAAGCCCGATTTCCTCCTCGTTGAAAAATTCCGCCTCGGCCGCATAAAGGCTGAAGACGCCAACCATCTCGCCTTCGCACCGCAGTGGAAACGCCGCCATTGACCGGTAGCCGAGCTTCAATGCGTACTCTTTCCAGGGCCGGTAAAGTTCGTGCTCGACATCGTTGCAGATCCCATGCTTACCGCTATGGAAGCACCGCGCCGCAGGCCCTGAGGCCGTGCTCGGGTCCGCAATGTCGATCCTCACTCGATCAAGATAGCCGTCCAGTATCCCGCTCCATGCAACCGGCTTCAACATGTGCGTCACTGGGTCGGCCATCCCTATCCAGGCCATCCGGAACTTTCCCTTCTCCGTCGCAATGCGGCACGAGGCCTCCAGCATTGCCTGCGAGTCCTTCACCCTCACGATTGCCTGATTAATGTCGCTCAATACGCCAAACACCCGGTTGAGTTGCCGGATATGCTCGTCCGACCGCACACGCGCGGTGATATCGCTGAAGACAATTGCAACCCGCCCGCGCTCAGGCTCGTCGACGCGGTAGGCACTCACCAGGAAATGACGCCCCAGAGATTTGGCTTCGCTTTCGAAGCGGGCTTGCTCTCCGGTGAGCGCAACCTTGCCATAGATCTCGTACCAATACTCCTCATTCGACGGCGCAAGCTCGCGAATCCGCTTCCCGACAACCTCATGCAGCCCCGTCTGCCTTTCAAACGCCGCGTTGACCTCGATGAATCGGTAGTCGAAAGGCTTGCCCTCTCCGTCGAAGATCATCTCGACGATCGAGAATCCCTCATCCATCGAGTCGAACAGACCGCGATAGAGTACGTCGCCTTCGCGCCTGGCCTGCTTCACATTGAGATCTGCAATTGTCCGCTGGCCACGCCGCCAGTGCTCAGCCAGCAGGCTCATGAGAATACCCATCAGGGCAAAAAAGGCCAGCGCGACCCCGTCCGATATATTCCCAAGTCCAAAATGCCCGATTGGGGGCAGTATCAGGTAATCGGTTGCCACCACCACCAGAACCGTGACCACCACGCCCGGCCAAAGGCCGGCCAGCACCGCAACAAGCATCACTCCGGGGTAGAACGTGATAAACGTGGGCATTGCCAGGCCGAGGCCCTGCACCAGAGCCCAGCGAAGCAGGAACGAAGCGACCACAACAAGGATCGCCAAGGCGTACCGAGCGGGGTCTCGATCATGCAGATCTCTAAAGGGCCTAGGCATACCTGTACCTTTTTCGCAGATGATACTCTCTTGGCACACCTGTTACTGATCCATATCGCTCTATATTGTTGTAAATCCGCGAGTAATCCGCGTCACATCATCCCAGCGCGGCAGTTTCCCCATTACACCGGCCACGGCAGAAATTTATTGATCCCCTGGTCATACTCCTCAATCCGCCCCGTCAGAATGTCGTAATACCACCCATGCACTGTCAGCCGTCCCTCCTTCGCCGCCTGCACTACCGACGGCTGCGCCCGCAGGTTCATCAACTGCGCCACCACGTTCCCCCGGATCAGTGAAGCCAACTCCGCGCTCTCCCCCTCCGCGGGGTTCACCGGCTGCCGGTGCGCAAACGCCCCTTCCACATGCTGCAGCCACCGCCGCGCCTTGGGCAGATTCTCCAGGCCTCGGCGGTCCAGCGCCGCCTTCATCGCTCCGCAGTCCGAGTGCCCGCACAAAATCGCGTGCTTCACCTTCAGCACCTCTACCGCGTACTCGATCGTCGCCGTACAACCATCCACGTCCTGACTCGTCAGCGGCACCACATTGCCGGCATTCCGCGTAATAAACAGGTCTCCAGGCCCGGTCCCCAGAAAAAGGTCCGGCAGCACCCGCGAGTCCGAACACGTAATGAACAGCCACTCCGGCGACTGCCCCTCCGCCAGCAGGTGAAACTGCCCCCGCCGCTCCGGAAACACCTCCGCCAGAAACCGCTTGTGTCCTGCAATGATCCGTTCCACCCGCACCCCCAACTTCCATTCTCTATGCCCAGCCTATCGCAAAGCCTCCCGGCTCGATTCCAGTCTGATACCTTTGTCCCTATCCGCTTCGTTTGCGTGAGAAATGCTGGAAGAAGTAGAGAGGGTCCCATGAAGAACCTTGCCCGCCTTTTCAATTCTGCAATTCTGTCCATTCTCTTGCTGGCAACCCTGCCCCTTGGGGCCCAGACCGTCTCCTCCCTCGATCCCGCCCTCCAAGCCCGCATCGACCGTATCGCCCAGCAGGTTCTCGCGCAGACCGGCGTTCCCTCCGCCTCGGTCGCCATCGTCAAATCCGGAAAGCTCGTCTACACCCGCGCCTACGGTCTGGCCCGCCTCCAGCCTCCCACGCCCGCCACGCCGGACATGCGTTATTCCATCGGTTCAATATCCAAGCAATTCACCGCCGCAGCCATCCTGCTCCTCCAGGAAGACGGCAAGCTTTCCCTCGACGATGCCGTCGGCAAGTTCGTTCCCGGCCTCACCCAGGGCGACAAGGTCACCATCCGCCAGATCCTCTCCCACACCTCCGGCTATCAGGACTACTGGCCCGAAGACTACGTCATGACGCCCATGCTCGCCCCTCGGACTGCCCAGCAGATCCTCGACACCTGGGCCAAAAAGCCGCTCGACTTCGAGCCCGGCGCACAGTGGCAATACTCCAACACCAACTTCGTCATCGCCGGCCGCATCGTTGAGACCATTACCGGCGCACCCCTCATGGATCTGCTTACCCAGCGCATCTTCCGCCCTCTCGGCATGAAGTCCGTTTGGAACTCAGACGAAGCCAAACTCACCCAGGCCGATGCCACCGCCTACTATCGTCACGCCCTCGGCCCCCTCCGTCCCGCGCCAAAAGAAGGCCGCGGATGGATGTTCGCAGCCGGCGAACTCGCCATGACCGCGCACGACCTCGCCCTCTGGGATGAGAGCCTCATCGCCCAGTCGCTCCTCAAGCCCGAAAGCTACAAGCAGATGTTCACCGAGGTCAAACTCAACGACGGTAAGGGCACTCACTACGGCCTCGGCGTGGACGTCACGGAACGCAACGGCCACCGCTCCATCGAGCACAGCGGAGAAGTCTCCGGCTTCGTCTCAGACAACCAGGTCCTCGTCGACGACGGTGTCGCTGTAGCTGTCCTCACCAATCAGGACGCCATCGGCGCAGCCTCCACCATCGCCCGCCTCGCTGCACCCGTCGTCGCCGCCTTCCCCGCCTCTCCTGAAGAGCAGCAGGCCATCGACATCTATCACGCCCTCCAGCAGGGCCGCATCGACCGCACCCTTCTCGCCCCCAACCTCAGCGACTACTTCACGCCCGAAGCCCTTGCCGATTTTCAGTCGAGCCTCGCCCCTCTCGGCGAACCCCTCACCTTCCGCCAGACCTCCACCAGCCTCCGCGGCGGAATGACCTTCCGCGCCTTCCTGATCGTCTACCCCGACAAGCACCTCCGCCTCACCACCTACACCTACCCCGACGGCAAGCTCGAGCAATACCTCATCGCCCCCGCCGAATAACCAGGCTGCCTGAAAACTCCTATCGTGTCGCAGTTTTGAAAGGACGCGGCCGGGGTACCCTCTGAGTCGCCGTGCTACAAATGCAATAGAATCAGCAGAACTTTAATCCCGGAGGTATGCTTTTCAGGCTCTCCATTTCCCCCTCGGGCCTTTGCATAATATATCCCTGCGTTGGCGCACAATAGTCTTTAGAAGATAAGCAGGGATGCATCCTCATTGCTTCGCCATAAATCCTGATTCCCGAGAAACATCTCCGCAGCCCTGCCCACCCCCCTCCCACCCACCCCCCCTCTACCCCTTCCAGATGGGAAACAGTGGATTCTTTAGGCGAATAAACAGCGAATATAGGAGAAACTCACTTCAGTTTCTGACAAATGCAGATTTCCAGGGCTGGCCTCTTCGTCCAGGGAAAGGTATCCTGAAGCCGCATGGTTCTTTCATCCTTTGGCCCCGCAGCCTGCACATCGAACTCGCGAAGGCCGCTGCTTTGAGCGGCGCGCGCTGGGGCGCTGGAATCTCAGCCGTGGCTCGTTTCGTGGCGGAGATTGAAGCCGCCGCGGCTGGCAAGGGCCAGTTGCGGCCTGGCTACGTGCTGGCCGGCGACGAAGTTTTCCTGCTCGACCGCTGCCGCGCAGCCGTGTTGAAAGGCTTTGTGCCGAAGGAGTTGAGAGACTTCTGCCTCTCCGACCTCGACCTGGCCACAAACTCCATCTTTGAGGTGCTGGACCGCGCCCAAACGCCCTCGCTGATGGCGCCTTTCCAGGTAATTTTTGTGCGCAACCTGCGCCAGCTTTACACGCGCGGCGCTAAAAAAGACGAGTTTGCGGCGCTCGATCGCTACTTCCGCTCGCCAAACCCGCAGGCGGTGCTGTTGTTCGTTGCCGACTTCCTCCGCATCACTTCCGATGTACGGCGCATGGAGATGGACGACAAAAGCCGCTTCGAGCGCCTTACCGAAACACTGGGCCAGCACTGCGGCATCGTCGAGCTGGCGCGCGTCAACGAAGAAGATGCCATGCGCTGGACCGCGGCCACAGCGCAGGAGTCCGGCATTCGCATGGACCCCGATGCCGCCCGCGAACTTGTCGATGCCCTGGGCACCGACATGATGCTCGTCGCCTCCGAATTGGAAAAGCTCTTGCTCTACGCCTTCGGTCGCGGCCGCATTACCCTCGGGGACGTCGAGACCATGGTGCTCAGCGCCAAGCAGCGTTCGCTCTACGAGTTGACTGACGCCATCAGCGCCCATGACCGGGTGCGCGCCCTCGCCCTGCTCCACGGATTGCTGAACAGCTCCGACGCCGGCGAAGACGCGGCCATCGGCCACCTCTATATGCTGGCCCGCACTTTCCGCCAAATGCTGGTGATTCTGGAGAAGAACGTCCGCGATTCCCGCGCCATTTGGCAAGCCCTCTGGCAGGGCTTCAGGATGCCGCCGTTCGCGGCCGACGACCTCATCCGCCAGGCCCGCCGCTATAAAAGCCGCCGCGAGTTAACCCGCGCTCTACGGCTGGTTGCCCGCGCAGACCTGGAACTCCGCTCCTCGCCGCCGGATAAGCGGCTGGTTCTCGAACGGCTGGTTTACGAGCTTGCTTCGGCGCCCAAGCCGGAGTCACCGGTCTGGGCATCCCCGCAATTGTCCTTCGAGAGTTAGCGCCAGACGCTTTCGTTGAAACTGACGCCGGAAATCAAAAACGAGTGAACCATCTTGAGGGCCTGTGCGCTGGACAACAGGCTGCGGAAAGACACAATCCGGAGGGATGCGGGGGTTTTAACCCCCGCATATGGCCAGCAGAATCATACGGGCCTTTAGGCCCGGAGGGAATGCTTGTCGCATATCCATCTTCTTCGTGGCCCTTTATACTTGCCGCTGTTTCACGCAAACACCGCTATCGGATGCCCTGCTCATTCAACAAAACACCATACTTCCCGTCCAGCTCCTCGATGTGTCCGGCGTATTGATCGCGCAGACAACAAAGCAATTCTCGGGTCTGCGCTGCTTCGCCGTATTGAATGCGATGGGCCGCATGGAGCATCTCCGCAAGCATCCGGTGGTGCTCGGCGCGATGCTCCTCAAGGCCGGGGAAACCGGCATGCTCCATCAGTTGCTCCTCGCTCCAAAAATGCATCCGCGTGAACTCAATCAGCCGGTCAAGCAGTTCGCTCACCTTCTCGCGGCCGCAACCAGCCACCAGCGCCAGGCGCAGGTCGTTCATCGTGTCCATCAGGATGCCATGCTGATCGTCCATCGCGCGAACGCCGACCGAGCACGTTTGGTCCCAGGTTAGAAGCGTCACATGAACCTCCACTTATCACTGGCGGATATATCGACAGAGCCTGGAGAGATGTTACAGGCTATCTGCTGCCGGTCGTGATCATGGTTTGACGTAGTACCCAAGAAAATGGCTATTCCAGGATCACAGCAGGCTCCGGTTCGTGCCCGCGCGTAGTCAGGGCAACAGCCGCGCCCAGAATCAGCGCTCCGCCAACCCACGCATAAGGACCCAGGTGTTCGCCGAGCAACTGCACGCCCAGCCAAGAACCCAATGCGGGCTCAATGTTCAGGAAAACCCCGGCGCGCGAGGCGGGTACGTGGTGAATGCCCCAGTTCCACAGCAGCGTCGTGGTTGCTGTGCACAGCAGCCCGCTGATTCCGAGCGCTATCCAGGCTGTAAGGCTTACGTGGGCAAACGGCATGGGTTCAATCGCCTGGTGCGTCAACGGGCTCAGCAGCCTCGAACCTGCGACCACGGCCACCAGCATCAGCGTTCCTGACAGGATTGTGTAGGCGGTAACCACTGGCGGGCTGTGCGTCTCCATTAGTTTCTTGCTGAGCAGAATCCAGGCAAGGGCCGTAAAGAGCGACCCGATCACCAACAGGTCGCCCACTAGAGTGGGCTGTCCGTGTAGGGCTGTACTTCGGGTGCCGCCCAAGGTAACCAGCCCCGCGCCCACCGTGGACGCGCAGAGGGCAACCCACCCAAACCGGTCAAGGGTCTCGCGGGCAAACAGCGCGGCAGCCGCTGCCAGCATCACCGGCATGGCGCCAACCATCAGGGAGGCGTGGCTCACGGTAGTCAGCGTGAGGCCATGAAACTGGAGAAGAAACTGAATGGGAACGCCCAGCGCGGCGGCCACCAGCAGCGTGCGGAGTTCGCCACCGGAAAGGTGAAACCGGCTGCGGTTTGCCAGCACCAGCGGCAACATCCCAAGAGATGCAAACAGGAAGCGGTAGAGCACCATGTGCTCCACACCCATCTCGTTCAAGGCTAGCCTGCCGAAGTAGAAACCCGTACCCCACAGAGTTCCGGCCAGTGCGCAGGCGCCGTAGCCCAGAACCCTGAGGCGCCTATCCATCTTTATTTGTTCTTCCATCCCTTTCTTCATCGTCGCACACGCAGGTGAATTGGGTATCACTGCCCAAAACGCCGCGCATCGGCGAAAATTGAAAACGATGGCTAACGGGACGATTGCCGTAAGGAAGTGGATGCGCGCCGGGCTGGGTATGGCGCTGGCCTGCCTGATGCTGCACACAACGGTATTTGCACGTGCTCAGGCGGCACCGGATCGTTTCCAACCAGTGAAGGAGCGCGTGCTTCCAGAGCGTTTTCCAGATAAGCCTTCTCTGCCGCCGGTATTCTCGATTCCCGTAGAGCCGCTAGGTTTTTCCGCGCCCGGCGAGTATTACCTGAGCTCACGCATCAGCCTGGCCTCGCTGGATTTTATAGACGAAGACCGGCTTCTGTTCACCTTCCGCGTACCGGGGCTGATCCGCCGCCGGCCGCAGACCGCGGACAATGAAGAGAGCGACGAGCGGCAAATCCGCGCCGTTGTGCTTACGCTGCCGGCAGGAAATGTGGAATCAGAAGGCCTGTGGAGCGTACACGACCACGTGCGTTACCTGTGGATGCTCAACCATGGCCATTTTCTGCTGCGAGACAGGAACAACCTGATGGAGGGTGACGCTACTCTCGAGCTAAAACCCTGGCTGCGTTTTCCGGGACCGGTGCGCTGGCTGGACCTAGACCCCATGAAGCAGTTCCTTGTGACCAACTCACTTGAGCCCCAGGCAACCGCAAGCAAGCCGGGAGATGTTTCCAGCCCCGCATCAGCCGCGGCAACCGTGACCGTGGACGGGCAGCAGAGCCCCGGCAAGTCCAATCCAGCGCAGCCTGACCTGGTGGTGCGCATCATGCGCCGGGATTCGGCAAAAGTGATGCTTGTGAGCCGGGTCCGCTCGCCTGTCCGCCTTCCTGTCAACGCCGACGGATATCTGGAGAATTTGCGCACCACGGGCACCGGATGGGTTCTGAACCTGAACTACTTCACCGGCGGAAGCAGAATCCTGGGACGTGTCGACTCCGCATGCACACCTACATCCGAATTCATTTCGCAGCAACTGGTGCTTGCGACCACGTGTTCACCTTCGGGCGGCCACTCGCTGGTAGCGCTAACGACAGACGGCCGCACGCTTTGGAGCGATCTGAATCCCGGATCGGCTGTCTGGCCCGAGGTTACCCGGTCGCCGGGCGGCCAGCGGATCGCGCGGGAAACCCTGGCTGTTACCCACCCCATCAGTTCCTACGCTCCCCTTGAAAAGGACGACATTAAGGGACAACTGGTGAGGATATTCGATGCGGCTACGGGCGAGATGGCGTTTGAATCGCCCGCCAGCCCGGTGCTGGATGCAGGCGGCAATGTGGCCATCTCGCCCTCCGGCCGACGCGTTGCTGTGCTGAATGCCGGTGCCATCCAGGTCTTTGAGTTGCCGCCTCCTCCTCCCCTGCCTGACGGCGCTAGCAGCCAGCCCGGACACTGATGTCTCGACTTTCTCACGTCGAAAAGTCGAGACATGTGTAAACTGAGCGATGGGGGATTCTTTCTTGACCACGGCGGTCGTCCACTACACAGCTGCAGCAGTTTCCGACAAGGGCCGCAAGCGCCCTGGTAACGAGGACGCTTTCGGATTCTCGATTGAGCATGGAGTCTATGTTGTGTGCGACGGCATGGGCGGGGCCGCAGCCGGGGAGATCGCTAGCTCCCTCGCCGTGGACGAGATGCTGCGTATTCTGTCCGCACGCACTGTAGCCGAGCCGATGCCGGGAGTAGCTGAGCAGGCTATTGCCGCCGCGAACGCTGCTATCCATTCCCGATCCCAGCGCAGTAACAAGCTCAGCGGCATGGGCACCACCATGGTGGGCCTGGTTGTGGAAGAGCGTCGCGTGTGGGTCCTCAACGTGGGCGACAGCCGATGTTACCGCCTGCGCTGTGGCCATCTGGAACAGATTACGCAGGACCACTCGCTGGTAGAGGAGCAGGTGAGAATGGGCCGGATGACCGCCGCCGAGGCTTTGCGCTCACCATATAGAAACGTGATCACCAGAGCACTCGGCACCCAGAGCCACGTAACTCCGGATATTTTTGAATTGGAGGCAGAGCCAGGCGATCTGTTTTTGCTCTGCTCCGACGGGCTGACCAGGGAACTGACAGACTCGCAGATCGAATCCCTCGTATCCAGCGATATTGCCCTTGATGAGTCGTGCAAACGCCTGATTATGGCGGCGAACAAAGCAGGCGGTCACGACAACATCACTTCTTTGCTGGTGCGCGTTTCTGCATAGGTTGCCCTGCTAAGTCACTCACCACTTATCTCGATGCGATCCTCGGGGCGGTGGCGTAGTCTGCGAAGGAGCACGATCACAGGAATACAGATTAAGGATAGGTATCCCAGCAGCCGGAAGTTATCGGCATAGGCAAGCAACGCCGCCTGCTGCTGGACACCCTGGTACAACAGTCCCATAGCTTCGCGATGAGCAGTGTACGCATCGGCCCCTCCACCCAAGAACTTCGCCCCCAGCCCCTGCAGCAGCGCGCGCGCGGTTGGATTGGTTGTGGTAACGTTTGCCACCAGGTAGTTCTGGTGGGCCTGGGAACCGCGCACCAGCATCGTTGTAACAACAGCGATACCAATGGAGCCGCCCACATTCCGTATCAGGTTGTAGATGCCGGAGGCGTTGCCGATATCCTGCTTGCGCAACTGGCTCATGGCCATTGTGGTGAGCGGCACAAAGATGAATCCGCCTGCAAAGCCGTTGACGAAGTTCGGCGCAGCGACGGACCACATCGAAATTCCGAGATTGATGTGGCTCAACAGAAAAGTCGAGTAGCAAAACCCTGCAAAGCCACAGGCCAGCAGGATTCGGCCATCTACATAATTCACTAGGATCCCAACCAGCATCATGGCAACTAGGGAGCCGAGGCCGCGGGGACTCACGGCCATGCCGCTATCCAGAGACGAATACCCCAGTACCGTTTGCAGAAAAAGAGGCAATAGTGCCGTGACGCCATAGAGCGTAAAGCCGAAGATGCCTGTAATCAGCGTGCCTATGCCAAAGTTACGGTTGCCAAGCGCGCGAAGCTGCACAATCGGCTCTTTGCTCGTGAATTCGCGGACAATGAAGCCTACGAGCGCAAACGCGGATATAGCAGCCAGCCAACTAATCCATGGGGTTTCAAACCAGTCCGACTCCTGCCCCTTGTCCAGCACCAACTGCATCGTCCCCAGCCAGACGGCCATCAGGCTGAAGCCCATATAATCGATTGCCCCTCGAAACCGATGGCGAAGGTAAGGCGGATCCTCGACGAAAAGGTTGATCATAAACAACGCCAGCAGGCCTACAGGCAGATTGATGTAGAAGATCCAGCGCCACGAGTAGCTGTCGGTGATCCACCCCCCCAACGTTGGGCCAATCACCGGAGCCACCACAATCCCCATGCCATAAAAGGCCATCGCCGTGCCGTGCTTGCTGGGCGGAAAGCTCTCAAGCATGATGGACTGCGCCAGGGGTTGCATTCCGCCGCCGCCAAGCCCCTGCAGCACGCGGGCAACGATCAGCGTGGGCATATCCACAGCTATTCCGCAGAGCAGTGAGGCGACGGTGAACACGATGACCGAGGCCATCAGCAGCCGCTTGCGTCCGATGCGCCGGGAGATCCACCCAGCGGCCGGGAGCATGATGGCATTGGCGACTAAATAACTCGTGAGCACCCAGGTCGACTCGTCCGTCGATGCCGAAAGCGTCCCCGCAATGTGCGGCAATGCCACGTTGGCAACCGAAGAGTCGAGCACCACCATAAAGGTCGCAAGCATCACGGAGACCGCAACAAACCATGGATTCACCAAGGGCCGCCACTCTGCGTGAGTGGCTTCCATGCTTTTGGATATGCTACTGGCCATTCAGTCAGTTTAATATGCTGGCCAGTCAGTCGCCTTCAAGTTGCGATCGAGCGAGAAACTGCGAGGCCGGATTTTGATGAAAACGAAGCGACAGATTGTTTCGGAATTCCGATGCGCAGAAATCATCGATGCCGTGCGATCGGTGTTTGCACGCCGGGGCTTTGCCTTTGAAATCACGGATGTGATCGCCTAGGAAGCAAAAGTCGCGAAAGGCACGATTTATCTCTACTTACGCTCGAAAACGGCGCTCTGCAAAGCCGTGCTCAATCACGACATGAGGGCGCCGAGGAAGAATACTCTAGATCAAATCGACGCTGCAAGCTGCCTGAAGGAGAAGATCTGCGCCTTCACCCTAACCCGGCTGGATAAAGATGAAGCCAGAAGAAGGAACCCTTCCGGGTCATGGACTCAGAGCCCGGGACACTATCCATCACGTTCAGTCAGTATCGCGATTGGCTGAGCAATCCGGTGCACGACCTGGCATCGGCAATCGAAGAGGCATCTAAGCAGAGCCAGATCCGCCCGCTAGAACGTCGAAAGGATGCTTGGTCGATCGCCTGCATGACCCGGGGAGCCATACAGCGCAGACTGCTTGGCCACAGCGACAACCTGGCGGCCGTTGATTCCGAGTCTCTGCTCGGCTTTATGTGGGCGTCTCTGGCTGTCTAGGAGTGTGTCGGTCATAGCGTTTTCGCAAAAGCCAACTTAGCGGTTTGCCGGGGAGGTATTCGAAGTGTGTCGCGCAGGTGGTGAGCCGGTTTGCGGATGACAGTGTGTTTTTCGGTGCGATTTCGGTTA
>CAIKND010000070.1 GCA_903828675.1 uncultured Acidobacteriaceae bacterium
CCGTTCTGTCGCCCTCCGCACAGACCGGCTCGACGTTCGAGACTCCCGCTATATCAAGCTTCTCTTTCAGCAACGAAAGCATTTCTGTCTGTGCATCGACAGCCCAGACTTTGCCTTTCGATCCGAGTGCGTGCGCCAGAGGCAGAGTGAAATACCCGGTGCCTGCACCAAGATCGGCGACCAGGTCGCCCGGCTGAAGACGCAGCATGGCAATCACTTCGTCCGGAGGAAGCCAGAGCAGCCGAGCCGGATCGTCGAGCCGGTGAGCCAGGGATGGATTGAAACGCCTGTCGTGCATCACGGCCTCAAATAGTTGGAATGCAGCCGGCGTCTTTCAACCCAATGGCACGAAAAATGGACATGGCCGGGCACCAGTTGGTGAAGGCCGACTGCAACAAATTCAGTCCGACGAATGCTGTTAGCCAAAGCCAGTTTGGCGAAAAATAGTGGGCCAGAGCGAGGGATAACAAGACCATTGCGCCTCCCATCAGGCGTACTGCACGTTCAACTGTCATAGTGAATCTCCTTCTTCGATTTCAGGTTGAGCTTCAGCTTTTGGTTTGTGCCCGGAGTGAACCATGTAGTAAAGCACCGGAATGGTCGGCCACGAGAGGAACGTTGAGGCGACTGCTCCGGCAATCAGCGACAGTGCAAGGCCCTGAAAAATTGGGTCTGTGAGAATTACGCTTGCGCCCACCACGACCGCGGCCGCAGTCAACAGCATGGGACGGAAGCGCGTCGCTCCCGCATCGATCACAGCTTCGGCCAGCGGCATTCCCTGACGTATACGAAGTTCGATGAAGTCGACCAGAATGATCGAGTTACGCACGATGATTCCTGCTCCGGCAATGAAGCCGATCATCGAGGTCGCCGTGAAGAATGCGCCCAACATCGCATGAGCAGGCATGATGCCCACCAGCGTTAGCGGGATCGGCGCCATAATGATGAGCGGCACGATGAACGACCTGAACCATCCGACCACGAGCACGTAAATGAGAACCAGCACCGCCGCAAACGCCAGGCCCATGTCGCGGAAGACCTCGATGGTGATGTGCCATTCGCCGTCCCACTTCATCGAGTAATGGTCTGTCGACTCCGGCATTGCCGCGTTGTAGCGCGTGAGCGTGTATCCGGCCGGAAGAGTGAGATGGTCGAGTTGCTTGTTCATTGCCATGATGGCGTAGACCGGGCTCTCTTCGGCGCCTGCCACGTCTCCCGTCACGTATACGACGCGGTGCAGGTTCTTGTGGTAAATGCTCCGCTGAATTATGCTGTGTTCGACTACAACCAACTCGCGCAGCGAGACCATGCTTCCATCGGCACCCGGAAGGCGGATATTCTGCAGTCCCTGCTCAGAGGAACGATCAGCCCGGTCAACCTCGACCATTGCGGGTACCGGTTCACGCGCCGCTGCATCATGGAGCAGGCCCACCTGCATTCCAGAAGTGGCAAGCGCGAGAGCATGGGCCACGTCTGATACCGCAATGCCATGCTGCGCCGCCTTCACCTCATCCACATGAATCTTGAGCCTCGGTTGCGAGTCTTCAACGTACCAGTCCGTATCCACAACCCCCGGAGTGCTCTGAAAGATGTGTTTGATTTGTTGAGCGACCTGAGTCTGCCCGTCGAGATCGGGGCCGTAAACCTCGGCAACAAGAGTCTGGATCACCGGCGGTCCCGGCGGAACCTCGCTTACCTGAATGCGCGCGCCGTACTCATTGCCAATCGCGATCAGCAAAGGACGAAGGCGCTTGGCGATGGCGTGGCTCTGCACGCTCCGCTGCTTCGCAGGCAGCAGGTTCACCTGAATGTCAGCCTGATTCGGTTGACGGCGCATATAGTAGTGGCGGACCAGCCCATTGAAGTTATAGGGGCCGGAAGTTCCCGTATAGGTCTGGTAGTTCAATACATCGGGTTGCCGCGCCAATTCTGTGCCCAGCGCCTGGGCGACGCGTGCTGTCTGCTCGAGCGGCGTGCCGTCGGGCATGTTGATGACCACCTGCAGTTCGCTCTTGTTGTCGAACGGCAACATCTTTACGCGCACCAGCCCCATGGGCACCAGCGCCACCGAGACTAAAAGCAATACCACCACTCCGATGAAAAAGAGGATGCGATTGCGTGAGGACTGGATCAGCGGCGTCATGATGCGGCGATAGAGCCTAGTTCGCCAGTTTTCCGTCTCCGGCTCCAGTAATTTTGACCCTTCAAGATGCTTGCCAAGAAGTCGAAGTGAGGCCCAAGGCGAAACTACAAATGCAACCAGCAACGAAAAGAGCATGGCCGCCGAGGCTCCCACGGGAATGGGCCTCATGTAGGGCCCCATTAGCCCGCGAACAAAGGCCATGGGCAGCACCGCGGCAATTACGGCAAATGTGGCCAGAATGGTGGGGTTGCCTACCTCGGCAACCGCTTCCACCGCGACTGTACTCATCGACCGGCCGTGATTTTCTGGCAGCCGGAAGTGGCGCACCATGTTCTCGACCACAACGATGGCGTCATCGACAAGGATGCCGATCGAGAAGATCAAAGCAAAGAGAGTTACGCGGTTGATGGTGTAACCCATCAGATAGAACACCGACATGGTGAGCGCGAGGGTGACCGGGATGGCCAGCAGCACGACACCTGACTCGCGCCAGCCCAGAAACAGCGCGACCAGAAATGTCACGGACAATGTTGCCAAAAGAAGGTGCTCCAGCAACTCATCCGATTTGTTCTTCGCTGTCTCGCCATAGTTCCGTGTGGTTGTCACGGTTACGTCGTTTGGGATCGTGACTCCCTGCATCTCATGAACGCGCTTCAGTACCGCGTTGGAGATATCGGTGGCGTTGGTGCCTTTGCGCTTGGCTACGGTGATTGTCACCGCCGGGTACTGGCCCGCTGCCGATGAACTCGAGTTCGTCGTTCCGAAGACCACATAATTCGCCGGATCGGCAGCGCCGTCAACGATCTTGTCCGCGACGTCCCGCAAATAAACCGGATGCCCGCGAACAATGCCCACCACCACGGCTTCCAAATCTTCGCGCCGTGTAAACAGGTTGCCGGCATCTACGCGAACCTCCTGGTTGTTCTCAGCAAAGGTACCCGCCTGCACGCTGGCATTGGCGGCTTGCAAGTGTCCCGCAATGGCCATCGGCGACAAGCCATAAGCATTGAGCTTTTCGGTGCTTAACACCACGCGCATGGTACGCGGAAGCCCGCCGATGATCACCGTCTCCGATACATCTGAAACCTGCCCGATGTTGTGTTGAATCTCTGCGGCGATGGCGCGGAGTTGATAGCCGTTGTAGTGCTCGCCCCACAAAGTGAGAGCAAGAATGGGAACATCGTCGATGGAGCGGGCCTTGATCAGAGGCTGCGAAACTCCCGGCGGCATTCGGTCAAAATTCGAGTACAGCTTGCTGTAGACCTTGATCAGCGCGTCTTCCTGCTGCGTGCCGACCAGAAAGCGTACGATGACCAAGCTCTGCCCCGGTGCCGAAGTTGAGTACACATACTCAACGCCCGAGATCTGATGGACCAGGTTTTCGATGGGTAGCGTTACGCGCTCTTCCACCTCGGCCGGAGATGCACCAGGCATCGCAGTAGCGATATCGAGCATGGGAACAAGGATCTGTGGCTCTTCTTCGCGTGGGATGATTACCACCGAGAAGATTCCAACTGCCAGCGATGCCGCTATGAAGAGCGGCGTCAGCTTCGAGTTGAGAAAGCTCTGAGCCAGGCGCCCGGCGATTCCAAGGTCTTGCTTCATGGCTGGACCTCGATGCGCTTGCCGGCTATGTCACGGTCTGCGGGCACGTCAACCAGCTTTTCACCCGAAGAGATGCCGGACAGAACTTCGATGAGATCGCCTTGTGGAGCGCCAAGCGTGAGGTAGCGTAGCTGAGCGATTCCCTTGCCGTCGAGAACGTACACACAGGCAAGCGAGCCGCGCATAACCACTGCGGTGCGCGGAATGAGTATTGCCTGCCTTACACCGTTGGCAAACTCGGCCGTTCCATACATGCCCGCACGTAGTTGGCTCGATCGAGGCAAGTCAATCTTGAGCAGAAAGCTGTGGCTTGCCGGATCGGCTGCAGGCATAATCTCTTGAATGGTGCCTGCCACGCTTGTCGAACCTGCGCTGTTGATTGCTACCTGAACCTTCATTCCCTTGTGAACCACGCCGATCGCCGACTCGTCCACCGTTGCCTGCAGTTGCAGGGCTCCTGCCTGGTCCACTTGGAGCAGCGGCACACCCGGCGCGGCCATTGTTCCAGGATCAGCCATTCGCGACGTGACTACGCCAGAGAACGGTGCAACCAGCCGCGTGTAGCCAAGCATGGTGCGAGCGCCGCTCTCCTGCGCCCGCGCCGCATCGGTCTGTGCGCGGACCGCGTCAAAATTCGCTGCTGCCGCCTCCGCCCGCCGCGATACTTCATCCATCTCCTGCGGGCTTACACTCTTCTGCGACTCAAGCTGCTTGTAACGGCCCAATGTGCTCGTCGCCAGCGCGGCGTTCGTCTGTGCGGCAATCTGCGCATTCTGCGCCGCCTTCACTCCGGCCTGTGCCTGCTCCACTGAAGCGCGCATCGTCGAATCGTCCAGCACGGCCAGCGTCTGTCCTGCCCGTACGCTGTCTCCTTCACGCACCAGCACCTGTTGAATGCGGCCCATCACTTGCGCGGACACAACCGCAGTTTCCCGCGCACGAACAGTACCCGTGGACCGCACATTCAGAGGCACCTCTTGCTGCCGGCTCTCCACCACCCGAGCCTGCATTGTTTGTACAACCGCCGGTGAAGTGGATTCGCCGCCATGACAACCTACTGCCATCGCCGCAGAAACTAGAAGCAAGCCACCCGATAAGACAGCCTTCATTGCAATTCCTCCGCCGCATCGGGAGTCAGAGTCCCTGTCGCGTACAAAAGTTCGGTATAGGACATGGCATTTCCGTAGACGGCATGCCAGTAATTGGATTGGCTCTGCCGCTCGGCATCCTCAGCCCGCAGCAAATCTGTAATTGTGGCAAGCCCCGCACCGTAGCGGTTCTTTAGGATGCGCAGGCTCTCGGCCGCTTGA
>CAIKND010000071.1 GCA_903828675.1 uncultured Acidobacteriaceae bacterium
GCACCTTCGGCAGTTCCGTTCCCATTCAGTTTGGCCTTAGCTGCTTTGCTTCTTGCCTTAAATTCCGGCCAAGTAATGAAGAGAGGCGTCTCAGGGTAAGAAGCTGACAGTGCCACAGCGACACTTTGGCAGGCCAGCCTTCTCTGTTGCCTCACGGACGGTTTTCTGGTGTGGTAGTCGAAGACTTCAACTGAGTCTTTCGGAGTGAACTGGGTGAGCAGTCTTTCCAGGACCGAAGCGCGCTCCTTCAGAGTGCGCAAGGCGCGCCGGGCCGCTCCCTGATCCAGCAGATAGGCACTTTCCATCTGCATTTCGATACCGGTCAGAAAACATTTGGCCATGGGAAAACCTCGATCCGGGACAAATCAAACCCGCAGCCGAGACACGTTCTGACGGCGATCTTGCTGTCCGGGATGGATAGCCGAGATTGGCGGGTCTTTGTCTCCTGTGTGCCAGTGTGGCGAAGAACGGGATTGCGCGCAATCCACTCCGCGCCTACACTTCCTACAGTTCCTCCTTAAGCTCAATGCCGAAATTGCTAGTGTCGTTCGAGAGGCAGAACCTGCGGCTCAACGGCCGGTGGCTCTTTTCAAGCCGCCGGAAGATGCGTTTTGAATGGTTGGCGCTTCTAGCAATCAATAGGCGGGAAAAGCAACCTGACGAGGCATGGGCGACGTTGGCAGATATAGGGCATTTGCCGACCTGGATAGGCAAGGCGGAAGATCACATCGCGACAAATGTTGGTCGCTATTTGCAGGCATTTGAGCGAGATGGAGTCCAGCTTGTGACTGCGGAAACACGGTGGGCTGGGCCCTATCGACTACGAATGGCCGCTTCTGCAATTGAATTTGACATCCCAATCAGCGAAGTGCAGCGGCAACTCCGGCTTCGTCGTCCAAAACCGCCCACTGAGAGGGCAGAGCTACTTCGCTTCACACATTCGTATGTGCGCGCACAGTGGCTCATTTCTCAAGGCAGGCTCGTGGTAGCACGACAACGAGGACGGTCGCAGGACAATGCCTATTCAAAGTTGCTTTGTATGGCAGGCGACCGCAGGTTCTCCGCAAAGCTTCGTCTGATTGCATGTCTAGGCGCTGTTGATGTGCTCTATCGCATTGGGCGATTCCAGGCGGCTCTCAGAACTCTCGTTGAAAGCTCACGTCTTGTGCATTCAGTCCGAGACGATGTGCTGAAAGCTCGGTACCATTTGGCTCTTGCCTGGTCTCACTCTCGCGGGTCCAGCGGTCCAGTGTCCGATCAGGCCACTCTTAAAGCATTGAGGTTTGCTAGCAAGTTCGCGGAGAGTGGCGGCGATAGAGCCACACTTGGACTATTGGCATATAGGACGAGCATGTACCTTACAAAGAAAGGTCGCCATCTCGAAGCAATTAACCAACTGCTTCAGGCGCTTCAGGCCTATTTGCTCACGGAGAACTATGAGGGAGTAGAGGCATGCTGCGCCAATATCGGCAGCTTTGTTCACCGGCTTGGAGAACATTACTACGCAGAGGCGCGGCGTTGGTTGCTTACGGGGATTGCGATTTCACGATGGATGAGAATTGGCCTGGATGGTGCTCATGGAGAGATGATAATGGGAAAACTCTATATAGAAGGTAACCGTCAGCCGGGGCTTTCCCTGCGGTGGCTGAAGAAAGCAGAGCGCATTGCCGAACAAGCCGGCAACCAGGTGAGCCTGGCAGATGTGAAGATGGTCTTGGCACTGTGGCATCAAAAGTACGGATTACGTCGCGACGAAATCGACACCTTGATTCAGGCACTCCGGATGTTTCGAAAACTCAGGAAATTTGACTGCACGCAGAAAGAACTCTACATGGCGCACAAGTTCCCTGAGGTGTGGCAAGATGTCCTAACTGTAGTGAATACAGAAAGATAGATGGAACTGCAAGAGCCGTCTTACCAGTAGACGAAGGCGCACAGCGCCTATCAGAACTGCTCTGACGCTCCTTGGAATCGGCTTGACAAGGGGGCCTAAGCCGACGAACATTATCCCACGTTTTCATTTGGAATTTCCCCGGCTTGAAACTGGGCCTCTGCAGGACCGGGCTTCCCTTGGTTTGGGAGCTACTATGGGTTTTTTCGATTTGTCGCTTCCCTTCGCTTCTGCATGGTTTCCACTCCCGCTAACTATCCGACGATCAAACCAACACTGTGCTAAGGTACGGGTGCTTCGGTTATAGCTTCGAGTTATGAAAGCATCAAACCGTCGCCAATCTTACTGAAGTCGCAGTAGAGGTATTATGGGAAGTCGGAAACAATAGAAAATACTAGACTTAGCATTGCGATGAACCGAGGCTTGGCGGCCAAGCCTCTGTTCATCAACAACTTACGCGCATTGAAGTGTTTGTCGAAAATCGATTTTCGACATTTCTTGGCTGGTCGCTCGCGCACTGAGCGTAAATCGCGGCAAATAAAGATGGATGCGAACGCCAATAAACGGCAGCGTTTGACGAAATACGAAAATCTGCGCACAGGTCGCCGGCTTGGCAGAAGCCAAGGCTCATCTCGCCGCCGCTGCTGTCGTCTTTTCTGACAGAATGTCGCAAGCGCTCCGCCCTTTTGGCTCCCAAAGCCCTTTTCGACACGCCTGGCTTTCTGAATCTGAGGTGTCTGGTTCATGGCGCCGAATTGATGCTGGGCTGCCAAAGGAGAGTTGCATGGCTTTGAATTCGCGCGGGACAATTGTTCACGAGCATGGCAAGGAACATGATTATTTGATGGATGGCAAGACTCGCGGAACACAGGCGCTTTGCTGCGCTGTCGTCGATTACCTCGTATATCTGAGGGCGTCTGGAAGGAAGGCAACCACGATTGGCTCCTATGGAGAGAGCCTTGCGCTGCTTGGAAGAAAAATTGGGACGGACATCCTGTTGCTGGATGTCTCTCCCACCCTGCTCAATGAGACTGTTGCCAGCTTGACGGCAATTGATGGGCAGCCCCGAAAGCGTCGCTCGCAAACAACTTTGAACCGCCATAGAAGCGCATACAGGGGATTCTTTCGCTGGGCGGTCGAGACCAAAAGGATACCGGCGAACCCCGCCCGGTTGCTGGGGAGATCGAACATGGAATCGGTTCCCACTCAGCCAATGACGTTGCACGAGGTCCAGTCATTTCTTCGGGCGATTCACCATTCGAACGACCCTCTGCGGGTTCGAGATGAGGCACTCTTCGCGTTGTATGCTTTCACAGGTCTGCGCAGAGCAGAGGCTTTGCAATTGGACGAAGAGGATTACAACGTTCTCACAAGAACCTTGCAGGTCAGGTATGGGAAAAGCGGGCGTCCGCGAACTGTGCATGTGATTGCGCGGCTTGGCTTGCTGCTGGAAAGCCTTCAAAGACACAACGGGCCTGGAAGAGAGATCGTAAGCGGCAAGCTGTTCCCCGGACGAGGTGCTGGCGAGAGTCTCACTACTCGCCAAGCCCAGAGCAGGTTCCAGCATTGGAAGGCAATTGCGGGACTTCGATCTACATTGACCATTCACTCTTTTCGCGTCGGGTTTGCGACCGCGTTGCACCGGCAAAGCCGCGATATAGTGCTTGTATCTCGTGCTCTGGGGCACGGTGATCTTCGGCCAACGCTTCGCTATATTCAACTATCGGCAGCCGAGCTGCCGCATTGGATGGAAAGCACCTTTGGGCAGTAGTGCAGAACGTCAGGGGCATGGGTTCGAACGGGACGATGCAGAGAATGCTTCAGTATTCATCGAACTGACCAGCTGGCATATTGCCGATCCGAAGTGTCCGGTTTTCTAAAGACAAGACATTCCTGAGAAGTTGGGCTCATCGCTCGCCTCAGCCCAGCCCTTCTGGCAAGAGTTGTTCCGCTGGTATGGCTTTCGTCTTGGCATCGAGTGGATAGGCTTCTTTTCCTGGGTGCTGGGCAATGCGCCGGTTGGCATTCAGGTTCAGGTAGCCGGCATAGAAGGCTCTGCCCGCGCACATTTGTGGGGAAGAGATGTGGCCCTCCGGGCACACTACCATAAATCTCGTGGGCAGACTTCTATAATGTGGCGCTATGCTTGTTCCTGGGGCCGCGGCGCCAGTCTTCCTGCTGCTCGTTCGGCAGCCCACCAGGCATCGCGTGTGCGAATAGCTTCACTGCGCAGGTCCGCGGCATACTGTTCGAGTTGCTTCCGGCTCAGGTGGTTGGTGGCTTCGTAGCTTTCGATCGCAAGGGGGCCGAGGTAGCGCGGGAAGAGGTTTCGCGCCAAGGGTCCGTCCGAGTTGGCCTTCGCACGCCGCACCACAGCAGCGGCAACGGCATCCCCGTCATACATCTCAAAGCAGGTATCGAAATTGCGGGTCGGTTCGCCATTTCTAGCGACAACGGCAGTAGCGAAATTGACCCGATCCCAAAAGCCTTCAAGTTCATGAATTTGGCTGGGCATACGGATGGTTCCTTGGCGCTCGGAGAGAGCCGCGCAGCTCGGTTAAGTGATGTGAGGCCTAAGATCGGCGGACGTTTGTTTGCTTCCATAAATTACCTATATAAAGGATAATAGCGTTTCAAATACCCTATATATGGGTATAATAAGCCTATGGCCAGAGCGACTCGCGCATACCCGGCGTTATCCGAAAACGCGACCAGCCAGCTCCAGAAGCTGGGTCACGACCTTGCTGTCGCCCGCAAGCGGCGACACATGTCTATGAGCGAAATGGCGGAGCGCATGATGGTGAACCTGAAAACGGTTCAACGAATGGAAAAGGGCGATCCTGCCGTGGGAATCGGAATCGTAGCCACGGCACTCTGGGTCCTGGGCCTTCACCGGCGCCTCGGTGACCTGGTCACACCGGAAAGCGACACAGTGGCTCTTCAAGAAGACATCAAGAACCTGCCGCGCGATTTTCGGAGATCAACTAAACGAACGGACAAATTCTATTTTTGAGTGAGCGATGCCAACAGCCTACGTTTATGTCTTTCTGGAAGAAGGTCCAGTTCCCGCCGGGATACTGGAAACAAGTGGTACTGGCCGCGAGGCAGCGGCGCGTTTTCGGTATGGCCGGCGGTATCTTCAGCGCGAAGACCGGCTGGCGGTTGATCCCGTTCAGTTGCCTCTGACGGCCCCTGACGCAGGCCGGGAGTACATCACCGAAGAAGGCTTTGTCCTCTTCAACGGTATTCGGGATGCAGCCCCTGACGGTTGGGGACGTCATCTGATGGATCGCGCCGCCGGCGCACAGACCCTCTCGGAATTTGATTACCTGGTGGCGACAGGAGAATCTCGCGTTGGTGCGCTGGCATTCGGTACAGATCTGTCCGGACCGCGGCGGATTGTTCTGTGGGCCGAGGAGCAGGTTGAAAGCGAAACTCTCGACTTAGCGGGGATGATTGAAGCTGTCCGTGAACTGGATACCGCTGAGGGTTTGCCCAGGAAGTATCGGCGTTTGCTCTTGCGCGGGTCCTCTCTCGGTGGGGCTCGGCCGAAAGCAACCACGGAATACGACGGGAGGCAATGGATCGCGAAGTTTGGCCGTGCCGATGATCGCAGCCCAATGTGCCGCATCGAATTTGTCACGATGAAACTGGCTGAACAGGTGGGCATCGCGGTACCTCCGGTTCGGCTCGAAAAGGCACTCGGACAAGACATCTACCTGATTGAGCGTTTCGACCGGGTACCAAACGATCTGGGATACCGTCGTCTCCCCTTTATTTCCGGACTTACAATCCTCGGTGCCCATGAAAGCGAGTCGTCACGCCAGAGCTACCGTGGGCTGGCGGATCAGTTGCGTCGCTTTGGGTCAGAGCCTACAGAAGATCTGAAGCAGCTTTGGCGCAGAATGGTGTTCAATATTCTCTGCAACAACAACGACGACCACCTGCGAAATCATGGCTTTCTGTGGGACGGCCGCGGCTGGAGGCTGTCCCCCGGCTACGATATCGTCTCGTTTCCTCAGGTAGGCACGGAGCGGGATCTTGCTATAGGTGTCGGTCGCAATGGACGCCGGGCGACGATAGAGAACGCATTGACCGATGTAGCAAGTTTTGGCCTGTCACGGAGCGAAGGCATTTCCATCGCTCAGATGATGCAGGGGACCGTGAGAGCAAATTGGGAGAAGTTGTGCGTAAGCAATGGATTCACCGCTCTCGAAATCGAGCGGCTTCGCAACTGTTTCCTTGCCTGCGATGAGACGATTCAGGGTGCTTAAAGGTCTGGCCGTCTTCTGAACCTTATGCCGCAAGTGGGTGGTCATTGTTCGACCTGGGTCGAACCGGGACGGCCACGCCTTATGCAGGGAAGAGGTTCATTCCAAATGGATGGGGAACGGGGAAGCAGTCCGCATGGGGCAACTATCCGGAAAGTCCGGATAGTTGCGGGGCGACGTCAGGTTCAGGAGGCGAACTCGACGAGGTGTTGCTGGCGCCGACGCTTTGTGGCTTCTTCGCGGGCAGCTTGGTCGGCGAGGATGGTGTCGAGGACGGGCCGGACGGTCTCGGTGGGAGCTTCGAGCAGGAGCAGGACGACCTGGAGGAGAAAGCGGGCAGGTCGGTTTGGGTGAACTTTCACCGCTCGGCCTGGATGCGGATGCGGTTCAGCTCGGAGATGGGGAGTTTGACGCGGAAGCGGCGCAATAAGCGGTGGCCCAATGAGGACGATTCTCCAGCTTATAGTTGGACGATCTTGAGACCAGGGATGAGCCGGAAGTGGCGGAGATTGACGGTCAAGACAGGGAAGCCAAGTTCCAGCGCCGTGGCGCCTACCAGCAGGTCGCCAAAGGGAATAGTCACGCCCTGGGCCTGCTGCTCGCCGTCTATCTTTCCGGCCAGCAAGGCAGTCGCCTTTGTGTACGGATAAATCGTCAGATCGCTCAGCAGTTCATCGATGAAGGACTGGCGGCGAAGCCGCATTGCCGGGGTTTGCGCACGATAGACTCCGTGGACGAGTTCCGTCAGCCCAACCGAAGAGAGCGCGGCATCCTGATCGCCTGTCACGGAGATGACTTGCTCGATCAGTTTCTCGACTGTATCCCCTCGGCGCTCGGCGGCGATGACGACGCTGGAGTCGAGGATCAGGCCCATGGGTTTTCCAGCGGCTCGGGATGGCTGTTGATGACTCCTTCGAGGTCATGGGCGAAGTCCCCGTCCAGAGTGACCGTGGAGCCATGCTCTTTGGCCAGTCGGAGGGATTCCGAGAGCCGCCGCAGAGGGCTCTCGACAGCCGTGCGCAATACAACGGCAGGAGATGCAGCGTCCTCGATGACGACTTCAACCCCGGCGCGGACTCGGGCCAACACACCGGCGAAGTCGCGGCAGGCGTCGGCATCCGAGATGTGGATCGTTGCCATACTCATAATGATACCTCGTTTTCAGTTTGTTCTTATGCAGACTTGCAGCGCGGTGAGAGAGGCGGACCTGCTGAGAGAAGTTGCAGAGGAGAGGGTGCTGGCCACTGCCCGGGCCGTGGCCGGGCAGTAGCTAGGAGGAAATTCAGGAGGCGAACTCGACGAGGTGTTGCTGGCGCCGGCGCTTGGTGGCTTCTTCGCGGGCAGCTTGGTCGGCGAGGATGGTGTCGAGGACGGGCCGGACGGTCTCGGTGGGAGCTTCGAGCAGGGGCAGGACGGCCTGGAGGAGAAAGCGGGCGAGGTCGGTTTGGGTGAACTTCCATCGTTCGGCCTGGATGCGGATGCGGTTCAGCTCGGAGATGGGGAGTTTGACGGAGAAGCAAAGCAGGGGTTGTTTTCCGCGGCGCCGAGCGCGAGCCTGATTCTCCTGTCCAATGAGGTTGAGGGCTTTGAGCAGGACTTGTTCCTCGTGTTCGCCGGGAGGCGGGGGAACGAGGGCGAAGGGTTTGGCATGGTCGGCGCTGGCGTCGAGGCGGTCGAAGGTATCGGAGGAATTCTCCATTTGTTCCCCTTTCAAGAAGACGTTAGCACGGGTGCTGGGGCGAAGCAAGGGCGAAGAGCATTATGTGCGGATAGTGCGATCCAGAGCTGAAGGAGAGGCCCTGGAAGGCGGAGTTGAACGTAATCTCTGGCCGGCCAGGCCTGCTCGGCTCGTGCAAGTCGCATGCCGCCCGGACTGACGGGAACCATCACCGCTCCCCACCTTATATATGTAGCTGTACAGCCCGCAGCCAACCACATTTCACTGACTGTTATCAGAACAGGGTCTTTCCGCCGCACGAGCGCGGCGCGGGGGGAGGGGAGGAGCGCGTGTGTCTACAGAGGATGAGAAAGGACGTTGGGGAAGGGGGCCTTCGGCGGTATTGGCTTATTGGGACTGTGGGCTGTACAGCTACATGCACGGGGAAAGGATAGGTTCGGTACACCGGGCTCAGTGGTAGGGAAAGAGGAGGGCTGCGGGCTGTACAGCTACATAAGTGGGGTAGAGAGGCTGGTCTGGGAATGGAAGAACTGTCACCGGCCACAACCCGGTGCCACTCAAATCGCGAGATGACGAGTGACACCAATTGTGACAATCGGCCGCGAACCGGGGATCTCAGGCGGTTGCCTTGCGGCCGGATGCCTTGGCCGGTTGGCAGGTTTTCCGGTCAAGCGCCGCCATGCGCGCCTTCATAGACTGCGTGGCGTTCTTGCCTACCTGTATCTTCCAGCCCACCTTGAGGTTCCGAGGGAATTCCTGGATGTGGGTGTCCGATACGTCCAGGCACATGCCCACCGTGAAGCGCTCGGGCAGCGCCGTCAAGGGCGTCATCGAGAAGTCGGCGATGCCGTCGATAGTCATGCCGGGCGCCAGCCTGGTGCCTTCGCCGCAACCCAATAGCCTCAAGTTGCCGCGGATGTGGGTGCCGGGCGCAAAGATAGGTTCGCGATTGTCCTGGAAAGTGAGGTTGCCGGTGACTACCGACTGTGGCGGCAACGTGCCGCGCAGAATCAGGGGAGCGGCTTGCCTGGGTGTAAGGTGATGCCGCTGCCGGCTGTGTGTGTCGCGCTGCCCCTGACGCGGAGCGGACCGCGCAGGAACAGCCGGGCGTGAAGTGTTGTTCCCGTGCATAGAATGCTCCATGGTAAGAGAGTATCGGCCTGAGAAATACGTCGCGCTACTCCGGACCAGGCATTATCCGGGATACGCGATGCCGGTTGGCAAACTCAACGCTGCGCCGCGGTGAAAGCCGCGACGGAACGGTATCGAATCCCAACCTGTAAGCCATGTTTACAAGTTCGCCCGATGGAGGCTTGGCCGTAGTTCCGAACAATCGTCGCGGTTACCAACAGTGTTACATCGTGGCGATCTTTCCCTCTTCCGCGAGTTCGGTAAAGTCCACCTGGACGGGAGTGCTCCCATCTTTCGGCCACACCGTAAAGACAGTTGCAATGGTGTCCGGGCGGATCGGCGCTTTGCGCGCCTGCAATGCGGCTTTAATCGGTGTGGCAGCGTCGAACACGTCGAATTCCCATCTGACCAGATAGTCCATGGCGCTCAGTTCCTTTCTGCGGCGGCCGAACGGGGGAAGCCCTGGACATGAATCCCCGCGCTGATCGTTTCCTCGGTGTGGTGTGGTCAGTGTGCCGGGGACACGCACAGCCCCAACGTCCGAAGGCCAGTGGGCCGGCCGCCGATACGCTCAACGCGCCGTCGGCAACCTGTCTGTGTATTGACCAGCAGCGCTCTGCGCGGTCAGCTTCTTCAGCCGTCTGTCGACCGCGGCCACGACGCGCCCGTGCACATCGGTCTCAGTGTCCTTTTCCTCGACGGGAACCAGTATGGTGCGCGGCTCTCCGGCCAGCAGCGCCAGATATATTCGCTGCACGAGGCGCTGAGCGGGGTAGTCGTTCCATGCTTTTCCCGACTGTTTGCCCGCTTCGTCGTCGAGGCGCTTCCGTGCGCGTGCGAGAGCCCAGCCGATATCCGCATAGCACCCACCTGCGCCGTCATCGACTACGTTGCCCTGGGCAAGGAGCAGAATCGTGATGTCCGGCTCCGGCCCACGAAACCTCTCCCACAGGCTCAAAATCGACTCGGGCGTGGGAGGGTTGTAGACGGCGGCGTAAGCGAAGGCGGAATCCGAATAGCGGTCGCACACCACGGTATGGCCGGCGCGCAGGTGCGGCTCCAGGCGCGATACGTTGTCGATGTGGTCCAGCAGCAAGTAGAGCTGCTGCGCGCCTGCGGGCAAGGTGCGTCCCGAGTCCTCCAGGTGAAACACCGCTTCGCGCACAACTGCGCCCAACGGGGACCCCGTGCCGAATTTGGTGCCAGGCTCCTTCGTGAAATAGACTCTATGGCCGCGGCCTTCCAACTCCCAGCGCAGCATGTCGGCCTGCTTGCTCTTCCCGAGGCCGTCGGCTCCTTCAAACGTGATGAAGAGACCCGTGTTCATGATGAAAACTCCTGTCGTGTGCAACTGCGAGTCGATGTCGTCGTTGCAATTAACCGTGAAATGGAAAAAGCGGCGGCCCAGCATGCCAATACTGGGCCGCCCCCGGAGACGTCGTGGTGATAGGCCACGACGTTAAAAGGTGCGGGGGAAGGCAGGCGTCTGCGCGCCACATCGCTAACTTTGACATCCTCCCCTCCCTCGACCTACGGTCGCCGCGAAAGCGGAAAGGAAGGGGATTCCTACCAGGTCCGCTAAGCGGCCCTTTTGGTGGGTTCCTGTTGCTGGCGGCCAACATCGCCGTTCACTTCACAGGCTAACGGGGCGTGTCCCGCCCTTAGAATATTGATCGCTCCGACCAGATCGGCGTTCTCATTGAAGCCGCACTCGACGCAAGCAAAGACGGCTTGCGACATGCGGTTGTCTTTGGAGACGTGGCCGCAACGCGGGCACGTTCTGGAGGTGTTCTGCGCTGGCACGGCGAGGAATAGTCCACCGGCCCAGAGCATTTTGTACTCCAGCTGCCTGCGGAACTCGGACCAGCCCTGGTCGAGGATCGACCGATTGAGCCCGGACTTGGCCCGGACGTTCCTGCCGGGTTGCTCAACAGAACCAGCGGCAGACCGGGACATGTTGCCTACCTCCAAGTCCTCGACGACGACCATCGCGTGGTTATTGCTGATGGTGGTAGAGGTCTTGTGCAGGTAATCCCGGCGAGCATTGGCAATGCGAACGTGGATTCTCTGGACTCTGGCCTTGGCTTTCTTCCAATTGTTGGAGAACTTCTTTTTGCGGCTCATGGCCTGCTGCGCTTTGCGCAGATCAGCTGCATACCGCTTGAAGATGTTGAGCGACAAGTAGACGGTCCCATCCGAAAGCGTTGCAAAGCGGGCCACGCCCATGTCGATGCCTACGGCATCGCCATGAGCAACCGGCGGCTCTACATCACGTTCGGTCTGGATTGAGACGAACCATTTGCCGTTTCGGTTGCTGACGGTGACGTTCTTCACCACACCAAGGACCAAGCGGCTGTTGCGGTAGCGCACCCAGCCGAGTTTTGGCAGGAATATCCGGCAGTTTGCCTGATCGAGATTGATCTGCTTCGGATCCGGGTAGCGAAAGCTGTCCCCGCGGCCCTTCTTCTTGAAGCGAGGAAAAGCAGACCGGCTGGCGAAGAAGTTGGTGTACGCGCGATCTAGGTCTTTCAACGTCTGCTGCAGGGGATGAACTGGTGCATCTGCGAGCCAGGAGGCTATACGCCCGGACGGCAGCAATGCTCCGTGGCGCCAAGCAGTGAGTTCCTTGCAAAGGCCGGCGTAGCTGAGTTTCTTCTCTCCCTTGGAGTAGCGGTCCTGTTGCAACAGCAGTGCCTCATTGAACGCAACTCGCTTGCAACCAGCGAACCGGCTCATGTCGCGGCCCTGCGCCTCGCATGGCATCAGTTCGTATTTGAAGGCTTGCAAGCGTTTCATTCCAAACATCATACCCTCCAAAAAGGCGAATACAAGGCAAATATTACACTCGCAACTCAAACAAGATTGGCTACGCCATTTGCGCTCTTAGCCTCTCCCTGAAGGAAGAGGCGTGCCGCGCTCGTCGGTCAATAAGCGCAGTCTCATCCTAGTTGCGGCAGTCGGTGATCTGGTTGCCCGGGATGCCGAATGTCTCCGCGGCCAACTGGTAGATGTGGGAGAGTTCGACCGTAGCCCGGGCGCCGGTGTGGTTCACCGCGACCGCATTGCCGTCGAGGTGGCAGCACTTCACGTGGCCAACCTCGATCAAGACGGCGACCTGTCCTTCGACAAGATGCGCGGCCAGTTCGGCAACCATGTCAACCTCGACCGGGTCATCTTCGCTGTCGGGCCAGGTTTGCGTGGGCCACCCTCCGTCGTCGGTCTCTGAGTAGATGCCAAAGAGGGTCGTGCCGCCGGCGGCCTTGGTCTCCACACTGAGTTCGCGTTCGGCGGCCCACTCTCGAAATTTTGCTTCGTCGATTACCTGGAAGAAGTTGGTTCTGGCTGCACCAATCCACTGGGACATGACAGGTCCTCCTGAAAATAGTGTGATGACCACTGTGTCTGCTGGTTAGTATTTGCGCGTATTGCTGAAACACGCGGTCATCCGGTCGACTGCGGCCTGGTAGGTGCTGGCGCTGTCTTTGTCGTACCGGATGCGCAGCCTCTTCACCACACCATCCTGCACAAGCGCCCGCTCAAGCATGCGCGTGTGGATACTCTTAGCGGTGATGGCATAGGCCATTGGAGCCAGTTCTCGTCCGGTCACGAGCGTATCTGGATCTTCCTCGGTGAACGCGCTCAGGTCAGCATCGAATATCTGGCCGATTCCCCAAGAACCGAGATACAATCCATACACGCTGAATGTTGCATGGCCATCCCGCGACACGAAGGTTTCAACATCGCTTTGCGGCGTCGAGGGCTGCTGCGTGAAGAGGGCCGGATCGTAGCACACGGAATACTGGAAGCGGTCACTTGTGTAGGTCGTGTACGGTACGCTGTCAGCCGCGGCGCGGCTGTGCTCCTTGACGAGCAGCAGCAGAACTCCGAGGCCGAGTTGGACCGGTATCAAGAGGAGCAGAATGAGAAGGACAGTTTTCAGAGAACCCTTCTTCTTTTGGGGCTCCCTCTCTCCACCGGGGCCAGCTGTTTTACCGCCCGTATTGGTCTGCTGGTTGCCATCGTCGAGGGCGATGTCTGCCAGCTGGGAGCGCCTGCCCATCACCTCGCCGTAGGCGTCGTTCTCGATTCGCCGCTGGAGTGTGGCCCTGTCTGGGGCCTCAACAAGAAAATGGGCTCGTACTGGGAAATACTTCACAGGTGCCTCCCGTGTGGTGAGTTCCGAAATCTGTGGTTACAAAATAACCACTCAGATGCGCGAGGAAGAGTCCGCCGATGGCGAGACCCTCCCGGGTGTTAGGCCGCGCGGAGCGGAGCGGGGAGGATGGCGGCACTTGTGCTTCGCTGGACCCACCGTTGGTTGAAGTCGCGCAATTCTGCAAACCACACGCCCACGTCGCCGGTTCTTGCTCCAACCGCGCTGTAGAACGAATCACCCTCCGGCTGGGCAGTATTGCGCATGTACTCGTCGATCTCCCCGGTCAGGCACACCAGGGGCAGATACAAGCATGCGGGGGTAAGGGCGGTGGCCAGCTTGTCGGCAAAACACAGTTGAGACACGGGCCGCCCGGCAGCCTTTGCGTAGCTGCGGGAGTGGAACAGAGTGAACTCGCCCCACTGTGCACCGAACAGCACACGCATGAGGTGCGCTCCAAGTTCCGGGTGGCGTTCACCGCTTGCCCCGTCCATATCCGAGCAGCCGATGTACCCAATGTCGTGCAGGAAGAAGGCAAACCACAGCCGCGGGTCAAGCGGGACGCCATACAGTTTTGTCCACGCAATGGCGACCATGATGGGATGGAGAAGAAACTGGTGAGCTCCAAACAGGACGCTCCTTGAGCCTATTGTCATAAGGACCTCGTCAAGCACACAGCAGATGCTGGCACTTGTCTGGTGTTGGCAAGCGATGGTTGTCCGTAGAAAGGCAACCGGCCCCCACGTGGTGAGCTTCCGCGCGCCGAAGCGCAGGGCGCATTCGCGCCGTGCAGGGGTGAGATCGTAGTGAAGCAAACGCAAGGGGTCCCAAGACCGGGCACACGTGATGCCGACAGTCGCGGCCAGACCGCGCAGTGCGACATTCTCGCGCCAAGTTGCGGACACAGCTTCGCGGTGGTCCCTGTGCAGGGCCACCGGGCCATCCTCCTGCTCAAAGAGAATGCTGGCGCCTTCTTTAGCGCAGGGGTTCAAAGGCGTAAGCCTTCGATCTTTCCCCAGTCGAGTAGTGTGCCGGCCTTCCAATTCGCCGTGAGCTGCTCGAAGCCGATGAACATTGGTTCGCAGTATCGGTAAATGACGGAACCGCCTTCAATGGTCAGCTCGATTGAGCCGGCGCGCTCGAGCTTTGTGAGAAACGCGTTGACGCGCTTGTACTCGGCGTCGGTCAGCTCTACGTCTTCCTGGTAAAGCTGATTATTGTCGGTGTACAGAAATTCGATGGTGTACTTCACCTTGGCATCCATCGGGGCTCCTGAAGTTGCGCAGGTCTCGTGCTGGGACCTCCACTGCGTGGAATGAGGTTGGGATGGTGGTCGTTCTCAACTGACTTGCATCGCTTTGCGCGCGTTGTAGCAACTGCGGCAATAGACGGGCCGATCCGGCCGCGGCTCAAAAGGCACATCCGCTTCCTGACCGCAAGCCGAGCAGATCACGCTCGAACCGCCTCTTGCCTTCGGTTGGGCCGCAGGTTGCTGGTCTGTGCAGCCGCTTTCGGAAGTGGCGCGCTGCTGGCGCCACTTCATTCTGCACGCCCTGCAGCGGATAGGCGTCGAGTAGTTGTGGTCGCGGAAATAGTCCTGGTCTTTGGCGGTGAACGGAAAGATTTCGCCGCAGTCGATGCAAATGAGCGTGGCGTCGGTGCTCATGGTGGTGAAACTATCGCAAAACATGGCGAGAGGAAATGCCAGGAGAACAAAATCTGCATCTGCTTACCTTCCCCAGGTCACGCGGTCCAGGGGGACCACACTCTGGAGGGGATAGGGCAGCCAAGGGCGGAGCGAATCATCTCTTTAGAGCAGCCGGCCCAGCAGTGGTACATGCGGGGTTCGGCCACGGAGATTGAGAGGTGAGTTCCATTGCGATCTTCGCCGCGCTGGGCGCATGCCGGGCACTGGGTAATGAAGTTTTTGCCGCTGCGTTTGGCGTTGGGAACGTGGCGGAGAATCTGGAAACCCTGGTTGTGGCCTCCAACGGCGGGCAGTTGGGTCCACGGCTTCGCCGCAACTGGGTCCGGGATGGGCGCCATTCCGGCGGTGAGGGCTTCGAGGTGCTCCCGTGTGAGCCGCCTTACCTGGCGGAGCAACTGGAACTGAGCGTCAAGGGTGGGCTCGGCGGTCTCGAACCAGTAGCGCAGCATGCTGGCGCGATGGATCCCAAGCGGACCGCGGATCGCATTCCCGAATTCGCCGGGCTGGAGTACGCTCTGGCGCGGAAATACTTCGATGCCGTCCTCTTTGTCCCGTTTGACCGCGATGCCGAGACGGCGCGCAACATCAAGGACATAGAGCCGGCACAGTTTCGCCGGCATCGATTCCGCCAGGAATATCCAGAGGTGGCCACCTCGGCGGGACTGCTCCATCAAGGCCTCTATGCCGTCTTCGCGGCAAGCCTGTTGGAACCGGAGCAAATCACGGCGGGAGTCAGCGTAGTCCGCATCGATCGCAATCCACTTTGAGGACTGCGACTCGGGATTGATGGCGTAAACACCGATGGTGAGATGGCCCGCGAGATGGCTGTGAACGGTCGCTATGTCGATGCTGAAAGGCTGCTTCGACTTCCGGTCACAAGCTTTGTAAAAGTAGAAGCGCCCGGATTTCTTGCTGGGGAAGTGGCTCTGTCGCAGATAGGCGCGGCGGTTGGCAAAGAGAAGCATATATTCGGCGGCCTGAGCACGGGTAACCGGCAGGATCGCCGCGGTCGTGTTGGTGGACATGAGCGGACTCCCGGTGCACCGGTAAAACCGGCGAGATGTAGTGAATGAAAGTTCCATACGATAATGGATTAGCGAACCACTCTGGCTCCGGTCATGCGAAACAGGGAAACGTGCTTTGGCGATTTATCATTTATCTAGAACCCGACGAGATTTCCATAATATGTAGCTCCCTTGCGCGGTCGTAAGGGGGGCTTTTGCCGTTACAGATTACGGAGACCACTGGAATGCTCACTCCTCAAGAACTCGCCGCGATGCGCTTTGCCATGAGTTCGCCGCCGCAGCCGTGCGGAGAACCGGGCGTTTATGAAGAGCAAGTAGCGCAATGGGTTGCAGAGAAGTCGTTTTTCAGGGACTTCGTCTACCGGAACGCCAGAGGCAAGAAGAAGGGTGACCAACTGGTCGACGGAATCGTCCTCTTCGGGGATGTCATGTTCCTGATTGAAGTGAAGGCTCAGATCGGCGCTGCCAAACGAGATGACTGGGTGAGAGACCGACTAGGCAAGGCCGTGAGCCAGGTGAAGAAATCACAGGCTCTGTTGCAAGAGGGACAGATCCCAAAGCTCCAAAACGACTTTTACGGCGAACTGGACTTCGACCCCAAAAGGTACCCCAACGTATTCGGAATCGTCGTTTTGGCTCACCAATCCGATCCCTATTACGCCCCCGACCTTGTTCCGGAACTCCTGACCAGCGCTTTTCCTGTCCACGTCTTCTCGTTGAAAGACTTCGAGCTCGTTTCTGACCGGTTCGATACCGCCGGCGACATGATCAGTTTTCTGGAAACCCGAACAGATGTCTCTCGGATGGACAGGCTTCTTGTGCAGGACGAAGCTCAGAATCTGCAGCGTATGATCGCCCATTCGAGGGCGGTGTTCGCACCACATTTCGTCAGTGACAAACCGGAGTTGCTAGAGAAGGCACTCTTGATGTTCGAATGGAAGGCAACGGGCAAACTAGCGCTCGATAAGGATTGGCAGTACAGTCTGCTTATCGACGATCTGATTGCGCACGCCCACGACTTCGACCCCAATCTATCTTGGAACGAGAACACAACGCACGAGTCGGGTTTGCGGGTCTCCACTTTTCTGGGTTGGCTTACCCGAGATCGCCGCATAAAGCTCGGCAAGCTGGCATATGAACATGTCGAGCTTGCGCGCGACGGGAAGGCCTACAACTTCCACCACGTCCATCCGAGTGCAAAAACATCCTTCGTATTCTTCGCATCCTCGGCGAGTCGAGCCGAGCGTGTGGCATATCTGCGTTTCCTAGTGAGCTATGCGATGTTTAAGGATGGCTCGAATGAATCTCTAGGAGTGGCGACAGAAGCGACTGGCGGCGGGAGGTCTTATGACTTTGTGGCTATTCGCGGAGAGCTGTCATCTGAGCAGATCGAGGTCCTCAAGAATATGGAAGACCCTTTTTACACTGGCTTGCACCCGCTTTGACGGCAGTTACTTCCACGGATGCGAGAACGGCATCCCATCCACCTCGCCGAGAGCATTCAGGATATCTTCCTTCGAGGCCTGCCTCATCCCACTGCCGTCGATCTCGCAGATGACGCCGAATGGTGCAAGGTCCGACTTTTCCATCCCAAGATCGACACGTAGATGTAGACCGTACAGGCGCACAAAAGCTTTGAGCCCATCCGGTTCGGACGAAATAACTACGCAGTGAGGATCTTGGTTGGTGGTGTAAGTGCCGCGCTCAGACTCCTCCTTCACTGGCTCATCTTCCGAGTCACGCCTTCCGAGAATGAACTGGCGCATCTCTTCGTCAAGATCTGCCTGCAGACGTTGACCTGATATCGCTCTGAACAGGCCGTACCCAATCTTCGCGGCGACTCTCCTCACGCATTGGGGGTTGTAACTAAGGGCGATCGTGTGTTTGGTCCCGCCTTTGATCACAGTGCCTTCGCCCCAAGCGCCAGAGTTTACTTGAAACTCGCTAACGGCAATGTGCATGAAGACGTTGCAAAACCGCATAGCTTCTTCGGGATCTCGTGCTCTCACCATCAGACGATCTCCGGGCAGCATGATGATTCGCGGCCAGAATTCCTGATCGGCTGATATCTTCGGATCCAAATCCGTACTTACTGTCAGTTCGCATACCAGTTCGCCAGGCCCACGCTTCGCCTTCAAGAAACCGCGAAAGATATCAATCAGCTTCTGCACGTCTGCCGGCGCCGTTCCTCTGATGCGCGCTTCAACGGGCTCATCGGGAACCACTTTTATCTCGATGTAAGGCAAAGAACTCAATTTCTCTCCAGCTGACATCAGGCTCTCCCCATACCCACCATACGGGTGCGGCACCATGAGGTAGGTTGGCTGCAGATGTCCGCTTCTGGGCCTATTCGGGTGCCTGGGAGGGAGAGAGGCAGCGAGCGCCGCAATAGCCAGCGAAGACTTGCGAGAGACTTCGAACTCCGCCTTCGAAAGGATGGATTGGCAGCTATGGCACGCGGGCACTGTGAACTCGAGCGTTCCGCCGAGCGCACGCGGGACGATGTGATCTGCCGTAAGCTTTTCCTTCTCTTCGTCACACCAGAAGCAGCGCATATACCCCAAAGTTAGCATTTGGAGAGCTCTGGAGGATGCGTTAGCAGACCTCGCTACCGTCTGGTGGTAAGGCCCCAGAGCTGACAGTTCACCTGGCGATTAACAGCCCAAACCGCGTTCCACGACCGCTCGCCCTCAAGGCAGAGTTTGGGAATCTTGTGTAAATCCACAGTTCCTCGCGGCGACATCGGCGTTCTGCCAGTACCGATACCGAAGCCCAGTTCTACGGCGACAAACCGTGTCAGTGAGAGCTTTGGGATGGTGGCAACTGCGATTGAACATAATCGGTCTTTTGCGCATCTAAGTTGATGCCGCTTGCTCAGTTCCCACTTGACATGGCGTCGGCTTTGCCCCGTAATAGGGGATGTCGAGAGACCTACCGCGAGGGGCGGCAAACGGCGGTTCGCCAGCAAGGTTAGGCGGGCACAGTCGCCAGGCACGCGGGAAGTGATGCCGTGGGAGATACCCGTTGCGTTCAGCGCACTTGGCCCGCGGAACTTGCCGGGAGGAAGCAACACCTCTCCGGAAGTCCGGTGCAATATCCGGCTTAGATGCCAGGCCCCTTGCCATGGAGTGCGTCCGGCACTGACCCCGGTGGGGGATGAGCGACAGGGCGGCTCTGCCGAAGCGGGAGAAACACATTACCCGCGGCGGTACAAAATGGCCTAACCCAGCAAATAGGCGAGGCGTGCAGAGCCAGGCTCTGGCGCCTCGACTAGATTTGGGGACAAGACAGAATAGTGCCTAGCCGTCTGCGTCGAAGAAATGATCGTCAGAACAAAGTTGCATGACGAGCCGGGGACGCCGGTGGCAGCATGCCTTTAGGTACGCAGACCGTGCGTTCGACGTAGTTGCGGGTCATCAACGCCTGGTGGGCGCCATAGGCCATGGCCAGTTCTTCTACCATTCCCAGGTAGAGACCGCCAAGCCGGGTCAGTTCCGTACGCATCTCTTTGCGGCGTTTCGAGGTGACGCCACTGGACGGTTCCCAGCGCGCAACGAGAATGATCGTGAAACGCAGGCGAGCAAGCTGATCGGTACTGCCGGCAAGCAATGCCTCTGCGTCATCGTAGGCATACCGGGAGTCGGGGTCGATCAGGACTACAGCGGGTGTGGGGCTGGACATGGACTCCTCCTGGTAACGTGGGCACCGGGACGGGCAAGGAGAGTGGAATCCCGTCCCGGTGGCGTTACCAGTATCCCTGGGGATTCCGGACTCAAAGGATTGAAATCAGCAGATAAAACTGGAAAAGTGCTTGCCGAAAAGTTGGTCTTCGAGGTCGGCTAGTCTGGCCAGCTCCTTCTGGATCTGCGCACCGTTTCCACCTCGAACCACACGATTCCAGAGTTGCTCCCGGTACAACTGGAGCCTTCGCAGGCGAATCTGATGCAGGGTCATATCGATCTCTGCAAGTACGGGGGTGGGTGGGGGCCGAGCGGTGATCGGCGCCGCATCTTATATGTAGGTGTGAGGCGGGCCAGGACCCTGTCCCTATACTTATATATGGTGGAAACCGGCGCCCGGGGCCGCGACCGGTCTGCGGCGGGACTGACCGTATCCATATATAGGAGGAGGGCGTTCCCGCCAGAAACGGTGGGGTGTGCGATCAGCATAGGAACTGATGGAGGGAAACACACGAATGAAGACGCGCGCTGCGATCTCCATTTCTGTGGGCGGTGTTTGTACCGCCATTGAGATCGTTTCCGTGAGTTGTACCAGGGGGAGCTGCTTGCTCCCCCTGGCTGGCGATGGTCGATCTGGCTAGGCCGCAACGGCTGCAACAGCCGAACGGTATCCGGCAATGGGAGCCACTTGCGTGCGGGCCTTCCGGTTTCTGTGGTGGCGTCGATGGTGCACGGCGCGCGGTTGGTCGGGCGCATTGAGGAGGGCGACAACCTTGGGCACCAGCATGTCCAGCTCATTGCGGGTGAAATCGCGGTTGACTCCCTCCGCATCCAGCAGGAACAACGCACCGCAAAGTGCATCGAAGACATAGATGGCGCCGGAGTTGGGCTGGCCTTGGACGCGGATCGCTGCAACGAAGCCGTTGTGCGTCTCCTCGACCCGCTGCAGAATTCCCACTTCCGATTTGTGCAGGAGTTCGGAAAGCACCGTCAACGGGGACTTGCCGGTCTCAAGAGACAGGAAGCAATACTCAATTTTCATCGCGAGTCCCTCGGGCTGGTTCCTGAATGAGAGCCGGCCGGGTTGTCTCGCGTGCAGGGCTGAGTGTCGCCACGCCACCCCCACAAACTTGCAATGGAGATTCCCCTGTCACCTGGTGAACGGATTGCAACCGGGCCGGAAGGCACAGCAGCAGGATGTTGAGTTGGGAGTGTTAGGCCGCCTCGTCAAGAAAGCAGTCGATTGGTTCGTTGACTGATTGGGCGATATTGTTGAGGAGCGCGTCGATGAAACGAGTAGCTGCCACGGTGCCGACACCCAGAGAGGCGCTGGCGATGATAATCGCAAGTTCTTTGCGATCGTCGGGCAGGACGGGAATGCTTACGAGGGCGGATAGGGCCGCGCCCACACCATTCTCAAAAGGTGTGCTGTTCTCGGTGATATCCATTGCTGACCTCGCTATCGACGTGAACAGTTTGTCCGGTTGCCACCGAAGCATAAGTGAACCATCTTCCGTATCGCCCCGGCCCACCCAATAGCGGCACCAAGCATCAGGAGCGCGGTGGGATCTTTGCCGAGAAAACGTATGGCGCACGAAACAGTAGCGGCGACAATTCCGAGTCCTCCCAGGAGGAGGACGATACAGGCAAAACGCCACGCGCGCGTTTCCAGAGTCGCGCCTGAAAATGATGTGTGCATGGGACCTCGGAATAGAACTTCGCCGACTGGGAGGAGGCGGACGAAGCCACTTGGGTTGAGGTTGAAGAGGAAGGTGCGGAGCCCCACCACAACTGGAGCGGCGGTGTGAAAGGGTGGGAATGACGGAGACCGGCTGGGGTCCAGCACCGTTAGGCGAGTCGGGGATGCAGCGGCTTAGTAGCCTCGCAAAAACGGGTTCAACTGCGGGAATGCGAATGGTGAAGAGCTGGTCCGTGATGGGCCCGCGTACAGCAACGGATGCGTGAGTAGAAAGGACGGCCGCGTGGTGGCGAACGTGGCACCCTGGTGCAAGAATGGCGTGCGAGAGGGGATCGGCATGTGTCTATCTCCTGTGACGGGTTAAGGGACGCGCGATCGGCGAACTCGGACAACCGCAGGATTAGAACAACAGTGAGGCGGACCCGGACCGGACAGCAAAGCCAGGGTCGGGTGGTTGTGGGATGGAGAAACGACGGGGAGGGAATGCTGGGCAGATGGTCTGACCGGTAGGCGGCGGCTCAGTGACCGGATCTGGGCTGTTCAGGTCCGGCCGCTAGAGGACATAACGCTTCGGCTCTGCAACGTGGGAGCCAATGGGCGCAAAGCGCCACCAAAATGCCTCCAGGCCCACTAATCGTGAGTGGTAGGGGTTAGCAGGTCAGTCGGTTTGGCGCCAGCTTCAGAGCTGGCAGGCCCCCAACGAGTGCGAGGGCCAGTCTGGCTGGGTCGAACAGCGCGTTTGCAAGCAGCATCACCTGGTCTTCGGAAACGCCTGCGATGCGCGCCTGACATTCTTCCAGGCTGACCGGATGACCAAGGGCCAGAAGCTGGCCGCCCAGTGCATTCGCTCTGGAAGCGCTGGTTTCCATCCCGATGACCTGGCTGATGATGAGCTGCTCCTTGACGCGCCGAAGGTCACCGGGCGAGACGGGTTCAGTCTTCAGGCGATGCAACTCCCGGAGAACAATGTCAAGGACCGGCTCGATGCGGGAGGGTGAGGTGCCGGTATGCACGCTGAAATACCCGGTGTCCTGGTACGGCATGAAATCGGCAGTAACGGCGTAGGCCAGGCCGCGCTCTTCACGAATGGACTGGAAGAGGCGAGAACTTGGTCCGCCCCCCAAGAGCATGGCCGCCAAGTGGGTGATGTAGTACCGGGCATCGGTAATCGGCGGGGCAGGGAAGCCAAGAACCATTTGGACCTGTTCAGTGGGCCTATTGAGCAGCGTACTTCCTGAGAATGACTTAGGAAACGTGGCGCGGGGAAGGGGCGTGCCGGTCGGGGCTCGGCCAAAGTACCGCTCCACCTTCTTCACCAGGTCTTCGTGCTGGACATTGCCCGCAGCGACGAACACCATATTCGTCCCAGTGAAGTGCTCTCGAGCATAACGCACGAGCGTATCGCGGGTGAAAGTGGCGAGCGTGTCCGGTGTGCCCCCGATCGGTAGCGCGAGTGGGTCGTCTTTCCAGAGCGTGCGCATAAAGGCATCGTTGGCAAGATACTCCGGATCATCCTGGGTTGCGTTGACCTCTTCGAGAATGACTGCGCGTTCACGGTCGATCTCTTCGGGAGGGAAGTCCGCGTTGAGGATGAGGTCTGCGAGAAGGTCGAGCGTATCGGCCACATGAGCATCAAGCACGGTGGCGTGGAAGACGACCAGGTCCTGCGAAGTGAAAGCGTTGAGGTTTCCGCCGAGTTCATCGGCATGCAGGGAAATCTGCCGCGCTGATCGAATAGTAGTGCCCTTGAAGACCATGTGCTCGACAAAATGAGACAGACCATTGTGTTCCGGCGCATCGTGGCGCGCGCCTGTCTTGAGCCAGATGCCCATGGACACGGAGCGGACATTCTCCATGCGCTCAGAGAGGACGGCCAGGCCATTGGAAAGGACGGTTTTGCAAACGTTACTGATTGTAAGCACGGGTAGTCTCCAGAGTGGCAACACAGAAGTGCGGTAGGGAGTGGAGGGGACAAGCCGGCCGTCCTGGGTGGCGGCCGGCTTGGTTGGTCGGCGTGAGGTTAGGCTGAGGTAGGAAGTTCGGCACGCCACTTTCCATCTTCTTCCCGGACGAGCCGGACTTCGGACAGATTGGCGGCGTTGAGCGCGTTGGTTAGTGTCCAGTCGAGTGTGCGCGTCAAGGCCAGGCGCGCGGCGGCAATAGTACCGCCGAGCACTTTGGTGATACTTTCCTCGTATCGTTGCTGGAAGTATTCCTCCTGGGTTTCGAAGCTGTCGGCGTCGGGGTCGTCGCTCGGGTCGAAGGCAAGATGCTGTGCAGCGGCGATAAGACTAAACGGCTGGTAAGGTGAGCCGGTTGTCGCCCATTCGCTATCGCGGGTGATGAAGAGCGTGACCTCGTCGTAGTCGTCCCCACCCCAGCCGGCGAAAGGCAGGTTCCATAAGACCTGCTCAGGTGAGGCTCCCGGCCGGACAAGATCGAAGGACAGTTGAATGCTGTTGACGATCGTGAGGACTTCAGTCGCCACTACATCGTCGGCAGGTTCTCCGTCGATGGTCAGCTTGAAGTTGGTGACGCGAGCCAAACTGTCGTACCAGGAATAGCCCTTGAACCGGGTGTCCTTACGGACAGGTAGCCGCGGAATCTTGTGGTCCCTTGAAGCCAGATCGAACGCGAAGGAAGAAGGGATGATGTAGTCATCCTCCAGATCCACGAGAGCGCATGTGACCGGGTCGTGGACGGTGGCCTCGCCATCATTATGGTCGCCATCGAAAGGAGTCCGTGTCGAATTGGAGTCGCGGGCCGAGACGAAGAATGGCTGCAGGTACGGACTGGCCTCCTTGAGAGGGATGCCAAGTTCCAGCGCTTCCTTGTACACCGCGAAAGGTGCGATGTGCTGCACTCTGTCGGTGGCCAGGTATTCGAGAACCGCTCGGCGCACCTGCTTCCGCAAGCCGTCGTATGCTTCATCATAAACAAGGCCGGTACGATCAGGCAGTTTCAAGTGGAGGCTCGCGGTGGAGAGAATGTCGAGACGCGCAGTGACCTTCAGTGGCATGGTGCTGCGGTGGACCTGGGCCAACACCTGGGCGTAGGTGATGTCGTGGTCCAACAGAGTGGCGCGGATGAGGTTGCCGTGGAAGTTGCAGTTTTCCATCGGTTCGGAGCTGCCGATGAAAATGCCGATGCGCACGCCGTCCACTTCCTTGATGTACTCGGCGCCCGCGAGGAAGTCTTCGCGCTTCAACAGCTCGCCATTGAGCGTGACATCCACCGGGCCGAATCTCGCGACGCGTCGGAGAGTGTCAGTGATGGACGCTTCTGTTTCCGGTCGAGTGAAAACCAGCGTCGTTCCTGTTTCCGGGTTAGCGGACTCCTGGTCGCGGACTTCTACCGCTTCCTTTCCCAGGAAGGCATCCGTCGTAATGGTTGCGGCTTTGCCACGACTGCTTACAACTACGCCGGAGTGCAAGAGCGCAAATAGACCCATGCCCGCCGGATCCTCGGCGTGCTCGACGGATTCATCCCACCCAGATGCACCCAGGTAGAGAAGCTTGTTGAAGTCGTCGATGCCGGATCCGTTGTCCGTGAAAGTGATGACAGTGGCTGCGGGGTTGGACGTCGGGCTGGTGGTGACAGTGATCTGGGACGCGCCGGCACGACGCGCATTCTGGAGTAGCTCGATGAGGATTTGGCTGGTGCGATTCGTGAAGAGTCTCCCAGCCTTGCTGAGAATCCTGGCGCTCACATGCGCCTGAATGGTTTGCACGGTGAACTCCTTATGGCCGCCTCACTCAGGAGCGTCGGCCGTTGTGGTGCGCGAATGAGAGTACGCGTGGAGAAGATGTGTCAGAGTGGCGACAACCGGGTGGATGGGAAGCTGGTTCGGCAAAACGGCAGAGTGTTACCACGCCACCCCACCTGCTGTGGGATTCCCGTGTTGCCGAACCGGCCGGAAGTTGTGTACCGCTACTGAGCGGGAACTGCCGCTGTGGCCAAAGCCACTTTGCGCGCAGCCGCCTCGGCAGCTTGCTCGTTAAAGCACGCACGAAGCAGCTTGTTCTGTGCCTGCTCGTACCGGTTCCAGTCGTACCGTTGTGTTCCTTTACGCATAACGCTCTCCTTGAAAACGGAAATGGTTGGCGATCTGCCAAGACGGCAAACCGGGTGTGTGATTGTGGTGGGGTGTTGGTGCGGAACAAAGCGCAAGGCTGTGTGTCGCCACACGTCGCGTGTGTGGGAGTCCCCTGTCGACGGTTGCTAGATGGGAGGACAAGTCGGAGCTGGGCACCCAGGTGGGAATCCGGTGCTCAACGTGAGAACGTCCCGCTAAACGGGACCCTCAATCCGGCATTGACGTGCGAAGAGCACCGCGGATTGGAAGCCCTTCCATGGCAGCAGCAGTAAATTGGTGGCAAGCTTGTCGTACTTGCCCGCCTTTAGAGCGCGAAGGGACGCTGGCAACCGCCCGAACGGCAGCTGCGGGACAAACGAAACTCGGCTGGTTGTGCTGGAACAGCTGCTGAAGCGTTGGGAACTCGGCCCGCTGACGGCTGGGCGCGGCAGGTTAGCACGTACCGATAGCTCTGATGAGAGGATCTGAGCTCATGACGAGCCTGCGTTTTCATCTGCATCGCACTGGTAGGGAGCGGACAACCGGATCGATTGCATGAGCGGCGATTGACGGTGACTCAAATCTTGGTCACCGTTGAGTTGAGGCGCTCTTGCAGAAAGACACGTGGCGGAACTGCTGCGAAATTGAAATGGAGCGAAGAGGCAATTGCAGGGCAAAGGTGCGAAATCCGACGACGTGGTGATCACCCCTGTCGGGGAAGCATTGGCAGC
>CAIKND010000072.1 GCA_903828675.1 uncultured Acidobacteriaceae bacterium
ACCACTTGCCGCAACTGGAGTCCGGGTCCAGAGCATAGATGCCGATCGTGTTGTGGCCATCCAGATGGCGCTGGATGTGGATAGGGGAGAGAGGGACCTTGACACGCAAATAGTGGGGTGAATCAAGGTCTGCGGGCAACAGAAATGAATTCTGCAGACAAAAATCCGCGCTGTTCACAAACCACAGCATGTACTCGGCAACCATCAGCGGCGTTATGCGCGCGGCATCTATAAGCTGTGTGGTGGGGTCGGACTCTGTCGTCGCACAGGGCATTGAGCCCACGGTAGCGCGATAGGGTCTGAGAAGGAAGTCCAGGAGAGCAGAAAATGCAAGACCCTCCTGTGGGGAAACTGCCGATAACGCTCTCAAAACTTGGCTTACGGGTTTCGGGACCGATGTAAAGAACCGGAATGCTGTGACCGTTGTTAGAACTCCAAGGGCAAACGGAAGTGATCATGCGAGGCCAACCCCAATTAGGCAGGAAATCAGCTCTGTCCAAGCAGGAGCATGAATGAGCAGATTTGACAGGCATGTAGACGTGGGTTCGGCGTTAGAGAATCCAGCTCACTTCACGGAGGAAGAACCGCTTCACCTCGCCCCAGTCAAGTGGGATGAGCATGTGGGGCATCGGGTCCTTTTCGGCATCACCGAAGAACGTGAGGGACTTCAGGATATGAATCCTGCTGTAGTGAGTCTGAGCGTACTTGCGGTCGAAGAGATGCAAAACCTCAGTAAGGCCAAACTGCTGAGCAGACACGTAGAGGTCTATGAAATCGCGCTTCGTGCCGCGGCTCGCAATTGCGCTCACTTTCATGCATGCAATATCCCGCAGGTCGGCGACGGCAACTTCAAGAAATCTGACCTCGGGAAAAAGCACTGGATAGGCATATCCGAGGAAGGTGACCTTGGTTTCCCCAATTGTGGTGTGCAGGGAATACGGAGCCTTGGCAACAAGCGAGAATTCCTCCAGCGTGTGAACGCGCTGGAGGAGAGTCTCTTCATCGAATTGGACGGGAGCAAAAAAATCTAGATCCAGAGAAAGCCTGTGGCCAAACTGGAGGGCAAGCCCCGTTCCGCCGGCAAGGTAGAAGCGGTCAACGATATGCGCATCCCGAAGGGTACGGAGAGTTGCTTCGGTCGAGGCGGTGATTACCTCGCGGTGCCAAACCGCGTCTTCATGAGTTGCCATGGCAACTTCCTCGTGTGAGAGTTGTGGTTAGCGGCTCCCGTTGAGCGCCGCAACCTCGCGGGAAGGAACCTTATACACCAGAGCCCAGAAATTGGCGGACTTCTCCGAGAGGCGGCACTCCGTCACAAGCACCCTTCGGATATCGGCTTCCGAGAACATCTGCCGCAACCATGTCACTGCCTCCTCATCGCCGTACTCCAGGACTCGGAAAATTGTGTAGTCGGGAAAGGCCTCGGGCGTGAAGGTGTCAAGGTTCGTATCCCAGAACAGTGTTTGCAAGTGTCTGGGAATCATACTGTTATAAGTATAGGCCAGAGTGCAGCCGAGTCAAATCAATCCGCTCACGAGCCCGGCTGCCTCGCCAAGACTCTATTGGGATGCAAATTGGCCGTTAGCTGCTGCTTTTTGGGCGCCCATATGTCTGCCGATCATCGCTCGAGTCTGCACATATCCCAGACTGAAGATGGCACCCGGTGTCGAGAATATGCTGGACCGAGCAGCCGCTGGCAACCAAGCACAGCGCGATTCAGTCGGCATGCTTTCAGGCCGCGCCGACTGAGATCGTTTCGCCAAACGGGGCTACCTGCGAGCTCGTGCATGCCCAAATGACGGGGTAGTTCGGCTCCCTGTCCGGGACAGGGCCGTACAGGTCGGTGAGGACGACCAGGGCGTGCGGGTTGAGCCCGTTCTGGTCGATGTACTCGAAGATCGGGGAAAACTCCGTGCCGCCGCCGCCCACCGGCATGAGTACCACCGGCTCGCCGCAGGAATAGACGTCATGGCGGTGGATGAGCGTGTCGAAGTAGAGCAGGTGGACCTTTTCGGGCCTGTGCTCTTCAATCAGGGCATTGACCTCGCCCGCAAACTGGCCCAGTTGCCGCTCGCTGATGGATCCGGAGCAGTCGATGGCCACCACCAATTCGCCGACGCCTTCCCGGCTGATGCCAGGCAGGTAGAGACCGGCGTGAATGAAGCGGCGATTGGGGCGCATCCATGAGTAATCGTTTGGGATCGTGGCCGAGACCGAGCGTTTGAACCGGTCCCTCCAATCGACCGTGGCCGCCGCCGTCTGTTCGAGAGCGCGGTCCACGCCGGCTGGCATCTTGCCTGCCATGCGTGCGACGGCTGCGGCTTGATGCACCGCGGCGCGCCATGCAGTCTCGGCAGCAGAACGC
>CAIKND010000073.1 GCA_903828675.1 uncultured Acidobacteriaceae bacterium
CGTGGTCTGGAAGCTCAACTTCCGAAGTCCGGTGCGCGGGAACGCTCCGTAGAGGCCGAGGCCCGGAGCGGTATGGTTGGTGACGCCGGTCGAGATCTTGATGGTGCTCGACATGTGCCGGCCGATCTTGGCCGCCGTCGCGCCATGAGCGCCGATAGAGAAGACGCAGTCGGAGCCAAGCAGGTAGTTTGAAGCGGCCAGCGCGGGAAGTGCGCCAATAACCCCATCGGTCCAATGCCCGGTGCCGATGAAGCTGACGTCGACCGAAAGAGGGCCGCGCGCCGGGATCGTGATGGTCAGGTCGCCGATGCCCATGTCTATCAGCGTCTGGCACACATCGTTTGTGTCCTGGAGATAGATGCTGGCGGCCGGGGCCTGGGTCGTCGTCTCGTCGAAGCTGAGGGTATGCATATACGGCCCCGCGCCGGTGATGACATCCTTGCCCATAGCAAAGGCCAGCACAAAGCCTGCCAGCCAATCGTCCAGATCCGCCTTGAGGCTGAAAGCCGAGTCCCATCCGGTAATCATGCCCTGGGTGGCGAACTCGGTGCCGCGCCCCGCCATGCCCTTGTCGCTGTATCGCGTCTGGCGCAATTCAGCGATTGCGGAGCCGTCGAACTTCTGGCGGCGCGTCATGCTGCCGGTGGCAATTGCGGTGCCGTAGGCGAGCTGCTTGTTCGGGCTCAGCACCAGGTTGCGTGCCGTTATTTTCTGCGATTCAAAATTGTATGGTCCAGGCATCAGCTCACCTTCTTCTTGGTCTTGTCGGTTACGGTCTCAGGGGCAGGATCGGAGGCGACTTCGAGCGCATCGGCAACTTCTTCAAGGACCGGCTCACCCTCGAAGCGCTCATGGCGGAGTAGATGGTTCCACTCAAAGCTGCGTTCGACTTCCTGTGGTTCTCCAGCCTTGAAGCTAAAGTGGCGGCGGCCGTTGGCCCAGCCCACAGTTCCGGCCTCGCCCGCCATGCGCTTTCCCGCCTCACTCAACTGCACGGTCACAAAATCCGGTCTTGCATTGCTCATCAGTTATCCTCGTTTCCGGTTGCCAGCAGCCCTGGGAACTGCGCGATCGCGCAAACTTCGATGGTGCAGATATAGACCTGGCCGACGATATCGTCGGGCAGCTTCCCGATGCTCTTGAGAGCCACAGGCTCGGTCACCGACAAGTCAGGCAACCTGAGCCTGGCGCCCGCCACCAGGGGAAGCACCAGGGCAACAACGGCCAGCGTCGCGGTGCGCTGTGCTTCCTTGCTGGTCAGGTCAGTAGCCGCCGTCCATATCTCAAAAATGTGAGTCACGTCATAAGTAAGGCACTGACTGTCGCCCTGATTCCTATACTCGGTGCCCGCAAAGCGAGTCCGCGCGCAGGGCATCTTGAGCACCAGCTCGTCGTCGTCATTAATGTCGCTGCTGGCAATGGCTGCGATATTGATTCCCGGAAGGCCTACCGTAAGCGCATTCAGTAGAGCCTGCTCAACGTCTCCAGGCAACACCATCGAGGCTGGCATCAGATCGCCTCCAATCCGGCCTGCTTGGCGGCCTTGGAAACGTAGATCTGCACTTCTTCCTGGATGCGGGCAGGATCTTCCGGCCGGAAGACCAGGAACGGCCTGGCGGGGATGCGAATGTGCCGCGAAAATCCCTGCACATTCACGGTCGAGATTCCGCTCGAAGTCTTCCGCTTGACGGTCTGCCTGCGCCCCAGCTTGTTGGTGATCTGCTGCTTTGCGAAGGTGTCATGGCCGCGCTGGCGGCGCGTGTAGCTGTAGGGCTTCACGATCTGCGTGTCGTCAAAGCCGTACTGGTGGACGCCCGCGTAGCTGAGCGCCGTCCCAATCACGACCGAGTTGCCTTGCGCGGCGAAGGTGATGGAGTTCAGCAGTAGCCCCCGGTTGATAAGCAGCTTATGGCCGGAGGAATACCTCCGCCAGCGCAGGGACACCGGACTGAGGGGAGCCCAGGAGCCTGCCGGAGATCCGGAGTCGCGAAAGGTCTGCCTAATACTTTTTAGCTGTCCCAATCCGATGATGCGCATCAGCTCGTCCTTTGCTCCCAACGAGAGAGCGAAGGACTTGAGCGAAACGGTCACGTTCGCGGCATCGGATTTGACAACCACAATAGCCATTACACGTACCCCTTCAAGTGATGCTCATCAAAGACCAGGCGCGTGGTACTTTCCTCAACACTGGTATCGGCCGACTGAGGCGTAGCTCCTGCAGGCTGATCGAGCGATGCTTTGCCGGTTGAGACCTGGCCAAGAAAAGCGATTGCATCCTCGTAGACCTGGCGGATGATCTCGCCGTTCTTGGCGTTGCGACGGCGGCGGAAAAGGAGCCAGAGAGCGATATCCAGCGTCTTGCCCTTTACGTCGTCGCTGACCTGAAGCGGCGTCTGGTAGCGATGGCGGCAATAGCTGTCCACCATCCCGGAAGCCTCTTCAAGCGCCGCCGTCACAATTGCGGCGTTCACGGTTTCTGTGGGATCGTCGCAAGTGAGCTGTACCAGCTCCGCCCAGGTGAGGCGGAGCGGTACCAGGTCGGATTGGACTGCGTAGGCCACTTATCTACCCTTCGATTGCGTCGTCGGTTGAGACAGGAGTGGCGGGGCTGGCGATCGGCTGGGCCACGCCCATCCCTTCGAGGCGGGCGGCGGCCTCCCCGTTTAACGTGATCAGCGCATTGCGCGGATAGTAGGTCCCGTCGTTTCGTATTGGCTGAATGACAACATGCGTCGGCTGAGAATCGGTTGCGTCCATCCCAACGGCATCGGCACTGACTCTGGTTCTTGCCATCTGAGTTCTTCCTTTCTGGAAGGTTGAACGCGGACGTTGCCACCCGCGCTCGCTTTGAATCCGACGTTGCGGTTTAGCCGGCCAGCGGAGCGGCTACCGTGCCCATGGTGGGCGTGGCAACGCAACCGTTGAGGAGGTAGAGCGTCTCCTGGGCGGTGATGCGCGTATCCCAGTACCAGTCCACCGAGACCACGTCGCCCTTGGCGTCGAGATCCGGCAGCGGGAATTCAAGCACACCGTAGCCGTCGACAGTCATGGGAGCCGATGACCAGGAGAAGGTCTTGAGCGCGCTCATATCGTCCATGCTCGACGCCTGCTGCACCGCAGCCAGCACCGCGCTAGTTCCCCAGACATACGAGGCGTTGTTGCCCTTGTCGAGCGAGATGGCTGCGGCTCGCACGCAGGTAACGCCGAAGACCTGGCTAAGCTGATCCAGGGTGATTGCGCCCGGTTGCGTGTACTTGAAGCGGTCGATGATATCCGGGTGCGAGACCAGCGCGGCCACGACAGGATCGCTCAGGATCAGATGCGTCGCCTCGACGCCAGACTGCCGAACCAGCGTCTTGGCTGCCTCGACTACCGCGATCGGATGCGAAACGCCGGTGTAGTTGTCCCACATCGACGTTCCCGAGAGTGTCTGGTTGTTTGTGACGTTGGCAGTATTGGTGACGAGCTGCGCGACGTAGTTCTCGCGATCCAGGCCGATCTTGTCGATCAGCCGGCGAGTGGCCGCCTGTTTTTCACTGAAGCCCAAGCCCAGGGCATACTGCTCCTGTTCGTAGGGAACAACGGCGCGCAAAGCGCGGCTTTTGCAGAAGTACGGATACTCGGAATAGCTCATCCGGTCGGTCTGCGGCGTGGTGCCGGGCGCGCGGAGCGTCTGGCGATCCAGGCGCTGGTTGGAGCGATCGAAGACGGTGTACTGGAAGCTCTGGCGGCCGACTGGCACACGCGGAGCGATCAGATCCCCCACGAACGCGTTATTGCGAAAGCTCTTAGCGTAGTTCGAAAGAGCTACGTTGAGAGTTCCCGCCGGAAGACTTGGTGCGAAACTGCCCATGGTTGACTCGCTTTCTTCCGCACTCGCGGAGAGAGGGGATGCAACCGGGCCGCGTTCAAAAGCGGCCCGGAATTCAAGAGGTTTAGCTGAGAGCGGCCGTGCCCACCAGAGACCGGACGTTCCAGACAAGGTTCAGCGCCTGCAACACCACACCGTCTCCGCGCGCTGCAAAGGTGACGATGTGCTTGGTTCCGTTGATGCCGTTGGCGGGCGTGGTCACGGTATGCGCGAAGGCCGTCTCTGCCGTGACAAATATCTTGGTTCCATCCTGGGCGGCGGTGGGTTGTGCAAGCGTCATGGCCAGTACGCCGGCAGAACCGATTCCGGCTACGCCGGTTGAGACCGGGATAGCGCCCGCAACGGTGTAATGCGTGACCGGTTCCAGGGTCACGCCGATGTCCGGGCTGACCAGGACAACGATGTAATCCCCGGCGTTGCTGCCGCTCGACACAGCGCGCGCCACTACATTCTGATTGGCCGCACCGGTTGCCGGAACAAGCCTGCCGTTAGCGTCCGTGACCAGGTACTGCCCTGCAGCCACAGCCGCGCCAATGATGGCGACTGCTTCCCCCTGATAGACAGCCGAGATCGTGTCGCCAGCGTTCACTATGGTTTCTTCGAGAATGGCGAAGGCCGGCGCATTCGCAGCGGCGGCAATTGCCAGCGTTGAATCATTCGCGCCTTGCACCAACGCCAGGCCGCGCGTCATCCCGGCAGCAGCCGCAATATAGGATCTGCGTTGCGGGTTGCCGGATACTCCAGTAGTTTCAACATTCATCGGCTAGTCCTCCTCGGGACCGATTCAAAGTGTGCCCGGCGAATAGCGGCCGCCAGGCGTAATCCAAGATGCCGCTTCATCCCCGCCGGGCCGTTTCGCAACGGCCAGGCGCGTGGGTTCTCCTAGACCTGGCCGGCGCTTGCGCAGCCCGGCTTGGTCAGCGTGGGGTTCTCGGTGGCCACCTGGGTCAGCGCCTCGCCGTAGCTGATGTTCTTTTCGCTGGCGCGCTTGGTTGCCAGCTCGTGCAACTGCACCGAGTTCTGGTCGGCTTTCTCGCCGTAGTTGGTCACCATGGTGGCGAGCCCGGCGGCCTTGCCATCGAACCGCGTGCCGTTGGGAACAATGGCTGGCAAGCCTTCCATAAAGTTCTCAAGGACCTGCAGAGGAGTCAGCGTCTTCTTCGCGTCGCCCTCGCCGAACTCGACGGTACTGGTTGAGCCGGCCAGCTCTGTAAAGAGCAGCTCCGCGCCCATCTTGTCGAAGGCCGGAATCCACTTCCCCTTTTCTTTGAGCCGGGCAATCGCGGCCTGAGCCCCTGCCTTCAGTTCCGCGCCGGTAATTTTGCGCTCGCGCTCAGAGAACTGCGTCTTCTGCTCCGCGATCTGCGTCCTGAGCGGTTCAACAGCAGCCGACACGGCGGACGCGACCGCAGAGGTTACGAGTGCCGTCACATCGGACTCGGTGAAGGTTTTGGGCGTTCCCCCGCCAAAATGCTCGCGAAAGAAATCCCCGATCTGATCGGCCACTGTCTTTTCTGCTGCCACTTGATCCTCCTCGCCAAAGTTCACCTCGATGAACTCACGGCCGTTGTCTTCGAACTTCACATCCTTGAGACCCTTCACCTCGGGCGGCTCTGCGCCGAGATAAGCCACATGCCGCAGCCCGGAGACCTTGCCATCCGCCCCAACGTAGAACGAAGCGGACCGCTTCTTGTAGCGGCCTGCTTTGCGTAATTCGTTGAATTGGGGATCGACCTGCTTCTCCTGCGCCACCAGGAGGTCTCCCCGAACAGCGAGACGCTCTATCCATCCAAAGGCCGGCGCATCGTCGCGGTGGCCGAGTTGGATTGGCGCGGCAGAAACAGTAACAGGAGCTTCGTGATAGGCGGGATCGTAGCTCTCGACCACACGCGCAAGATCCTCGCGTGTGACCAGGCCCTTGCCCTTGGCGCGATAGTCGCCTGCGCGGAATATCTCAATCCACGGAGACGATGCGCCGGTAATCGGATTGGTTGCGGTTGCCACTGGAGCTATCTTCTAACTGGCCGCTTTATAACTCGGCGCAAGATAGAGATTCGGCTTTAGATGGCGAGAACTCAAAGCGCAAAGACTTTCCCAAAGCCCGGTTGCGGCACCTTCAACTTGGCCAATAATGGCAGCCTGGCGTAGCCTGGCTCACCAGCATCCGGGTCAGCTTTCAACGCTTCACTTTCGAGAATCGGCACAACCGAACAGCGGCAGTTGAAGCCATTCGGCGGATAGATCTTCATCCAGACTGGATCTTCCGCGCGCGCCGTGAACTGATCGATTACGGCATGCTCCGGCCGAACGTGGCCATCGCCAACCGTCCAGTATTGCCAGAACGGCAATACATCCGTCACCGACGGATCGCGCATCTGCTCAAATCGGCCCAGGCTGAATGCCTTCTGCATGGCCGTTTGAAATGCAGTGTCGAGCGTGAAGGCGTTCAACCGCGCGATTCCCGCGTCGTCGGTGAGCTTGTTGACCGCCGCCTCGAACTCGGCCGCGGTTCCGCCCTCTTTGGCCACTGCCGCCAGTTCGTCGCGAATCCTGGCGATCAGACGCACATCGGCAGCGCCGGCCAGGGTAAAGGCATCCTTGCGATATTGCGCTGTAAGGCCGTCGAAGATGTCTTTGCTGACCGGGACCAGGTTGGCGATGTAATCCGAGATATCGTCCGATGGCAGATCGACCGAGAAACCCGCACTCAGGTCGGCAGGGTCCTCGTTGAAGCGGAGGCCGATCCGCGAGCTGGCCACCATCGGCAGCCGCTTGCCCGTCTGGCGCTTGACCTGGCGAAGAACCTGCACGCGGCCGAGGATATTGCCGGCGGCGAGCCGCCGCGCCAGCAGGTTGCCGATTCGGTGCTGTACGGCCGCGTCGCGCATCGCGCCGTGATGGATGTGCAGGGCCACTACTTCGCCTCGGCTGGCTCGACCGCTTCCGCGATCTCCTTAACCCGTGCTTTATAGAGCCCGACCGCTTCTTTCTGCAGGCCGGCGAAGAGCTTGTCGTATTCGTCCAGCTCGTCGCGCACCACGGCCGCAATCTCGGAGAATGAGGCGGCCGAGGAATCGCGGATGGCGACGGCTGGAGCGTTAGCTCCCGGAACCGCGATCTTGTCGTCGATCGAAGCCTGGGGAACGTCGTAGCGATCGGTGAGATAACTGACTGTCATCGGAACGCCCATGCCCTGCAGGGCGGAGTCGATGCCGATGCGCGCAGCCAGGTCTTCGTCTTCTTCGAGATCGAAAGCCCAGGTTGGCATGGGGGCCTTGGGGCCGAAGTTCCAAAGCACGAGCGGGCGCACGAGCTGGCGGTTGACTACCGACATCAGCCCACGGCATAACTCGACAGTCTTCTTTTCGAGCGTGTCGGCGTGCGTGTCTCCCTGAGCTTTGGAGCCGCCGCCGCCTTCGTTGCCGAAGGTGGTCAGCGTCTCGCCCAGGACGCGCCGCGTAATGGCGTATTGCATGAGCAGGAATAGTTCCTTGTAGACGGCCGGGTCCAGGGCGCGGGCGATCTTCAGCAGCTCACTGTCGTAGGTCATGTTCGCCGGCATTGCCAGCGCCGCGTCGCTGATAATGGCCTGCGCAATCTGGGCGGCTTTTTGCCGCGCCGAAATATCCGCTCCATCCGGATACCGGACCACGGCGGTTCCAGGACCCTTTTCCGCGTAGCGCAGCCAGAGTGTCAGCATGTTGCGCTTGAACCAACTCGGCCAGAAGACACTCCGCAACAGCGGCCGTCCCATGCGATTACGACTCCGGCCCCGATAGGTCGAGACCAGGAACTTCTCTTCTGGGACCAGTGTTCCCTCCATCATGTAGGGAGAGTCGAGGAGCTGGAGCTGGCCGATCTGCGGCTCGAACCGCCGGCCGAAGAGAAACAACTCCTGCGGACAATCGTTGATCTCCGACAGCGAGGCCTGGCCCATGCTGGCGTCGAAGATCATCTCCTGAACGCTGAACCCATAGGCCGGAGCATCCAACATGCAATCCAGGGTGCCGTGGAAGTTGGGCAGCTTATCGAGCTGCTGTTGGATGAACGCGGCCACATCCTGCGCCAGGCCGGAATCGTCCTTAGGACGAACACTGCGTTCCCGCTCCAGAACGTTCAGCTTTAACGTATCGAGCGCGTTGCCGACGTCCTCGTCCTTGTCTTCCAGTTCGCGATAGTGAAGAATCGCCATTGCCTCATTGCGCACCATCGATCCCCAGATCGAAGAGGGATTGCGCTGCCCTCCAAACGCCAGTGCGTTTTGGTAGAGCGAGACCTGCGCCTGATAGAGCTTCTGTTCGCCAACGATTTCCCCGGCCGGCGGCATAGGGGGAACTGCTTGAATCGGATCATCTGCCATCAGAGATAGCCTCCGGACTGCGAGTAGCTGCTCGGAATAGGACTTTCGGTCATCCCAAGCGTGTAGGGAGCGGATTCCGCGGCCAGGTCAGCCAGGGCCTTTGCCCAGAAGGCGTCGGAGTGGGCAAAATGCCGCTGTTTCGCGCCGCCGGCGACAGCCGTGTCCACCTCGATGCGCGGAGCATCGAAAGTTACCCCTGAAGAAGTAGCCTGCCGTTTGATCGCCTGTAGCTCGGTGCGGATCTGCGGATCGTAAGGGATTCGAGAGCGATGCTGCTCCATCCGCTTCTTGATTCGGATCGCCAGGTCGGTCTTCATCTTCACGCCCTGGTCGTTGGTTCCAGCAAAGCTGATGCCCATCAGCCGGCCTTCGTTTTCGAGGTTCAGAAGGTCGTAGAGACCCACGCCCATGCCGGTCATATCGATTGCCGACCTGGTCGTCATGCGAACGATCGGATTCAGCCGCTTGGCCTGGTCTGGGAATGTCATGCCGTAGAGCTTGACGACCGCGCGCGTCCAGGCCACATCGCCGATCTGCTCATCGAGCCACAGGCACGAGCCGTCATGGAAGCGGCCCACGTCGATTCCGGCATTGAGCGTCCCGCGCGGATGGAAGCCCGGAGGCAGGTCAATGGTCGCTCCGGCATCCTCGCAGGCCGCGATCAGTTCCAAGGTCAGCCAGGCGCCCGTCGACTTGAGGAAGACACAGCAGAATTCCTGATTCCAGGTGTCGTCGTCATTCAGGCCGCGCCGCATTTCGTCGATATTGATCGGGCAACCATCGGCAACTGCTGCATGGACATCGACCCAATGGCCGCTCCAACCATCTCGCATAACCGGAAGTACGGATGGCGCGACGCCGAGATCGAGGCCCAGATTCCGCGCGATGTCGAAGAACTTTCCTTGCTCACCATTCGGTGTGGAGAGAACCTCAAGGGAGTTACCCAGCGCGACCTGGCGGAAGACGGCAGCAAAGATCGCATAGCTATCTTCGTGATGGGCGAACTCATCAAGAACCGCGTCGCCCGGATAGCCGCGCGCCGTTCGCGGGTTGGCAGGCAGCGCAATGATACGGCTGCCATTCGGAAAGGTGATCTTGCTCTGGATAGCCTCGATGCGGCCAATGGCGTCCACGAAGTCCTCGTTGGCTACCATCTGCGCTGTCCCGCCCATGAGCTGGCAGAGCTTCGCACAGGTCTCGACAAATTCAACCGATTGAGCTTTTGAAGCGCTAAGAACCGTAGTCGTGCGACCCGGAATGCGCATCGATCTTTCATCGCTCCGGTAGCCGGTTGCGAATGAATAGCCGATGCGCGCCGATTTGACTGCGCATTTGAAGCGCGTATTGTCGTCGATCCAGCGCTGCTGATAGGGGCGCATCTGCAGCACCGCCGGCATCCGGATCTCGTGGTCAAGAACCTCAATCATGCGCGGCCGCCTGGGGAGAAGGAATCGGTGGCAGCCCGAAGGTTCTCTCGCGCAGCAGATTGATGTCGTCGATCGAGAATTGGCCTGTGCCCTTCTTGGCCGCCTGCTGCGTGGCCTGGTCGATCCGCTCGCGCGCCTGCTTCTCACGATCTTCAAGCAGCTTGATGCGCCTGACATCCACCGCGACCCGGCGCTCCTTGATATCGTTCGCCCGCGCCGATTGCAGGATCTCGGCCAGGGCAATCAGTCCCTTGGCCGCGTTCGTGCGTCCCTTGGGAGTCAGATCCTCCGCAAGCAAGCTCATCAACTGGTCGCGCGCGGCGTTCGTCACAGCCTCGTTGCCGCCAGTTACTACACTCTTGGCGAAGCTCTCGGCGAGCTGGCGGGCGATCACGCTCCGCTGCTCAACATCGCGGCGCACCTGGCTAACCCGCAAGTCGTACCAGCGATGCAGAGAGCTGTGCGGCAGGCGCATCTCCGGAAACAGTTCCAACACCTTGATCGGCAGGTTCTCCCAATCCACAAACCCGCTTTTATCTTTCGGCGCGGCGCTCAGCGCCTCAATCTCCTCCCACGTTTTTCCTTGTTGATTACGCAGGGTGAGAATCGCCTCATGGACTTCGGGCGGTAGCTTATCGATTTTCAGGGGCTGGTTTACCTGCCGCCGCTCGCCGGTGCGGGGCCGCTTCGAATTTGCCACGGTCGCACCTCCTAGATGTAGATGGCAGGGTTGCTGGTCGTGCCCTCGCACAGGTCGCGCCCGTTAGGCGTGAGCTGTAGCTTGAACAGGCTGACTCGCGTGGTCAGGCGGCCGTGCTGATCCTTGTCGCGCACTTCCTCGTATTTGAGCAAGCCTCGGTCGGCAAGGTCCTGGCAGATTGAGATCAGTTCACTTTCACCGATGGAAAACCGAAGATCCTGCAGCATGCGCCACAGCAGGATGTGATCCGCTCGCGATTGCTGCGCAGCGTGGCGGTTATTGACCAGCATGAGAATCGATCCCCGCAATTGCTTCAGAAGTTCCACGTCAGTCGCCATCCCTCACCCCGCGTCCTTTGCGCTCAGCCTCTGTTCTATGCGGCCCACTGCCGCCGCTACCGCCGCCACAGTCGTATGAGTTTGCTCCATTCGCTGCATCATGTACTGCGTTTCGGTCACCATGCGGTCGCGATCACGGTCATCTTTTTCCGCCAGCTGGGTAAGAGCTACGGCCACCTGCTGCTGCGCGTCCACGCTGGACTGCCATGAGCTGGTCATCTTATCCAGGAAGGTGCCGACGACGGCGATAGCCAGCAGGCCAAGCAGAAAGCCCGGCCCCCAGCTTTTCAGCAGATCCACCCCAGCCGTGGGGCTGGACTTCAACAAGTCGATGATCCCCAGGGTGATGGCTATCATCACGCCGGCTACGCCCGGATAAAGGAGATTCCGAATCCACTTGAGGGGCCCGCCCTCCGCCACAAGCTGCAATGCCGTCATTTGCTTGGGCCGCCGTTCTGCACCTCGGCTGGCTGAACAGCGGACATGCCTGGAAAAAGCGCAATGGCAGCCGGCGCAAGCTGCCCAGCCGTCTGCTCAGCATCCTGGATGATCGCGGCCCTGTTCCCGGCCCGCTGGTCGGCTCCAATCTGGGCCACGCCCTGGAGCGCCGTCAGCAGCTCCGCCTGGTGGCGGTTGGCCTTGGCGCTGAAACCGGCAATCGACATCCCGACGCCGACGACCCCAAGACCGGAAATTGGGTCCAGTTTCCCGAACCAGACGCCTGCCACTCCCGCCACGATCACCAGGCCCCCGCCCAGAATGGTTTTCTTGCCCTGCCACCATGCCGCCAGTCGATCCCAAAGATTACCCATCACTCCTCCTGAACTTGTTACTTTTTGCGAACGCAAACCGAGTACTCCAAGTGCGTCAAGGTTGCTAGGGTTTTCGCCCCCTTTTGCTCGGATAGGAGCCTGCGTTTTTCGGTTTTTGAGGCCCTATCTGACCTTTCCCGCGTTTTCGCCATCTCGGCGCTTTCCCTGAACGGGTACGACAGGCACTTTCCTGCCTCGCTGTCGCATCCGTGGACTTTTTAGGTACCTTTCCACCACCCGAAGCCTGGAAACGCCCCAAAACGCCTTTCTGCCGTTTTCGCCTTTGGCGGTCCGAGCCCCTCCCGGACCGTCTCGGGCCGAATCCTCAAAGCCCCATCACCAGGTCTCGAATTCCCGCCGCCACAATGCCCTCGGAAATCCAAAACGGCTTGGTCAGGCATTGGATGGTCAGAGTCTGACTCGGCTCGTCGTACTCCCACTTCGCCGTAATGCCGTTCCCGGCGGCCGTGCCGGTGTCGCCCAGAACCTGAACATCCGCCTGCGCCCTGATGCGCGCCCGCACCGCCAGAAAGTGCTCGCGCTTGACGTTGTTAAAGACCACAGGTCTGCAAGCTGCCATTAGCTCAACCTCGCCAGACGCTCCAAATGCCGTCTTGCCTGTTCCAATCCCCAGAGCGCATCAACCACCGCGTATCCGGATTGGGTGAGAAAGTTGAGCCCTTGATATCGATCGACGAGGCCCTTCATTACCAAAGCGTCGCGGGCTCCCTTCGAACAGAGGTCTCCGTCGCTGAGCGGGAGTCGCGCGAGCTGGCGCAGCACGTCACGCTCTCCACTTTCCGGGAAGGCCACGATTCCCGCCCTGTATTCGGGTTCCGCTTCCATGAGTTTTTCAGCCAGTGACTGCATGGTGTCTCTCCGCTTTCGTCCAGCGGCAACCGGGCTGGTCGGTCCGGCTCCCGCTGGGTTGAGGTTGAGTTCCCCAGGTACGCGCCCTCACTTTGAATCTGTGCGCCGAGAGCAATCCGGGGTTCGCTGCTGCATAAAAGCCCCATAGGGGCGGTTAAATCTCGACTCTAACCACGCCCTCCGCCTGCTGGCGGTTATTCGGCCCCGTGACGATGCTGAACTCGACCTGGTCATCCTGCTTCAGCGTCCGGTACCCCTCTGCCTGGATTCCCGAGTGATGCACGAAGACGTCCGGGCCGCCGTCCCGCGCAATGAATCCGTATCCCTTGCCGTTGTTGAACCAAACGACCTTGCCTCTGAATCGTTGTTCCATGGTCTCGTGCCTCTCTTCGGTTAGGCCCCCGGCTAAATCAGCCGGGGGTCTAACCGGGTTTGGGTTGAGTTCCCCAGGTAGGCGCCGCCTTTGTGGCTGTTGGCAATCTGGGGTGCTGCTCTCTGTTGGGGGTATCTCGTTAGGTCGCGCTCTCGTCAGCCTGGGCCTGCGTTCGAGCGGCCGCGTCCTCGCTAAGCGCATCCTCCAGCAGCTTTGGGTCGCTCTCGCCCTTCATCGCGATCAGCTTCTGCACTAAAGCCGCCCCTTCGCCCAGTGTGGTCAGCGCCAGGGCAATCAGCGCCTCCAGTTCCTCCGGAGTCAGCGCCAGGGCGGCAAATGCAAGGTATCCGTCCCGCTGCGGACTTCGGTTCGATCCGGACGAGTTCGCAATCAGCGATTGAAGGATCTGCACCTCGGTCTTCACCGCCGCCAGGATCGTAGTGAATTGGGCCTGCGCGGATGCCGACTTCAGATGAAGCACGCCGTTCTTTTCAAGCGCATCGAGCCGCGTAAGGAAGTTGCTGAATGCGCTCATCACCGATGCGTTCGTTACCTGGCCGCCCTGGGCTTGCGCTTCTTTCAGTTGCAGCACCAGCACATCGTTGGCCTGCGTGGCCTGGTCAATCAGGGTCGCCACCTGCTGGCGCTCTTCAATCGAGATCTGGCCGGTGGCCTGGAGACTGTGGTTCAGATCGGCCGCCGTGTGCAAGCTCGCCGCAATGGAATCGGCGCTCACTGAAGCCTTGTGAATCGCGGTGCCGCAACTCGACGTCCAGCCGCAAAGGGCCGTAAGCGCCACGCATGCAAGCAGGGTCAGAAGGCCAATGCGCGCCATCTGCCCAAACTTCTGGATTTTCATAACTGCTACCCTTTCGCCGGCCTGGCCGGATTGTCTGAATCGGTTGGGGACCAGAGCGCGAACTCAGCCTCGCGCCTGGCCTTGAGCCCGGAGTTTTCCTGCGCTCCGGCATGGTCCCAGCGCAGCAACTCTTCAGCCGCCTGGCCGTATTGCCCATCGTTGAGTTTTTTGAGGAGTGTTGAACCAGCCAGTTTCCCCTGGCCGAGGTTGAAGCAGAAGTCCACCAGGGCATCGAACTCGCCCTGGCTCAGCGGAACTTTGACCAGGCGCCCAACAGCCTGCTCTGCGTCGCGAACATCGCTGACCAGGATCTCGGCGGCTTGCGCCTCGTCAATCCCGTTCGGGAAAGATTCAGGGTGCAGCAGCCGGTGGCCGTAGCCGATGGTAGGAAATCCCGCCACATCGAGATAGGTGTGGCTACGGAATCCCTCTGAGCGCTTGATTAGTTCGAGACCGGCCGCGCTGAATCTCATTTTTCGTTCCTCTGACTGGAGGCCGGGCGTTGGAGCGTGTTTGCGGCACTGCCTCCAACGCCACGGTTACTCTGCTCTGGCTGCTCCGCACCGGCCTCCTTTCAGAGGGGATCGGTACGTTCAGATGACAGAGTAGGCGTGGCTCGACAAGTGCTGGCGCAAGATGGTAATTCGGCTTTAGATAGCGAGTTGAGTGAAGCGCGGAGGGCTAATCTGAGGGCGTCCAGGTGGTGGCCTCAAGAGAACTCCACGCTTCAATGCAAGTCAAGCCGCGAGAGATTTCCGGATGCTGTAATTGGCAATCAATAGCTCCGGGCTCGCCTTGCGCGGCGCTGCCCCGCTGATCGTATAGGTCACATCCACCGCGCGCGCCTGAAACCCATGCTGCCTGGCCAGCGCCCGGATCTCCGCGCAATCGTCAAAGCTCATCAGAAAACGGCCCTTGATTTTGGCGAGCTGCGCGAACATCTCGGCGCGGCGCTCGGCCGTCAGCGGCAGGTACCGGCCGTTCGCTTGAAACTCGACATAGGGAGGGTCCAGATAGAAGAAAGTGGATTCTGAGTCATACCGAGTCAGGATCTCGGCGAAGTCCCGCTGCTCCACCAGCACCAGGCCGGTCCGGAATACGCAGACCGACTGAAGACAGTGCGGATGTTTGAGGAACAGCAGGCAAAGCGAAGGAAGCCAGAACCTTGGCCAGCCGGTCTGCCGTTGCCCGCAGCAGTTCGCGCACCCGATCCAGCGGGCGCTTGGCTTTCGGGCTCCTCGCGGAGCTGCTGGCGAAGTGTTCGCCCTTGGCTCCGAAGGAGTACCAGACCAGGTAGGCAAAGCGCAGGGCGCGCTCGATCTCGGTCACCGGCTGAGCCTGTGTGCGCAGTTCGCGGAAGCGGCCGGCGTGGATGCACTCGATCTCCAGCAACTCGGCCAGCTCCGCCGGGCGGTGCTTCGCTACGCGGAAGAAGTTGATCAGGTCGCCGTTGAGATCGTTCAGAACCTCAAGGCCGCAAGGGTCTTTGGCAAACAGCAGCTTGGCCGAACCGGCAAAGACTTCGGCGTAGATTTCATGCTCAGGCACCAGATCGAGCAGTATCTTTTTAATGGCGCGCTTGCCGCCCCGGCCAGGGAAATGGTGAGTTCATGCTTCCGAGCGTAGCTCGAAAGAAAGGCGAACACAAGGCGAAAGTTTAGAGCGTGTGGAAATCACCTAAAGACGCCCAGGATGGAGCCGATAACAAAGGGTTATGTCAGAAGAGCGCGAAGAATCGCGACGACTATCCCAGCGGTGATGCCGAACGCCCAGAGTGCGCCGAACACGGACCAGAAGATTGAACCGGAGGTGAGAGGTCCGGGAGCAATCAGCGGGGGCAAATTGAGGTCGGCCCTTATCTCATCGTTCGTCTTTCCCTCAGCCGATGCTGTTGCGCAGTTCGCGTGTTCGCTCGTCGA
>CAIKND010000074.1 GCA_903828675.1 uncultured Acidobacteriaceae bacterium
CAGCAGAACAGCGAATAGCCCGAGAAGCCCATAGACGATGGCTTTCTCTCCTGGCAACTCCATCGGCACATCCATATGCTGGCCGCGCTCGACTTGCATACTTCTCCCCTTTCACCAGCCGCAAACGGCCGATGGCGCTTCGCGCCACCTGCGCGATAACGGTCATGCAACCTGTCTTTTCTCTTCGTGATAGTCCGTTTCCGTATTGACAGCCCAGATGTTCGCCTTCGAGGTCACGCCTGCCACGATGTTTTCCACCGCGGTCATCGCAGTAAGCATGGAGTGATCTTGATTGTTGTACTTGTGCATGCCGTTGCGGCCCGCGAGAAAGAGGTTCTCGAAGCCGTCCACATAATTGCGGATCACATCGAAACGGTCGTAACTGCCAAAGTAGGCCGGGTACGCCTTGGGCACATGGACCACATGCGCGTCCTCGACATCCTCGGGATTGAGAATCCCGATCCTGGCCGCTTCCCGGATCGCGAGTTGGGCCATTTCGTCATCGCTCAGCTTCCAAAGCGGGTCGGTCTCGTTGCAGAAGTACTCGAGGCCTATCCACACTTTGTTCGGGTCGGCCACCAGCCCGGGACTCCAATTGTTGAAGACCTGGAGACGGCCGACCTGCACATCCGGCTCCTGGATATAGATCCAGTTGTCCTTGAGCGGAGTGCCGTCGTCTTCCCGCACAGCCAGCTTTCGTGCAAGCAGCCCGACGGTGATGAAATCTCGATAGATCAACCCCTCGCTGACCTCCTTCACCTCGACCGGCACCTCGGCGGAGAGGGCGCGAATCAGGTCGCTCTTCCGATCTGGTGGAGATCATGTACTCGCCGGCGAAGTGGACGCGATCACCAGCGGCGTCCACCCCCTCAACGGCAACAATCCTGTCGCCCTCTACCTGGAGGCGGTCCACCTGGATGCCAAAATGAATCTCGCCCCCGGCGTCCCGTACACGGTCGGCCACATGCTCCCACAACTGCCCCGGGCCCAGCTTGGGATAGAGAAACTCCTCAATCAGCGAGGTCTCGGTCTCCTTCTGGCCAATATCTCGAATGCGACTGGAGCCCAACGCCCTTTTGAGAACATGCGCCACAGCGCCTTTCAACGAGAGCCCCTTGATGCGTTGGGCTCCCCACTCCGCGCTGATCTGGTCGCAGGGCACGCCCCAAACCTTCTCCGTGTACGACTTGAAGAACGTGAGGTAGAGCTGGCGGCCGAAGCGGTTGATGAGAAAGTCCTCCAGCGTCTTTTCCTCGAGTATGGGAAACAGGGCGGCGCGCATGTAGCTGATGCCGCTGCGAATGGTTCTGGAGACTCCCATCTTTTTGAGCGTGGCGGCTGTGAGCCGGATGGGGTAGTCGAAGAAGCGCCGGAGAAAATAGATGCGGCTCTTGCGTGGCCGTATCAACATCACCAGATCCGACTGTGCGGGAGCCACAGCGGCAACAGGCACCTCGCGCCGCTGGCCGTGATAGCTCACCAGGCCCAGACCGCAAGCAGCGGCTTCGACAGGCATCAGGTCCAGCCACCATTGCATCACGCGGTCCGACTTCGAGAAGAAGCGGTGGCCGCCGATGTCCATGCGATTGCCCTTGTAGCGGATGGTGCGGCTGATTCCGCCGATCGCGTCCGTCGCCTCGATAACGATAGGCCTGATTCCTGTCCGGCGCTCGAGTTCAAGCGCCGCAGTCAGGCCGGCTGGA
>CAIKND010000075.1 GCA_903828675.1 uncultured Acidobacteriaceae bacterium
ATGAGGGGCCGTATGCCCGACTCTTTGATAGACCGACAACCGTCGAATTGAATAATCCCTGGCTCTACTTCAACGTGGAGAAGCTGAAGGACGATCCGCGGTTGGAACGTGCGATGAGCCTGCTCATTGCGCACACTGCCACCTACCGGGCATCCGGCATTACCGGCCGGCCAAGCATTGTCTTGCTCGACGAGTGCTGGGCGCTGCTGGAGTCCCCCATCTTGGCGAGCGTTGTCGTCCAGCTCTTCCGCACCGCCCGCAAACGCAACGCCAGCGTCTGGGGAATCAGCCAGACGCCGGAGGATTTCGTCGGCACGCCGGACAAGCCCAACGAGCACGGCGCGGGCATCGTCAAGAACGCGACGACCAAGATCATCGGCAAGCAGCCCGGCGATATGACCGCGCTCCGGGAGCACGTCCACCTGAACGAGACGGCGCTCAACCAGATCAAGACCTTTGCTCATCCAAAGAAGGGCCATAGCGCCGAGTTTCTGATCGCGATTGGCGAAAAGGCCGAGTCGACACACGCGATCCGCATCGTGCCGAGCCCGGTGGACTACTGGATCACGACAACCTACGCCCGCGAGCGTACGTACCGAATGTGGTGGATGCGGAAGCACGCGTCGATAGCGCGAATCGCAGCTTATGAGGCGCTCGCCGAGCGTTTTCCGCGGGGGTTGGCGGAACTTGCGCCGCTCAAAGAAGAGCTTTCAGGAGAAGTTCAGGAGGTACTTGCGCAATGAAACAGGATGATCACAAACCAGAGCAGACAGTATTGCTGAACGGAATCCCGTACACAGGAGATGCCGCCGCTTCAGGCAAGCAAAAGAATAGGCGCCGGCGCTGGAAATGGCTGACGGCAGTGTCTGTCCTTGGTATTGCGATGCTCGTACCCGTAAGCGCCCACGCGGGCACCTTCGATGTCTTTGATGAGCTCTTCGGCACGATCCAGAGCGACATCGGCAGTTCGCTCAAGTCGATCAACCAGCTTACGCAGCAGGTGCAGCAACTCTACCAGACGACGATGTGGCCGCTGTCCGCGCTCAACCAGGCCCGCGGCTTCGTCGCGAATTCGATTTCAGGTTTTCGCAACCAGATGAACCAGATCTTCAGTATTCCTACAACGAGCGCGGTAACAGCAGGTCCGCAACAGTTCGAGTCGATCTTGCATAGCCGTCTCTCGGCGCAGATTCCGGCGCTTGGTGCAAGCTTCGCGGCCAACTACGGTTCGATTCCGCAGCAGAACAGCGCCGCGCCCCAGGACCTCCTGATGATGGACATGGATGACGCGTTGGGCCAGGAGAACCTGAAAACGACGCTCATCGCTGACCAGGGCGCGGACACAATCCTTCAGACGGCAAACCAGATGGAGAACCAGGTGGCCACTACCACACCGGGCTCCAATCCATATCTCACGGCGCAGGCTCAGGTCTCGAATCTCCGTTGCCAGGCATATCTGCAGAAGATGCTTGCCGCTCAGTTACGGCAGGAGGCCGGCCGCATTGCGCACGACAATGCGCTCTTGAAGCGCAGGACAACCATCACCGGCGGGATCAACAGCCTGATCACCGGGGCGCTCACGGCGCATTAAAGGGAGAATGTCATGTCCGACTCAAAGAAGTCCACAAACAAAGTGCGCAAGCCATTTCTGTGGCGGCGCAAGCAGAAACCAACATCCGATGTCGCGGTATTCGGCGAGGGCTACGAACCAGCGCAATCCGAACGTTCCTGGCGCAGGCCGGGGCTACTCAAGGCCGCGGCCGTCGTTCTAGCAGTTCTGACGGTTCTGCCGATGCGGGCGCATGGGCAGTTCGGCATTGATCTGGCAGCGATTCTTGCCGCTCTTCAGAAGATGCAGTCGCTGATGTCCACCTACATCTCCGCGCCGCTCAACACCATCAACCAGTATGAGCAGAGCGTGGCGAAGTATGAGCAGCAGGTCATGTATCCGCTTGCGGCGATCAACCAAGCCAAAAACTCGGTGACGCAGTTTGAGAACCAGTTCAGCCAAGTCTCGAACCTTTTTCACGTGAATGTCTCAAGCGCCACCCTGCCGCAGTCGAGCAACCTTGAGTCGCTGCTGCTTTCGCGCAACGCCGGCAACGTGGGAAGTGTTTCGACTCAGTTCCAGTCGGTCTACGGAGGTGTGATGCAGCAGAACGCCGCTTCGCCCGCCGTGCGGACGATGACCGACATGACCGACGCGCAGGCTCAGGACGCAATGAAGCGGGCGATTGAGATCGACGCCCTGGCGGATGCGGAACTCAAAGAAGCTGACCAGATGGGCCAGCAGATCACGGCCGCGGCGCCGGGCAGCGCACCGATTCTCGAAGCCGAGGCCGATGTATGGGTCGTGCGGGCCAACGCCTATACGCAGGCCGCGCTGGCGGAATTGATGCGCACTCGCGGAATCGATCTTGCCAATCAAAGCGCGGCAGCGAAACTGGCGACCACGAACAATACGAACAATAACGGCCTCATTAACGGGGCTCTGACGAACAGGTAAAGCGCGATGAGCCTACCGATTCCCAATCCGCACGTCGCCGTCACGCTGCTTGCGTTTTTCCAGTCGACGCAACTGAGTCTCTTCGAGCGTTTTCTGACGCAGGCCGTGGCCGGGATCGACTCGACCAGTATTACGAGTGGGATGCAGAATGTCGCCTACGTCGTCCTGCTCGTGGGTTTTCTCTGGCAGGTCTATCAATCGGCCCTGCACGGCGGGGACGTGCGCGGTTTGGGAACCAATCTGATCAAGTACATCGTCACCGCGGTTGTGGTTATGAATTACGGAACTATCTTCACAACCATCAATCAGGGATTTGTGAACGCCGGGAACTGGATCAGTAACGCGTCCGGCTCCGTCAACCTTTTCGATAATTGGAAGAACGATATTAGCACGCAGTTCAGTCAGATCGGATTTCAGAATCTTTGGGGACTGATTACAGGTTCCGTCGCCGGCATCATTGACGGGATTCTCATTCTTGTCGCGTACATTCTTTATCCCGTTGTCATCGCCATTTTCGGATTCTTCTACATCTTCTACGGCAGCGTCCTCTACATCTTCGGCCCGATCGTGATCGCCCTGCTGCCTCTCGGAGGAGCAAACCGTCTTGCCAAATCGTACATAGAGAATGTCTTCATTTGGAATTCCTGGCCGATCCTCTACGGAGGATTCGGCGCTTTGCTGAGCGCAGTCCAGATGGGGCAGGTCGGTCAGATGCTCAGCCAAAATAACTTTCTAGGTGGGTTGGGAAATCTGGAAGGAGCATTTCTCATCGGTATCGCCAGCATCATCTACTCGCTGGCGATTGCGGTGATTCCGTTTATCGCAAAGCGAATTGTCAGTGGCGATGTGGGGGCTACTGCAGTCGCATTGGTCGGAGCAGCGGCCGCTGTGGTAACGGCTGGAATTGCTGCTGGCGAGGGCGCGGCTGCGGGATTTGCCGCTGCCGGGGCAGGCGGCGCGCAGGGGGCCGGTGCTGGCAGTTCTACGAGCACGGCCGCAAGTGCGGGCCGGCTAACAGCCGCGTCAGCCGGATCGAATCAACCGGCTGCACCTCAAATGCCGCCAGCAACAGCTTCGAGTTCCCTCTCTGGAAGTCCGACGATCGAAGGGCATGCCGATCAGATTCGCGGCTCATTCAGCGATGTACTAGGGCCGAGTTCGAGCGATGCGCAGGCCGAAAGTGAGACTTCAGAAGCCGCAGTTCCCGCGCAGGCTACAAGCGTGGTTTCTGGAGGAAGCAGCAGCAGTTCTCCGAGAACATCCGCGCCGGCCAGGCGTGGGCCGACGGTCCACCGCTACAACATCGGAACATGGGGCGCATACCACGCCGCCCGCATTGCGGCTCAGGGTTTGGCAAGCGTATCTCGGCGAGCAACAGAAAAGGAGTAGGAGGCATTCATGAAGACAACCGCAGATCGAACGGACGCGGCCTCCCTGGTGAGGCCGAAGTATTACGAGGTGGATGGGGCCTTGCGCGCGAATGCGAATCGCGCCTGGTTGCTGGCTTTCCTGACGATCCCCATCGCACTGGCCGCAATCGGCTTCGCCGTCTTCGCGCGCATGCAACCGCCGACGGTGATCCGCATCGGTCCGAATGGCGACGCCTCGGTTGTGGGCAAGCCCGCCAAAGGCGAAGTTACGGATCTTGCGACAGCCGGCACGGACCAGTTTCTGGATGAAGCCTTCGTCAAGCGCTTTCTGACCAGCTACCAAAACTACTCGCCGTCCGATGTGGACGATCATTGGGCGGCAAGCCTCAACATGATGACCCGCAATCTGCGCGGGTACACGTTGAAGGCGATGGCCGACGACAATACACGCGGCAAGATCGACGACGGGCAAATTCAGTCAGTCTTTCATTTGCGCGAACTCGACGCCGTATCGGGAGAGCCGCTCACGTATCTGGTCTACGGAGTCAAGGACGTTCATCATCTGTCGAACGGGACCGAGGTCACCGACCACTTTGTGAACGAATACCGCATCCGGGTAATCGCGGACAAAAGGTCTGACGCGAATCCCGATGGATTGTGGATCGCCGAGTACAGCGAGCGGCCCATCGACGGCGAGCGCCGCAATCAGATTCTGAACGCGCCGGACACCATAACCAGCAGCGAGACCGCGGCAAATCAAGGAG
>CAIKND010000076.1 GCA_903828675.1 uncultured Acidobacteriaceae bacterium
CAACACTCCCCAAACTGCTCCAAACTCTCCTGCGAAAACCGCGAAGTTGTCATACAAACAACTTCGAACCTACACGCGCTGCTTCAAAGTACCTTCTATGGTTCGATCAATTTTCAAATGCGTTTGCCCTGGGTGGCTGGGCTCGTGCTGTATCTGGAGTCGTGTCGAGAGCGGTATAATTTGTGCGGTTTCACGCTCAGTCCGGAGACTCCCATCAAAATGCCGAAGATTGGCAGGCTCACCGCCCTCGTGTTCGTTGCGCTGTTGACGACCTTCCAACCGGAACCGCAGATGGCAGCCGCCCAGCAGCCTTCCGATTTCCGGACCCCTCCCCCACCGCCCACGCCACATTTGAACGGCCCCAAAGTCTACGGCGTTCGCCCTGGCCACCCATTTCTTTATCGCATTCCGTCCACTGGGAACAGGCCCATGGCATTCTCCGCGCACGGTCTTCCCGCCCCGCTCAAGATCAACCGGCATAGCGGAATCATCTCTGGCAATGCGCCCAAAATGCCCGGTGACTACACCGTCACGCTGGATGCCTCCAACGCCCTGGGCAAGGACAGCCGCACGTTCAAAATTGTGGTTGGCGACACCATCGGCCTCACCCCCCAGATGGGATGGAACGACTGGTACGCCTACTACGAACGTATCTCCGACAAGGATGTACGCACGGCGGCCGCTGCCATGATCGCGTCGGGAATGGCCGACCACGGTTACCAATACGTAGACATCGATGACTGCTGGGCTACCAAGCCCGGCTCAGACGAACCCGCCACGAAGGGACCCACACGCGATGCCAAGGGAAACATCCTTCCCAACGTCCGCTTTCCCAACATGGCTGGGCTGACCGCCTACATCCACTCCCTTGGCCTCAAAGCCGGCATCTACAGTGGGCCAGGCCCATTAACCTGCGCCAGATATGAAGCCTCCTATCAGCACGAGGACGCCGACGCCCATCGCTTCGCGCAATGGGGCTTCGACCTGCTGAAGTACGACTGGTGCTCATACGGCAGCATCGCCAAAGAAAAGACTCTTGAGGAGTTCCAGAAGCCCTACAGAAAGATGGGCGGCATCGTCCACGGCCTCAATCGCGACGTCGTTCTCAACATGTGCCAGTACGGCATGGGGGACGTGTGGAAGTGGGGACGCGAGGTGGGCGGCAACTCCTGGCGCACCACTGGCGACCTGGGCCTGGAGAAAGCTACCTCCCTGCCCGGCTTCTACAGCATCGGCTTTGCCAACGCAGCCCTCGGCGCACAGGCCGGCCCCGGTGGCTGGAACGACCCCGACTACATTCTCATAGGCTCAGTGGGCGACGCACATAACCTTGAAGCGCCTGCCCGCCCCACAACACTCACCCACGAGGAGCAGTACAGCTACATGTCCATGTGGTCGCTGATGGCCGCACCGCTGCTGTTCTCCGGCGAGATGAGCGCGCTGGACGCGTTCACCCACAACGTCCTTTGCAACTCCGAGGTCATTGATATCGATCAGGATTCGCTCGGCAAACAAGGGGTCGTGGTGAGCCGGACAGAGGATGAGTTCATCCTCGCCAAGCCCCTTGACGACGGATCGATGGCCGTTGGTCTCTTCAACCTGACCACTGAACCGCATTCCATCACGGCAGACTGGAAGCAACTCAGCCTGAAAGGAAAACAATCTGCGCGCGACGTATGGCGTCAGTATGATCTCGGTACATTTGATGAAAATTTTTCTTCACAGGTCCCGCCCCATGGCGTCATCATGGTGCGGCTCACCCCTATTCACCACGCGGATTGAAGAACACATTCGCCTTATCACCCTAAACAGGAGAACAAGAGGAGTCTCCAACTTATGAAAGAAACCTATTCTCGCCGCAACTTCGTTCAGACCGGCGCCATCATGGCGGCGGCTTGTTTTGCATCCAGTTCTACTCCTTCTTTCGCCGAGGCGGTGCCGGTATCCGGGAAGCCCTCGCCCATTCAACTGGGCATTTGCAGCTATACCTTCCGCAACTTCACCCGCGCCCAGATGCTCGGGTACCTGAAGGAACTGAATCTCGCGGACCTCAACGTCAAAGACATCAAGGACCATCTCCCGACCGACCCCACACTGGAAGCGCAGGCCCTGACCGATTACGCCGCGGCCGGCATCAAGCTCCACGCCGCCGGAGCCATTTACTTCCCCAAGGACGATGAAACGGATATTCGCGGCAAGTTTGAATATTGCAAGCGCGCCGGCATCAAGGTCATCGTCGCCGGCGATCCCACTCCTGAATCACTCAAGTGGATCGAGCGCTTCGTGAAGGAATACGACATCAAGATCGCCATTCACAACCACGGCCCCGAGGACAAATTCTTCCCGTCCCCGTTCGACGTGCTCAAGGCGATCAGGAACCTCGATCCGCGCATCGGCTTCTGCATCGACGTAGGCCACGCCGCGCGAGCCAATGCCAACCTGGTTGACGCTATCCACGCCACTGGCCCGCGGCTCTACGACGTGCACATCAAGGATCTCGCCAACTTCACCAGCCGCGAAAGCCAGGTCGCTGTCGGCGAAGGCATCCTGCCCATCCGCGACATCTTCCAGGCACTCATCGACATCAAGTACCCCGGCTTCGTGGATCTCGAATACGAAATCCACGGCGACAACCCAATGCCCGGTGTCATCGAGAGCTTCGGCTACATGCGCGGCGTCCTCGCCGGTATGGGCTATCTGACCCACGCGTAAGTTGCAAGCAGGTTTCAGCAGATAAAACAGGGGTGAATGGAACCGGTATCCACAAAGATTCCGACTCCATTCACCCCTGTTTTTCTCAGCCCATAATCTGGTTCCCGGCAAGAACCTGTGGAACTGACAACCGCGTGTCGTGAACTACGAACTGCTATTGCAGTATAGGTATCCCGGCAATCCTCTTCTGCCATTCGGCGGGCCCTGTCTGGTGCACGCTGGTTCCCTTTGAATCCACGGCCACCGTCACTGGCATATCGCGGACGTCGAACTCGTAAATCGCTTCCATCCCCAGATCCCCGAATGCCATTAACCGCGATCCGCAAATGGCCTTTGAGACCAGATAAGCCGCGCCGCCCACGGCCATCAGGTACACGGCACCGAACTCCTTGATGGCTTCAATCGCAACCGGACCGCGCTCGGCTTTGCCCACCATGCCCAGCAGTCCCGTCTCGGCCAGCATCTGGCGCGTGAACTTGTCCATCCGCGTCGCCGTCGTCGGTCCCGCCGGCCCCACCACCTCTTCGTGTACCGGGTCCACCGGCCCTACGTAATAAATAAACCGCCCTTTGAAATCCACAGGAAGCTTTTCCCCGCGGCTCAGCATATCTGTCATGCGCTTATGCGCGGCATCGCGCCCGGTCAGCAGCTTTCCCGTCAACAGAATCACTTCGCCCGGCTTCCAGGTAGCGGCCTCGTCGCGCGTCACCGTGTCCAGGTTCACCCGCCGCGCACCCGAAACGTCATACGTCAGCTTCGGCCAGTCTGCCAGGTTCGGCGGGTCCAGATAGACCGGCCCGCTCCCATCCAAAACAAAGTGCGCGTGCCGCGTGGCGGCGCAGTTTGGAATCATGGCGACCGGCAGATTCGCAGCATGGGTAGGATAGTCGCGCACCTTCACGTCCAGCACCGTTGTCAGTCCACCCAGCCCCTGCGCACCAATTCCCAGCCGGTTCACCTTGTCGTAGAGTTCCACGCGCAGCTTCTCGGCCGTTGTCACGGGCCCGCGCGCAATCAGTTCCTGAATGTTGATCGGGTCCATCAGCGATTCCTTGGCCATCAGCATCGCTTTCTCCGCGGTCCCGCCGATCCCGATGCCAAGCATCCCCGGCGGGCACCATCCCGCGCCCATCGTCGGCACCGTCTTCAGCACCCACTCCACCACCGAATCCGACGGATTCAGCATGATGAACTTGGCCTTGGCCTCCGACCCGCCGCCCTTGGCCGCGACCGTCACATCCACCTTGTCGCCCTTCACCAGTTCCACGGTCACGCAAGCCGGAGTGTTGTCTTTCGTATTGATCCGCTTGCCCGCCGGATCGGCCAAAATCGACGCTCGCAGCTTGTTGTCCGGGTCCAGATAAGCCCGCCGAACCCCCTCATCCACCATCTGCTGAATGTCTTTGCGTTCTTCTCCGGGCGCCGCTTCAATTCGCACATCCAGCCCGACCTTAAGGAACGCCGTCACAATCCCCGTATCCTGGCAAATGGGCCTGTGCCCCTCGGCGCACATCCGGCTATTGATCAGAATCTGCGCGATAGCATCTTTCGCCGCCTCCGACTCTTCCCGCTCGTAGGCCTTCTCCAAGCTCGTTATATAGTCCACCGGGTGGTAGTAGCTGATGTACTGCAACGCCCCTGCAACACTAGCAATAAAATCTTCCTGCCGGATGATGGTCATGGTTAAGCTCTCCTCAAAGTCACAGACGCTTCTAGGGTAAAGGAAGCGCCGCTGGGCTGGCACGCGCTGGAAGGAGCCTGAAGCCGCCTGCCTGATTTCGCGATTAGGGATGCCATACTCGCAGGAATGCGTAACCAATAGTCCGCGCTAAGGCTATAACGAAACCAGAGTGACTGTAGCTCGAAGCCGCAGCCCTCAAGTCGACACGACCAACATGGAGCGGCGACCTCCAATAAAGTTCAAAAGGGCACATTAACTCTGGTTTCGCTCTAAACAGCCGCCCGCAAGCCCGTGTGCCCAAAATCATCGCCCTTCCACAGCATCGGTTCCCGCTTCTCTCGCGCCAGCGCATAACTGAAGCAGTCCCCAAAGTTCAGCCCCGCCGGGTGTCCGCTCCCTTTACCGAAATCCCGGTAAGCCTGCCGCGCAATCTTCGCCTGTTCGGCGGTCACCGGCTCGATCTGGATATTGAATCTCTCAATCAATTCGTCGAACTCACGGCTAAGAACCGGATTTCTCCACCCGTCCACCACAATCGAGGTTTCCAGATAGTTCGCAGCCGAGATACGAGAGGATTTCGACGCGTCCAACGTCCTTGATAGCGCCGGCCACTGCGCTTCCCGCCTGAGAATTGCGATAAGGGCTGACGAGTCAACGATCATTTGGGCAGGCCTGTTGCATCGTCATACAGCTCATCCATGACTTGCTTGGATGTCCGGCCATCGTTCATGATCGCTGCCGTCTCTTTCGTGATCCGATGAAGCCATTCCATGCGGCTCTCGCGCCTGGAAGCCCGCTCCCGCTCCAATGCCTCTCGTGCGGCCTCGGTCACCGCGGTCACCAGGCTCACCCCGCGCAGCGCTGCCAATTCGCGAATCAGCTCCTCGGATCTGGAATTCTTTATGCTCAAACCCATGATTCTACCTTTCTACCATTATCTTCTAGCATTCTACCATACCCACGTCTCCAGCCTCTAACCACCCCTCCACCGCCTGCAAGCCCTCCTCATGCCATAAGCTAGAACCATGAACGACCCAACTGCGCAATCCTCGCCCAATCGGCAAGACCCCTTCGATCTGCTCGTCGTCGGCGCCGGGCCTACCGGCCTCGCCTGCGCAATTGAAGCTCAAAAGGCCGGCCTGCGCGTGGTTCTGATCGACAAGGGCTGCCTATGTAACTCCCTTTTTCACTACCCCGCCCACATGACCTTTTTCACGACCTCGGAACTGCTCGAGATTGGCGGCATTCCCTTTCCGAGTCCCAACGCCAAGCCCACTCGCAACGAGGCCCTCGAGTACTACCGACAAGTGGCCGCCTACTACAAGCTCGACGTGCGCCAATACCATCGCGTCGAACAGGTGACCGGTGTGAGCGAGGCATTTACCGTCCATACCGCCGACCGCTTCGGCCGCCCCGGCACGCTTGAAGCCCGCAAGCTCGTAGTCGCCACCGGCTACTACGACCTGCCCAATTGGATGGGAATTCCCGGCGAATCGCTCAGCAAGGTCCACCACTACTACAACGATCCGCATCCCTTTTACGGGCTCGACGTGGCAGTCATCGGCGGCAAGAACTCCGCTGCCATCGCCGCCCTTGAACTATGGCGGCACGGCGCGCGCGTAACCCTCATCCATCGCGATGCCGAGTTGCATCGCCACGTGAAGTACTGGATCAAGCCCGACCTCGAGAATCGCATCAAGAACGGCGAAATCAAGGCGTACTTCCAGTCGCAGGTGGTCGAGATTACCCCGGACACCGTGGCCGTGCAAACCCCGGACGGCCTGCAGCACCTGGCCAACGACTTCGTGTTCGCCATGACCGGCTACCACCCCGACTTCGCCTTCCTTGAGCGCCTCGGCGTCCATTTCCATGGCCCCGACAAGCTGCCCGTCTGCGATCCTGACACTCTGGAAAGCAACGTCCCCGGAATCTACCTGGCCGGCGTCATCGTTGCCGGCTCCCGCACCAACGAGATCTTTATTGAGAATGGCCGCTTCCACGGGCACCAGATCGCCGCCGACCTGGTGCCCGCCCAGCCTTAGCTCACCAGCAGCTTTGAGAATCCGGTACACTGAGGCTCACGAATTCCCAGAGGGTGGGCACTGCTTATGCGCTGGTGGCCGCGGTCGATACGATGGCAGATGCTTGCGGGCCTGCTGCTGATCGAGATGATTTCGATCAGCCTCTTTGCCGTGCTGCTCATTCGCCGCCAGACCAACGAGGTCTACACCCACGCTCGGCAGCGTGTGGCTCATCACGCCGCCTCCCTGGCAATGCAAGCCCGCGAAGCCCTGCTGCAGGAGCGTCCCGGCTGGGTAGGCCTGTCGGTGAAGATGATGGGCACGGCTCCGGATGTAGCGGTGGCCAAGGTTTCCGACCCTGCTGGCAACGTGCTCTTTACCAGTGAGGGGGACTCAGACCAGGCAACGCTCACTGCCACAGAGCTTTCCCAGATTTCCCTGGTACGGCACGGAGAACCCACAGTTTTCATCCTCGACCACGACCGATGGGAGGGCGTGGCAGCGGTCTACACCGGAAGCGATCTGCGCGGATTTGCCTGGGTCGAGGACGACCGTACCTGGGCCCTCTCCCAACTGAATACCGTCCTTCACGGCACCATCCTGTTCAGCATCATCTGGATCACAGCGTCGGCGCTTCTGGTGCTGCTCCTGGCGCGCTCCATCTCCAAGCCACTGGCAACGCTGCATCGCGGTACCCGCGCCCTGATGGACTCTCCCGAAAGCGGTGGCAATTTTCCATTGCCCGTTGGCGTAAATAACGAGATTGGCGACCTCATTGAAGCCTTCAACCGCATGGTCGCCTCCATTGCCGAGCAGCGCTCCGGCCTCAACGACACCCTGTCTCTTCTTGACTCCATGCTGGCCAATGCTCCCATCGGGCTTGCCTTCTTCGACCGGAGTTGCCGCTTTGTGCGCGTCAACCAGATCTTTGCCACGATGACCGGCGTTTCTCTCAGCCGCCACCTGGGCCGCACCTTGCCCGAATTGTTGCCACAGCCTGTAGCCCAGCAACTTGAGAATGCGGTCCTCCGCGTCTTCGCCGAGCAGGAACCAGTGCGTAACCTGGAACTCACCGGCCAGGGCAGCAAGCCTAACCGCCCGTGGACTTGGCTTTTGAGTGCCTACCCGGTGTTCACCACTCCACACGAGGTGCGGTGGGCCGGCATTATTGTTCTGGACGCCAGTGATCGAAAGCGCAGCGAAGAAGCCCTGCGCAGGGCGGAGAAGCTGGCCGTAACAGGCCGCCTCGCCGCTTCCATCGCTCACGAAATCAACAATCCCCTCGAAGCCATTACCAACATCCTTTTCCTGCTCCGCAATTTCTGCCAACTCGAGGGCCCCGCTCTGAACTACGTCGGCATGGCCGAGTACGAGGTCCGGCGCATTACTGAGATCACCCAGCAGACACTCCGCTTCTACCGCCAGTCCACCCTGCCTACACGCGCCAAAATGGCGGAGCTGCTTGACTCTGTCCTCAGCCTCTACCAGGGCCGCCTCAACGCCCTCAACATTCTGGTCGAGCGCGACTACGATCCCGAAATGGACCTTTTCTGCTTTGCTGGGGAAATCCGACAGGTCTTCGCCAACCTGGTCGGGAACTCCATTGACGCAACCGCCGCCGGCGGCCGCCTCCTGGTGCGCGCAAGGCGCTCGCGTAACTGGCACAATCCTAGCCAGACTGGTGTGCGCTTTTCAGTTGCCGATACCGGCCTCGGCATGGATTCAGAAGTCCGAGAGCGCGCCTTCGAGGCCTTCTTTACCACCAAGGAAGTCACCGGAACCGGCCTTGGCCTGTGGGTCAGCCTCGAGATCATCGTCAAGCACGGGGGGTTCGCGCATGTGCGCAGCCGTTCCGCTGCTCAAAACGCTACCCTCCCGGGCAAGACCTCCGGAACCGTCTTCCAGTTCTTCATCCCCGACGATGCGGACCTGGACCGGGAGAACACCCATCCTCCTCAACTCACCGCCTGAGACCGGCGCAGAATAAATTTTTTGCAAGCACCGCTTGACAGCTCAAGTATTTGTTTGCCGCGGTCAGTAACACTAGGCCGCGCAACACTGCCTCGGATCACGATCACGCGGGATTGGGCGAGCTCGAACGCAGCATCCACTCTCTGGTTTGGCGCGTGTGCATTTCTTACCGCCGAGCGGGTCTGCGAGAGCTCGGCGAAAGCCTTGCTGGCCGGCGTGATCGATACCAAAGTGCTGGATCGTATCGAGTTACAGCGTCTTGCAGACCGAATCGCCGAGGTCCAAAAGGCGACCGCAGCGCATCAAGACTCCGCGGCGGCGAAAACGGAGGATAAAGCGTGATTTCAGTAATCTTCCTCTCTTGCTTGAGGCAACCCTGCGCGCCCTCCCTCTAGCGGTCACTGATGGTCCGCGTCAACTTTGTGAAGTGCCTTTGAGGTATGCCAATCCCGGAATTGCCATAGCCTTTACACTGCAGATGAAGCATTGTGTTCCCAGTCGAGAGGATCCCCCATGATTTCCAGACGGCGTTGGGCGGCGATTGCCGCGTTGGTCTTCCCGGTTTTGTGCCTCGGCGCAGCCGGACAAATGAACAGTCCGCAGGCGGCTTACCCGGACTATCCGAGCGAGACACCAGCAAAGCTTGTGCCGGCTGAGGGCAGCTTTGACTATGCGCGGCGCGAGCAGATGATTCCAATGCGGGACGGAGTCAAGTTGTATACGGTAATCCTGGTCCCGATGGGCGCTGAGCATGCGCCGATCCTGATTACGCGGACGCCGTACAGCGCGAAGGAACTGACCAGTCATGCGGCCAGCGCACATTTGGGACCGATTCTTTACGGCTATGACAATGCAACGGATGTGATTCTGGAGGGCGGGTACATCCGCGTGCTTCAGGACATCCGCGGCAAGTACGGCTCCGAGGGCGATTTCGTAATGAATAGGCCTATCCACGGTGCACAGAATCCCACGCCGGTGGACGAGGCCACCGATACGTACGACACCATCGACTGGCTGGTGAAGAACATCCCCGAGACTAACGGGAAAGTGGGGATTTTGGGGATTTCCTATGACGGATTTCTGCCGCTGATGGCACTGGTGAATCCGCACCCCGCGCTGAAGGTGGCGGTGCCCATGAACCCCATGGTCGACGGATGGATGGGGGACGACTGGTTTCACAATGGAGCGTTCCGCCAACAGAACATGCCTTACATCTACGAACAGGAAGGGACGCGGGCGAACGATGCCAAATGGTGGACCGCGAACTTTGACGACTACGACCTGTATATGAAGGCGGGCTCGGCCGGAGAACTTGGCCGGGAACATGGGCTGGAACAGATGGGCTTCTGGAAGAAGATTCTGGATCACCCGGACTATGACGCGTTCTGGAGCGACCAGGCCGTGGATAAGGTGCTGGCGGCGCAACCGCTCAAGGTCCCGGTGCTGCTGGTTCATAGCTTGTGGGACCAGGAGGATATCTACGGCGCGATGGCGGTGTACAAGGCGATCAAGCCGCTCGACAAGAACAACGACAAAGTGTTTCTGGCAGTGGGGCCCTGGTGTCACGGGCAGGAGATTCAGGACGCCGCTTCACTGGGGGACATGCATTGGGGCTCGGACACCGGGACATGGTTCCGGCAGCATGTGCTGAGGCCGTTTCTGGATGGTTATCTGAAGGACGATGCCGCGGCAGAAAAGATCGCACCAGTGACCGCGTTCGAGACAGGCGTGAACCGCTGGCAGAAGCTGCCTGCGTGGCCGGTTGCTCCGGCGATGAAGCCGCTATACCTGGAGGCGGGATTGAAGGTTGGTTTCGACGCACCAGCGGCGCCATCCGACGCAAACCCTGACACGTCTTACGACGAATACGTCTCCGACCCGGCCAAGCCTGTGCCGTTTCGCGCAAGGCCCAGCCAGCCAATCGGGTACGCTCCTCCGCTGACGTGGACCCAGTGGCTTGTGGACGATCAGCGGGAGGCCTCAGGCCGGACGGATGTGCTGGCGTATACCAGCGAGGTGCTGACGGCGCCGCTGCATATCAGCGGGCAGCCGATTGCCAACCTGGTGGCTTCAACCAGCGGCACCGATTCCGATTGGGTGGTGAAGCTGATTGATGCGTATCCGGATGAGGTGGCGGGACAACCCGGCATGGGCGGCTACCAGTTGATGATTGCCGCCGATATCTTCCGCGGGCGGTACAGGGAGAGCTTCTCGAAGCCGAAAGCGCTTGAGCCTGGAAAGCCGCTGATCTATCGGTTCGCGCTGCCGCCTGCAAATCATGTATTTTTGCCCGGCCACCGGATCATGGTTCAGGTGCAGTCGAGCTGGTTTCCACTGTATGACCGGAACCCGCAGACGTTTGTGTCCAACATCTTCTGGGCCAAGCCGGGGGATTACACGAAAGCGACGCAGCGGGTGTACCACGCGCTGGGAGAGGCCAGCAGAATTGAACTGCCGGTGGCGGCGGAGTAACCACGTCGCGCAGACGCTTCAGGCAAAGACGGAAAGCGGCATGGTCTCGATGGCGCCCATCAGGGGCTTGAAGTCCATGCAGGGCAGAATGTCACGCTCGATATCAATGCCCGGAGCAATTTCGATGAGGCGCATTCCATCGGCGTCCAATCGGAAGACGGCACGCTCGGTTACGTACAGCACCTCCTGCCGGTGCTGGCGGGCGTAATCTGCAGAAAAAGTAATTCGCTCAACATTCCTGACCAGCTTGCGAATCTGTCCCGCCTTCACGACTTCGAGCTTCCCGTCCTGCCATGAAACCTGGCTTCCCACCGCGTCGAAGGTTCCGCAGAAGACGACCTTTTTCGCGTTTTGCGCAATCTCGATAAAGCCGCCGGGGCCGACTAGATTGCCGCCAAGATGCGAGACGTTCACATTGCCTGAGGCGTCCGCCTCGCCCATGCCCAGAAAGGTGATGTCGATACCGCCGCCGCTATAGTAGTCGAACTGCTCAATGGACGGTACCACCGCATCGGGGTTGCGCGCCGCCCCGAACAGGCGATCGTCCAGCATGCGGCCGTTATGCACGCCCTGCTCGACGCTCATCCACAGGTCGGACTCCATTCCTTGTTCGGCAATCACGCCGAAGATTCCGCCGGGAATGCCGAAGCCGAAATTGACGGAAGCGCCGGGCCTGAGTTCCATGGCCGCGCGGCGTGCGATGATGCGCCGCTCCAGCTTCTTGGGAGCCTCAGCGGCCAATCTGCCCAGATGCGCCCTACGCTCTCCGCTCACGGTGGGGTCGTAGCCTATTCCATAAAAAAGCTGCTGGCCGGGCTCTTCCACTACTGCGTCGATCATGATGCCCGGTACGCGCACGCTTCTTGCTCGCAATGCGCCGGGCTCAACCACCTGGCGAACCTGCGCCAGAACTACTCCGCCGCTGTTATGAGCCGCAAGCGCGATCGAGTGGATATCGAGATCGACCGCTTCTTCCTCTGAGCTGAGGTTGCCGCGCGTGTCCGCGTAGGTCCCGCGGATGATAGCTACGTCCACCTTGAACGGCTTGTAGCGCAGCACTTCCCTGCCGTCGATCTGCATTAGCTCGACAAGGTTTTCAAGGCTGCGAAAATTGCAGCGGCCGCCGTCCTGCCGTGGGTCGACAAATGTGCCGAGGCCGGAGTGGGTGATGAGGCCGGGACGGCCTGCGCCGATCTCGCGAAGAAGCTGCTGAATCACGCCGCCGGGAAAGCAGTAGGCCTCGACCTTTTCGTCTCGAATAAGCTGCTGAATCTTCGCCGACCATGTGAAATGCGAAGCGATGATCTTGCGGACCATGCCTTCGTGGGCAAAGCGATTGGTGCCAAGATCGGCGCGGTCGCCGAGGCCGAGCGAATGGACCAGGGTCAGATCGCGTGGTTCGCCGGTTTCGAGAAATCTTTTTTCGACGGCGGCGAAGATGGCTTCGGCCGAGATCATGCCGGCCCCGTTGCCGCTGATGGCCACCGTGTCGCCGTTCCTGATCATGGCGGCTGCGGTCGCTGCCGTCGTGAATTCGGTCTTGCTCATGCGCGTCTCCTCGACTACCGGTTCGTGTATACCGGCTTGCGTTTCTCCGCGAAGGCGCGAACACCCTCGTTGCAGTCTTCAGTGGCCGCTGCCTGGGCTGCGGCTGAGGCGTGGGCGTAGCGCATGTCCTGGTGCATCGTGCCGAGCAGGCCCTTGGTTAGCGACATCGCGATGGGCCCATTGGACAGCAGCCTGTCCAGCCATTGATCGAGTTGCGCATCGAGGCCGGCAGCGTCTTCGGCAAGCGCCGTCAGCAGGCCCCAATCGAGCGCCTGTCCGGCAGGAATGAAAGAGCCGAGCAGCGTGAGGTGACGCGCCCGCGCCACGCCGATGGTTTCAGCCAGGCGGCGCACGCCGGTCCACCCCGCGATCATGCCAAGGGTCACTTCGGGAGTTCCGAATTTCGCGGCCCGCACACCGACGCGAAGGTCAGCGGCAAGCGCCAGTTCCAATCCGCCGCCCAACGCGTGCCCCTGGATTGCGGCGATGACAGGTTGCGGAAGGGAAGCGATCAGGTCAAAGATTTCGATCCCTCGCAGGATCCAATCGCGGCCCATTTCCGCTGGTGTCAGGCTGCCCCAGGCCTCAATATCGCCGCCGGTGCAGAAGAACCGGCCGTTCCCGCGCAGCACCACCGCCCGCACGGTCAGATCGGTTCGAATACCGGCCAGCAGCGACTCCAGATGGTCCAGCATGGGAAGGGTGAGCGCGTTGCCTTTTTGCGGACGGTTGAGAGTAATCTCCGCCCAGGCCACTCCGCCGCGCTCTTTGCGGGTAAACAGAATTTCAGGCTCCATCGGTTTCGCTCCTTGCTCGCCGGGCGGGTTTCAGTAGCGCGGCATCACCAGGCCGCCATCCACGGCGATGGCCTGGCCCACGGTGTAGATCAGGCGGCCCTCGGCCATGCAAACAACCGTAGACGCGACGTCGGAGGGATAACCCCAGCGCTCCATGGGAACGCCGTGCTCCGCAATCATCTTGTCGTAGATCGCCCTGGCCGGGCGGGTCAGATCCGTGTCGATGATGCCGGGGCGCACTTCATACACGCCGATGCCCGTGGGGGCCAGGCGCAGCGCGAAAAGCTTGGTCGTCATCGAAGTGGCGGCCTTCGACACGCAGTACTCGCCGCGGGCAATCGACACGGCCTTCACGTTGCTCGAAGTGATGTTGATGATGCTGCGATGCGTGCCGTCCTGGGGTTCGTTTGCGACCATGTAGCGGGCAATGGTCTGGCTGAGAAAGAAGACGGCGCGGGTGTTGACGAGGATGCAATCGTCGAAGCTGCCCGGTTGCACATCGAGAAGATCGCCGCGCCGGTGAGCGGGAACTCCGGCATTGTTCACCAGGCAATCCACCCTGCCCCAGCGGGCGAGGGCCGCGTCCAGCAGGGTCTTGTGAAAATCCAGCTCCGCCACGTCGCCCAGGGCAGCCAGGCTGTCGGCGCCCAGTTCGGCCAATTCCCTTTCGAACTGCGGGGCAAGCTCGCGATTGCTATCGCTGTCCCGGTCATTCAGCAGGATGTTGAAGCCCGCCCTGGCGAGCCCCATGGCGCAGGAGCGGCCGATTCCGCGGAAGGAGCCAGTGACGATGGCCACCGGCCTGGAACACACACTGAGAGACATGAGAATTTCCGCCTTGAGAATCCCGGGAATCAAGACCCAGGACCTTGCAAACAACCAACCAGTTGGTTAATATACACCAAGCGCAAAGAGAGGTGCAAGATGGCCGAGAAGTCCCCCCAAAAAACTCGCCGGCGGAACCCCGAAGAGACAAAGGAACGGATCTTCAAGGCCGCTGCAAAGGTCTTCGCGCAAAAGGGCTTTGATGGAGCCCGGGTGGACCGGATCGCGGCCGAGGCTAAAATCAATAAGCAGTTGCTGTACCACTACTTCGGCAGCAAGGACGAACTTTTTACGGCGGTTCTGGAACGGGCTTACCAGAGCATTCGGCAGCAGGAAGCGGCTCTTGAACTTGATGCCCTGCCGGCCGACGAGGCAATATTGAAACTGGTGGAGTTTACCTGGCGCTTTTATCTCGCCAACCCCTACTTCATCCGGCTTTTGAACAGCGAGAACCAGTTGGAGGCGCGCCACCTCAAGGCCTCCCCCCGGACGCAGGAGATCAACGCGAGCCATCTTGAAATTGCCAAGAAGCTCCTAGCCAGGGGAAGACGCGAACGCAGCGTCAGGCGTGACCTGGATGCAATGCAGTTAAACGTCAGTATCGCGGCGCTCGGTTTCTTTTACCTGATGAACAGGCATACACTATCGACAGTTTTTCAGCGCGACCTGGGCTCGAAAAGGATGCTCGATCAGCGCCTGGCCGTGATGAAAGACACCATCGCACGCTGGATACGGCCTTGAATCCGGACACGGCCATGAAAGAAGGCCCGAGGCAATTCCGCCGATAATCATGCAGGAGGTTCCGCCATGAAGGTTCCATCGATCAAACAGCCGAGCGCATTTCTTCCCCTGGCAATGTCGCTGACCGCGCTGGCGATTGTGCTTGGCCACGCGGCCATCTACGGCATCGTCCATGAAGCCGACGAGGGAACCGCCGCCCATCTTTTTCAACTGCTCATGGCTGCACAGTTGCCGATCGTTGCGTACTTCGTGATCAAGTGGCTGAGGGTTTCCCCCCAACGGACGGTGCGGATCCTGGTGCTGCAAGCCGTAGCCGGCTTTGCGGCATTTGTCGCCGTCTACTATCTCACTTAGAGCGGGTTTGGAATGATGGCGGGGCTCAACCCGGATAGGATCCGGTAATGTAGCCTTCCAGCGCCTCGATGATGTGGGCCTGACCGGAGATGACAAATTTCACCAGGTCGCCGATGGAGATCAATCCCACCACTACGCCGTCCTGCACCACCGGCAAATGGCGGAAATGGTGATCGGTCATGGTGGCCATGCATTCATCCACGGTGTTCTGCGGAGTGACCGAAATAACCGGGCTGGTCATAATCTGGCTGACCAGGGTTTCCCTGGATGGATGGCCCATCAGGACGCCTTTGCGCGCGTAGTCGCGCTCCGACAGGATGCCGACAAGCTGCTGGCCGGAGAGGACGAGCAGGGCGCCGATATCGTACTCGGCCATCTTCACGATCGCCTCGTAGACCGACTGCTCCGGGGCTATCGACAAGACTCTGCTTTCGCCTTTGCTCTTGAGCACCAATCCAATCGTGTCGGTAATCTTCATTGAACCCTCCTGGGGAAGTTGTTCAGCACGTAGTCAATATAGTACCTCCGGACCGTCAAACAGTACATGAACGGAGGGGCAATGCAGGGAAGGCTTGATTGCCTGGAGTGCATTCGTCAGGACGCGGTGGTGCGCCACTTCTTTACCTGGATGGGCTTCTGCCCGTCCGGCTTGGGAATGAAAATGTCCTGCCATGTCAGGCCGCACTCCTTCACCATCTGAAGCGGATATTCGAGACGGCCGAGTTCGGCCTCGGCGTTGTTGGTGCCGAAGGAGAACATGGCGCCGGCTGACTTGGCGGCCTTGATGAACGCCGGGCTGGGAATTTTGTAGCGGGCGTTGATCTCGATGGCAACATCGTTCTCGTTGGCCGCGTTGATCACCCTCTTCATGCGGGCCGGAGTCCAGAGGGCGTCGTATTGCGCGCGGATGGGTTCGGGCAGGTAGGTTGGGTTCACGTAGATATCGATGGGCTCGTGCATGACGGCCTCGATGCGGTTGACGTACATCTCCATGAAAGCCTCGGGGTTGGAGACGTCACCCATCTCCTCAGGGATGAAGAGGCGGCGACGGTAGCCTGTATCGTCCCGGAAGGTCATGGCGTCAGTGAAGCAGTAGTCGAAGCGGGCGATGGATTCGGGCGAGGTGAGGGTCATCCACTCGCGGCCTTCACCTTGCAGGGCGACGTAGCAGGGCTGGCCCTTCATGGTTTCCAGGTAATCGTGGACGCTGGCGTCGCTGTGGACCGGGAAGTTGAGGCCGCAGTTGATGGCGACGCCGTAAAAGATTCCCTGGCGGCGGGAGTTGGCCAGAGCCTGTTCGATGGTGAGACCGCCCTTGAGATGGACGTGATAGTCGACCACCGGATAATTCTCTTCGCCCATGAGCATGGTTTGGCGGTAGAGTTCGTCTGCTTGGGGCACGTCCGAAGCGGGCGTGGACAACGTGTCAGGCAGCGGGCGGACCCGGATGTTTTTGAAGAACGTGGTGCTGCCCGGGTCGTGGCCCTGCAAGGCGAAGGTGCCGTGGTTGAGCACGCGCCCGAAGTTGGGGTCGGCGCGATAGGGCTCGGCGGGCTCGATGTAATCCACCACGAGCATGTTGTTGACGCGAATCTGAACCTGCTTGCCGCGGACAACGATGTTCATCGTGAACCATTCGTTGTCGTTGACGATCTGCTTGTACACGTTGCGCACGGCGTAGAGCGAGCCGGTCTTCTTGTTGTCGATCTTGAAGGTGTTGGCGACCTGGACTTCGAAACCTGCGAAGGGAAAGCCGTCCTGCTGAAAAGCGGTGTGGAAGTAGATGCCGGAGTTGGCGCCGGGACGGGTCATCACGTCGGCCGAGAACTCGAAGTTCTTGAAGTCGGCGTGATGCAGGGGGCCGGTGTAGTAGAGGTGCGAGCGGCTGCCGTGCACCTGAATCTGGCCGTCGGCGACGCTGAAGGTGCCTTCGTGTTCGCTGGCCTTCCAGCCGTCGAGAGACTTGCCGTCGAAAAGGGAGAACCAGGGGGCGTCTGCAGCGAAAGAGCGGGTGGCAGCAGGTGCGGCAAGCAATAGAGCGAGGATTTCGCGGCGCGTGAGTGAGGACATGCAGGCTCCCTTGGGATCGATGGAAACTCAAAGGAGCGAGTATACGCCGGACGGTGGTCAGTCGTCAGTGAACAGTGGTCAGTGGACACTGCTTTTACTGTTCACTGACTACTGTCCACTGTCCAACACTGCCCGCTGCGCGGCGAAGATCTCCTGTAGCCCGGCTTCGGCTATATCGATAAGGCCGTTGAGCTGAACGCGGGAGAAGCTGCCTTTTTCCGCCGTGGCCTGAGTTTCGATGATCCCGCCGTCGGCGGTCATCACAACGTTCATATCGACTTCGGCTGCAGAATCTTCTTCGTAGCAGAGATCCAGCAGTGGCGTACCACCAACGATGCCAACCGAGGTGGCGGCCACCAGTTGCTTCATTGGCGACATCTTCAGGGTTCCGGCCTTGACCAGGGCGTTGAGGGCCAAGGCCAGGGCGACCGCCGCGCCAGTGATGGCCGCGGTGCGGGTGCCGCCGTCGGCCTGAATCACGTCGCAGTCGAGAATCACGGTTCGCTCGCCCAAAGCGTGCATGTCGACCACCGAGCGCAGGCTGCGGCCGATCAGACGCTGGATTTCATGCGTCCGCCCGCCAATCTTGCCGCGCTCGCTTTCCCTCGGCGTCCGGGTCACGGTGGAGCGGGGAAGCATGGAATACTCCGCCGTAACCCAGCCACGGCCAGTGTTGCGCAGCCAGCCCGGCACTCCCTGCTCGATGGTGGCGTTGGTCAGGACACGGGTGTTGCCGACCGAGATCAAAACGGAACCTTCGGCGGTCTGGACGAAGCCGGGAACGAGGGCGAGGGGGCGGAGCTGGACAGGAGTCCTGCCGCCAGGGCGGAAGAAAGGCGTTGAGGCGTTCATAGAGGGATTGTACGAGAGCCAGGACCGGGACGGAATTGGAGAGGATCGCTGGTCCCAGGATGGGAATTCCGGGTTTTTGAGAATCCGGAATGGGAATTTTCGGATAAACAAAACAAACTAAAAGGATTACGTGCACATGCCGGAGCCAGGTAGTCCCATTTTGGAACAAATCGCGCCGCGTCGGGCGGGTGGGGCTGTCTGGAAATGGACAGTAAAGTGTTTCCTTATCAGGAACTTAGAGAAAGTGTCCTAGTTTGGCACGCTACGTGTATTAGAAGAGGACAGAAAAGCACGGAATCGGGACCAGCAATCAAGAAATTGGGGTTAGCCCTCGGAATTGGAAAGGAACAAAGCAGATGGAGCAGACAGAACAGGCAACGGCAATGGGCGGAACGGCGCGGAAGCGCGTGGAGGCCGTGGTGGAGACGCTGGCCACGCTGCGCGGCCAGGGCGAGAGTGTGGCGGAAGTAGCGCATGACGCCAGAAACATGGTAACGGCGCTGGGACTGTACTGCGACCTGCTGGAGGAGCCGGGAGTACTGGCCACTCCTTTCACTCATTACGGAAATGAGCTTCGGCTGGTGGCCGCGGCCAGCCGCCGGCTGGTGGAGAAGCTGGTGGCACTGGATACCCATACGGCGCCGGAGATCGCCACGGCCTTCTCGAGCGCGCCGGAGATGGGAAGCTGGACCGCGGCGGCCATGGGCGGCAATCTGCTGGAGCGCGGCCTGCTGGAGCCTGCCCTGGCGGAGCGCAGGCGGCCGATGGGGCCAAGCCGCTGGGATCTGATGCCCGCCGAGCCCATCGACAACCTGGCCGCGGAACTGCTGGCCAACCGCAACCTGCTGGCCGCCCTGGCCGGGCCTGCGGTAGCGGTGGCCATAGACGTTGTGGGAGGCGCGCGGCCCGTGCGGCTCACCGGCGAGGACCTGACCCGGGTGATGGTGAACCTGGTGAAGAATGCCGCCGAGGCCATGCCTGCGGGCGGGCTTATCCAGATTGTCCTGCGGGAGCGGCCGGCAGCTGCGGGAACGGTCGAGGGGCTGGTTCTGACCATTGAAGACAACGGACCCGGCGTTCCCGCGAAGACTCTGCAGTCTATCTTCGCGTCCGGCTACTCGACCCACGCCAGGGGCGGTAATGGCGAGGAGGGCTGGGCTGCGACGCACCGTGGGCTGGGCCTGTCGATCACCCGCTCGATTGTGGAAGCGGCCGGCGGCCGGATCTCAGCCGGCAACTGCGCCGACCAGGGGGCGCGCTTCGAGATCGAGTTGCCGCTGCGGAGGCATTGAATCCTGGGGCAGCGCGGATTTCTGAGCCGCATCCGAGGAATTGAGACAGCGAGCTGAGGCCCGAATGCAACTGGCCTCCACACATCCAGGATTCACGCAAGTACACATGAGGCGAATACAATGCTTGAAGCGGTTTGCAACACAAGGGCCATGGATTTTATCCCTCAACTTTCGGAACCGGCGGTGCGGCTGCACCTGCTGGTAGTAGACGCGGATGTGGCGGTGCGCTCGGCGTGCGGCGAGATTGCCGCCAGCCTGGGCTATGCGGTGGAGAGCACCGGAGACATGAGCCACGCCCGCAGCCTGCTGCGCGGTCACGCGGCCGACATCCTGCTGGTCAATCTGCCCTTTGGCAGCAGCCAGGGGCTGGAACTGGTCTCCGAGGTCAAGCTGCTCTATCCCGACACCTCGGTGATCGCGATGACCGCTTCCGCCTCGGTAAACGCGGCCGTGGAGGCGATGCGCTGCGGAGCCTCGGATTATCTGACCAAGCCCTTTGCGGTCGATGAGCTTTCGACGGTTCTGGATCGCGCTGCTGCCAGCCATCTGACCGATACGACGACCCGCCAGTTGCGGGAGAGGCTGCGGCTGTCGCAGGGGCTGGGCTCCATGATCGGCCGCTCGGCGGAGATGGAAAAGCTCTACCGCATCCTTTCCAAAGTCGCCCAAAGCACCCATCCAGTCCTGATCCTGGGCGAGAGCGGCACGGGCAAAGAACTGGTGGCGCGCACGCTCCATGCCTACGGGCCCAATGCGCAAAAGCCGTTTCTTCCGGTCGACTGCGGTTCGCTGGTGCCGACCCTGATCGAAAGCGAACTGTTCGGCTACGTGAAGGGCGCTTTTACCGGGGCTAACCGCTCCAAAGACGGATTACTGGTGTCTGCCGAAGGCGGCACGGTGTTTCTGGACGAGATTGGCGAGCTTTCGCTCGACCTGCAGGCCAAGCTGCTGAGGGCTCTCCAGGAGAAGGAAGTCCGGCCCGTGGGAGCCACGCACCGGGTGCCGATCAAGGCCAGGATTGTGGCCGCCACCAACCGCGATCTGGCGGTCATGGTCGAAAAGGGCAGCTTCCGCAAGGATCTCTTTTACAGGCTCAATGTAGTCAACCTGCGCCTGCCTTCGCTGCGCGATCGCCGCGAGGACATTCCGCTGCTGGCCGCGCACTTTCTTGACCGCATCAGCCGCGAGCACGGCACCAAGTTCACGCTCAGCGACGAGGCCCTGCGCACCATGATGCGCCACGACTGGCCGGGCAACGTGCGCGAGCTTGAGAACTCCGTCGAGCGTGCCTGCGCCCTGTCGTCGGGACCGATCCTGCACTTGGGCGACCTGCCCACGCAACTCCAGCAGCAGGGCCTGGATGCCCGGCGCACGGTTGCTGCCGAGGGCGAGCAAGCTCAAGAGAGCTGCGCACCGGAGTTGAAGACGCTGGCCGATCTGGAGCGCGAGGCCATTCTGGGTGCGATCCGCACGTTGAAGGGCGACAAGCTGCAAGCCGCCAGGCTGCTCGGCATCGGCAAGACGACACTCTACCGCAAGCTCAAGGAATACGGCATCGCGGACCCGCTCAGGGAAGAGTAGCCGCCCCGAACTTAAGTCGGAATCATCTGCGCCCATAGGGCACCTACGGGAAAAGCCACGCGACCTCGCTGGAGGGGACTCCTGCGCGGACACACACGCAACAAGCCTGTGCCATGAACTGGCCGGGACGCGAACAAGGAGCTGGGGATGAGCATTCTGATTGTGACTGGAATTGAAGGCGCCCGTAACTGCGCCGCTGTGGTGGGAGCGCAACTGGGCATGGAAGTGGAAGTGGCGGAGGGCCGCAAGGCTGCACTGGCGGCGCTGCGCCGGCACGAGTATGCGGCCGTGGTGGTGGACGAGACCATGGCCGAGTGCGATCCGGCTGCCGCTGAAGCCATCTGGGAACACGCCGGCCTGGCGATTCCGCTGCAGATCAACTTCGCGCTCTCCGGAGCGGCGCGGCTGATCCGCGAGATTCGCGCCGCGCTGCACCGCCGCGAGCGGGAGCAGACACTGGCCCGCCGCGCCGCATCGGCAGCCATCGAAACCGAGTTGAAGGGCACCATCGCCGGACTGCTGCTCCATTCCCAGCTTGCGCTCAGCGGCAGCGACGTGCCCTCGCCCATCGCGGACAGGCTGCGCATGGTGGCCGACCTGGCCGGAAGCCTGCGCCAGCAGTTGAGCGGCTCCATGCCGATCCGCGCCAACACAGCGGCCTGAGGGCGCGGCTGGCCAAATAGCTTTTGCGTTGCACGCGCAAAGCCGGGGCAGAATATGCCCCGGCATTTTTTTGGTGCCGTCAGATGGCCCGCTCATCAGCCCCGAAGAAGAGCGATGAGCCATGAAAAGCTGTGCCCCGTTCATCGCGGCACTATCGCGATGAGCGGGCGGGTGGCTTGGGGTCCCATCGTGGCCGGATTATGATAAAACCATGCCGTACGGTCTGAAACGGTTCCAGAAAGCGGAAGCTCTCCACTTCATCACTTTCAGTTGCTTTCACCGTCTCCCTCTTCTCGAACCGCCAGCCCCAAGAACACAGTCGAGGCCGCACTGGAACTGACTCGCGCGCGACATCAGGCGAGAACCTACGCCTACGTCCTGATGCCAGAACACGTCCATCTGCTCATCAATGAGCCACCATCGATTCTCGTGGCCCAGTTTCTCAAGTCCGTAAAGCAGATCACATCGCGCAAACTGAGAGGTGAGCGCGAGAAGTTCTGGCAGGAACTCTACTTTGACCGCAACGTCCATGGTGAAGAGGCTCGCTCCGAAGTAATACGCTACATCCATCGCAATCCAGTGAAACGCGGAATGGTCGCATCTCCCGGCGACTACCCATGGAGCAGCTTCAACCACTACGCGACCGGCATTCGACGCACGGTTGAAATCGAATCTGAGTGGACGGCAAGGTTTCGCGGCCCACTCATCGCGATAGGGCCGCGATGAATGGGGCACAGCCTTCTCTCTTGTCTAATGATCGAAGGAGGTCGAATCGATGTTTGGGCCACCTGCCAGAGAGAACGGATATGATTCATCGAGAGACCTGCCAACATGAAAATGCTAGTGCTACTTGCCGCAATTCTGGCCGTCGCCTCCGTTCGCGCCACGGCTGATCCTGAGGCGCAGCAACTGCTCAACATCGCCGAACAACAAGCCAATCTACTTCACAATGCAAAACGCCCCCTCGTCCTCGACGTCGATTTTTCGGCGCAGGTCAGCATCGCGATGAATGGACATATGACCCTCAGGTGGGAGTCTGAGGATCGATGGTGGAGGAAGATCGTCATGGGCGAATACCAGCAAATTACGGCGCATAATGGCGAAACCGTCTCAACGGTGCGGAATCTCAGATATACCCCTCTCCGTGTTCGCGAACTGATTACATTGATCCAATTTGCCGAGGATCCTAGTGGCTTAATCGCCAAAAAACAGAAGGAACGCCGGAAGTATGGGGCAGATCTGGCCTGCGTACGCTATGAGAAAGAGCACTTCAAGAGCGAGCCGCACGACGTCTGCATTGAGCCATCCTCTCACGATATCCTCAGCGACGATTGGCAGGAGCCCCCGGATGAGAAGCGGCAAAAACAGTTCTCAGACTATGTCGACTTCGAGGGGCTTCGGTTTCCTCGGCAACTGCGCCTTCAGGTCAACGGCAGCGTTGTCCTTTCCGCAAATGTGACAAGCCTTGTATCGCAAGAGTTTGACGAGAGCCTCCTGGTTGCCCCCAAGGGGGCGAACGTGCGCCGTGAATGCCACGGTCTGAAGCACGCTGTGGCGATCAAGACTCCCGAACCTGACATTGCCGGCCACGGCATGCTGATGGGAGACACTACGGTGGCCATTACTGTCCTGGAGGACGGTTCGGTCGGTGACGTTCAACTCATCGGAAGAGCAACCCAGCGAATGGACGATGAGACTCTGAAGACTTTGAAGGGGTGGCGTTTCAATCCAGCTATGTGCGGCACCGAACCAGTGATCAGCGACATGGAAGTCATTGTGAGCTTGCGACTCCAATAACATCCTCGATTTGAACAGAGCAGTGGCCGGCGAATCTCGCAGTAGAAGGCGTGCGACAAGCCGGACTGGAATGAGTTGGAGTGGATGCAGTCAGCTCCCGCACAGTATATCCCGGTTCACAACGCGTTGCCTACACCGGTACGTTGACCTCGGGCCAATAGCGGAAGTTGCGGAATGTTGCCTTGCCTGCGCCGCAGGCGTAGAGGGCTGGCCGGATATCGAGAAAGCCGCCGAGTACGTTGTGGTCCATCCCCGAAATCTCTGCCGATTCCTGGGTGCGCTGCCAGGATTTGCCGGGCAGGCGGAAGTAGAAATCCACTTCCTGCCGGTCGTTGACGATGCGCAGCGTGGCGCGCGTCGCGCCCTTCTCCTGGTGTTCGTGGACCGAGTTGTTGGGAAGGCGCACGCTGATGCCCTCGGGATCCACGCGGATTCCGGTGGCGTGCTGGGGGTTGTAGTAGAGCATCAGCCCCGACTCGCATCCCGGCTCAACGTCTACATCCACTTCGACCGTGTAGGAGTGGCCGCCAACGGCTGTGGTGAGCGCCGGCGAATCCGCAAGGGACTTGCCCCGCGCCGCGAGCGTGAGCGATCCCTTGCCGGTGGTGAAGCGCGCCGTATCGTACTCGTGCCAGAAGCCCCATTGCAGACCGAGCTCCGGCTTGCTGAAGTCGTCGGAAGGGTCATCGAAGCTTTGCTGGCTGGCGCCTACGACCGGCATCGGAATCGCCGAGTCTGCGGTGACGCCCTGGGGCATGCGAAACCACCCGTCCGCAGTCCACTCCACCGGAAGCAACAGCAACTGGCGCCCCAGGGGGCGGTAGCCATTTTCATAGGCATGCACGGTCATGTACCACTTGCCGTCGGGAGTGTCGACCAGGCGGCCATGGCCAAGGCTCAACCAGCGATCGTCGCGTGACGCGGTATGCACCACGGGGTTGTAGGGGGAAAGCTCCCACGGGCCGTCCGCGTGCCGGCTGCGCGCGCTCACCACGGAATGGCTGGTGGCCGGGCCCCCTGTGCCGCCTTCGGCGACGTTCATGTAGAAGTAGCCGTTGTGCTCAAGAACCTTTGGACCTTCGAGGCAAGTGCATTCCATGCGCGTGGCGGCAGGAACCGGCCAGGCCTCAAACACGACGCGCGGCGGCGTTTTCACCGCGAGCCCGTCCGCGGTCAGTTCTGCCATCTTGCCGCCCACTAGATGCAGAAAGCGGCGGCCATTCTCGGCGATGTGCGCCGGGTCAATGGCATGAATCCCGAGGTCGATGGGTTCGCTCCACGGACCCGTCGGATGATCGGCATGAACCACGTTGATTTTTCCCGCGGCGGGGAAATAGATGTAGAAATGCCCCTGGTACTCGCAGAGGTAGGGAGCCCAGACCGTGCCGTAGTAGCCGTGAAGAGCCGCCGCAACCGGACGCCAGTTGATCAGGTCGCGCGAGTGCCAGATCAGCAGGCCGGGCGCGTAATCAAAACTTGAATGCGTAAGATAAAAGTCGTCGCCGACGCGGATGGGACTGCCGTCCGGGTGGTCGCCGCCCATGATCGGGTTGCGGTAGGTGCCCGAAGCGCCCTGAGCCAGGGCCATGCGGGTTTTAGCGGAAATAGCCAGAGCGGCGGAGAATACCGATGCATTCAATACAAAACGGCGGCGTGTGATCATAGCGGGACAAGTCTATCGTCCTGCTCGTGCCGGAGTAAAGCGATTTTCGGTTCCGCGCGCGGCCCCGCGCACTTCCCTTCCCTGCCCCCTTATTTGCCCTTCCCTTTTTTCGGAGCGCCGTAACCTTGCCAGAGATATTCGAGCGCTTCGGCGAGAGTCTGCTGGCGAACGTCGCGGTCAACGTGGGCGGCGTTGCGGGCAAAAACAAACTGGTAATCGTAGCTCTTGGCCGCCAGGACGCGCGCCATGTTTTCGTTGGCCTGCACCCAGTCGTGCATGTTGTCGCGCATGGCGTTGGGATTGAAAAGGTCGCGGTCGCCCACTTCCATCCAGAGGCGGATGGGCTTGACGGGAGAGTTGGGGATGATGTGCTCGTGGAACTCCCATGCGCCGTGCGGCGTCTCGGGGTTGGGTGGCCACTGCTGATTGATGTAAGTTCCGGAATAAGTGAGCACGCGGTGGTAGAGCTCGGGGTGATACCAGGCCATGATCAACGCGCATGACCCGCCGGAGCTGCCGCCGGTGGTGGCGCGGCCGTCGGGGTCGCGGGTGAGGCGGACGTGGTAGCGGGATTCGACCAGAGGCAGCACTTCCGATTCCACAAACTCGGCGTACCGGCCGGACATGGTGTCGTATTCAAGGCCGCGCTCGCTGCCCTGCGCGTCGCCGCTGCCGTTGCCGATGGAGATGGCGATCATGACGGGCACGCGATGCGCGGCAATGAGATTGTCGAGGGCCGTGAACATGAGGCGGTCGGGCCCGTCCGCGCCCACGATGAATGGTGCGGCTGTGCCGGGAACATATTGCTGCGGAATGTACACCGCCACATGGCGCGTGTAGGGAGCCGGATGGCTGGTGGTGACAATGAGTTTGGCGGGGTCGGCGGGATCGGGCGAGCCGCGTGTGCCTGCATCGCGCGCGATACCGGGGTAGAGCTTGCTGTCCGCCGATTCCATGGTGAATTCGTAGATCGTGCCTTTGGGAACGCCCTCGTGCTCGACGGCTTCAGGCGCGGGACTATGCGTGGGGCCGATGATGAAGTTGCCGTTGGCGCTGGCCGCGGGTATCGTACCGTCGGGCAGCTCGGCGGCGGCAACGTAACCGGGCGTATGGGCGTCGCGCGTGGGCGGCGTGGGACGCGGCGGCGTCTGCGTTGTCTGGGCCGTCTGGGCGAGGGCAGGAATGGCGAAGACGACGAACGCGAAGAGGAAAATGGCACGCGGAGAACGCAGCATAGAAGGCTTCTCTCAAGGCTTGGGAATGGATGCTCTAGGTCTCTGACCGCTTGAACCTGTACCAATTTTGGGTGCCCCTGGTCTCGATTTTGAGACCAGGGAGACCACGAACTCAACACACAAAATCATACGGTCAGAAACCAGGTGTTCACAGGCAGCGGTTCGCTCCGTGGCCAGATTGTAGCCGACGAGAAGAACGGCGGGATGCGCCGGCCGATCTCGCAAAATGAAAATCTCGACAAACGCTATCCGCGCGCAGCCCAGGCCTTGACGGCCTCCGTATTCAGCGCGGAGGTGGCGATCAGGTCTATGTTGTCGTCGCCGTTGTTAGCCTTGCGTCCATGAATTCCGCCCGCGGCGTTGAGAGTCTCCTGCGCCTGCTGGTAGACGCTGACCAGGCGCGGATTGTGGTCGGGGTCGTGGTTGAGCGCGTTCTCGCCGCCCAGCGGCAACAGGATGTGCTTGGTGGCGTGATAATCGATGGCCACCGGATCGTGTCCGGCAAGCAGCACGTTCTCGCGGCTGGTCAAATGAGGCGGATAACCGACGCAGCCGCTGACCGTCTGGCCGTTCACTGTGGTCGCGCCGAAGCTGACCCACAGGCAGTCGAGAATGTTCAGGTCGGGAACCCGCACTTCTGTCCACATGCGCGCGCATTGCGAGCCGAGGTCCTGATAGTGGCGCCGGGCCGTAGTGCCGTCCTTCATTGAGAGTGTGCCGTACACAATCTTGAGGGCCCCGGTCATGCCGATATCGCCGCTATGATCCTTGAGAACAGCGCAGTTGATGAGCTTTAGATTCTGCGCGTAGGCCGAGCCGGTCCAGCGGCCTTCTTTCAGCTCGATACGATTGCCGCGAGCGGTGGTAAAGCAGGGGTAAGAGATGCAGGGAGTACCCGGCGAGCCGATGCGGCGGTAGCCGTTGGTGGTGTGGTCGTCGTCGGCGATCATGGTGCCGGTATGCGGGTCCATCAGGAAAGAACTGACAGGCTTGCCCGCGAAAACGGTTGCGACAAGATGGTCGATGGTGGTCACGCCCTGCTGCTCTGCGTTGACGATGACCTTGCCGACGAGTTCCGGGAACGGCTTGTATTCTGAAAAATTCGTGTCGTTGTGCATGCCATCGAAGGTGGCGGGGCGATTCTGGCCGTTCTCGAAGATGACAACCTCGCCTTTGAATCCATCCGGATGCAGCAGAATGCGGTGGATGAGGCCGCACAGCAGGTCGGTATTGGTGCCGCCGCGTGCCTTCCACTGGGCATTCACCTTCAGAATGACCACGTCCTCGGGGGCGATCAGCCCGCCGGGGCCGGAGAGCGCCGTCGCTTTGCGCGACTTGTAGAATTTGTTCCCATGCATCGAAAGCTGATGCAGCAGCGCATCCACGCCGACATGGCGCAATTGGCCGTCATGCACCGGGCAGTGATCGACACGGAAGACCGGAGAGCGGCCATCGCGGGGCCCGGTCAGCGCGTCAAGGTGGAGGGCGCTCAAGAGCGGCAAGGCGGCGGTGGTGCGGATGAAACTGCGGCGCGATACGCCTGCGGATGAGGACAGCGGAGCATTGTTCTTGCGCATGATTGTTTACCTGAATGATTGGGATCAGTATAGGCCAGGCGGCGCGATCCTGTAGCCACGTCCCGCGAGTTATCAAAGACGAATTGCTCCTTCCGGGCACAACCCATGCGGCGCTTGCCGCGGATCAGGTCGCCCTGCTGCAAAGCTGCATGCTGAAACTCGCTCCGGGGCGCCGCTCAAGCTTCAGAACTCGGCTCGCCCGGCAATACGGCCAGGACCCGGCAACGATGCTTGTCCGCGGCGCTCCAGGCCAGCGGCATCTCACTTTCCATGTAAGCGCAATCGCCGGGCTCCAGCACTTCACACATACCGCCTGCTTCCAACTGCAGCCTGCCTTCAAGCACGTAGACGAGGCCATTGGTCTCCTGAAAGTTCTCGGTGGCGGCTGCGGTCGTGCCGGGGGGGAACTCGATCATCTGCGCCACCAGCCGCGGGTTGTCGCCAGCCGCATTCAAAGGGGTCACTTTGACCAATTCAGGGCCGCGGCCGCTGCTTTCAAAGTGGGCCTTACGCGTGATGGAGAGGGTATGACGCGCAGGCTCGGCAAAAAAGTAGCTCATGCCGACGCCATAAACGCGACTGATGGTGGCAAGGGTAGGAAGCGTGGGAATCATGCGGTCGGTTTCAAGCTTGGAAAGAAGCGCCGTCGAGAGACCGGTTTCAGCCGCGAGCCGTGAAAGCGTAAGACGCTTTTGCGTGCGCAGTGAACGAAGTTTCAAGCCGATGCAGTAGGGTTCCAGGGACCACTGGGCGTACGAGACAGTCTTGGACATGCAGACCCCATTCAGAGCTGATTTGAAAATGCGCTGCGAATATCTTTGCAGCGGGCGGCCTTCAGAGTTCTGAAATATTTTGGAAGTTTTTCTGCATTGAGGAATTCGGCCAAATGCTCTCATCCGGCCTCAGTCTTGCTTCATCGCCCTTCACAGAGAAAGCGAAATTTACATCAATTTTCCACTTAACGCAAATATATTGTTACAGTTAGCTATGGTCTGTATATTTACCAATAAGATATCAGGTAACCACATTAGAATTACTTCAAGTACAAAAAGCGGGAAATATTTGCTGTGCAAAGCCTCGGGGAAGTGGATAATCAACTTACAAAAATAGCTGTGGTTAATCAAAACACAGAATTTGGTGGGGCCTGCTGCATAATTCGTTCCCCGGATTGTCCAACAAGCAGGTTTAGTACCTCTGTCGGCGAATGCTCCTCCCGATAAATGGAGTGGCACATTGTTGGCTAGAGGGCTTATATGGACTCTGAGGAGCTGCGTTGGATAGCTATAAACAGCTTTCATCAGTATTGTCCGGCTCAGAAGAGCCGGGGTCTCCGGCGACAGGCGTCGATCGCCGGAGTGAACATCCGGGATTCACGTTCTGCGGCTTTCGGCTTGAAACCGATGGCACGCTTTTACGCGGAAGTGTGCCGGTTCACCTGCCACCGAAAGAACTGGCGGCGCTACGTGTGCTGCTGGCGCATGCCGGACAGATCGTCACTCCATTGCAACTGCGACAGGCGCTCTGGGGCGGTGTGCACGTGAGCGCGGACAGCGTTCCCAAGTGCGTGTCGGCGTTGCGGGCGTGCCTGGAGCCGGAAGAGTGCATCCAGACTGTCTACAAGCGTGGCTACCGGTTTTCGGCAGATGTGCATCGCAACGGGGGCGCGCCGAAGGAAACATTGCCACGGCTTGCGATATTGCCTTTCACCACCGAGTGGGGGGTGCCCGAGCATCTCGGCTCGGCGATCGCCGAAGAGACCATGGCGCGGTTCAGCAGCGCGCGTCCCGCGATGGTTGCGGTGCTGGCGCAGGATTCAGTTTTTACACTCGCCCGGTGCGACCTGACCGCACAGCAGGTAGGCGAAAAGCTGCATACAGACATGGTGTTGACCGGAACCTTGCGCTCCCTGCCCGCCCACTTCCGGCTACGCGCTGAGATGATCCGGGTTGTGGACGGCACACAGATATGGGTGGAAGATGTGCTGGTGGAGCGAAGCCGGATCTCCGGACTGGAAGCCGAGCTTTTCAGTCGCCTGGTCTTCCGCCTTAACTCCGGTGGACTGTCCATTTCCGCTGCCGCCGAGCCGGAGGCGGAGAACAGCTCGCAGCAGCGCGAGGCCCACGAGATTTACCAGCGCGCCCATCATGAATGGCAGACGCTGCAGCGGCACCGCATGCAGGACGGTTTGCAGCACCTGTTGCGAGCCACCGAACTCGATCCGTCGCTGATCGGTGCGCGTGTCGACCTTGTAAATCTCTGTGTAGCGCAGACATTTTACGGATTCATGTCTCCGGCCGTGGCTTCGGAAATCGTGCGCAGGACGACCAATGCGATACCGGACGTTGCCGTTCAGGCAGAGACGATTCTGCCGGCGCTGGGTTGGGTCAGCTTCCATGTGGACCACGATCTGCCCGCGGCCATCCGGTCATTTTCTCTATCGGCCCATCTGCCCCACGATCCCTGGATTACGCGCACCCGGACCATGTTCGCGCTGAGCCGCCACCGCTTTGGCGAAGCCATCGAGGTGCTGCAAGCGGCCATTCGCATTGATCCCTACGCGCCCTGGTTGCATGCCCGGCTGGCCTGGGCCCTGCACCTGGCCGGAGAAGCCGACGCCAGCATGGAGCAGGTCCGCAAGACACTGACTTTGTTCCCTGAACACGGCGGCGCCAACCTGTACGGATCCCTAATTCTGGCTTTCAATGGGGAGGCGGCGCAGGGCACCGTGCTTGCACACGATCTGGCACAGCGGCTGCCCTACTTTGATCTGGCCACGGCGGTGCACGCCTATGCACTGGCCTGCTCGGAGCGCAAGGATGAGGCGCATACGATCCTGGAGCGGCTGCAATGGCTGAGCCGTGAGCGTTTTGTGCTGGGCTCCTTCACGCCCTCAGTCTGGGTGGCTCTGGGCGACTACGCTTCGGCGCTCTCGTCCCTGCAATCCGCGGCGGAAACGCGCTGTCCCTGGTTCTTCCAGATGCTCGCCGACCCGCGCCTGAAGCCTATCTCCGGCATGCCCGAGTTCGAGCAGATGCGGGCGATCCTGACGGGAATGGAAGCTGAGGCGGCGGGCAACGCCGCACACTGAGTGGCGGTATCAAGAGAGAACTGAGCCCCACATTCCATCTACCGGCTGCAAGGGTGTATTCCTGCTGGTTTGTGGTCTGGATCACACTTCGAGGCAGGGCTTGGGGCGTACACTCCGTTCGTTGTTTCCATAAGGGCTAACCCATGCCAGTTGAAGAGAAGCTTTGTAGATTAAGCGACACCCAGGGACCGAGCAGGCCCTTGCTGGAGTTAACGATCGGCGACCTGTTGCACCGCACGGCCAACCGCTTCGGCGACCGCCTTGCGGTGGCAAGCTGTCACCAGGGCAAGCGCCTCACCTGGGCCGAGTTAAGCGAGGCGGCCGACCGCGTGGCGAGGGGATTGTGGTCCTTGGGCATCCGGCGCGGCGACCGCGTGGGCCTCTGGTCCACCAACTGCATCGAGTGGCTGATGATGCACATGGGATGCGCCCGTGCGGGAGCCTCGCTGGTGAATGTGAACCCGGCGTACCGCTCCCACGAGTTGGGATTCACCCTCACCCGCTCGCGGATGAAGGCTCTGTTCCTGTGGCACAAGGACCGGCATGCGGACTACGAAGAAATCCTCGGCCGCGCCCGGCACGGTCTCGACATTGAGCTCAAGCACACCATCTACTTCGACTCGCCGGAGTGGCCGGCGCTTCTCGATGCCGCGGGAGAGCTGCCCCAGCATGTGGCCATCGACGACGTAGCCAACATCCAGTACACCAGCGGGACCACCGGACTGCCCAAGGGCGTCATGCTGACCCATCACAACATCGTGAACAACGGACAGTTTCTGGCCCAGGGATTCCACTATACGGAGCAGGACAAGATTGTCGTTCCGGTGCCGCTGTTCCACTGCTACGGCTGCGTCATCGGGACCATGACGGCGGTGAATACGGGTGCCGCGCTCATCCTGCCAAACTGGACCTTCGATCCGCGCGCCACGCTCAAGGCTGTGCACGACGAGCGCGCGACCAGCGTTTACGGAGTGCCGGCCATGTATGTGGCCGAGATGGCACTGCCCGACTTTGCCAGCTACGACCTGACCAGCCTGCGCACCGGCATGATGAGCGGCGCGCCCTGCCCCGTGGAGCTGATGAAGCGCGTACTGGGCGAGATGCACTGCGGCGAACTGGTGATTGCCTACGGACAAACCGAGACCTCGCCCGTAGTCACCATGAGCGACGCCGCCGACACCATCGAGATACGCGTCAAGACAGTGGGCCGCGCCATGCCGCAGACCGGCATCAGGATTGTGTCCACCGTGACCGGCGAAACGCTGCCCTTCGGAGAACAGGGCGAGGTGTGCGTTCACGGCTACGCGTTGATGAAGGGCTACGACGGCGACCCGGAAGGCACGGCGCAGGTCATCAGGGAAGACGGCTGGCTGCATACCGGCGACCTGGGCGTGATGCGCGAGGACGGATGCATCCACCTCACCGGCCGCTCCCGCGACGTGATTATTCGCGGCGGCGAAAACATCTACCCGCGCGAGGTAGAAGAGTTTCTCTACACCCACCCCAAGGTGGATGAGGCGCAAGTGGTTGGCATCCCCAACGCGCGGCTGGGTGAAATCGTTGTGGCGTGGGTGCGTCTGCGCCCCGGCGTGGAAGCCACTGAAGCGGAGGTTCGCGGCTTCTGCCAGGGACAGATCGCGTACTACAAAATCCCCGAGCACATCCGCTTTGTTGATGCGTTTCCAGCAACGCTTTCAGGCAAGATACAGAAGTACAAGATGCGCGAATTCGAAATCGAAGCGCGCGGCTTGCAGGCAGTAGCAAGCGCGGCCACGGCGTAAATCATGCTCTCCTCGGTCACAACTTTGAAATCGTGACCGCCCAGTTACTAGGTTCGAGGTTTTACGATGGCGAAGAATAGAACTGCAGAGGGCCCACAGTTCGTGCGCTTTTTTGGACCGCTCTTGGACGCACTGCGTAAACTGGGAGGTTCGGGAACACCTGACGAAGTGGTCGAACAGATTGCTGATGCACTTGGCGTTACCGACAAAGAGCAAAATAGTCTTTTGCCATCAGGGCAACCTCGTTTCAAGAATCAGGTCGCCTGGGCACGCTTCTACCTCGTTCGATCGGAGCTACTAGACTCATCGAAGCGGGGAGTCTGGAGCCTTACCGAAAAGGGGCGCAAGACGTCTCTTAATATGGAGCAGGCAAGAGATATCTTCCAGAAATGGTCCCGCATTTTTCAAGAGCAGGGCAATACGAAGCCGAAGGTCCAAGAACCTATTGCTGAGGAGCCCGTTGAAGAAGCCATCAGTCATCCCAAGAATTACCGAGAGCAGGTGATTGACTTAATGCAGTCCCTGCCAGCATCAGGCTTCGAGCGCCTATCTCAGCGACTACTGCGTGAAGCTGGCTTCACAAAGGTCGTCGTAACTGGGCAGAGTGGAGATGGCGGAATTGACGGGTATGGGACACTACAGATCAATCCACTACTTTCGTTCAAGGTGCTTTTTCAGTGCAAGCGATATTCGAAGTCTGTTTCTCCGACGCATGTTCGCGATTTTAGGGGAGCGATGGCAGGCTGTGCAGATAAAGGGATCATTCTCACTACCGGCACTTTTACTACTGAAGCTCGCCGCGAAGCAACTCGCGATGGCGTTCCACCAATCGAGCTAATTGATGGCGAGAAGCTTGTGGACTTACTCCAAAGTTTGGAACTCGGACTGAAGCCTATTACTGCCTATGAAATTGAACCTGGCTTCTTCAATGAGTTCCAATGATGATGTTCCAGCGGAAGGTGGCCGGGCTGGAAGCCCAAGGTCCGCCTTTGCTTGGGATTGTCATCTCGAACTACCTACTTCACAGTCGCCGACCGAGCGCGGCCAGCATCTCCCGCCGCAGAATCGCGTTGATCCTTGACTGATATCCCTTGCCCTGCGCCTTTAGCCACTCCAGCACATCGGCGTCGACGCGTGCCGTGATCTGCCGCTTCACAGGACGGTAGAAGCGACCGCGCTCAGCCGCCTTCCATTGCTCATCGGTCAACTCGGGGATGTCGCTAAAGTCGATCTCGCTGTCCGGCCGTGCCGCCAAAGCCCGCAAATTCGCTCGCTGCGCTTCCGTCAGGGCAGGCAGCGTTTCCAGAGTGTAACTAACCGTTTTCGTCTTCATAGCGTTGTCTCTCCTTTCGCGATGCATATCGTGCCGAAATAATGCGAATCACTTACGTAGTTTTGCCTTGCGCGTCTTCCTCCTGAACGGTATGCGCCACCATCATCAGCAGCCAGCCGTCGACCTCTCCACAAGTCTGCCAACGTTGCTCCCCATCCTCAATGCGTTCCTTCAAAGACATGTAGAGCGGGTCCAGAAATACCTGACTGGCTTCCTCAAAGCTGACACCGTGCTTGCGCTGGTTGGAGGCATTTTTCGCCTCGTCCCACTCGAACCGGATTCCTGCCACGTCATTATTGTGATTATATTTTTGCAATTGCACAATACGCCTGATTCCTCAGGTCAAGCTGTTGAAACCGGGGAACTGAGTTTCAGGGCTTCACAGGATACAAGCGGGGAGGGGGGGTGGGAGGAGATCGGAAGAGCACACGTC
>CAIKND010000077.1 GCA_903828675.1 uncultured Acidobacteriaceae bacterium
AGCATATTCTCATTGAAGGATGAGCCTGAACGGAGGTAGCGAGGCGGCTGGCTCCTTTCGGGTTTGGGTGTTGGAGAATCGTGGTCATCGGCGCGGTGGGAATGTGGGAAACGCGGAGCGTTTTCCAAGGGCGGTGGGCTGCGGTGGGAAACCGGAGCGCAGCTCCCATCGCGTCAGCGATGGCGGTTTCCCACCGCTGTCCACCGCCCGTCATTTCCACCGTGCGCTGGTTTTGACTTTCGCGCCCGGGATTCAGGCGCCGCGCTTTCCGACGCGGACCAAAAGTTGGCGTTTGGCGCGTTGCATGGCCAGCGCCGCTTCGGTGTCGGATTGAGCCCGGGCGGTTTCGGTCAGTGTGTCGAGAGTCACCCCCGGGCGCAGCAGTTTCTCGCAGTGAGCAGCTTCTTGTAACAGTTCGAATGGCGTGGCCCAGCGCAAGTATACGCGGCGCCGTTTGCCGTTGGCTTCGGTGATGATTTTCGGTACCGCGCATGGCCGGTGGAAGTTCACGTAGGGGTTCAGGTGCTGGCGATGAAAGTGGTCGACTGCCTCGGCATGTTGCGCATCGATGTACCCGAAACCGATGTGCTTGCGGATGATCGCTCCGTTCTTGCTCTCCACCAGTCCGTTGTCTCCGGTGTGATGAGCCCGCGACTTGGTTTGTTCGATCAGAAGTTTTTCCAGCAGTCTGGCGACGCTGTAGTTGATAAACTCGCTGCCGTTGTCGGAATGGAAGCCGCGGATCACGAATGGAAACTGCCCCAGCATGGCTTCCAGCACTGGTAATAGCCACAATTCGGAGATTTGCGGTGTGGCCGCCACAATCTCCCACTGCGTCACCTGGTCCACCGCGTTGATGTGATACAGACCCTTTCGGCCATCTTGATCGCCCTGATGTACCGTGTCGATGCGCAGGTATCCAGGCCAGCCGTGTGGCTGCGGCTTGCGCCGCTCGCCGATGCGAATCGGCGTCGGCCGCGTGGGCTGATAGCTCGTGTTTCGCTTTCGATATGCCGCCGAGTTGCGTAAGCGGTAGAGGTGCGCCACCGAGATCCCCGACAGCCGCTGGTAAGCTGCCTGCCCGTATTCGCTGTATTCGCGTTCGAGGATCCGTTTGGTCGCCGGCCCGCTTAAATTTCCGTGTGCTTTGTCGACGTATGCCAGCAGGTCCAAGTCCGAGGAGGCGTACTGTGTGGCAAATTTCCTGCGTTGATAGGCCACCGCTATCACCCGACCGGTCCGGCGGTAGCCGGCGATCAACCGCGTCACCTGTGCCCGGCTTAATCCTGTCATGCGGCCAAGGTAGCGCCGCACCAGTCCCTTGCCGCCCCGATCCAGGCCACTGTACTGCAGTCGCACCAGCGTCTTCTCCACCCACGTGTAGATTTCTTCGCGCCCCTGCCCGGTGAACTCTACTGGGTCGCTGCCCGCCAGAAAGGCCCGGATCTGCTCCAGGCTCGTCGCTTCCGAATCGTCCATGCTGATGATCAATACCCAGCATCTCGATCCTCGCCTTCAGGCTCATCTTGTATGAGAATCCAATCCTCTGCTCAGGCTCATCTTGTATGAGACAAGAGTCTACGGCAGCCTCCCCATCGCTTACACTACAGTGGATCGAAGGATTCCCTTGGAAAAGCGAAAGTATCTTCTCCTCCTCGCCCTCACCGTCCTCTACACCGCCGGCGCCTGCGCCCGTGCCGCCGGACGCCCCTTCTGGTACGACGAGATCATCACCCTGGTCGTGGCCAATTCGCCCGACCTCGCCACCACCTGGAGGGCCGCCGTCGTCACGGACGCCAATCCGCCCCTGCCCCACCTGCTCACTCACCTCTCTATCCACTGGTTCGGCCTCAACGAAATTACCGCTCGCATCCCCGCCATCGCCGGCTTCTGGATTCTCTGCCTCTGCCTCTTTTGGTTCGTGCAGCGCCGTGCCGGGACTCTGCACGGCTTCTGCGCCCTGCTGCTTCCCATCCTCACCGGCGCCTACTACTATTCGGCGGAAGCGCGCGCCTACGGACTCGAACTCGGTTTCATCGGCATCGCCCTGGTCGCATGGCAAGCCGCAGCCGAAGGCCGGAAGCGCGCCGCCGCGCTCTTCGCCCTCGCCCTCAGCCTTGCTGCGATGCTCTTCTGCCAGTACTACGCCGTCGTCGCCTACCTGCCCCTCGCCGGCGCCGAACTCTTCCGCACGCGCCGCTCCCGCCGCATCGATTGGGGCATCTGGATCGCCTTCCTGCTCGGCGGC
>CAIKND010000078.1 GCA_903828675.1 uncultured Acidobacteriaceae bacterium
GCGGCCTCTTCAGTCCGAAGAAAGTCCTGGAAGTCACGGTCTTTGGCGAACACGTAGCCAAGGGCCTTGTCCACGACTTCATCGGCCGGCGCCTTCAAGAAGGCAGCATACTGATCGATCTGTATTGCGGTTGATTCATCTAGCCGGACAAACGCAGTAATCCGGCGTGTCTGGTTGATCTCAAGCAACGGCATTTTGCATCTCCTCTTGGTGAACGATTTGTTGGCACAATGAATTGCAATATTCCCTCTTTGCGGCCAAGACAACCTCGATCGCATAGACGCGGCAATCGTTTGGGGAAAGATCGAATCTGCGGCGCACTTCAACCATGGTGATTGCGTCGGCAAACGGGACTCTTTCGCTCAGCCAAAGTTGCGCTGAAGCCACATCGACAGCGCGGCGGGCGGCCGTTGCCTCGTTGTCAGTGGAGGATGTCGGCAATGAGCATGAGAATCCTTCTGTTGAAAGAAGGCATTTGCGCGCGGATCTCAGCATGGCATTACCTCCTGAATCTTCGAGCTGGCGGCCTGGAAGACGTGTTCCATTTGATAGGTCTGCGAGGCCCGGTTGTAGCCGTTCAATCTCAGGACTTCAGTGACCATTCGGCGACCGGGACGGCGCTCGACATGCACAACGAAATTGACGGCTTCTGCGATCTCTGCTTCGGTGTCGGAAAAGGTCGCTTGCGAATGGCTGCGCATCACGAGATTGGCAAATCGAGTGAGCGCCTTAGCGGCGGAATTGGCGTGAATCGTCGCCAATGAACCAGCATGGCCGGTGTTAAAGGAATCGAGCAGCGTACGCGCCTCGGTTCCGCGCACTTCGCCGAGAATGATCCGGTCTGGGCGGAAGCGGAGGGCGCCTTTCAAGAGCGTGTCAAATGACACCTCGGTCTTGAAGGTATCGTTCTGCGATGCGACGGGCACGATATTCGGCTTCTGAATCTGAAGCTCCGGCGTGTCCTCGATTACGAGGAGGCGCTCTTCGTCGGGAATCGCGCTCGCGAGGACGCGCAAAAGCGTGGTCTTTCCGGTGCCAGTTCCGCCGCTGATGAGCAGCGTCTTTCCGCTCGAAATCTGTTCTGTCAGAAGCTCCGCAAGCGGCCGCGTTAGCGTGCCGCGAGCGATAAGGTCATCCATGGTGAAATTGCGGCCAGTAAACTTCCGAATCGCCAGCGCGGGAGCAGGGCTCACGAGCGGCGGAATCCACGCCGCAATTCTGCTGCCATCGGGAAGCTGGGCGTGCAGTGAAGGGCTGTCTTCGTCGAGCCGCTTGCCGAGTTGATTGGCGATCACTTCGAGTCCGGTGAGCAACCTTGCTGAGTCGAATGAAATGGTCTTTTCCTGATAGAGCTTTCCCTCGCGTTCAAACCACCACGACGAGTTGGGATTGCCCATGATTTCGGTGACCTCTTCGTCGAGCAATAGCGGCTCGATGGGGCGGAGAAACGGCAGTATTAATTCGAGACCCATGCGCAGTCCTCACGATTGCCGGAAGCCCGGCCTTCCCCGGGCTTCCGGCGGGAAGGAGAAAGAGGCTCAAGCGGCCTCTTCCTCCGGGTTGAAGTCCGCATTTTCCTGTTCTTCCGGGCTGACCTTCTCGGCCCGGTCGAGTTTCAAGATGGACGAGACGCGCACTTCCCAAACGCGCTGTTTGGCGTTGGTCTTCTTGTCCGTCGTCTCGCGGCTACGCATCTCGCCTTCAATCGCCAAATGCGCGCCCTTCGTGAGCGTTTTTGCGTACTCTGTCAGCTTGCCCCAAACGATGCAGCGATGCCACTCGGTATGACCGTTGTACTCGCCGGTCTTCTTGTCCTTGTATGAGCTTTTCGTGGCAAGCGAGAGCACGGTGAAGCTGGCGTTGTTGGCGGTGCGGGTAACGGCGTTCTGCCCGAGGAATCCGATGAGTGTAATGCGGTTCTGATACATGGTGAGTCTCCGTTGTTTGAATTCCCGGATTGGCCGGGTCACCCATTGGCGAAGCCCGAGCGAGGAGCCCGGCTCCCAAGTGCCGAGACGCGCATTCTGGAGCAGGGACCCAAACTCGCTTTGGGAGAGGAGTCCGGAAAGCAGAGCGGCGACGTGCCGCAGGGCGCCGGAAGAGGCCCGCAGCGTGTGACCGGACGAGCACGGGATGGAAACGAAGGACGAACGCTTCATGGCCCGCATGGGACGAGGTATTCCTGACGCAATAAGTCCGCGCCTCGACCTGCTGAACCTCTTGTTTGCCGCACGCAAGATGGAAGACCAGCGCGAACGGCTAGACCGTTTCAGAGCAGTTTGGGGCCTTCTCTTCCGTCTCCAGAGAAACGAAGGGCCTATCTGCCGCGATTTGGGACCGCGAAAGGACATGGGAAACGCCTCGATTTGGATTGCGGCTTCGGCCGCTTTCGATCAGTTGAATGCCTGGTCAGCTCGGAAGCGAACGATGGTCAACCCGAGCGGGTCAACGGCCAGTTCATTGTTCTTCACGCTCTCGCGGAAGACGTATGTGACGCTGGCGGTCCATCCTTCCCGCTTGAGTTCCGTATGATCCGATGAATTGGTGTACACCTTCTCGAACTCAATCCGCGCCGAATAAGGCGATTGTCGAAGATCGTCAAGGACCACGTTCTTGACTTCGACATCGACAAAGGGAAGCGTGCTATCCCGTGCGTATGACTGGATCATGTTGTCTTTCTGTTCCAAGTTGATGACCGCACGCTGCACGTCGTCGTTCAGGAAGTAAAGCGAGTTCGTTTGGTCTCGTTCGATCGTGAAGCGATTGCGCGAGAAATAGAGTTCGGCCCAGCGGGTGAGGTAGTACTTGTTCTCCGCCTCCTGAGGCCGGTACTGAAAGTTGCGATAGTCGATGGCTTCGGCGCGGCCCACATCGTTAATGCGCACTACCATCGGGTGCATATTAGCAAGCACCGTTTGGCTCTTGTACAAGAGAGCGGCCAGCGCCAGACTGACAATTGCAAGCACCAGAATGGTGACCTTCAAATAGGTATTCATTACCAATGGATCGCCGTATTGTTCGAGATATCGTTCTGCCGCGCGGGTAATGTCCGGAGAAGTTGTCGTTGCCGTCGCCATTTGATTCCTCCCGTCTGCTTAGATTGCTCTCAGGATCATCGCGGTAATCATCCCGCCCATGCCTCCGCCGTGGCCTCCCGTATGTCCAGAGAAGAGAGTAGCGGTCATGGTCGGAATCTTAAGTAAGACGTAGCCTGCAACAAGGCACATGATGAGGAGTCCCGGCATCAAGAAGACCAGGTTCTTTGGGTCATCCAAATGCATCGCAGTGCTTGTGAGATAGGAGATAAGGAGATGGCTCATTACGCTCAGTGTCGCCGCGGCCACAACTTTATAGAACTCGAAGCCGATAAAGGCCTTTAGCCATCCCCAGAAGAGGAAGTCTGTCTTGTCGAACACCATCCAAGGAATGAACACGGGACCGAGCAATCCGATCACTGTTGCACCAACTGCGCCGTAAGCGATGATCAAGCCAATGAGCCCTGCTAGAACTGAAAGGATCATTTGTACCGTGAACGTACAGAGCATGGTGTAGGGTTCAGTGAACGAAGGGGATAACGTCCCGACTTTGCTCATTGCGGTGCGAATTGTGTTCTGTACTTCTTGGGTAGAATCCGTGCCAATGTAGTCAACGAGGCTGCTGGTTCCCCCACTAATGAAACCCTTGAGGGAATAGCCGACACCCGGAATATTGCCGTCATAGAACTTGACGAAACAGTATGCGAATGTGATCAGCATAAAGAAACTGATGAATTTCGCAATGTTGAAACCAGGCCCACCCTGGGCTGAGGCAAGTGCCTCCTGTACGCCAAACCAGACAAGCATGATTGTGGCCAGACACAACACCATCCGTAGTCCTAATGAGTCAATGGATGGAGCGACCGTTGCGGTCACGTTATCGCATCCGTTTTTGATGAGAATGAGGAAATCCATGGTCGCCCCTCCTTGCGCTCAATAGTGGAATGCCCACTTCGTCCCGGCGCTCGTTTGTTGCGGCGTTGCCGCATTGAAATTCTGCTGATAGCCGTTCCCAAGTTGAAACAGAGACTTTAGGTTGTCCTGCTGCATCTTTTGTCCTACGATTTGCTGCAGAGTGTTCGCCTGGCTGATCTGGTTGGCCTCCTGCTGTTCTTGAAGAAGGAGCATCAGCGCCAAATTGATGCGTTGCAATGTCGCCATCTCCGTGTGCTGGGCGGGGTCTCCGGACTGCGTCGCCTTCATGAGCGCGTTAATGTCGGTCTGGCGTTGCACGGAATTCGTTCGGATCGAGCCAAGCGTTTGCATATTGCTCGTGGTTATAGCGTCGTTAAGATCGGCCGTGGCTCCTCGCGCAGCGATTTGTTGCTGGCCCGATTGGCTCAGGTTTCCATACCCAGTGATTTGGCCGGTGCGTGGTATCGATGCTTGCTGGAAACCAATGCTCGCGCCGGCCCCGGTATTGACAGCGCTTGTCCACTGGCCTGAATTGCCATAGGTGTTGGCCGCATGGTTCAATTCCATCCAATAAGTCGAGCGAGAGAGAAACGGTTGATACAGACTTCGAGGCATCATTGCCATTTGGTGCGCTAAGTTGTATGACGCGATGGCATTGTCGGCCAGCCTTACGGTGTTTGTGAATATCTTCTGGCCCTGCTCAATCTGCTGGATTTCGTTAGCAATCGATCTCTCTTCGTTCTTGATCTGTACCACAGCATGCGTGGCTTGCGTCGGATCGTACACGACTCCGGAGCCGAACTGTGCGTGAGCCATTGGTGCGACTGTTACACCGGCAAATGCGACGATTACCAGTACTGTTTTCATGAACATCTCCCTTCAACGCTACCGTTTGGCAAGTTCTTCTCGAAGGCGTTGTCCTGCTTCGCCCATTCTTTTACTCTCTTCGGAGCATTTCTCGCTCAATGTTGGCGGTACTTTGAGGTATTCAGCGGAACAATCTTCTGCAAACTGTTTGCTTAGCCGGTCGTACTCCTTTTGCAGTGCATCGACTTTGGCTTGATGGCTCTGGCATCCAGGGAAGGCAAAGATCAGAAATGCTGAGAAAGCAACAATCCTCGAACTGTGGCGCATGGGCTTCTCCTAAAACGTCTGCGGAATGGTGTGGTTTTCGTATGCTGGCAAGAGCATGTCCTGAGTGAAATACACCTTCACTCGATGCCCTTCACGGATCGTGATGGTTGGCGGTATTTGAATGAAGCGGTCAAGAATTGTGGAGGCCGATTGCGAAAGACTCCCGGCCGCTCCGGTGGTAAACGCTTGTGACCCATTGGTGGAGATGGTTCCGCCGCCCTGGGTGATCTCTCCCGCGCCGGAGATAACGCCCAACGCAATCGAGGCGCCGAAAATCTGGAAATAGTGGTTATTGACCTTGTCCTTCATGCCTTCTTCCCCGATTTGGTCGAGACCGTGGAACTGGTCGAGATCCACGGAGTATCCATCGGGCATGATCATGCGGTGAAAGACCACGGCCATGCGGCGTTGTTGGCCGATGCCGGACGAACCGATCTTCCTGGCCTCACCAAGCACGACGGTCCCTTCCTTGATCAGGACATGCTGACGGTCGTGCGAGTAGACGGGGTTCGAGACGAGCACCTTCACAGGGCCGGCGGCATCGCCATCAATTCGATTCATGAGGACCGTATCCAACGTAAGGCCCTCGTAGATGACGTAGGGTTGCCCGACAGCCGAGTCGATATTTACCTGAGGCCGGCGATTGTTCGACTGTTGCGCGGAGGCCGAGGCCGGCGACGGAGGGTCGCCCGCCGTCCGGCCCTGGACAAGGCTGCTGCTCGCCTGGCCGGGGAGGTTCTGATTCTGCTGGTAGGATGCGTCCACGGCGCTCTCCGGGCTTGCCGGAGCGGCTTGCTGCGCAGGTGCCTCCGGCGTGCGCGCATAGACAAGATTAGATGCAAATCGCGCATTATATGCAAGTTCCCGCTCCTTGGCCGCAAGCTGCTGAGCCTCCTGTTGTGCCGGAGAAAGTTGCTGCCCTCCCTGCTGCCCGTATCCATTCTGTTGCGCAGGGCAATTCTCGCCCGGCGCACATTGAACGGATTCCCCGGTTGGGCTGTATCCGGCAGCCGCGACCTGTTGCGCACGAGTTGCATTCGCCATGGCCGGGTCCTGGCCGGCGATTGTTCCCGATTGCTGGGCAGCACGCTGGCGAGCCTCCGCAACGTTGCTCTTGAGGGTCTGAACGTTGTTGTCCGTGTTGTCCTGGACCGCTGGCTGAGGCGGCTCGTGATTTGCGGCAGCTTGGGTTGCCGGAGATTTCTTTCCCAACCCGCTGAACAGTCCTGCAAGAACTACAATCCCGGCGGCGACCAAATAGAGCGTCGGCTTCAGGTTCTTGCGCAGAACGCCACTGGGTTCGTTGTTTGACCGCCGCAACTCGGGCTCGGCATGGACTCCAGGTTGAGTCGGTACCGGCTGCGAATTGTTGAGAACCTCTTCCATGTTGCCCCCTCCGTTCTGTTTAGCGAACGGCTATCCCTTGCGCGAAAAGTCCATGCGCTTCTTGCCCAACTCGACATATCCAGAATCCATGACCTTCGGAATGATGTAGGTTCCATCGCGCAGGTCGTAGGAGATCAGATTCGGCTTTCCGTCCTTCATCTCGTACACGCTGAACTTCTCTGGAGCGTTGGTTTTGATGTATGTGAATTTGTCATCGTGGTAGATGGACTGAATATCAAAGGGCGCTTCATTTGCCTTGAATGAGTAATCGAACTTCAGTTGAAGTGGATAGGCGCTCTTGTACTCGTCTACTACCTGCTCGACGTGGGACTGCACCGCGGCGAGCGCTTGTCTCGACTCCTCAAATTGCGCGGCGGGCACAAATTGCGGAGGCCCGCTTGCTGCAACAATGGCTGATCGGTCTGCCGGCTGGATTAGAACCTTCAGGTCCGGGACCGCGGTCGTGCCGGAAACGTCCTGGAGCGTGAAGCTGTAGATGTTTCCCTTGTCAGTGATCAGGTTCAGATTCGAAGCGATGCCAGCCTTCGCCGGATGAACGAAACAGAAATTGCCAACCAGATCAACCACCCAGAATTCCTTGTCGCCAGTAGCTGCCTGCATGATTTTCTCGGTTGCCGGCAGCTCAATCAACGTCGTGTACTTCAACTTGGCGTGGATGGGTACGATGTCCTGCGAGTGATACTGCACGGTACGGGCCGACGCATCTTGCGCTGCCGCGTCGGCAGAGACGAGCGCCAGGGCCAGCCCGGCGATGGCAAAGAGTCGGCGATTCATGCGACAGCTCCTATGAGGTTGGGGGCGGCAATAACCGCCAATCGAGGTTGAAATGGATATTCTTGGGCAAGGCGGCGAAGCCCCTCAGCAATGCCGTAGCGCTCGAAGTACTCGCGCTTCTTCAGGTTGTCGCGGGCATTGTTCGTCGCCATCCAATGCGTGACGGAATCGACATTCAAATGGACCTTCTTCGAACTCTGCGCCTTACGGATGAGCATCTGCCCTGGAGGAACAAGCCCGGCGATCAGTTCAAGCTCGGTGTCGTTCAAATGAAACGCTTCGCGGTAGACATCCCGATTCATCTCCGGATTGGCAAGGAAGATCTTCGTCGGGCAGCTTTCGGCCACTGTCTGCAACATGCCCGATTGCTCAAGTTCCTTGATGGACTGGGTGGCCAGAATCATGGCCGCATTGTGCTTGCGCCATGTCTTCTGCGCTTGGACCACATAATTTCGAATGGTCTCGTTCTTCATGAAGAGCCATGCCTCGTCCATCAGGAATGTTTTGAACGTCCCGAGATTGGCCGGATGGCAAATCTCGTTCGAGGCCCGGTGCAGCACGTAGAACAGGAGCGGCTCCAGCACTTCAGGAGCATCGCTCCATCCATGAAAGTTGAAAGTCTGGAATCGCTTGAACGAAAGCGTGTCCTCGGCGTTGTCGAAGAGGAAGCCATACTGACCGGCGCGAGTCCAGCGATGCAGCCGATCTTTCAGGTCGCCGATGATATTGGCGAAGTTGGAAACAGTGCGCTGACCTGGTTCAAGAAGGTATGTGCGTTCGATGGCCTCCCAGAGCTTGCGCTCCTCTTTGAAGTCGAGCCGAAAGCGTTCATCGTTCCCCTCGATCAGCACGCGGAAGAAGCTGAAGAGGAATTGCAGGTTCTCCTTCTCATATGGAAGCGAGAACGGATTGATGGTGAAGTCCCGTGTTTCCTGGCCCACGTTCAAGTAGCTCCCGCCGAAAATCGTCGTGATCGACTCGAAGCTGCCTCCAATGTCGAAGACGAAGGTAAGCGGGTCATATTTCTGTGCATTCTGCAGCAGGAAATTGCACAGGTACGATTTTCCGCTGCCCGTCATGCCAAGAATCAGCGTGTGGGCAACTTCGCCCTCGTGGAGATTCAAATAGTAAGGTGTCTGATTGTCAGTCTCCAGTACGGCCAGGTATTCCGTGGAGAGATGTGCATTGATCTTCTCGCCGGGGAGGATCGTGAATAGGAACGAGAGATCCGCATAGTTCGAGTTCAGCAGGTACATCCTTCGCAGGTTCAGTGAGTAGTTGCCCGGCACGGTAGCGAAGTAAGCATTGAGCTGGTTGTAAGTCTCGACGAAGAGATTGCCGTCGGCGTTGGTGAATACGCCGGTGAACTCTCCGGCAAGTTGGTCGAGCTCATGTCTGTCCCGGCCATACAGTACAATCGTCAACGAGAAGTCGCCGAGGTATTGGCCGTCTCCGAGCACACGCAGACAGTCGCCGAGGTTCTCAATGTCTGCCTGTTTTGATTCATCGATGAGAACATCGCGTGGATTGGTCTTCGCAGGGTCGTTGCCCAACTGGGAGATGAAGCCGGTCTTCGAGACATTGAAGTGCCGGCGCCGCTTGTTCACTTCCTTGCGCGCTCTTTCCGTTGTGATCGGCGCCCATTCGGTGACAACATAGAAATTCCCCGAAATCTTCAGGAGAGAATCAAGCACAAGCGGCCGGGTCTCAGCGACTGCTTCCTTCATCGTCAGGACGCGGACGAAGTGGTCGCCAACCCTGAGGTGATCACGTTCGGCTTCAAGATTCGAATTGACCACCTGGTAGTCGAGAAACTGCGTGTGCTTCGGCCGGCCGGCCACGCGCCAATCGTCGTAGTTGAGGAGCCGCCGAAAGAAGCGGAACTGGCCTTGTTGATTGAGGATCTCGATTTGCATGAAATCGGCAAACTGGCGGACGAAGGCCTGTACCTGGCTGGTGAGCCGTGCGAGGTCGCTGTCGATCTGCGAACGAAGCAGCGTCTTCATGCTGCTGTTCGTGAATTGACTCTTCAACTCGCCGATTGCGCCCGCTGGATCGCTGAACAGCCGGGACAGCGCCGCGCCCACGCCGGTCTTTGAGCGCGCGCCTTCGAGCACGATGCAATAAAAGATCTCGATCTGATAAAGGCGGTCGCGCCTTGACTCGAAAAACTGACGCCGCTGGTCGATAGCCGCCTGCACGACGGGATCGTCGTAGCTGGCGAATGGAATCTCCGGACGGTTCGACTTGAATAAATATTGATAGACGTGGAAGCCGGGTCCGAATGACTTCAAAGCCGCCTCTATCCGCTTCACCGCATATTCCTGGCTGGCGTGGTCCAAGCTCTCGTAATCCACGCCGGGAATGCTCAGGACCATGCCGAGGTCGCCGCTCTTTGTCAGAAACGCCGTCTCATTCCAGAACCCATACAGATTGATGTGGCTGTTCAACGAGTCGGCATCTTTCCATGGTTTGATGACTTTATCAATGCGTAGCATCAGAGCACCTCCACGTTGGGAACGGCCTGCTTTGCAGCGTCGTAGCGCGGCTTGTACCGTTCCGAGCGGGCAAGTATGCGGAGGAATGCCGGATCGCTGTTCGTCACCCAGTGACCGAAAATGTAACCGCCGATGAAGAAGATGGTTCCGGCGATTAAACTGTTGAAAATATTGAATGCGCCGACCGCTCCTACGCAGACGAAATAGAACAAGGTGCGTTCAACGCCAAGATACGTGAGGGGCTTGTGCAGGCTCTTGTAGACCCGGTTCCGACGCCGGCTATTGGTGTGTGTCTGCATGGTTGCCCCTCACATTTGAAGTTGGTTGTTGGTTGCGGTTACGACCTTGAGAACAGCGTTCGTGTCAGATGCCCCAAAGCCAGCTCAAAACGTTGGCAGCCATCACGGCAATTCCCGATCCTGCGGCAACGCCTGCCAGCGTCTTTTTCGCGCCTGGCTCGCCGTGCGCGAACTGGTAGCCGCCAATGACGATGGCGATCAAGCTGGCCACCTTGGCGACAGTGCCGGTAAAGAGAGATTGGAGTGAGGTTAGTCCGGTGTCGAAAGGTGAGTTGATAAACTGCGCCTCAGCGAGCGCCGGGAGGACAATGAGCAGGGTTACAAGACAAAGAGTGGAGCGCGTCCGACGCAGGTGTTGCCCGTGAGCAATCCCGCGCCGGAAGACGCGTGTTAGCAGGACGTTCATCGGCACCTCCAGCGGCCACGAAAAGCCGCGATTTGCCGTGAGCGTATGACGATTTCTTCCCGCTGTCTATTCGTTTGTAGTTAACAGGTGTTCACTTTTAGTTAACGACATTCGCAGAAAGTCCCGCACAACTGAAGCTTACTCTGCTCATGCTTGGTCCTTCCAGTCGAGGAGATTCAACTGTTCCAAATCTCCCTTATCAGACCGTGGCGGTCTCTTGCGGCCGCCATTCTTCAAATTCGGTAAACCGAGCGCTTCAGTAGGATCCTTTCCTTTGAGCGAGATCGCAATATGCCGCCGGAGGTGTCTGACGAGAACCGGAATCGTTGGCGGTATGCGTTCGCGATGGTAGATAAACGCAGTGTCCACGGTCCAGTCAACACCGAAGATTGGCCGCGTGGTCAGATCAGCGTCCAGTTCGGTCCCCTCTCGAATCAATGTCAACCCGAAGCCCTCTTTTACGAAATGTTGCATTTCAGTGGGATGGGAGGCGCTACTGAATTCTCCGACGCGAATCCCGGCTCTCTTGAGCCGCTCCATCATCTGCGCATGCGCTTCTGGATGCCGTTCCGGATGATACAGAACACCAATATTTCCACTGAGTTCCGCCGGTCTGACAAAGGGTTTTCCGGCCAGCGGATGGTCGGCGCGCAGGCAGACGACAAGTCTGTCGCGGCGAAGCTCTTCCACCCGAAGTTCGAATTCGTTAACAGGGAGTGTCACAAGGGCAGCATGAAGCTTGCCGCTCACAATCTCATTTGCGAGGTCCGAACTGTCGGCGTGCTCCGGCTTGATGACGCAGGAAGGAAGGACCTCGCGATGAAAGTCGCAGGCTGCGTGGAACAACTCCTTGTCCACGAACGTCCCGCTTCCCAGGCGTAGCGTGTTGATCTCGCGGCTCTCGATTGCCTGCATGACGGCGATCACTTCGTCGCGATGATCGAGCAGGTCCCGCACGATTGGGATGGACCCGGTTCCTGACTTCGTTCGCTTAATGCGGTTGTCGCGCAGGCGCCGGTAGAGACACAGGTGAAAGTGCTCTTGGAACTCCTGCATCTGTTTGCAGATATTTGGTGCGGTGGTGTGAAGAATTTCGGCGGCAGAGCGGAGACTCTCTTGCTCCAGAATCTCCAGAAGGTATCTGAAATGACGGAACTCAGCGTAGTCGTTCATACAGGGGCCCTCCGTGAAACGCTCAACCTGAGGGGCACCGACGAGGGGCACGACATCTGCCCTATACTGCTTTTGCATCTAACCCTTGCCCAAGGCAATCGACAGCAAACCAAAATAAACGCGTCTAATCGGACGCGAAAAGCCCTCAAGGGAATGCCAGTGTAGCAAGTTTCGAGATGCTTTTCCACACTCGTTCAAACTTTTTTCTACAGAACTTTCGACATAGTGTATCGCTTGCGTCAAAGCACTCCTATGAAGTGATCTCTTAAAGGTATTCGGCTGCGAAAGGAACTTCCGCTTACATGCCGCCTTGCCTTGGCCATGAAGGCCCTGCGTTCGACAGGATGCGGACCCCTTGAACAACCGAATCGATGCAGCAGAGAAGCTCGGGGCAAGCGAACGCGCTAGGACGACGAAGGACTACTTGCGAGACAAAAAACTCGGCGGCCAGGAGATGTTTATCTTTCTCTCTCATGTGCCCGGCGAGGCGCAAGCCAACTTCAGCGAAGCTCAGTCAGTGATCGCTGGAGTTGAGTACAGCACGCTTCACAACAGCATTTGCGTTTTCAGTAAATTGGCTTTCGTCGTACCTGGGGTGCATGGCCAATGGGAAGGTTGAGCCCACATCCTGAGGCACATTTCTATCCTTGAGAGTTACTTGCAAGAATTCTCATGCTTCTCATGATATTGTCTTTTGATGATTCCTTTGTTGCATAGTGTGGTAATAGGTCCTCTACATGTGTCAATTGTTCTTGTATCCTCTTTTTAAGCGGCACGGATGACACTTGGCACTCTCTTTCCCACACACTCTTACACGAACACGCCACGCCATTGAACGCCGAAACATCACGCGTTGCGTTATACTTCAATATTGCATCGATAAGGCGCCTATTGCAATCGGTTCCGTTATCGCAATGATTGTGGGCATATTCACTAGGTATAGGGTAGTAGCCAAGTCCACCTATGCCAAACATCTTGGAAATCTCAGCGCACCGCTTTGTCACTTCCACAACTGACCATAACCACGGAGCTCTATAATCTCCCGCCTGGGTTAACGCATCAACCACCGTGTATGGGTGAATGCTCATCGGCTCACAACTGATCCTCGAGAAACCTATCTCCACGGCACAATGAGCAGTTGCAACTGCCTCATCGATTGCCTCTTGTTCAGTTAGAAAAGGAGGTTTGAGCAACACGAAAGCCAATGGGAGTATATGATATTTTCGCAATAACTTTGCCGCATCGGAAAACTGCGCGATGGTGCCTTGTTTATTTATGCAGACGTTTCTTACTACATCATCCTGCGCTTCAAACCCCATTCCGATTTCTAACTCAACGCCGGAGTCAGCGACTATCTTCGCCAACGCACTAACATTCCTATCGTTCAGATACTGCGGCCGCGACTCAATCGTTATTCGTTCAACTCCCTTGATACGCGTAGCCAACCGAAGTATCGTTTCTTGCGAAACAATATTCGTTTCTTTCGTGTTGGTATAGTTACCTTCTTGCACAACACGCAACCATGGAATCGGTCTATTCTCCTTTCGTGCAGCTTCCCATATTGCCGGATTGCCGATTGCTGAGGCGAATTGTGCTATATGAAATCGAGGGTCTTCAATAAGCGCTTTTCCTTTGTACGCCCCCTCAAACTCCCCGCACATTGTGCATCCACCCTTTCCCGCCCATTCGCAACCTGTGGGAGAAAGTGTGATTGTCAACGCCAAGACCTGCTCATTGTGAAAGTTGGCGTATTTGAGATGCCACTCTGCCGCTTGCTCCCAAGACGTTTCCCTTCCAGCCTTAAGCGAGCGTAAGTGTTTGGCAATCTTTACTATTCGCGCCAACTCTCTCCTATAGTGCTTCACTTCAGTTTCCATTGGACCTCGCATTGTCTTTAGTCATGTTCATGGCTCATCACCCACCAGCCGAATACGAGGGTATTGCAATCCCAACCGCTGTGTCCTCTTGGCCGTGTACCTTAAAATGATTCCTGTGCATTGTCCGGATTCCTAATAGGGATGTTGCCCCATAGAAGCAGGAATACTTTGCAGTCCATTTCGCCTGAGTCGAGCCGTAAGTGTGGTTGTCAAAGAAGGTCACACATTCCTTTTGTGAGATTTCTGGTTGAATTAGCCAGAAGCGTCCGCGCTTCGCGTCCGCCGCTGCTGCTTTGAGATGGACCGGGGCGCTACGGTCGTCAAGTCGAAACACGCTCCGGCTTCCCCAATTCCTAGAAACATCACACCCTGCATATTTCAGAAAATACTTACGCTGAGAAGCTGGCCGCTTCAGGAAGCCGTCTATGTCAATCCAGTCACCATTGTGATCAAGGAAACCGGTTTCACTGACTGGGTATGAGTAGACTAGCGAATCCCGGATTTCATCTGAAAATTGCGCGCGTGTTTCTTCAATAAACGGAAGACAGAGCGGAGCTTTTTGGTCGAACACAAGTATGGGAGGGAGATCAAACCTGACCAATCCCTTGCTAGCGTCTTGCACTCGATTTTTAAACAGATTCTCCGCAACTAAACCGAAGAATGAATGGCTTCTGACGAGTTGGCACTTGCCATTTCGGACCGACTTATCGTAACCCCAGTAACGGAGTGGCGGTTGTGTAGTTGCAATGAGATATCTCATCGATGTCGGGTTCGACGAATTGTCCAGCAAGTGAAGGACAGTCGGTTCAGCTTCACCACACAGCGTAACAACTTCCTGAGCAACGAATTCCGACGGTTGATATTTAGAGATTGCTTCCAACTTGAAATGGGGAGCATATAAATTCGTTAGCAACTGGAGATCACCCCAGCCAGAACCGGGACATTGAATCTCAAAAATGCGTCCGTCAGGAGCCTCATCGGTTCTAAAGAAATGAGGAGTCGTCCACACCTCACCTGGAAGTTCCTGATGGAACTTGATCCCATAGCTCTCGGGAACATCACAAAGTAACAGTCGAGACAACTCCGGTGAATACTTACCATCAATGACACCACGGAAGATTTGAAGCGTAGTCTCAAAGAAGGCTCTTAGAATACTGAGGCGAGCTGTGCGTTGAGCAAATACTCGTTCGGGTAGAACGACTGGGGACACCTGGATATGTTCATTAAAGCCTCCAGTCCCGGCAATAGTCGCACCCAGCAGATTGTTCAGCTCGAAATAGAGTTGGCGTCCTAACATGATTAGCTATCACCATTCGATCAGAAAGTGATTCCTGGAACAGGTGAAACTGGCAGTTTGGGCGTCTCAACTTCAAACGATGCCACCGCATATGAGCAATAGTCGGCAGATAGAAACCCCGCGGGTCGAAAATTGCCGCTTTGCTTTATTCCTCCAAAGGGAGCCAAAGTAGTAGCTCCCGTGAGTTGCTGATTCCAGTTAACGATCCCGGCCTGCACAGAGTGGAAGAATTCCTCGAAAAGCTCCTTCTGTTGGCATATTATTCCAGCTGCTAGGCCAAACTTAGTCTCGTTTGCAATTCGGATTGCATCCCCTAATTCTCTGTATCGACGAATCTTTAGGACTGGGCCGAAGATTTCTTCGTCGCTGTCATTCGAGCAGTTGTCAACCTCCAGTAAGCCAGGCGTCAATACAGTGCCAATCGGTCCCTGCTGAACAGATTCAAGGATCGACTTGGAACCACCTGAGATCAATTCCTTAATTCTCCTTGTTACCCGATCCGCAGCCTCGGGTCGAATCAATGGCCCATAGTAGGGCTCAGGCGTCAAGTTGAAATCACCTAGCCTGAGTTTCTGAAGAACTTCAGTCAATCTGGGGATAAGTTTTGAGTCTGCATCTCTGACAAGTAATCGCCTGGCCGCAGAACATCGCTGGCCACCGCTCAGGAACGTGGATTGAATGATTATGTGAACGACCGCATCGAGATCGTCATAGTCCCACACAACCAACGGGCTATTCCCTCCCATTTCTAATGCAACAATCTTCTGCGGTGAGTTGGCCAGTGTATGAAGAATAGACATCCCTGCAGTGTGGCCACCCACAAGTAAGACGCCGTTGACATCGTTGTGTGATACTAGATACTCCCCAGTCCGTTTTGCACCGGTGATACAATTCATTACCCCCTGCGGCAGACCTGCCTGCTGCCAGAGGCGCGAAACAATAAGCCCAATAACAGGTGTCAGTTCACTTGGCTTGAAAACCACCGTATTGCCAGCGAGTAGCGCTGGCATAATGTGGCTGTTTGCCATGCTTGCCGGAAAATTGAAGGGACCGAGTACTGCCATGACTCCGTGCGGGAGGTAACGAGTTCTGGATCGCAAGCCACGGACCTCCCGTTCTGACTCAAGAACTCTGCTCTTGTACGCATCGACAGAGGCCCCAAGTTTAGTAACAAGGCTGTTGACTTCTATCTTTGACTCCCACAAGGGCTTTCCTGCTTCTGTTGCGATCAGCCGCGTCAACGTTTCTGCATGTTCTTGAACCAAAGCAACGAAGCGCGAAAGAAATTGTTCTCGCTCCGAAAAGCTCAATCGAGCCCATGCAGGAAATGCTTTGCGCGCCGAAGCTACAGCCTCATCGACGGTCTGCATAGAAGCTGCTTCACCGACCCATAGAATGTCTCCAGAAAACGGATTGATTGACTCAACGCGCTCCGCCCCAGGAATAGACGTGGATCGAGTTTCTTCGCCATTGATAATGAAACTGCCAAGATTATTAAGACTGAACAATGGTGTCATGGTCTTGTTCCCGCAATTGGCCTTTCTGTGTTGATTACTGGTGGGGCTACAGGGGCAGCGGGTGATGAAGGGCCTGGCACCGTTGCCGGAAGCATCTTGGTGGGGACGAGGGGTTCGGAAACACTCATTGATGTTTGAGGTGTAGCTTTAGGCGAAGCAGGTTGCGTATTTTGAACAGCCTGCCCCGTATCCTGTTGCCATGCGCCAAATGCGTGGTATCCATGGGCGGACAAAGCACTGAAGCATATCGAGCCTAGAATCACCAGAACACCAAAAGACGTAAGCCACACTCCACATTTGATAATATTCGCACTTCGTATGTTGTTGCTTGCCATACCGTATATCTGTCGGATGGTGTCCGCGAGAATATCTGCTTTCGTTTTTCTCATGAATGCTTCTCGGTAATCCTCCCACATCTTGAACGACGAAATCCCCCGCAAGGATCGAGTATTCGGTTCATTGCCACTTTTGCCGCTTGAAATCTTACAAAGGGCTTGGGTGAGGCACATTATGAGGCTGGATGCGATAAACGCAACTCCTAGTCCGAGGAAGATCAATGCAAGTGTATCTTTTACAGCCTCCTTATACAGGAAGCCAACAGCCGCGAATAGTAAACTGTTAGTCGTAACGAGGGCTTGGTTCTTCGTGTCAGCCCAAGCGTACAATCTGTATTGCTTGTCCACAACATCTGTGGCCACCGTTCGTAAGAACTGTTCAGTATCGGCATTCACGTCCGGCAGTTGATACGGCCCGTTCATTGAGCTTGATGAAATCACCGATCCCCTCATTGGAACGTGGGAAGCAAGATTCAGCCTTGTTTCGGGGTCCTGTTGTACTAAGTGAACCGCCGGCGATCCATGATTGTCGGAATCAGCGCGACGCCTTCGTTCTCTCCGACCTTTTCCGCTCATAGCTCATGCCTGTCCGACAGTTCATTTGGCCTATGCCACATACAATCGCTGGCTGTTGAGGTTCATTTGTTGTGATTCTATCCTCTCTGCGGATGGTTTCAAGGTCTATTTTCCCGTCTCACGACCGTGATTTTGATCATACTTTTCGGATTCGTGATTTGGATCACATCTTTCGGGTTTTGGGTCAATTCGGGAGCGCAGCCTTGGTTTCTTCATTGTGCACAGGTTGCATGACGGCTGATTCTCCCCTTTAAGGAAATGCGCAGGCGGGGGTAACCGCGCGGTACTCCCCTCTTGACGAGGCGGAGGTCGGGCTGGGCCCACACATCGGCGAAGTATCCACTTATTTTAAGCGGGTACTTGTGGCAAGCGTGGGTCAGGCGGCGAGGGAAGTGTGTGTGGGGAGTGCAGAGGCCAGGTTCCAGGGCAGCAGTTCTTCGATGCGGCTGATGGGACTTAGTAGATGAAAGTATTGATAACTTTAAGCTAATAGATGTTAGATACAAAGTAATGGACGGGCTTCCCGTTTCGTTCGACGATGTAGCCAAGTCGGACACGGGAGGTTCTATATGTCCAATCGCATTTTGAGTAAGTCCGCCGATTCTGCTTCCCCGTTAGCAATGCGGGCCAATGCGTCGGTCTTCGGCGCAGAAGACCAACTGCGCGAGAATCGTTTCGCCAGCCATTCCGAGCAGTCAATCCATCCTGCTTATCCAACGGCCTTCAGACCATATGTTCCAACAGCGGAACGCACCTTGCACCCAGTCGAGTCTCCAGCCCTCTCGCATTCGAACACAGTACCCGGAAATGATCGACTGATGAACGCGCGGCAGGTCGCCGCGAGACTCGGTGTCTCCGAACGCTGGGTCCGCGACCACACCACGCGCCGGTCGCCCAGAATCCGCGGGCTGAAGATGGGTTCGCTCATGCGATACCGATTGGCCGACGTGGAAGCCTTTCTGGCTGAACTGGATACACAACCGTCTTCCCGACCCTCGCGATTTCGTGTATGAAAGTAGTGTTCTCCACGATCAGGGAAGGAAGCCAGGCTAAAGGAGAACAGCCATGGCAGTGAAGTATCAGAAGGGCACCGTCTACCCGAGAGGGAAGAAGGTGAAGATGTGGTAC